>NZ_JARYTI010000035.1 GCF_029911635.1 Sphingomonas sp. AR_OL41
GCGGCCGGGCGGCGCGGTGGTCGGCAGTGCCGCCGCGGCGCGCGCGGCCGGCGCCGTCACGCTCCACTTCCGGGACGGCCAGGTCGACGCCAAGGTTGAGCGCGCGGCCGGCTCGGCATATGACAAGGCCAAAGGCCCCGGCCCCGAGCAACCCAGCCTGCTCTGATCCGCCCGCCGCCAGCTTCGAAAGCCCGTTACCATGTTGATGTCGAATTCTGATCGTACCGCCCGGCTCCACTACATGGCCAATGGCTTTCGCGTGCTGGCGAGCGGCGATCATGTCGTCTGCGCGGTCTCGGGCGAGCGCATCCTGCTCGACGAACTGCGTTACTGGAGCGTCGCGCGGCAGGAGGCCTATGCCAGCGCGGCGATCGCCACCGCGGCAATGACGCCGGAATGAGGAAGATGGCGCGCTGGAGCTTCGGCGTTCCCGCGATGATCGTGCTCGGCAGTTGCACGACGCCGCTCGCCGCATCGCAGGTCCAGCCCGCCGCGCGGCCCCAGCGCCAGCCTCCACCGACGGCGACGGTGGTTGTTCCGCCGCGCCGCGCGCCCGATCGCACCGCCTTCAGCTATGCCGGCAGCATGATCCAGGGCGGCGTGGTGATCGGCATCGCGCCATCGTCGACCAGCCTGTTGTCGTTCAACGGCATGACCATCCCGGTCGCGCCCGATGGACGTTTCGTGATCGCCTTCGACCGTGACGCGGGGCCGGTGGCGAGCATCGTCGCGACGCTCGAGGATGGCCGGCAGGTTCGCGACACGCTGACCGTCGCGCCGCGTCAATGGGATATCTCGCGGCTCAACACGCTGCCGAAGTTTCCCGTGCCGCAACCCGAATTCGAACGACTGCGGCCCGCCGAACTGGCGCAGATCAACGCCGCGCGCCGGCTGGTCACCGATGCCGCCGGCTGGCGCCAGCCCTTTCTGTGGCCGACGACGGGGCGCATCTCGACGCTGTTCGGCTCGCAGCGCATCTACAAGAATGGCGAGGCTGGATCGTACCATAGCGGGCTCGATGTCGCGGTGCCGCAGGGCACGCCGGTGCTGGCGCCGGCCGATGGCGTGGTGATCCTCGCCGCCGATCATCCCTTCACGCTGGAAGGCAATCTGCTGATGATCGATCACGGCATGGGGCTCAACAGCGCGTTCCTCCATCTCTCGCGAATCGCGGTGCATGTCGGCGAACATGTCCAGCGCGGCGAGACGATCGGCTTTTCGGGCATGACCGGACGCGCGACCGGGCCGCATCTCCACTGGAGCATGAAGTGGCGCGAGGCGAAGATCGACCCGCTGCTGGTTGCGGGCCCGATGCCGCGCACGGAATGAGTGTCGTGCGCGCTACAGCACGCGCCGCACCTTCACGCCCGGGGCGCCGTCGACGCTGAGGAAATAGCTGCCCAGCGCGCCGTGCTTCACCACCACAGCGAGCCCGGCCTTTGGCGTGCGAAAGATCGGCTTCCCGTCGGTTTGTACCCAGACCGAACTGTCGTCCAACTGGATTCGCCAGCCATCGGCCGCGGGCGAGGCGGCGACGATCTTGCCTTCGATCTGCGTTACGGCGTCCGCGTCATGGTCGTCATTGCCGCCGAACAGATGGAGATTGGGCAGCGGCAAGCCAAACAGCGTGCGTCGCGCCGCCTGCACCTGCTCGCGGTCGACAACGACGACCTGCTTGCCCTTTTCCGCAGTGTCGAGCGCTGCGACCTCGCGGTCGAAACACGCCAGGCGTTTGACGTCGTCGGTGATAGCGCGGCAATCCACGACCTGTTGCAGAATCGCGGCACGCTTTGGTGGCGGCCCATCCTTCGCGATAACGGGCGCTGCGAGGGTGACCGCACCCACCATCATCGGCCAGATCAAGCGGCTAAGCATGTCAATCCCCTCCTCAACCCAGGTGCCGGTCGCCGTTGCCTGCATCCACCCGATGTGGCTGACAAGCAACACCCCTGTAACAAATAACAGCACGACCGTGCGTCGAAGATTTACATGGGATGAATGGAAAGGCACGAATGTTCCATTGCCGTTACCAACCTTTATGGGATCGGAACGGCGTCATCTGGCGGCCCATCCCGAGCGCCGCCGAGAGAAGGGGATTTCTTGTGACCAACCTTGCGAAGATCGCGACGTTGAAGTGTGGCGCTGCCCCCGCGGTGCTCGCGCTGTCGCTCGTGGCCATGCCGGCCTTTGCGCAATCGACCGCACCCGTGGCACCGGCCACCCTGCCTGCGGCGCAGCCCGCGGATGAGGCCCCGGTAGACGTCGTCGTCACCGGTTCGCGCATTCCGCAGTCGGCCAACCTCACCTCGACGGCGCCGGTCACCGTCGTCAGCAACCAGGACTTCAAGCTTCAGGGCACGACGCGCGTCGAGGATCTGCTCAACTCGCTGCCGTCGGTCTTCGCGAGCCAGTCATCCAGCCTGTCGAACGGCGCTGACGGTACGGCAACGATCGATCTTCGCGGTCTCGGCACGACCCGTACGCTGACCCTGGTCAATGGGCGCCGGCTGCTGCCCGGCGATCCGAGCCCGAGCAGCGGTTCGGCTGCCGACATCAACATCATCCCCGCCTCGATGATCAAGCGCGTCGAAGTGCTGACCGGCGGCGCCTCGTCGACCTATGGTGCCGACGCCGTGGCGGGCGTCGTCAACTTCATCATGGATACCAATTTCACGGGTATCCGTTTTGACGGCCAATATGCCTTCTACCAGCATGACAACCGCGACACCTTCCTCACCCCGCTGCTCAACACGCGGCAGGCGGCCGGCCTCAAGGGCTATGGCTATCCCGTCGGCAGCGTCGCCGATGGCGGTTCGTTCGATGGGACGGTGACGATCGGCTCCGGCTTCGATGACAATCGCGGCCATGCGACGGTCTATTTCGGCTATCGCAAGGTCAAGGCGGTTGTGCAGGGCAATCGCGACTACAGCGCGTGCGTGCTGCAGAACACCGGCGGCGGCGCACCGCGTTGCGGCGGTTCGGCGACGTCGAACAACGGCAACGCGATCGTTTTCAATGGTGGTACCTCGACCTTCTTCACCTTCAAGCCGAATGGCGGCTTCGCCAACTCGACCAGCCTCTACAATTTCGCGCCGGCCAATTATTATCAGCGGCCGGATGAACGCTACACCGCCGGGTTCTTCGCGAACTACGAGGTCAACGACTCGATCAAGCCCTATCTCGAGTTCATGTTCATGGACGATCGCACCGTCGCGCAGATCGCGGAATCGGGCGATTTCGGCAACACGCTGACGATCAACTCGGACAACCCGTTGATCTCCCCGGCGCAGCGCGCGATCATTTTCGCCAACGAGAATCTGATCAACGGCACGCTCGGCGGCTTCCCGCTCGCGATCGGCGCGCCGTACAACCCCAATCCGGGCGCGGCACCGACCAACTATGTCGATCCGACGACGGGCCAGACCTATAACAAGGGCTTCTTCCAGCTGCTGCGTCGCAACGTCGAGGGCGGCCCGCGCAATGCCGACCTGCAGCATACCAACTTCCGTGGTGTGATCGGCAGCAAGGGCGACCTCGGCAAGGCCTGGTCGTATGATGCCTATTACCAGTATGGCAAGACGGTCTATTCGCAGGTCTATTCGAACGAGTTCTCGGTCGCCCGGCTGCAAAAGGCGCTCGACGTCGTCACCGGTCCGACCGGCGCGCCGATCTGCCGTTCGGTCCGCGACGGCACCGATCCGACCTGCGTCCCCTACAATGTGTTCGGCGGCGCGGGTGCTGCCAGCGCAGCGTCGGTCGCCTATCTTTCGGCGACGGGTTTCCAGCGCGGTCAGACCACCGAACAGATCGCCGATGTGTCGTTCACTGGCCGCCTCGGCGAATATGGCATCCGCACACCCTGGGCGACCGACGGCGTCGGCGTGAATATCGGTGCGGAATATCGCAACGAGAACCTCAACCTGCAGACCGATCAGGCATTTCAGACCGGCGACCTGACCGGTCAAGGCGGCGCGACCTTGCCGATCTCCGGCGGCTTCCACGTCTATGAGCTGTTCGGCGAAACCCAGATCCCGATCGTCCAGAACGGCTTCGTCGACTCGCTCGTCTTCACGGCGGGTTATCGCTACTCGTCCTACAAGACGACCGCCTCGCGCACCTACAAGACCGACACCTACAAGTTCGGTATCGATTTCGCGCCGATCCGCGACATCAAGTTCCGCGCCTCGTATAACCGCGCGGCGCGCGCGCCGAACATCCAGGAGCTGTTCGCAACCCAGAACGTGGCGCTCGATGGCTCGAAGGATCCGTGCTCGGGCATCACGATCACCGCGACCAACTATGGTTGCCGCGCCCAGGGTCTGGCGGTCGGCCAGAAGACGGCGTCGAACCCGGCCGGCCAGTATAACGGCCTGATCGGCGGCAATACCAACCTGACCCCGGAGCGTGCGACGACCAAATCCTTCGGTGTCGTGCTGCAGCCGCGGATGCTCCCGCGTTTCGCGTTGAGCGTCGACTGGTTCGACATCAAGGTCGACAGCGCGATCCGTTCGTTCGGTCCCGATGCGGTCCTTGCTGACTGCGTGGCCAAGGCAACCGCGACCTTCACCCCGGCGTCGTGCGGCCTCGTGCACCGCGACACCGCCGGGTCGATCTGGCTGACCTCGAATGGTTATGTCTCGGATCTTCCCAACAATGTCGGTCAGATCGAGACGCGCGGTATCGAGATCAACGGCTCCTATGCGCAACCGCTGGGCAAGTGGGGCAACCTGTCGTTGAGCTTTGTCGGCACCTATCTCGATGCCTACAAGGTCAACAACGGTCTGACCCAGCCCTATGACTGCGCGGGTCTGTACGGTCCGACGTGCAGCAAGGGCGGCACGACCGATGCCGGTTCGCCGCTGCCGCGCTGGCGCCACAAGGCGCGCCTGAGCTGGCAGATGCCCTCGGGCCTGGGTTTCTCGACCCAGTGGCGCTATATCGGTCCGGTCACGGCTGAAACGACCACGGCCTATCAGACGCTGAACGGGGCGTTCAACTACAACCCCGGGCTGAAGATCAAGTCGTACAGCTACTTCGATCTCGCATTGACCGCGGCGGTGGGCCACAGCTTCAACTTCCGGCTCGGCGTAAACAACGTGTTCGACAAGCAGCCACCCTTCGTCACGTCGGGCAATGGCGGCCGCGACGGTTCGAACCTGTGCCCGACCGGTCCTTGCAACGGCAACACCTATCCGGCGGTCTATGACGCGCTCGGCCGTTACATGTACGCCGGTGTGACGCTCGACTTCTAAGGTCCATCGCGTAGCGATATCGGGGGCGGTCGGCTGTCAGGTCGGCCGCCCCTTTTTTTTGAGTCACACCGCGCCGCAAGGCAATTGCCAGCGGGATAGGGCGAGTCCAAACACTCATCATGGCCAGCGCTCCCCCGCTCGATCAACGCACCGCCGCCGCCCTGGGCGCGGCAATGGCCGCAGCGCGCGCCGGCGATCTGCCGGGGGCGGGGCGCATCGCCGAGCAGGCGCTGGTCCAGGGCGGCGACGTCGTCGCGCTCAACGCCTTTCTGGGGATGCTCTGCGCGCGTTCCGGCAATCTCGACGGTGCGATCCGTCATCTCCACGCGGCGCATCGTCGTCGGCCCGGCGACACGACGATCGCCTGCAATCTGATCACCGCGCTGATTGACACCGGCGACATTGCCGGCGCGTTCGAGATTGCGACGCGCGACCTCGCGCTCGCCGACCCGACATTGCGCGTCGCGCGTTATCGCGGCTTCCTTGCCCAGTCGCTCGAACGTTTCGCGGACGCGGCCGAGGCCTATGAGCATGTGCTGGCCCGGGCGCCCGACGAGTTCGAGAGCCTGAACAATCTCGGCAATGCCCGCGCCGCGCTCGGTGACGCGAACGGTGCGGTCGCTGCGCTGCACCGTGCCGTCGCGCTCGACCCCAACGCACCGCCGACCCGTCTCAATCTCGCCACCGCATTGCGCGCTGCCGGGCGAGACGACGAAGCTGAGGCGGTGCTGAATCAGGCCGCAAGCGACTTTCCCGTCGACGCGCGCCCGCTTCATGACCTGTATGTGCTGTTGAAAGACGCCGGCCGCGACGCGGCCGCGCTCGACGCGCTCGAGCGGGCGATCGGGCGTGATCCGGCAAATGCCAACCTGCAGTTCAAGGCGGCCGTGGAATATGGCCTGGTGATGCGCGTCGCACTGGCCGAGCGCGCCTATCGCGCCGCGCTCGACGTGGATCCGCGATTGACCGACGCCTATCTCGGCCTCGCCATCCAATATGAGCATACCAACCGCGAGGAGGAGTTCGCGCCGTTGATCGCCCGCGCCGAAAGCGCTGGCGTCGATGAGGGTGCGCTCGGTTTCATCCGCGCGATGGAGCATCGCCGCGAAAAGCGCTTCGAAGAAGGGCTCGCCTGTCTGACCGGAGTCCCCGCGTCGATCGAACCGGAACGGACTGCGCATCTCCGCGCCACGCTGCTCGATCGCCTTGGCCGCACCGACGAGGCCTTTGCGTGGTTTGCCGAGGCGGGGCGCCTGCACCAGGCCGATCCGTCCGATCCGCTGGCCCGCGCCGCCGAAACCCGCCAAACGGTGAGAGACGAGATTGCGCAGCTCACGCCGGCCTGGGCCGCGACCTGGCAGAAGCCGGTGCCGGCGGCAGATCCGGCCTATCCCGACCCGGTGTTCCTCGTCGGCTTTCCGCGATCGGGCACCACCTTGCTCGACACGATCCTGATGGGACATCCCGACACGATCGTGCTCGAGGAGCAGCCGCCGCTCAACTATGTCGACGAGCGGCTTGGCGGGATGATGTGCATCCCCGAGCTCGATGCGGAAGGCATTGCCGCCGCGCGGGCGCACTATTTCACCGAAGTCGCGAAAATTGCGGAACTCAGGCCCGGCGCGCTGCTGATCGACAAGTCGCCGCTATTCCTGCTCAAGGCCCCGCTGATCCACCGGCTCTTCCCGCGGGCGCGATTCATCCTCGCATTGCGCCACCCGTGCGATGTCGTGCTCAGCTGCTTCATCAGCAATTTCCGGCTCAATCCGGCGATGTCGAACTTTCTCCGACCAGAGGACGCCGCCGAATATTACGATCTGACCTTCCGCCACTGGGAGCGTTCGCGTTCGCTGTTCCCGCTCGAAGTCCACACGATCGGCTACGAACAATTGGTCGAGAATGTCGAGGAACAGGTGCGCCCGTTGTTCGATTTCCTCGGCCTCGACTGGAACGACGCAGCCCTCGACCATCGCAAGACCGCCAGGGCGCGCGGCTTCATCACCACCGCCAGCTATGCGCAGGTCACCGAGCCGATCTACAAGCGCGCGTCGGGCCGGTGGCAGCGTTATCGCGAGCACCTCGCGCCGATCCTGCCGGTGCTTGCGCCGTGGGTCGAAAAATTTGGCTATGATTTATGAGCGATGCGGCGGCGCGCGCGATCGATGCGGCACTGGCGGCGCGTGACTTCGCCGCTGCGCAGGCTCTTCTTCGCGCAGCGGTTGCCGCCAATCCACAGGATATGGCGATGCTTCTCAAGCTCGCCGGCGTGTGTCGCGCGGCGGGTCAGCCGGAGGAGGCGCTGAACGCCGTGCACGCCGCGCTGGCACTGGCACCGCTCGATTTCACCGCCCTGCTGCTGCGCGCGAGCCTGCTTGACCGGCTCGATGATCCGCGCGCCGGGGAGGCATGGGGGCAGGCGCTGGCGCAACGACCCGAAGGCGCGTTGCCGCCGCAGCTCGCGGCGACGGTGGCGGAGGCCGAAAGGCGGCACGCCGCCTGGCTCGATACACGCGAGCGGCGGCTGGTCGCGGCGATGGCGCCGGTCGAACAGGCCGCGGATGGTGACGAGCGCCGGCGCATCGCACGCTTTCGCAGCAATGTGTTGCGCCGCACGCGGCCCTATCACAGCGAGCCGACGCACTTCTTCTTTCCTGAACTGGCCGAGCGCGAATTCCATCCGCGCGCGCGCTTTCCGTGGCTGGAGACGCTCGAGCGCGCGACCGATACCATCGCCGGCGAGCTCACCGCGTTGCTCGCGGCGCAGCGCGGCGAATTGGTGCCCTATATCCAATATGCCGACCACGTCCCGATGCGGCAGTGGCGGCCGCTCAACCACAGTCCGGACTGGCGCGCGATCCATCTCTGGCAGAATGGCCGCCGCGTCGAAGCCAACAGCGCGCAATGCCCGCACACCATGGCGCTGCTCGACACGCTGCCCCAGCCGGCGGTCGATGGCGCGTCGCCCAATGCGATGTTCTCCCTGCTCGCGCCGGGCACCGCGATCCCGCCGCATGTCGGCGTCAACAATGCGCGCCTGGTCTGCCACCTGCCGTTGATCGTGCCGGAGGGATGCTGGTTTCGTGTCGGCGCGGAGACGCGCCACTGGCGTCGTGGCGAGGCGTTCGTGTTCGATGACACGATCGAACATGAAGCCCTCAACCCGAGCGACAAGCTGCGCATCGTCCTGATCTTCGATGTCTGGCATCCGGACCTGACGGAGCATGAGCGCGATGCGGTCGCGGCGCTGATCGCCGCCGACAACCCCGGCTTGGGGGCGCGCCGCTGAACTGCCCGGGCGGCAAATGCTCTTGCCTGAGCAAGCGACAGGGCTATCATCCGGCTGGATAAGTTGGAAGGAATATTGTGACTCCTCGGCTACGGGCTTTGCCCCTTTTCGCCATGCTGCTTTGTGCAGCGCCCGTCATCGCCGCCGACGATGCTGCCGCGCCGAGTAACAAACGTGATCCCAACAAGATGGTCTGCGAAAACGAGGAAGTCATCGGCAGCCGGCTGGCCACCAAGCGGGTTTGCATGACGCGCGCGCAATGGGCCGAACGGCAGCGCGCTGATCGGGCGCTGGTCGAACGTTCGCAGACCGGCTCCTGCGAACGCCAGGCCGGGTGCTGATCCGGCGCGGGGATTGATCTTCGCTGCTGCCCTGGCGCGTGTCGCGCGCGCGCCGGACGACGTGGATGAACTCGACGATCTGGCGCGCGCCGCGCTGGCCGAAGGCGAGGAGGAGCGCGCGCTTCAGCCGCTGGTGCGTGCGGCGCAACGCGCCGATCGCGATGCGCGGCTGTGGCAATGGGTTGGC
Organism: Sphingomonas sp. AR_OL41; assembly: GCF_029911635.1. Classification (GTDB taxonomy): domain Bacteria; phylum Pseudomonadota; class Alphaproteobacteria; order Sphingomonadales; family Sphingomonadaceae; genus Sphingomonas. The sequence continues at coordinate 9,067 of NZ_JARYTI010000035.1, forward strand.
TTGCTGGAGCGGTCGCTCGACCGTCATCGTCAGGCCATCCCGGCCTTCGATCGCGCGGCGCGTACGGCGCCCGGCGATGCCGGCATCGCGCATGGTCGTGCCCGCATCGCCCTGGAGGCCGGCTTACCCGCTGTTCCCCTGTTCGAGCTGGCGTCGCGCCTCGCGCCGAACGATGCCGGCGTGCTGCTCGGCCGTGCCGCCGCGCGCTTCGCCACCGGTGATGCGACGACCGCTATTGCCGAGCTGGACGGGCTGGTTGCGGCCAATCCCGGCTGGATCGAGGGGCATGATACGCTTGCGCAACTCCAGGCGCTGACCGGCAATCTTGCGGTGGCGGGCGAATCGTACGAACGCGCGCTGGCCCGCGATCCGCGCTACGCGCCGTTGTGGCACGCGCTGGTCGCGATGTACGTCAGGTCGGAAAACCATGCCGCGGCGCTGGATGCGATCGGGCGCGCGCGGCGCTGCCTGGTCGGCACGCCCGAGCTCGACGCCAATGAGGCGATATGCCGCTCTGAACTGGGCGATCTCGCCGGCGCCGACCGGTTCTTTTCATTGCCGACGCTCAATGGAATGGCGGGTATGGCGGTGTGGCGCGTGCGTCAGGCGTTGCGCAAGGGTGACGTCGCGGGTGCTGCGGCCGTGCTCGATCGCGATCTGGACCCCGCCGACTCGTCCCTATGGCCTTACGCTTCGATCGTCTGGCGGCTGGCCGGCGACCCCCGCGCACACTGGCTCGACGGCGATGAAAGGCTCGTCAGCGTGATCGACCTGGACGACGCGTTACCCGAGCTCGACCGGCTGGCCACCGTGTTGCGCGGGCTTCATCGCGCGCAGGCCGCGCATCTCGACCAATCGGTGCGAGGCGGGACGCAAACCGACGGACCGCTCCTGTCACGCATCGAGCCCGAAATCGAGCGGCTCCGTGCGCGAATCGTGCACGCGGTCGAGCGCCATGTGGCGCAACTCCCGCCGATCGACGCGCGGCACCCGACGCTGCGCTGGCGGCGCGATCGACCGGTACGGTTCGCCGGCTCCTGGTCGGTGCGGCTCGCTGGGCAGGGGCATCACGCCAATCATGTCCACCCGCACGGGTGGCTCAGTTCCGCGTTCTACGTGTCGCTGCCCGACGAGATCGAGCGTAGCGCGAGCCGGGCCGGGTGGTTGACCCTCGGTCAACCGCAGGCCGCGCTCGGGCTCGACCTGCCACCGACGCGCGTCATCGCGCCCAGGCCGGGTCGGCTCGTGCTTTTCCCCTCGACCATGTGGCATGGCACCGTGCCGTTCGCTGCAGGCGAGCGGCTGACCGTCGCGTTCGACGTGGCACCGCCACGCTGAGCGAAGGGGCTTGGCGCGGCGGCGCGATGCGGGCATCATGCGACGTCGTATCGAAAGGCCGGATCATGCGTCTCGCTTCCTTGTTGGCCCTGCTGTCCTTCGCCATCGCCGCCGCTCCGACTTTTGCGTCGGACCGGCCGGCCAAGGCTCGCGACCCGAACCAGATCGTGTGCGAGAATCAGGAAGTTCTCGGCAGCCGACTGGCGACCCGACGGGTATGCATGACGCGCGCGCAATGGGCTGAACATGAGCGCGACGACCGGGCAACCGTCAATCGTAGCCAGACGCAATTATGCGTGGCGTCCGGCGGTCAGTGCTCGCGGGGGCAATAGCCCAACCCGATCAGGCGATCGCGCGCCGCGCTTTCCGGAGCCTGGGATCTGGTTCGTCGACCGTCCCGGAGCGGTGCACCCTCCCGCCGCCCGTGTCCAGATCGTGGCGGCGGGTTCAGTCGCGTGCGCCCTTCCCGATGAGGTCGCTCAGCGCGGATGCTTGACGAACGATGCGATGGCGGCCGCGATCGCCGGGCTGATCGGCAGCGTCGCGTCGCCATAGGTGGCGACATTGGCGGCGCGATCGTCGCTCGCCACGGTGCGCAGCACGTGATTGACGCCCGGCAGAACCGTCAGCGTGGCCGCCGGCTGCGCCTTTTTCAGCGCCTCGGCGTCGACCAGCGACACCTGGATGTCGCGGTCGCCCTGCAGGATCAGTACCGGCAGCCGGGCGCCGGCGATCAGCTTCGCCGGATCGTGCGAGAACAGATCGATCAAATAGGGCTGGAGCTTGTCGGCGAACAGTGGCTGGAGGACCGCCGGCAAGGACGCCATATCGACCCGGCGGCCGGCTTCCAGCGCATCGATCGCGCCGAGCGCCGCGTCGAGGATCGGCGCATTGGCCGGGTTCGCGCGCAACTGCTCGCGCATCACCGCGCCGATCGGCCGCCCGCCCGCCGAGAGCAGGATGAGCCCGCAAATGCCCTCGGGTGCCTGCGCGGCTTGCAGGGCGACCAGCCCACCTTCGCTATGGCCGAGCACCCAGACACAGCGCCGTCCACTGCGCTGGCGCAGCATCTTGACCCAGGCATGGGTGTCGTCGGCATAGCCGGCGGTGGTCGAAGCAAAAGGATCGGCAAGCGCCGCCTTGCTGCCGAACAGGCCGCGCTTGTCGACCCGCAGCGTCGCGATACCGTCGGCGGCGAGCGCCTCGGCCAGCTGACGATAGGGCCCGCCGGCAACCCCGCCGCGGTTGTTGCCGTCACGGTCGGTCGGCCCCGATCCGGGCAGGATCAGCACCGCCGGGCCCTTCGGGTCGGGGTCTATCAGCGTGCCGGCCAACGGGCCTTCCGGTCCCGGTGCGGTGACTTCGATCGGCGCGGCTTGCGTCGGTGCGAGCGGGGCGGCAGCGACCAGCGCAAGGGTAGCGAGCGCGATCACCGGTCGCGCTCCCCGCTGCGCCAGCGCCATTCACCATCGGTCTTGGCGATGCTGACGGCGATCATCGCGCCGATCAGCGCCAGCACGCCGATGATCTTCTCCGGCACCGACGGCAACAGCCGCACGGCGAGGAGTATGGCGCCCGCCAGACCCAACGTCATCGCCCACGCCTGCCACGTCACCGGCATCGCACCATAGCCAAAGCGTTTGGGCGCGAACCAATAGCCATCGCGTACCCGGTACGCGTCGCGAATGTCCTGCAGGTTCATCACAGCAGCACCACCACGCCCAGGGCCAACATCAGCAGCGACAGGGCCAGCAAATAGGGCAACCGCGCCCGTGTGGTCAGCATTCCGATCATGGTATTATTCCTCTTTCGATTTGGGTGGCCGGCCACGCTTTGCCGCGACCGGTTCGGTCAGTTTCACGCCGCGCCTGGCCAGTGCCTCACGCAGCAGGCATTCGAGCTGGGCGTTGACGCTGCGCAGGTCGGCCGCCGCCGCGCGCTCGATCGCCGCATAAAGTGCGGGATCGAGGCGTAGCGGAAACGCCTTCTTGGCCGGACCCGACACTGCCCGCCTATTGGTAGAGCGAGCCGGCGTTGACGACCGGCTGGGTGTCGCGCTCGCCGCACAGCACGACCATCAGGTTCGACACCATCGCCGCGCGGCGCTCGTCGTCGAGTTCGACGACATTCTTCTCGCTCAGCAGGTCGAGTGCCATCTCGACCATGCCGACCGCGCCCTCGACCAGCGTCTTGCGCGCCGCGACCACCGCCTGCGCCTGTTGCCGGCGGAGCATCGCCCCGGCAATCTCCTGCGCATAAGCGAGATGGGTGAAGCCGCATTCGTCGACCGTCACGCCCGCGGTGACCAGCCGCGCGATCAGCTCGGTGCGCAGCTCGGCGCTGACCTGGTCATGGTTGCCGCGCAGCGTTACTTCTTGATGCTCGAAATCGTCATAGGGGTATCGCGCGCCGATCGTGCGCACCGCTGCCTCGATCTGGACGATGACGAACGCCTTGTAATCGTCGATGTCGAACAGCGCCTGTGCGGTGTCGGTCACGCGCCACACCACCTGCGCCGCGATCTCGATCGGGTTGCCGCGCAGGTCGTTCACCTTGAGCCGCTCGGAGATCATGTTGTTGGCGCGCAGCGAGACCTTCTTGCGACCGAGCCATGGCAACAGCCAGCGCAGGCCGGTGTTGCGATCGGTGCCCTGATAGGAGCCGAACAGTGTGATCGCCACGGCCTGGTTGGGCTGCAGCATGTAAAAGCCGGTCAGCACGAACACGAACACCAGCGTCCCGGCGGTCATCAACATGCCGCCCGGCCCCGGATCGTCCTTGACCATGGCGGCGCCCGCCACGCCGGCGACGATCGCCGCCAGCAGCACCAGCAGCATGATATAGCCACTCATCGTCGCTGCCGGCCGCTCGCGCGACAGCGTCAGCGCGTTACTGCGCGCCACCTGATCCCCAACATTGCTCGCCATGACGAACCCTTCCCGTTAATGTGATATCACATTTATATCGGGTTTAATCGAGTCGCAAGCGGAATCGGAAGGTGCGGCGCCGCCTTCATTCAGAGATTTGATTCACGCGGAGACGCGGAGGTGTCACGTTCGCGGCGCGGCCAAGCCCCGTCGCGGGCGCCGCAAAATTTCCGCTCTGGTTGAGGATCGACGACCGCAACAAGCGCAACGCCTCTGCGTCTCCGTGTGAAAAATGAAATTGGATCGCGCGAAGGCGCGAAACCGCGAAGAGGAAGCGATACCCCTTCGCGCCTTCGCGGCTTCGCGTGAATCAATTCAGCGCGCGCCGAACGCAAAAGAGGCGGCATGTGAAACCACACACCGCCCCTTGTCCTGCCCCCGTGAGGGAAGGAGATCAGTTCAGGACGATCGTCACCGCACGGCGGTTCTGCGCCCAGCTGGCCTCGTCCGATCCGAGCGCGAGCGGGCGCTCCTTGCCATAGCTGATCGTCGAGATGCGGCGCGGATCGATGCCGCGCGCGGCGAGATAATTCTTCGCCGCATTGGCGCGACGGTCGCCCAGCGCGAGGTTATACTCGCGCGTGCCGCGTTCGTCGCAATGCCCTTCGAGGCTGACCGGCACGTTGGGCCATTTGGCGAGCCATGCCGCCTGGCTATCGAGGATCGCGCGCGCCTGCGGGTCGAGATCGTAACGGTCGAGTGCAAAGTGCACCGTGTTGCTCGTCACGGTGTGTTCGAAATCGGCCCGCGAGCCGGGGGCATAACCCGGGCCGCTGGGCGGCTGCTGCGCCGGGCCAGCCGGCGGCGGCAATTGCGCCGGATGCTTCTTCTCGCAGCCGGTCGTCATCATGGCGAGCGCAGTCGTCGCCAGCATTATGGTCGTCAGTCTGGCCATCAGGCTTCTCCTTCGATCATGTTGTGACGGTGGCACAACAAACCCGGGCATACCGTCGCGACTTGGTTAACGAGAGTCAACGCCGCAGCATCACGGCCGCAACGGCCCCCAGCTCGGGTCGGATCCGTCGAGCGGGGTGGGAATTCGGCGCAACGCCGCTCCCGTCAGGTCGACCGAGAAGAGGTCGGCAACGCCGCTGCTGCCCTGCGTCGCGCGGAAGAACATCAGCACGCGGCCATTGGGCGACCAGCTCGGGCCTTCGTCCTGCCAGTCATCGGTCAGGTCGCGCGCACCCGCGCCCACCGGGCTCATCACGCCGATGCGGAAATTGCCCGCCATATGGGTGTAGGCGATCAAATCGCCGCGCGGGCTCCACACCGGCGTGGCGTAACTTCCCCCGCCAAAACTGATGCGTTGCTGCTGCGTGCCGTCGGCGTTCATCACATAAAGCTGCTGGCTGCCCGAGCGGTCGCTTTCGAACACGATGCGTCCGCCATCGGGCGAATAGCTGCCGCCGGTGTCGATCCCCGGCGCGTCGGTCAGGCGCTGCGGCGTGCCGCCGACGATCGGGATGCGGTACACATCGGTATTGCCGCCGATCGCCATCGAGAACAGCACCCAGCGGCTGTCGGGCGAGACGCGCGGCGCGAAATTGAGGTTGGTATCGGGCACCAGCAGCCGTTGCTGGCCTGTCCCAATTTCGTACACATAGATCGCCGGCCGGTCGTTCAGATAGCTCATATAGACGATCGCGCGCTGATCGGGGGTCAGCCGCGGGGTCAGAATGATCGACTGACCGTTGGTCAGGAAACGGTGATTCGCGCCGTCCTGGTCCATGATGGCGAGTCGCTTGATGCGATGCGCCTTGGGACCGGATTCGGCGACATAGACCACGCGGCTGTCGAAATAGGGGCCTTCGCCGGTCAGCCTTGTATAGACCATGTCGGCGCATTTATGTCCGGCGCGGCGCCAGTCCGACGGCGGCACGACGAAGCCCTGCCGGGTCAGCTCGGTCTTGGCATAGGTATCGTAGAGATAGCAGCCGACAGTCAGCGTGCCGTCGCCATTGGCGCGGACGAAGCCCTGCACCAGCGCCTGCACGCCCGCTCCGGCCCAATAATCGAAACCGGGGTTGGTCACCTCGGCATAGCCGATCGGGTGGAGCGCCTCGCCGGCGACCGGGTTGAAAAGGCCGGAATTCTTCAGGTCGTTGGTGACGATGTTGGCGAGTTCGCGACCGAGCATGTCGGTCGACCCGGCGGCCGTCTGCTGCACGGCGGCGGTCGGCATCGGCGGGATCGCGATCTGCGCCGGGGCGGCGGTGCCGCCCGTGACATCCACGACCAGTCCGCCCGCTTGCTGATCTGCTGGCGCGCCGGTCGGGGGTTGCTGCTGGGTGGGCGACGGTGCGGGCGGCGGATTCTGCTGCGCGGACGCTACGCTACTCAGGGTCAGTCCGGCGGCCAAGATGATGATCGGTCGAAACATTGTCATCGCCCTTTACGGAAAGTGAAACCGGAGCGTGAAGGTGCGCCAGCCATTGGGAACATCATAAAGCTCCTGCGGCAGGCCATGGAGCGGCGCTGCACATTTGAACGCTGCAATGGCACGCTCATCGACTTGGTCGATATAACGCCGATTGCCATCATCGACGCCAGCATGATCTATCACTTTCGGATCGGCAGATAGCGATCCGTCGCGATTGATCGACAATCTGATCGAGATAACGATCCGCTGGACGCCGGGCGCCAGCAGTCGTTGCTGACTGGCACAGGGCTGGACCAGCTGTTTGATCTTCGCGCCGATATCCATCGCCGCCTCCGTGCTCATCGTCGCGGCTTGCGGAGCCTGTGCGGTCGAGCGGGTCGGCTGCGTGCCGATCCCTTTCATGACATCGCCGAGGTCGGCACCGGTCGGCCGCTTGCCGGGCCTGGTGCCGGTCCCCGCGGCTTGCGCCGCGGCCTTGGCCGGTTTGGCCGCGGTGGTTGCTTCGCGCTTGGGCGGTTCCTTCGCCTTGTCGGGGGTCGGTGCGACGGGCTTTTTCGGTTGAGGCGGTGCCGGGGCCGGCTTGGGGGGCGGGGCGGCCTTGGGCTGCGGCTTGGGCGGGGTCGGGTCGGGTTGGGTCTCGGCGGCGGGCGCGGCGGGCGCATCCTCGGGCGCGCCGAGTTCGGGCGCCTTGCTCTGCGCCGGCGGCGTCACTGCCTGCGGCGCGGTCGCCTGCAAGCCGACCTTGTCGACCAGCGATACGTCGATCGATGGCGGCGGCGGTGGCGGCGGTGTCGTCCGGCTGAAAAAGCCGAGCGACAGCGCGCCGAACACGACCACATGGCCGATGATCGCGACGCCCAGCCCGGCTTTCTCCGTCCGGTCCATCAGGATGCAACCCGCGCCATCTTATTTGCCGTCGTCGCCGACGGTCACCAGCGCGACGCGATTGAGCCCCGCGCGATTGAGCTCGCCCATCACGCGCATCACCTTGCCATAATCGAGATGGCGGTCGGCGCGCAGGAAGATCTGCGGTGGCTTGCCATCCTGTTGCTTCGCGGCAACCTGCGTCAGCATATCGGGCAGGGTGCTGTCGCTCACCGCGAGCTTGTCGACATAGATCTTGCCGTCCCGATCGAGCGAGATCTCGACCGGCTGCTGGTCCTGGTCGAGCGGCTTGGCCTTGCTGTCGGGCAGCTCGACCGGCACGCCGGCGGTGAGCAGCGGCGCTGTGACCATGAAGATGATCAGCAGCACCAGCATGACGTCGACCAAGGGGGTGACGTTGATGTCGGCCATCGGCGCGCGCCGCCCGCGACCGCGCTGCGAGGGGAGGTTGATCGCCATCAGCCGCGCACCGGCTGGCCTTCGAGCTGGCGGCTCAACGTCGCGTGGAAACCGTCGGCGAAGCGGTTGAGGCGCGCCTCGATGCGGTTGATGCCGTGGCTGAAGCGGTTGTAGGCGATGACCGCCGGGATCGCGGCGAACAGACCAATCGCGGTGGCGAACAGCGCCTCTGCGATGCCCGGCGCGACCACCGCGAGCGAGGTGTTCTGCGCCTGCGCGATATGCGTGAAGCTGCTCATGATGCCCCACACCGTGCCGAACAGACCGACGAACGGCGCGACCGACCCGACCGTCGCGAGGATGTTGAGCCGGTCGGACAGCGTGTCGACCTCATTCGCCACCGACGCGCCCATCGCCGTCGCCAGCCGCTCGCGCGTGCCGTCGCGGTCGACCGTGCCCGTCGCGGTCGAGCGGCGCCATTCGGCCACCCCGGCCGAGAACACCTTGGCGATCGGCTGCTCGGAGTCCGCCTCCTTGCGATGAAACGCATCGACATCGTCGGCCTTCCAGAAGGCGCGCTCGAAGCGCTCGGTCTCGCGCCGCGTCTTGCCCAGCCGCAGCGCGAAGCTGACGATGATCGCCCAGGTCCAGATGCTCGCCAGCAACAGCCCGCCCATCACGATCTGGACGACGAGATCGGCCTGCAGGAACAGCGCGACCGGCGACATCGAGCCGGGGTCGGTATGCACGAAGAAATCCGTCACGCTTGGTCTTCCCCTCGAACCAGCACCGCGTCGAACGCGGCGATCCATGCCGGCGGCTGGCGGCGCGGCCGGCCCGTCGGGCCGACCAGTGCCACCGTCACCTCGGCATCGGTCAATATCGTGTCGCCGCGCATGACTCTCTGCTGAATATGCGCCGTGGCAGCGCGCAACTGTGTCAAACTGGACACCACGACAAGCATGTCGTCGAGCGTGGCGGGGCGCAGATAGCGGATCGTGAGCGCGCTGACGGCATAGCCGCCCGCGCCCGAGACGATCGCGTCACGATGGTCGATGCCGAGCAGCCGCAGCATGTCGGAGCGCGCGCGCTCCATGTAGCGCAGATAATTGGCGTGATAGACCACGCCCGTCAGGTCGGTATCCTCGAAATAGACGCGCAGCGGGAAACGATGCTCCGGCCCGTCGAAGCGCCCTTCGAGCGGCTGGTCCTCGGTCGATGCTGGCATGCGCGATCGTTAGCCGAGACCAGGGCGCGAAGGAACCCCGTTTGCCGCGCCCTGCGCACGGCTTGACAGCGAAGTAACGCTAAGGTTACATGTCACCCACAGGTTACATAATGGGGGATTTGGCATGGTTCCGCAGAACGACACTGAGCGCGCCGATCGGCTTGGCCGCAGGCGCTCGCGAGTCACGATCGCGCTCGCCGTCTACTTCATCGCCGGGCAGGCGGTGTATCTCGGCCAGCCGGCGCACGACCCGCTGCGTCTGGTCGACCAGGTCAGGATCAGCGCCTGGCTGGTCTGGGCGGTGGTGCTGATGATCCAGTTCGCCACCAATGGCGGCCTGTTCCTCAGCAAATCGCTCCGCGCGCTGATGAATGACGAGGTGACCCGGGCGAATCGCGCCGACGCCTTTCTGTGGGGATTCTGGGGCGCGATGCTGGTCGCGGTCGCGCTCTATTTCGTCTCGCTGTTCGAGCCGCTGGCGGGCCGCGAGGCGATCCGCACCATCGTGACGATCGGCCTCGGCGTGGCGCTGCTCCGCTTCGGCATCCTGGAATGGCGCGCCCTCAAGGATGGCTGACCGCCTGTTCAGCCGGCTGAAGGAACTTCGCAGTGCCGCCGGGCTGACCCAGGCCGAGCTCGCCGAGCGCGTCGGGGTCAGCCGCAAGACCATCAACACCGTCGAAAACGGCGTGTTCGTGCCCTCGACGGTCCTTGCGCTCAAACTGGCGCGGGCGCTCGATCGTCCGGTCGAGGCGCTGTTCCAGCTCGCGCCCGAAAGCTGAGGGCGATCAGGGCCAGACGCTGAAGCCTGGCGCGGCTGCTGTCGCCGGTTCGATGGCGGGCGCAGTCGCCGTCACTTGCTCGGCTGCTGGCGGAGCGTCGCGGCGCTGGTTATCGAGCGGCGCCAGCGGGACGCGCGCATTGGTCGCATAGGCGATACGCGGCGTGTCGTCGCGCGCCGCGAGCAGGTAGCGCGCCTGCGCGACCAGGCTGCGCTCCGCCGTCGGCGCCACCGTGTTGCCTACCGGGGCAATGGCTTGTTCGAGTTGGGGCAGCGCATAGCGTGCAAAAGCGTGGAAAGCGGCCGGCGCGACGCCCTCGCCGTCGCGCAGGAGGTCGCGCGCGGCGGCGCAGAAGGCGTCATGCGCTTCGGGCGCGGCGAAGTGATTGTAGAGCCGCGTCATCGCATCGTCGTCGCGCTCCTGCCACGCCACGCCGAAGCGCGCGCGCAGGCTTGCCTCGACCCCGGCGCGTGCCGCGGCGAGCGGACCGCGCTGCTTCGTCAGCATCCGGTTGTAGCGCGCGACCATCGTCGCGGCGTCGCGGTCGCGACACGCCAGCGCCGCGACATTGAGTCCCGCGCGCACGTGCCAGGCGATCTCGTCGGGCGACAGGCCGTCGCCGGCAGATGCCTCCCATGACGATCCCTGCGGCGCTTGCGCTGCCGCCGGCACTGCCACGATCAACGCAGCGATCATCGCCACAGCGGTACGCACACACTGAACCATGATGAAACTACCCCTCCATGCCCAACATCATCATAGGCGAGCGCCGCATGGGCGACGGTAAAGGGGTGCGGAAAATCGTCGGTTCACCACAATTTGTGCGCCAGACATTCTTCGCTGGCTGACCATTCTTCGCTGGACGAAGCGCCCCGCCGCCGGGCAAGCTCAGCCGATATGACCGATCCCGCACTCAGCATTCACGGCCTCGCCAAGGCCTTCGACAAACCGGTCATTACCGGGCTCGACCTCGAGATCGCCGCCGGGCAGCTCTATGCGCTGCTCGGCCCAAACGGCGCGGGCAAGACCACGACCTTGCGCATGGTCACCGGCCTCGCCGCGCCCGATGCCGGCACGATCCGCATCTTCGGCATCGACGCCCGCGCCGATCCGATCGCCGCCAAGGCGATCACCGCCTGGCTGCCCGACGAGCCGATGCTCTACGACAAGCTGACCCCGTCGGAATATCTCGCCTTCATCGCCGGGCTGTGGCGGATGGACCCCGCCCGCGCCAGCGAAGAGGCCGAGCGGCTGCTCCACTGGCTCGATCTGTGGGAGCAGCGCGACACGCGCTGCGAGGGCTTTTCGCGCGGCATGAAGCAGAAGGTCGCGCTCGCCGGCGCGCTGATCCACGATCCGCAATTGCTGATCCTCGACGAGCCGCTCACCGGGCTCGACGCCAACATGGCGCGCGCCGTCAAGGACGCGCTGCGCGCGCAGGTCGATGCCGGCAAGACGGTGATCATCACCACCCACATTCTCGAGGTCGCCGAGCGCATGGCCGACCGCATCGGCATCATCGCCGGCGGCAAGCTGCTGATCGAAGGCAGCCTTGCCGAGCTGCGCGACCATGCCGGCAATGAGGGCATGACGCTGGAAGACATCTTCATCCGCATGACGAGCGGCGCGTGAGCCGCTTCGCGCTGCTGACGCCGGGCTCGTTCGCCTGGCTGGCCTGGCATGAGGTCATGCTGACGTGGCGCGCGCGACCGAAACGCCTCGTCAGCCAGATATTCGGCGTCGTGCTGCTGATCGGGCTGTTCGCGCTCGGCGGGTTGATCGGCTGGGCGCTGCGCGACGTGGCGATTCCGGTCAACGGCACCGCCTATGCCATCGTCCTCGCGATCAGCGTGCTCGGCTTCACCTTCATGTCGACCCAGGCGATGATCGGCAGCCAGCGCACGCTTTACGACAGTGGGGACCTCGCCTTGCTGTTCACCGCGCCGATCGAGCCGCGCGTCGTGCTGCTCGCCAAGCTGCTCGGCATCGCCGGCACGATCGTGCTGACCTATGCGCTGCTGATCGTGCCGCTGCTGCTGCCGATCGCGATCCTCGGCCATCCCGCGCTGCTCGGTTTTCTGCTCCTGCTGTTCGCGCTGGCGCTGACCGCCGCCGCGACCGGCATCACCATCACGCTGACGCTCGCGCGCCTCGTCGGACCGCGCGCCGCGCGCACCGTCGGGCAGATCGTCGCGGCATTGCTCGGCGGCAGCGTGTTCCTCGTCTCGCAAATCCTGCCGCGCAGCGAGAGCGGCGAATCGTCGATGGCGACGCTGTTCCTGCGGCTGCGCAACGCCGGCATCGGCAGCAGCGGGCTCAGCGCCTTGCCCGGCCGCGCCGCGTTCGGCGATCCGCTCGCCCTGTTCATCCTGTGCGGCGGCGCGGTGCTGCTGTTCATGCTCGCCGGGCAGACGCTGCAGCGACGCTTCCTCAGCGGCTATCAGGATGGCGGCATGCGGCTGTCGCGTTCTACCGCGCGCGGCAAGGCGATGCGGCGGCTGTTCCATGCCGGCCTGACGCGCGCGATCTTCGCCAAGGAATGGCGGCTGCTCGCGCGCGACCCGGCGCTCGCCTTCCAGCTCGTGCTGCGGCTGATCTACATGGCGCCGATCGTGCTGGTCGCGTTCGGCCGCGGGCACAGCATCCCGCTGCCTCCGGCGCTCGCCTTTGCCAGCGTGCTCGTCGCCACCCAGCTGGTCGGCAGCCTGACCTGGCTGACCGTCTCGGCCGAGGACGCCCCCGAGCTGATCATGGTCGCACCGGTCGAAAAGGACGATATCGACAGCGCGAAGCTGCTCGCCGCCTTCGCCATGGCGTCGCCCTTCGGCATCATCCTGCCGATCGCAATCGCCTTCCAGACCATCCCCGGCGCGGTCGCCACGCTGGTGCTGACCGCGATCGGCGGCGGCCTGTCGGGCGTGGTCGAGCTGCAGTTCGGCAAGCCAGGATCGCGCTCGACCTTCCAGCGCCGCCAGCGCTCGGGCTCGTTCATCGCCGGCATCCTCAACCTGATCATCGCCGTCGCCTTCGGCTGCGCCGCCGGGGTGGTGGTCTATTTCCTGAGCTGATGGCTCAGCCTCAGTGCACCCGCTCGCCGCGCGCACACATGCCCGTGAACTTCGCGATCCGCGCCGCTCGTGTCGCGGGCTTTTTCGCCTCATGGACCCGGTAGAGAATGGCGTAGCGATTGGCCGAATCGAGTTGGTCGAAAAAACCCCGCGCGCCGGGTTCGGCGTCGAGCGCCGCCGCCAGATCTTCGGGCACCGTCACGCTCGATTGCGGCGGATAGGCGGCATCCCAGCGCCCGTCGGCCTTGGCCGCATCGATCTCGGCGTGACCCGCCACCGCGACGCGCCCCGCCGCGACCAGTTCGATCGCCCGGCTGCGGTTCTTCTCCGACCATTTGCTGCGGTTCTTGCGCGGCGTGAAGCGGATCAGCCACCAGTCATCGTCATAGGGGTTCAGCTGGCCGTCGATCCAGCCATGGCACAGCGCGCCGTCGATCGCCTCGGCCTTGGACACCGACGGCACCCCGGCGCTCGCCTTGGCGAGTTTGAGCCACACGCCGGACGACGATCGCGGCTCGGCGGCGAGCCACGCCTCCCACGCCGCGAGGTCGGCAAAGGCGCGGATCGGCAGGCCGGCGCGCGCCGTCTCCATCAGGCCGCCCGCGACTCCAGCGCGTGCGCCGCTTCGTCCATCAGCGTGGCAATAATCTCGGCGACCGGCTCTTCCTTCGTCACCATGCCGACCGACTGGCCGGCCATCAGGCTGCCATGCTCGACATCGCCGTCGATCACCGCGCGGCGCAACGCGCCCGCCCAATAATGCTCGATCTGCAGCTGCGCTTCCATCATCTCGACCTTGCCCTCGTCGAGCAGTTGCGCGACCTCGCGCTGCTTGGCGGTGAACAGCTCGCTCGACGCGTTCTTGAGCGCGCGCACCGGGATGACCGGCAGGCGCGGGTCGATCTGCACGCTGGCGACCGCGTCGCGCGCCGAGGCGCGGATGAACGCCTTTTTGAAATTGGCGTGCGCGATGCTCTCGGTCGCGCAGACGAAACGCGTGCCGAGCTGGACGCCGGCCGCACCCATGTCGAGATAGGCGGCGATCGCCTCGCCGCGGCCGATGCCGCCGGCGACGAACACCGGCACCTGCTCGGCGACCGCCGGCAAAATCTCCTGCGCCAGCACGCTGGTCGAGACGGGGCCGATATGCCCGCCGGCCTCCATGCCCTCGACGACCAGCGCATCGACGCCCGAACGAATCAGCTTCTTGGCCAGCGACAGCGCCGGCGCGAAGCAGATCAGCTTGGCACCATTGGCCTTGATCGCGTCGATCGAGCCGGTCGGCGGCAGCCCGCCGGCGAGCACGACATGCGTTACGCCGTGCTTGTTGCAGACCTCGATCAAATCGAACAGGCCGGGGTGCATGGTGATCAGGTTCACGCCGAACGGCTTGTCGGTCATCGCCTTGGTCGCGGCGATCTCGGCATCGAGCAGCTCGGGGGTCATTGCGCCGCACGCGATCAGCCCGAAGCCGCCGGCATTCGACATTGCCGAGACGAGATGGCGCTCCGACACCCACGACATCGCGCCGCACAGGATCGCGACCTCCGATCCGAGAAAAGCGGCGCCGCGCGCCATGCGGCGCTGAAGGCGCTCAGCGCCGATCGAGTTCTGGTTCATGCCGCGGTGCCTAGCCTTCCGCGATGCATTGGGGCAAGCCCGCAGCATGCGACAGGCAAGCGGCGAGCTGGAGATCGGGACGCGCGGCGCGGGACTCACCGAGGTCACCGTGCCGGTACACGACTGGGTGACGGAGAGCGGCATCGCGACCGGGCTGCTCACGCTGTTCGTGCGCCACACCTCGGCCTCGCTGCTGATCCAGGAAAATGCCGCGCCTGCCGCGCGCCGCGATCTGGAAGCCTATTTCGCGCGCCTCGCGCCCGAAAGCGATCTCTATGAGCATGACGACGAAGGGCCCGACGACATGCCCGCCCATCTGCGCGCCGCGCTGACCGCGACCAGCCTGTCGATCCCGGTCGCGGGCGGCAGGCCGGTGTTCGGCACCTGGCAGGGCATCTACCTGTTCGAGCATCGCCGCGCACCGCAGCGGCGGCGCGTCGCGCTTCACCTGATCGGCAGTTGAGTCCGAATCAGGCCGCCACTTCGTCCGCGTCGAGGCCGTACGCCGTGTGCAGCACGCGCACCGCGAGCTCGGTATAATCTTCCTCGATCAGCACGCTGACCTTGATCTCGCTGGTGGTGATCGCCTGGACGTTGATGCCGCGATCGCCGAGCGTCTTGAACATCAGCGCGGCGACGCCGGCATGGCTGCGCATGCCCACGCCGACGACAGAAATCTTGGCGACGCGCGTGTCGTGGATCAGCTCGCTATAACCGATCGTCTCGCGCGCGCTGCCGAGCACCTCGAGGCTGCGCGCGAGGTCGGCGGCGGGCACGGTGAAGGTCACGTCGGTCGAGCCGGTCGAATGCGCGATATTCTGCACGATCATATCGACGTTGATCGCCGCGTCGGCCAGCGGGGTGAAGATCGACGCCACCGCGCCGGGCCGGTCGGGCACGTTGGTCAGCGTGATCTTGGCCTCGTTCTTGTCGTGCGCGATACCGGTAATGAGCTGGCGTTCCATGTCGTCGATTTCCTCCTCGCCCACGATCATCGTCCCGGGCAGCGTGTCCGCCGCGTCGCCGTCGACGAAACTCGACAGCACCTGGACGCGGACCTTTTCCTTCATCGCCAGCCCGACCGAGCGGGTCTGCAACACCTTGGCACCGACGCTCGCCAGTTCGAGCATCTCTTCGTACGTCACTTTTTTGAGCTTGCGCGCGCGCGGCACGATCCGCGGGTCGGTGGTATAGACGCCGTCGACATCGGTATAGATGTCGCAGCGATCCGCCTTCATTGCCGCCGCGATCGCTACCGCCGAGGTATCCGAGCCGCCGCGGCCCAGCGTCGTGACGCGATCGCCCTCGGCGACGCCCTGGAAGCCGGGGATGACCGCGACCTCGCCGCCAGACAGCGCCGCTTCGAGCGCGGCGGTGTCGATATCCTCGATCCGCGCCGAGGCATGGGTCGCGCTGGTCGCGATCGGCAGCTGCCAGCCCATCCAGCTACGCGCCTTCACGCCGGCAGCTTGCAACGCGATCGCCAACAGCCCCGAGGTGATCTGCTCGCCCGCCGAGACAACCACGTCATATTCGCGCGGATCGTAGAGCGACGAGGCTTCGCGGCAGAAACCGACCAGCCGGTCGGTCTCGCCGGCCATCGCCGAGACGACCACGGCGACCTGGTTGCCGGCCTCGACCTCGCGCTTGACGCGCGCGGCGACGCTGCGGATGCGCTCGATCCCGGCCATCGACGTGCCGCCGAACTTCATCACGATACGTGCCATGGCCGCTGTGGCGCCCCCTGTTGCGAAGAGCGCGCCTGATAGAAACGCCGTTCGGTGATGGCAAGCAATCGCCGCTTCGCCATCCGCCAAGCAAATCTATCGTCGCTCAGGCGCGGCGGCGCATTCCGCTTGGGCGCCAGACGATCGGTTGGTAAGATAAGCCATGCAAATCACCGCCCCCTCGACGATCGACCCGAACGAAGCCGCGCATTTCGGCGCGATGGCGGCCGAATGGTGGGACCCGAAGGGCAGCTCGGCGATGCTGCACAAGCTCAACCCCGCGCGGCTGGGCTATTTGCGCGAGCGGGTAGATGCGCATTGGCAGGGCGATGGCGCGAGCTTCACGCCGCTCGCCGGCAAGCGCGCACTCGACGTCGGGTGCGGTGCCGGCCTGTTGTGCGAACCGCTCGCCCGACTCGGCGCGGCGGTGACGGGTATCGATGCGGCGGCCGAGAACATCGCCGCCGCGCGCACACATGCCGCACTGTCGGGGCTGGCGATCGACTATCGCAGCGGCGGCATCGAAGCACTGGCGGGCGAGACCTTCGATCTCGTCACCAGCCTCGAGGTGATCGAACATGTCGCGACGCCAGCCGCCTTCGTCGCCGGCCTCGCCGCCGCGCTGGCGCCGGGCGGCTTGCTGATCCTCTCCACCCCCAACCGCACCGCGCTGTCACGGCTCGCGCTGATCACGATCGGCGAAGGCACCGGCCGCATCCCGCGCGGCACGCACGACTGGGAGAAGTTCCTGCGCCCGGCCGAACTGACCGAGCTGATCGAGGATGCCGGGCTGACGGTCACCGACACGCGCGGCCTGTCGCTCTCACCCGCGCGCGGCTTCGTCATGTCGGACGATATGACGCTCGACTATTTCGTGACGGCGGTGAAGGCATAGCACCCGCGCAGCACTAAATCGGGACGCGCGAAGAGGTTGAGCAGTCAGAACCTGCGGGACAGGTCGACCTACCGAGCAGGGCGTTTTTCGTGTTAGGCGAGGCGCATGGACGAGCGCAACCGCTGGATCATGCTCATCAAAGAGCTTCGTACCGAGCGCCAGATCGGCATCTTTGAGGCGGAGCGGCTCGCGCTGGCGCGACCGGAATGGCGGCGCTGGGTCGAACAGCAGATCAACACGGATCAGCGGTGTCAGCGGATGGCGCATTGCCATATTCGCCACAATGGTGACGCCGCATTGCTGGAGAAGCGAGGCGGCCGTTATGTCGTTCGGTGATTGCTTGGGTCACGTAGGTATCTAGGTTCCCCGAGAGAGGCGCCTAAGAGAGTTATACCGGCTGCGATTTGGTATTAGCAGCATCGCGCCACGTCCCGGGCGCCACCCCGTCGAGCGTCCAGTCGCCGATCCGCCAGCGCACCAGCCGCAGCGTCGGCAGGCCGACCGCCGCCGTCATCCGGCGCACCTGGCGGTTGCGGCCTTCGCGGATCGTCAGGCTGAGCCAGCAATCGGGCACGGTCTTGCGGAAACGCACCGGCGGGTCGCGCGGCCACAGCGCCGGCGGGTCGATCCGCTCGACCTCAGCCGGCAAGGTCATGCCGTCCTTCAGCCGCACCCCGCGCCGCAGCGGGTCGAGCTGTTCGGCGCCCGGATCGCCCTCGACCTGGACGAGATAGGTTTTGGGCATCTTATATTTCGGATCGGCGATCCGCGCCTGCAACCGGCCATCATCGGTCAGCAGCAACAGCCCTTCGCTGTCGAGATCGAGCCGCCCTGCGGGATAGACGCCGGGCAGGTCGATATACCCCGACAGCGTCGGCCGCGCCGATCCCGTGCCGGCATCGGTGAACTGGCACAGCACGCCGTAAGGTTTGTTGAACAGGATCAACCGCGACATCACGCCTCCCTGCGTCTGGCCGGCCTAGTGCGCCGCGCGGACGCGAAATTGCAAATCGCGCGAAGCGTGATCGTCGCTTCCTGATCGTCGGTGCCGGGCGTACAGATCGTTTTTGCTGCCCCCCCGTAACAAGCGAAGGCGGACACCATGATGACCGACCGGATCGCCTGCGCGGCGTTGCGCGCGAAGATCATGCATGCCGAGGCCGCCGCGGCGCTGATCGGCGATGGCGAGACGATCGGGATGAGCGGCTTCACCGGCTCGGGTTACCCCAAGGCGGTGCCGATCGCGCTGGCGGGGCAGATCGAGGCGGAACATGCCGCCGGCCGCCCGTTCCGGATTCGCGTCTGGACCGGCGCCTCGACCGGGCCTGAGCTCGACGGCGCGCTGGCCCGTGCCGACGGTATCGAGTTTCGCCTGCCCTATAATTCCGACCCGATCGCGCGCGAGAAGATCAATCGCGGCGAGATGGAATATTTCGACATGCACTTGAGCCAGGTCGCGCCGATGGCGTGGCAGGGTTTTCTCGGGCCACTCGACGTCGCGCTGATCGAAGTGACGGGGATTCGCGCCGACGGGTCGCTGATCCCCTCCTCGTCGGTCGGCAACAACAAGACCTGGCTCGACCGCGCCGACCGCGTCATCCTCGAGGTCAATCGCTGGCAGAACCCGGCGCTGGAGGGGATGCACGACATCTATTACGGCACGCGGCTGCCGCCGGATCGCGTGCCGATCCCGCTGCTGCGCGCCGACGACCGGATCGGCACGCCCTATCTCGCCTGCGATCCCGCCAAGATCATCGCGATCGTCGAGACCGACTCGCCCGATCGCAACCTCCCGTTCAGCGCGCCGGACGAGTCGGCGCAGGCGATCGCCTATCATCTGCTCGACTTCCTGGCGCATGAAGTGGCGCGCGGGCGCCTGCCCGAATCGCTGCTGCCGATCCAGTCGGGGGTCGGCAACATCGCCAATGCCGTGCTGACCGGTCTGGTCGAGAGCCGCTTCTCCAACCTGACCGCCTTCACCGAGGTGATCCAGGACGGGATGCTCGACCTGCTCGACAGCGGCAAGCTGCGCATGGCCTCGGCCACCGCCTTCTCGCTCAGCCCCGAGGCGGCGGCACGGATCAATGCCGATATGGGGCGCTACCGCGACCGCATGATCCTGCGCCCGCAGGAAATCAGCAACCATCCCGAACTGATTCGCCGGCTCGGCTGCATCGCGATGAACGGGCTGATCGAGGCCGACATCTACGGCAACGTCAATTCGACCCATGTCATGGGGTCGCGCATCCAGAACGGCATCGGCGGCTCGGGCGACTTTGCGCGCAACGCCTATGTTTCGATCTTCATGACCCCCTCGACCGCCAAGGGCGGCAAGATCTCGGCGATCGTGCCGCAGGCTAGCCATGTCGACCATATCACGCAGGACGTGCAGGTGATCGTCACCGAACAGGGGCTGGCCGACCTGCGCGGGCTCAGCCCCAAGCAGCGCGCCACGCTGATCATTGAGTGCTGCGCGCATCCGACCTATCGCCCGATGCTGGCGGATTATTATGCCCGGGCACGGGCCGGCGCCTATGGCCAGCAATCGCCTTCGCTCCCCGGCGAAGCATTGTCGTGGCACCAGCGTTTCATCGATACCGGGACCATGGCGCGGGCCTGAGCGGCGCTGCGCGCGATCTATATTGCCACCGGCCCGGGCTAGAGGATCATGCTTCAAGTCTGGACCACCATGCTATTTCCGCTCGCCCTGAGCTTGTCGAAGGGCTGTCCTGAGCGCCTGCCTTTGCCGGTGGTCGGAGGGGGTTGTTCGTCTATTCAACCGGAGAAAGAACAGTGCTTCGACAAGCTCAGCACGAACGGTTTATGCTTTATCGCTCGACGTTCGACGCGCAGACAGGGGAGCCGGAATCATGGCGCATCTCGGGTTCGATGCATTGGCCTATACCCGCTCATGGGCCGCCGCGTGGAATGCCGGCGACATCGAGGCGGTGCTCGTCCATTTCGACGATGACGTCGTCTTCACCTCGCCCCTTGCCGCAAAGGTTGTCGCGGACAGCGGGGGCATCATCCGCGGCAAGGACGCGTTGCGCCGTTACTGGAGTGCCGCGGTCGACCGCACGCCGCGCCCCGAATTCCACTTGCTGTCGGTCTGTGCCGGCATCGACAGCCTCGTCATCGGCTTCCGCAACGAACGCGGCGAGGAGCGCGCCGAAGTCCTGCGCTTCCGCGATGGCCTGGTGATCGAGGGGCATGGCACCTACGCCGTCATCGCCGCCGCCGACGCGCGCTGAGCCGCGCGGCGCCTCGCCGCTTGCGTGCCCTGCCGCCTTGACCCATGATCCGCCCGGTACGCCGCGACACAGCGGCGCTGGGAGGACAGATGGCGGTCGATGACATTGCGCGGATCGCGGCGGACCCGCGTTACCAGGTGTTGATGCGTCGGCGCGGGCGCTTCGCCTGGCTGCTCACCGCGATCATGCTCGCCGCCTATTTCGGCTACATCCTGCTGATCGCCTTCGACAAGGCGTTCCTCGCCCGGTCAGTCGCAGGCGGCGTGACCTCGCTCGGCATCGTCATCGGTTTCGGCATCATCCTGCTCGCGATTGCGCTGACCGGGCTCTACGTCCACCGCGCCAATACCGAGTTCGACGCGCTGATGGCCGAACTCGTCGCGGGCGACGCGGCATGAAGCGCGGCGTTCGATATCTTGCGGCTGTGGTGACGCTGCTCGCCGCAGCACCCGCTTTCGCGCATCCCGCCGGCGTCACGGTGCAGCAACCGACCAACTGGACCGCGATCGCGATGTTCGCCGCCTTTGCGGTGCTGACGCTCGGCATCACGCGCTGGGCGGCGCGGCGGACGCGGACCGCGGCGCACTTCTACAATGCCGGCGGCAGCATAACCGGCTTCCAGAACGGCCTCGCCATTGCCGGCGACTACATGTCGGCGGCGTCGTTCCTCGGTATCTCGGCGCAGATCTTCAAGGACGGCTATGACGGGCTGATCTACGCGATCGGCTTTCTCGTCGGCTGGCCGATCATCATGTTCCTGATGGCCGAGCGGCTGCGCAATCTCGGCCGCTTCACCTTTGCCGACGTCGCCTCGTTCCGCTTCGCCCAGGCGCCGGTGCGGCTGTTCGCGGCGCTGAGCACGCTGGTCGTCGTGCTGTTCTACCTCACCGCGCAGATGGTTGGCGCGGGGCAGCTGATCAAATTGCTGTTCGGGCTGCGCTACGAATATGCGGTGGTGATCGTCGGCGTGCTGATGACGCTCTACGTGCTGTTCGGCGGGATGACCGCGACGACCTGGGTGCAGATCATCAAGGCGGTGCTGCTGCTGGGCAGTGCGACCTTCATGGCGGTGATGGTGATGGTGCAGTTCGGCTTCTCGCCCGAGGCACTGTTCGCGCGCGCCGTGCAGGTGAAGACCGATCTAGCGACCGCAGGCGGCGCCTCGGCGGCGGATGCGGCGAAAGCCGGGCGCTCGATCATGGGGCCGGGCAATTTCATCAAGGACCCGATCTCGGCGATCTCGTTCGGCATGGCGCTGATGTTCGGCACCGCCGGCCTGCCGCACATATTGATGCGTTTCTTCACCGTGCCCGACATGCACCAGGCGCGGCGATCGGTGCTGTGGGCGACGGGCTGGATCGGCTATTTCTACCTGCTGACCTTCATCATCGGCTTCGGCGCGATCGTGCTGGTGGCGACCGACAACCATTATGTCGATGGCGCCGGGACGCTGCTCGGCGGCGGCAACATGGCGGCGATCCATCTCGCGCATGCGGTTGGCGGCAATGTCTTTCTCGGCTTCATCTCGGCGGTCGCCTTTGCGACGATCCTCGCGGTGGTCGCCGGGCTGACGCTGTCGGGGGCGTCGGCGGTATCGCATGATCTCTATGCGACCGTCCTGCGCCACGGCGCGGCGGATTCGGCGGCCGAGCTGCGCGTGTCGCGCTGGACGGTGCTGGTGCTGGCGGCGATCGCGATCCTGCTCGGCATCCTGTTCGAGAAGCAGAATGTCGCCTTCATGGTCAGCCTCGCCTTTGCCGTGGCGGCGTCGAGCAACTTCCCTGTGCTGCTGCTGTCGCTGCTGTGGAGGGGCGCGACGACGCGCGGCATCGTCGTGGGCGGCTGCCTCGGGCTGGTGCTGGCGCTGGTCATGACCGTGTTGTCGCCGGCGGTGTGGGTCGCGATCCTCGGTTACAAGGTCGCGCCCTTTCCCTGGTCGTCGCCGGCGATCTTCTCGATGCCGGTCGCCTTTGCGACGATCTGGCTGGTGTCGGTGCTCGATCGCTCGCCGCGCGCCGGGGTCGACCGCGCGGGTTATCTGGCGCAGCGCGTGCGCGCCGAGACGGGACTGGGGGCGGTGCGCGGCGGCGGGCACTGAGCGCCGCCGCGTTCAGGCTACCCCGATAGGGCGGGATGCGGCGCGGCAGGGCGCTTCCTATATCGCGCCCATGACCGAACTGATCGTCTGGCATGACGGCGCCTGCCCGCTGTGCGAACGCGAGATCGCGCTGATGCGGCGGCTCGACCGGCGCGGTGCGATCACCTTCGTCGATGCCAGCAGCGCGGCGCCATCGGCGTGCCCGATCGACCGCGCCGAACTGCTCGCGCGCTTCCATGCCCGCGAGGACGGTTGCCTGCTGTCGGGCGCGGCGGCGTTCGCGGCGATGTGGCGCGCCATCCCGCTGCTCCGCCCGCTCGGCCTCCTCGCCCGAGTGCCCGCAGTGCTGTTCGTGATGGAGACGGTTTATCGCGGCTTCCTGCGTGTGCGGCCCGCGTTGCAACGCTGCGCCCGGCGGCTCGCGCGATGAGGCCCGTGCCCGATCCCGTGCTTCCGGGGCAGCAAAGCGTGTGGGCCTATCCCCGCCCCGCCATTGCCGAGCGTTGCACCGCGCGGATCCGCATCGAGCATCGCGGTGTGGTCGTTGCCGATAGCGTCTCCGCGATCCGCACGCTCGAGACCACCCACCCGCCGAGCTACTACATCCCGCCCGCGGACATCGCGCCGGGCGTGCTGCGCGCCGCCAGCGGATCGTCCTATTGCGAGTGGAAGGGCTGGGCGAGCTATTGGGATGTGGTGGTCGGCGATGTCGAGCTGCGCAAGGTCGCGTGGAGCTATCCCGAGCCTACCCGCGCCTTTGCCCTGCTGGGCGACCATGTCGCCTTCTACGCCGCGCCGTTCGACCGCTGCAGCGTCGATGGCGAGACGGTGAGACCGCAACCGGGCGGCTTCTATGGCGGCTGGATCACCGCCGACCTCGCAGGGCCCTTCAAGGGCGTGCCCGGAAGCACCGGCTGGTGAGCGACGAGGATCGTCCGCGCGGCCGCGCCGTGCCGAGCGGGCGGCTGGCGCGCTTCGGCCAGTTCGGGCGGATCGCCGGTGGCGTCGCGGGCGGGATGGTCGCCGAGGCCGGGCGGCGGATCGTCGCGGGCGAACGGCCAAGGCTGCGCGACATGATGCTGACGCCGGGCAATGTCGCGCGCGTCACCGAGCGGCTGTCGCACCTGCGCGGCGCGGCGATGAAGCTCGGCCAGATGATCTCGATGGATTCGGGCGACTTCCTCCCCGCCGAGCTGAGCGAGATCATGGGCCGGCTGCGCGAGGATGCGCACCACATGCCCCCCGCCCAGCTCGACCGCGTGCTGGTGCGTGAATGGGGCACCGACTGGCGGACGAAGCTGTCGGCGTTCGACGCCCGGCCGATCGCCGCCGCCTCGATCGGCCAGGTCCACCGCGCGCGGACGCGCGACGGGCGCGAGCTGGCGATCAAGGTGCAATATCCCGGGGTGCGCGAGAGCATCGAGGCCGATGTCGACAATGTCGCCAGCCTGTTGCGCCTGTCGGGCCTGCTGCCGCGCGAGCTCGATATCGCGCCGCTGCTCGCCGAGGCCAAGCGGCAGCTGCGCGAGGAGGCCGATTATGACCGCGAGGGGGAGCAGATGACGCGCTTCGGCGCGCTCGTTGCCGATACGCCCGGGCTGGTCGTGCCGGTGCTCGAGCCGGCCCTGACCACTGACAATATCCTGGCGATGAGCTTCGTCGCGGGCGACCCGATCGAGCGCCTCGAATCCGCCCCGCAGGCCACAAGAAACGCCGCCATGCAGACACTTGTCGCGCTCGTGCTGCGCGAGCTGTTCAGCTTCGGCTGGATGCAGACCGACCCGAATTTCGGCAATTTCCGCTACCAGCCCGAGACCGGGCGGCTGGTGCTGCTCGACTTCGGCGCGGTGCGCGCGATCGACCCTGCGACGAGCGAGGGGTATCGCCGCCTGATCCGCGCGGCGCTGGCCGGGGACCGCGACGAAGTACGCGCGGCGGCGCAGGCGGCGGGGTTCATCGGCGAAGGTGTCGTCGGGCGCCACCGGGCGAAGATCGACGCGATGATCGACGTGATCATTGGAGAACTGCAACGCCCCGGCCCGTTCGATTTCGGCGACCGCGCCTTTGTCGGCGTGCTGCGCGAACAGGGCTTCGAGATCGCCGCCGACCGGGCGAGCTGGCACATCCCGCCGGTCGACCTGCTGTTCGTCCAGCGCAAGATCAGCGGCACCGCGCTGCTGGCCGCGCGGTTGAAGGCGCAGGTCGATGTGCGCGCGATGATCGCCGGGCTTTAGGCGACCGCCAGCGCAGCGTCGCGGACCGCCGCGCCGAGCGCCGTGCCCGACAGCCAGGCGCTCTCGACGCGCGGGCCGAGCAGCCAGTCGCCGCACGCACCCACGCCGAGCCGCGCATTCCACAACGCACCCTCGCCGATCCCGGCCGACATGGCATAGCGCCAGCGGTGCGCGGTCGCCTCGATCGGCGGGGGGAGATCGTAGCCCAGCGCCTCGGCCAGCGCGTCGAGCAGCAGGCGCTGCACCACGGGGGCTTCGTCCTCGAGATGCTGCGCCGACCAGGCGCCGTTGCCCTGCACGACCCACGCCTCGACGCCGCCGCGGCCGGGCTTGGCGCTGTCGCGCGCCGCCCAGCCTATGGGCCCGCAATCGCGCAGGATCGTCAGCGCGGTGGTGAGCGGCGCGGCGAAGGCGTACATCGCGGTCCAGCAGGGTTGCGAGCGCGCCATCAGCGCACAGCGCGCCATGGCGAGGTCGACCGGGCCGAGCAACGTCGCCGCCTGCTCGGCGGGCACCGCGACGATCACGGCGTCGAAGGTCTCGGCCGGAAGATCCTGGCCGATCAGCCGCCAGCCGCGCCCGGCCCGCGCGATGCCCTGCACCATCACGCCGAAATGCGCGTCGTGGCGCTCTGCCATGGCGCGGACCACGGCGTTCATCGCCGGCACGCCGACCCAGGCATCATGGCCGGCGACCGGCCAGGGCTGGGCGAGGTCGCGTGCCGCCCAATCGGCCACCGCGGCCTGAAAGGCGGGGTCGCGCACGGTGAAATATTGCGCGCCGTGATCGAAGCTCGCCTCGCCGATCGGCGTTGCGAGGCGCCGCGTCGACATGCGCCCGCCGGCGCCGCGCGCCTTGTCGAACAGCGTCACCCCGTGCCCCTGCGCAACCAGCGCGTCGGCGCAGGCGAGCCCGGCCATGCCGGCCCCGACGATCGCGAAGCGCAAGGGGGCGGGCGGCTGCATCGCCGCTGCGACGTTCATCGGCCCATCAACGCGAGGACTTCCCTGCGGCTGGCGGCGTCGTCGCGGAAGCAGCCGAGCATGCGGCTGGTGACCATGCCGACCCCGGGGGTGCGCACGCCGCGCCCGGTCATGCAGCCATGCTGCGCGTCGATCACCACCGCCACGCCGCGCGGCGCGAGTTCGGACCAGATGCAGTCGGCGACCTGCGCGGTCAGCCGCTCCTGCACCTGCAGCCGGCGCGCGAAACCGTGCAGCACGCGCGCGAGCTTGGAGATGCCGACGACGCGATCACGCGGCAGATAGGCGATCGAGGCGGTGCCGGTGATCGGTGCGAGATGATGCTCGCAATGCGACTGGAAGGGGATGTCGCGCAGCACGACGATCTCGTCGTAACCGCCGACCTCCTCGAAGGTGCGCGCCAGGTGCGCGCCGGGATCTTCCTGATAGCCGCTGCAATATTCCAGCCACGCCCGCGCCGCGCGCGCCGGGGTTTCGGCCAGGCCCTCGCGATCCGGATCCTCGCCGACAAAGCCGAGCAGCGCGCGGAACGCGGCCTCGATCTCGGGCGGCACGGGCGGCCTTGTGCTCGCTGCGACTTGCAGTGCGGGGGACATATAGTTCACGATGATGCCGTCTTTCCCAGGTGCCGTACGCAATGAGCGCTCGCGAACGCGCGATGACGTTCCTATGGTCGAAATCTGGGGGGACGGGGGCCAACCGCCAAGCAGCACGAAAGGGCACTCAAGGCGGCGCCCCGACTGGCCTAATGAGGATGTCGTCAATGTCACTGTCCAGCATGATCCAGTCGAGCGCGGTCGCCGCCGTCATCAGCAATCCGCGATTGGCCGATAACCCGATCATCGACTGCAACGAGGCGTTCGTGCAGCTGACCGGTTACGAGCGCGACGAGATCATCGGGCGCAATTGCCGCTTCCTGCGCGGCGCCGATACCGAGGATGCGCTGTCCCAGGAACTGCGCGAGGGGATTGCCGCGCACCGCCCGACGATGGTCGAGATCCTCAACTACAAGAAGGACGGCACCCGTTTCCGCAACGCCGTGCTGGTCGCGCCGATCTTCGGGGCGACGGGCGAGCTGGAATATTTCCTCGGCTCGCAGGTCGAGGTCGCCGGCGACGAGGCCGCCGCGGGCGACAACCGGCGCAAGGCCGCCGCCGAGCGGATCGCCTCGCTGACGCCGCGCCAGCGCGAGATCGTCGTGCATATCGCGGCGGGCAAGCTCAACAAGCAGATCGCCTATGAACTGGGCCTCAACGAACGCACGGTGAAGATGCACCGCTCGACCGTGATCCGCGTGCTGGGGCTGCGCACCACCGCCGACATCATCCGGCTGGCGATCGAGGCGGGGTATTGAGCGGGCGCTGCGTGTGGTGCTGATGCCGGGCGCTTGAGGGCGGCGGCGGACGACGCGTGATGTGCTGCGCCGGGGCGGGGGGTGGCCTCTGTTCCGCTCTGTTATTCGCCGTAAATTTTTTGCGCCGGGTTTGTGCGGCTTTTTCTCGAAAATAGCTTATGATTATCAGATAGATAATTGGCCTCTCCCTGTTTCTGGCAAACAAGAGGAAACAAGAGAATATCAAGAAGCGTAACAGCGGCGGAACAAGGGGGCGTAACAGGAGCCCGCGCCGGCGGATTTTCCGCCAGGTTGGCTGCGCATTTCGATGCCGATCAACGATGCGAAAGAGCGGGCGCGCGCCGCGGGACGGAGCGCGCCGGGTTTGCGGTATGGTCGGGTTGTGGGGGAAGTTGAATCGGGGTGTGCGGGGAAGGGGGCTGGTACGGTCCCAATTCGCTAGTTCAAGCCGCCCAAACCGAGATACCGAAGCAATCAGCTACTCATGCCGACCTGTCTGATGTCCTAGCAGTTGGCGTTTGTCGACGGGTTGAAGCTGCCGCATTGCAAGGTCGACTTGGTTAAGAACGGTGTTGTAGCTGTAGTCGACCAGAGCCAGCGCAGCCTCTGTCCCGTTTTCCTCCATGTCGATCAGGCGCCTTGGCCAGCTTTCCTCGTTGAAGAGTGATCGCGCGGCGATCAGGACGGCGCGGATAAGACTAGGTTTGATGTGTCTTCTTCGCACGCATTGCGGCCGCACTTCAACAAGGATGAAGCGGCGGCGCTCGTACGGAAATTCAAAGATCGCCTCGAATCTAAATAAACTGGTGCGGCTTTGGACCGCAGAAGCGCTATCGCCGAGGGTCCCAAGCATTCCCGCGCCATCAGCCAACGAACGCCGGTACCGACCATGACGATCCAAACCGCCGCGCACCAAGTCCGCCCACCCCGGCCTTGACCCAACCCCCGCACATGGTGGTTATGGCACCACCATGACCTTTGAGGCGGAAACCATGCGTCGCCTGTTGTTTGCCGCCATTCTTGCCACCGCGGTCGTACCCGCGATGGCGGCGGCCATGCTGACTATGTCGTCGCCCGTGTCAGCCAAGGATGCGCCAACCCTGGGCCAGCCCGCCCGGACAACACTGCGGGGACAGCTCGTCGGCCCGTTCGAGCTACAGTCACATATCTATCCGGGGACGGTGCGGCGCTACTGGGTGTACGTGCCGGCAGCCTATGATCCGGCAAATCCACCGAACCTGCTGCTGTTCCAGGACGGGCAGCGGGCGACGAATCCTGCGGGATCGTTGCGGGTTCCCGCGGTGCTCGACACGCTTATCGAGCAAGGTGCCATTCCGCCGACGCTCGGCATTTTCGTCACACCGGGCCACCGTGCGGCGCATTACCCCGACACGCTGGGCATGGGCAATCCGGATCATCGGGCAGAGGAATATGATGCCCTCTCCGACGACCATGCTCGTATGACGCTGGACGAGTTGCTGCCCGAAGTCGCGAAACGATGGCGGTTCGCTGCGGATCCCAAGAGGCGCGCGATCGGCGGCACTTCGAGCGGTGCTATCGCGTCCTGGACGGTTGCCTGGCGACATCCCGAGGCGTTCGGTAACGTCATCAGCTTTATCGGCAGCTATACCTCGATCGGCCTGAAATTCGGCGCGGACGGCACGCCGCTCACGTTTGGCGGCGACACCTATCCCGGGGTCATCCGCAAAAGCCCGATCCGACCGCTGCGCATCTTCCTGCAAGATGGAACCGCCGACCTCGACAACGAGCATGGTAACTGGTTTCTGGCCAACCAGCAGATGTTGAAGAGCCTCGAATGGGCCAACGCCCATGCTGACGCGGAGCGACGGCCAGGACCGCGCTATGACATAAACCATGCCTGGACCAATGGTGGCCACTCGGACGCAGATGGGGCGGCGATCCTGCCCGAGGTGCTACGATGGATATGGCGCGATCAGCGTTCGGCAGATGGCGGTGCGTCTGGTTCTTGAACTCCATCGGCGCCCTTCAGCTCGACCAAAGCGATCCGCGCCGCCGCGCCGCAATTCCGACGTACCACCACCGCGCACCCTTGACCGAATCCCCGCGCATGGTGGTTATGTCGCCACCATGACCTTCAAGGGGGAAACCATGCGTCGCCTGTTGCTTGCCGCCATGCTCGCCACCACCGCCATCCCCGCGATGGCGGCGCCGGCCGATGACCTCCACGCGGTGATCGCCGACCATTGGGCGTGGTTCCTGAAGTCCAACCCGATCTACGCCACCGCGCTGGGCGTGCATGATTATGACGACCAGGTCGGCGATATCAGCCTGGCCGAGGCCGATCGGCAGGCGGCGCAGGCGGCGCTGTTCGTCAAGCGGCTCGATGCGATCCCGGCGGCGGCGCTGTCGCCGGCGGACCGCACCAACCAGGCGATCCTGCGGCGCATTCTCGCCGAGCAGGTCGAGGCAAACGGCTTTGGCGAGCGGACGATGACGCTGTCGACGCTGGGCAGCTGGTTTCAGGGCTTTGCCGGGCTCGCCGACAGCGTGCCGCTGCGCAGCAAGGCCGATTTCGAGAGTTATCTCACGCGGCTCGCGCTGTTCCCGAAGTTCAACGCGCAGGCGCTCGACATCACGCGCCAGGCGGTCGCCGGGGGCTATACCCAGCCCTGTGTCAGCCTGACGGGGTTCGAGAAGACGATCACCGGGGTGATCACCGACAAGGCGGAAGACTCACGCTTCTATGCGCCGTTCAAGGGCGCGCGTCCGTCCAGCATCGGCGAGGGCGAATGGGCCGCGATGCAGGCGCGGGCGAAGACGCTGATCACCGCCACACTCAACCCCGAATATCGCAAGATCGACGATTATTACCGCACCTCCTATCTGCCGAAATGCCGCAAGACCTTCGGTGCGGCGGGACTGCCCGACGGCGCGAAATATTATGCCTTCATGGTGCGCCAGCAGACCACCACCGACCTGACGCCGGCGCAGATCCACCAGATCGGGCTGGACGAGGTGACGCGGATCCGCGGCGAGATGGACGTTGTGGCGCGCAAGGCGGGTTATGCCAGCCGCGCCGCCTTCATCCAGGCGCTGCGCACCGACCCGAAATATTATCCGCGCAGCGCGAGCGAGCTGATGGGCGCCGCCGCGCTGCAGGCCAAGATCAACGACGGCAAGATGCCGACCCTGTTCGGGACCTTGCCGCGTCTGCCGTACGGCGTGCGCGCCATTCCGGCCGAGACCGCGGAGGGCAGCACGACGGCCTATTACATGCCGGGCTCGCCGCCGGCCGGGATCGCCGGGACCTATTATGTCAACACCTCGAAGCTCGACCAGCGGCCGCTCTACGAACTCGCCGCGCTGACCGCGCACGAGGCGGTGCCGGGGCATCACAACCAGATCGCGCTGCAGCAGGAAATGAGCCTGCCCGATTTCCGCAAATATGCCGCGCAGTTCACCGCCTTTGTCGAGGGCTGGGGGCTCTATTCGGAGCATCTCGGGATCGAGATGGGCATTTACGACACGCCCGAAAAGGACATGGGGCGGCTGTCCTACGAGATGTGGCGCGCGTGCCGGCTGGTGGTCGATACCGGGCTGCACGCGCAGGGCTGGACCAAGGACCAGGCGGTGGCGTTCATGAAGGATAATACCGCGCTGACCGACGCCAATATCGATGCCGAGGTCAACCGCTATATCAGCAACCCGGGCCAGGCGCTGGCCTACAAGCTGGGCGAGCTGAAGATATTGTCGCTGCGCCACAAGGCGGAAAGTTCGCTGGGCGCGAAGTTCGACGTGCGGCGCTTCCACGATGCCGTGCTCGGCCAGGGCGCGGTGCCGCTCGACGTGCTCGAGGCGCAGATCGACGAGTGGATCAAGCGCGAGCAGGCGGCGGGGTGATGGCGGGCGCGGCGGAAGGCGTGTCGTGACGGGCTATCACGCCGACCTGTCGGGCACGCGCCACCGCTTTGCCGATCTGCGCCACTTGCTCGCGGCGGCGAGCCCGTACCGATCGGGCGACGCGCTCGCCGGGATCGCCGCCGAGAGCGCGGAACAGCGCATCGCGGCGCGTTTCGCGCTGGCCGACCTGCCGCTGCGCGCCTTTCTCGAAGATCTGGTCGTTCCCTATGAGGCGGACGAGGTCACGCGGCTGATCGTCGACCGGCACGATGCGGTGGCGTTCGGCGCGATCGCGCATCTGACGGTCGGCGGGTTTCGCGAATGGCTGCTGGCGAACGACACCGACCGCGCCACGCTCGCCGCCGTCGCGCCCGGCGTGACGCCCGAAATCGCGGCGGCGGTATCGAAGCTGATGCGCAACCAGGATCTGATCGCGGTGGCGCGCAAGATCGAGGTGGTCAGCCGCTTTCGCAACACGATCGGGCTGGCCGGGCGGCTGGCGGTGCGGTTGCAGCCCAACCACCCGACCGACGACCCGGCGGGCATTGCCGCCTCGGTGCTCGACGGACTGTTGATGGGGGCGGGCGATGCGGTGATCGGGATCAACCCGGCGCGCGACGATGTCGCGACGACCGCGACCCTTCTCGAACTGCTCGACGAGATCCGGCTGGCCTATGCCATCCCGACGCAAAGCTGCGTGCTGGCGCATGTTACCACCACGCTCGATCTGGTGCGGCGCGGCGCGCCGGTCGACCTTGCCTTCCAGTCGATCGCCGGGACCGAGGCGGCCAATCGCGGCTTCGGCATCGACCTCGCGCTGCTCGCCGAGGCGCGGGCGGCGACGCTGTCGCTCGGGCGCGGCACGGTCGGCGACAATGTGATGTATTTCGAGACGGGCCAGGGATCGTGCCTGTCGTCGGGCACGCATCACGGCGTCGACCAGCAGACGCTGGAGGCGCGCGCTTATGGGGTGGCGCGGGCGTTCGATCCGTTGCTGGTCAATTCGGTGGTCGGCTTTATCGGCCCGGAATATCTCTATGATGGCAAGCAGATCGCGCGCGCGGCGCTGGAGGACCATTTCTGCGGCAAGCTGCTCGGCCTGCCGATGGGGGTCGATATCTGCTACACCAACCATGCCGAGGCCGATGGCGACGACAGCGACACGATCCTGACGCTGCTCGGCGTGGCGGGGGTCAGCTTCATCATGGGCGTGCCGGGCGCCGACGACATCATGCTCAACTATCAGTCGACCAGCTTCCACGACGCTTTGTATCTGCGCGAGGTGCTGGGGCTGCGGCCGGCGCCGGAGTTCGAGGACTGGCTGGAGGGGATCGGCCTGTCGCGCGGCGGGCGGATAGCGGAGCAGGCGCCGCTCGCGCTGTCGCCCGACAGCATCGCGGCGTTGATGGCGCCCTATGGCTGAGCCGCCGGCGCTGCGCGACCGGCTGGGGGCGCTGACCCAGGCGCGGATCTTGCTCGGGCGCGCCGGGCAGGGGCTGCCGACGCGGGCGCTGCTCGACTTCCAGCTCGACCATGCCCGCGCGAGAGATGCCGTGCATGCAGTGTTCGATCCGGCCGGGGTGGCGTCGGCGATTGGGCGGCCGACGATTTCGGTTCGCAGCCGGGCGGCGGACCGGGCGACCTATCTCAGGCGGCCCGATCTCGGGCGGTTGCTGGACGCGGGGGATGCCGCGCGGTTGCCAGTGTCCGGCGATACGCTGGCGATCGTCATCGCCGACGGGTTGTCCGCGACCGCAGTGCATGCGCATGCCGCGCCCGTCATAACGGCATTGCTCGCAAGGCTGGGCGACTGGCGGATCGCACCGATCGTGCTCGTGGAGCAGGGCCGAGTCGCGATCGGCGATGCGATCGGCGTCGCGCTGGGGGTCGAGCTGGTCGTGGTGCTGATCGGCGAGCGCCCGGGGCTGAGCGCGCCCGACAGCCTCGGCGCCTATATCACCTGGCAGCCGCGCGCCGGTCGGCAGGACAGCGAGCGCAACTGCGTGTCGAACATCCGCCCGCCGCACGGGCTGGGGTATGACGCGGCGGCCGACAGCATCGCGACGTTGCTTGTGGCGGCGCGGCGGTTGCGGTTGACGGGGGTGGCGCTCAAGCCGGGAGCGGGTGCGCTGCCATCGGCCTAAAGCCCGATACGCTTTTCCAGCCAGCGCGCCGCCGCCTCGGGGCTGTCCTTGTCGGTGTCGCGGTCGACGCGGTAATTGGCCTCGCGCATCGCCTCGACCGGGATGCGGCCGACCAGCGATTGCAGCGCGCGGACCAGCTTTTCGTCCTGCGCGTGCTTGGGATCGACCATCAGGATCGCGTCGTAATGCGGGATGGCGTGGCGCGGGTCGGTGAGCACGGTCAGATGCTGCGCGGCGATGCGGCCGTCGGACGAGAAGGCCGAGATGACGTCGGCCTGTTTGCTGTCGAGCGCGCGGTACATGAAGGTCGGGTTGTAAGCGTGCGCGCTGGCGAAACGGATCGGATAGGCGCGCTTGATCGCCGCCCATTCGGGGCGTTCGAGAAATTCGAGATCGGCGCCGAAATGGAGTTGCGGTGCCGCGCCGACGAGATCGTCGAGCGAGGTGACGCCGTGCGCGCGGGCAACGTCGCCGCGCATCGCAAAGGCATAGGCATTCTCGAACCCCAGCGCGCCGATCAGCCGGATATGATGCTGGCGCTCGCCCCAGCGGCCGATCTCGGCGAGCATCGTCGCCGCGTCGGGGGTGTCGGTGCGGCGCATCTGGTTGGTCCAGATCGTGCCCGAATAATCGATCGAGATATCGACCGCGCTGCTGGTCAAGGCGCCGAACTGCACCGCCGAGCCGAGCCCCTCGCGGTAGCGCACGCGATATCCCTCACGCTCGAGCCGGTGGCCGATCAGCCGCGACAGGATGAACTGTTCGGAGAAATCCTTGGCGCCGATCGTGATCTCGGGACCACTGCGCGGCCATAGTGGGACCAGCGCGAGCGCCACGCCGACGAGCAGCGTGACGCCCGCCGCGACGACGGGCACGCGCTTGCGCTGGCGGATGCCATATTCGATGACGCCGAGCAGCGCATCGACCGCCAGCGCCAGCCCCGCCGCGCTGACGCAGCCGGCGAGCACCAGCGCCCAGTTCTGCGTCTGGAGCCCGGCGAAGATGATGTCGCCGAGGCTCGGCTGGCCGACCGTGGTCGAGAGCGTCGCCGCGCCGATCGTCCACACCGCGGCGGTGCGGATGCCGGCCATCAGCACCGGCGCGACGAGCGGCGCCTCGACGAGCCGGAGTTTCTGCCACGGCGTCATGCCGACGCCGTCGGCGGCCTCCAGCACCGCCGGGTCGATCCCGGCGAGCCCGGTCACGCCGTTCCTGAGGATCGGCAGCAGTGCGTAGAGCGTGAGCGCGAGCAATGCGGGCAGAAAGCCGAGCGCCGGGATGCCGCCGCCGACCAGCGCCGAGAGCGACAGCAGCAGCGGGTAGAACAGCGCCAGCAGCGCGAGCGAGGGGATCGTCTGGACGAGGCTGGCGAAACCCAGCGCGACGCGCGCCACTATGGGTTGGCGCGCCGACAGGACCGCCAGCGGCAGGCTGATCGCAATGCCGAGCAGCAGCGCCGAGGCGGCCAGCAGCAAATGCGCGGCGAGAAGGTCGGGCACGCGGGTCATGGCTTCGAGGAAGGGGGTCATCGGCGCCATACCCAAAATTCCTCCCCGGTACGGGGAGGGGGACCGTCCGCAGGACGGTGGAGGGGCTGGTCGGACAGAACCGAGCCTTGAAAACTGAAGCCGCGTTCGCCGGCGTGGCGAACGAGCCGGCAACGCCTGCGGCTTTGTCCTGCTCGACCAGCCCCTCCACCAGCTTCGCTGGTCCCCCTCCCCGTTCCGGGGAGGAATTCAGAAAGGGATCGCCTCACGCCCCCGCCCCCAGCGCGTGGAGCTTCGCCGCCTGCGCGCGTGGCACCGCGACCAGCGCGTCGGCCTCGGGGCCACCCTTGCCGGCGAGCAATTCCGCGGGAGTCGCGTCGGCGACCATGCGGCCGTTGCTCATCACCAGCACGCGGTCGGCGAGGATCAGCGCCTCGGCCATGTCGTGCGTCACCATCAGCGTGGTCAGGCCGAGCCGATCGTGCAGCGCGCGGATCGCGGTGCCGAGCTGGTCGCGCGTGACGGGGTCGAGCGCGCCGAACGGCTCGTCCATCAGCATCAGCCCCGGCGCGGTCGCGAGCGCGCGCGCCACGCCGACGCGCTGGCGTTGCCCGCCCGACAACGCATCGGGCATGCGTTTGGCGATCTCGGCCGGCAGATCGACCAGCGCGAGCAGTTCGGTGACGCGCGTGCCGCGCTCCTTCACGCCGGCGAGGCGCAGGCCGATGGCGATGTTCTCCGCCACGGTCATGTGGGGGAACAGGCCGACATTCTGGAAGACATAGCCGATGCGGCGCCGCAGTTCGTGTGGCGGCACCGCGCCGACATCCTCGCCGCCGATCGCGACGCTGCCCGCGCTGGGCGCGATCAGCCGGTTGACGGTCTTGAGCAGCGTCGACTTGCCCGAGCCCGAGCTGCCGACCAGCGCGACGAAGCTGCCCGGCGCGATCTCGAGCGAGACATTGTCGACCGCGACCGTGCCGCCGGGATAGCGCTTGCTGACGCCGGCAAAGACGATCGAGGGACCCTTGGCGCGTAAATCTGCCATCGCCTTTGCTTGTGCGGGACGATAGGCACAGGGTCAAACAGGAACAGGGGACGAGGCATGAGCGAGCCGAATGCGATCTTCATCACCGGCGGCGGGTCGGGCATCGGCCAGGCGACGGCGCGGCTGTTCGCGGCGCGCGGCTGGCGTGTCGGGCTGGCCGACGTCAACAAGGCGGGCCTGGCGGAGACCGCCGCGTCGCTGCCCGCCGGGATGGTCGAGACCTATTTCATGGACGTGCGTGACCGTGACGCCTGGGTCGCGAGCCTCGATGCCTTCACCAAGGCGAGCGGCGGGCGGCTCGACGTGCTGTTCAACAATGCCGGGATCGGCACCGGCGGGCCGCTCGCGACGATGAGCTTCGAGGATATCGACCGCACCGTGGCGATCAACCTCGTCGGCGTGCTCAACGGCGCGCGGATCGGGCATGCCTATCTCGCGCGGACGCGCGGATCGTGCCTGCTCAACACGGCTTCCGCATCGGGGATCTACGGCTCGGCGGGCCTTGTTCCCTATTCGGCGACCAAGTTCGGCGTGCGCGCGATCAGCGAAGGGCTAGACGGCGAATGGGCCCCGGACGGCATCAAGGTTCGCGACC
This sequence comes from Sphingomonas sp. AR_OL41, assembly GCF_029911635.1. Taxonomy (GTDB): domain Bacteria; phylum Pseudomonadota; class Alphaproteobacteria; order Sphingomonadales; family Sphingomonadaceae; genus Sphingomonas. The sequence continues at coordinate 45,395 of NZ_JARYTI010000035.1, forward strand.
TGATGCCGAGCTTCATTGCCACGCCGCTGCTCGATTCGAGCGCCGGGCAGAGCAACCGCTCGATCCGCGACACGGTGACCGACGCCGGCCTCGAACTGACGCCGGTCGAGGCGGTTGCCGAGGCGGCCTGGGCGGCGGTGCATGGCGACAAGGTCCACACCTATGTCGGCAAGACCGCGCACCGCATGGCCTTCGCGGCGCGCTGGATGCCCGGCAAGCTGCGCAAGATGATGCGCGGCGGGCTGGTGAGCGAGCGGTGATCCAATCCCTCTCCCATTTGGGAGAGGGAGCGGAAGGGTGAGGGCCGCAATTCGGTAACGGGTCGCTGCGGTCCTGCCCTCATCCGGCGCTTCGCGCCACCTTCTCCCATTGGGAGAAGGGTTTACGCACCGATCGCGTTCAGCTCAGCGACGACATCGTCCGACAGCATCAGTTCGGCCGCCGCGAGGTTTTCGCGCAGGTGCGCGGGCGAGGAGGTGCCGGGGATCAGCAGGATATTCGGCGCGCGCTGCAGCAGCCAGGCGAGCGCGACCTGCATCGGCGTCGCGCCCAGCCGCGACGCGACGTCCGACAGCGCCGCCGATTGCAGCGGCGCGAAGCCGCCGAGCGGGAAGAACGGGACATAGGCGATGCCATGGCCCGCGAGATCGTCGATCAGCGCGTCGTCGGCGCGGTGCACGAGATTATAATGGTTCTGGACACAGACGACCTCGGCAATGCGGCGCGCCTCGTCGATCTGGCGGGCGGTGACGTTGCTGACGCCGAGATGGCGGATCAGCCCTTGTCGCTGAAGCTCGGCGAGCGCGGCGAATTGCGGCGCGATCGAGCCCTCGCCCGGCCGCTCCACGCCGCCGACGCGCAGATTGACGACATCGAGCGTCTCGACGCCGAGATTGCGGCGATTGTCGTGCACCGCGGCAACCAGTTCGTCCGGCGCCAGCGCGGGGAGCCATGACGCATCGGCACCGCGCCGCGCGCCGACCTTGGTGACGATCGTCAGCCCCTCAGGATAGGGATGCAGCGCCTCGCGGATCAGCTGGTTGGTGACGTGCGGGCCGTAGAAATCGCTGGTGTCGATATGGTTCACGCCGGCGGCGAGGGCGTCGCGCAACACGGCGAGCGCAGCGTCGTGGTCGCGCGGCGGGCCGAACACGCCCGGTCCGGCGAGCTGCATCGCGCCATAGCCCATGCGGTTCACGCGGCGGTCGCCGAGCAAGAAGCTGCCGGCGGTCGAAATATCGGTCATGATCGTCTCCTGTCGATGATCGGCCGGATATGGGCATCGCCGGATCGCGCGATAATAGCTAATAATGCGCACGCACTGTGTGGAAATTTGGACAATGAAACTCGAACTCGACGATCTCTCCGCCTTTGTCGCGGTGGCGCAAGCGGGTGGCTTTCGCGATGCCGCGCGCGTCGCGGGCGTCTCCGCGTCGAGCATGAGCGAGGCGATCCGGCGGCTGGAGGGCCGTCTGGGCGTGAGACTGTTCAACCGCACGACGCGCAGTGTCGCGGTAACCGAGGCGGGGGCGAGGCTGGTCGAGCGGCTGGTGCCGCTGATGGGAGAGATCGCGGCGACGCTCGACATGGTCAACGCCTTTCGCGACCGGCCGAGCGGCACGCTCCGGCTCAACGTGCCGGCGAGCGTGGCGCGGCTGGTTTTGCCGGCGATCGTTACGCCCTTTCTCAAGGCCTATCCCGACATCCGCATGGAGGTGGTGGTCGAGGAAAGCTTCGTCGACATCCTCGCGGCCGGCTGCGATGCCGGCGTGCGCTATGACGAGCGGCTCGAACAGGACATGATCGCGGTGCCGATCGGCCCGCGCATGCAGCGCTTCGCCACGGCGGCGTCGCCGGCCTATCTCGTGGCGCACGGCACCCCGGTGCATCCTCGCGACCTGCTCACCCATGCCTGTCTGAGCGGTCGGTTCGCCAGTGGCGTGACGCCGGCCTGGGAATTTGCCCGGGGCGGTGAGGCGCTGCGAATCGATCCCGTCGGGCCGCTCGTCGTGCGGCTGGGTGGCGCGGTCGACCTGGCGGTCGATGCCGCGATCGGTGGCCTCGGGATCGTCCATCTGTTCGAGGGCTGGCTGCAGCCGCATTTCGACAGCGGTGCGCTCGTGCCGGTGCTGCAGGACTGGTGGGAGGAATTCTCCGGCCCATTTCTCTATTATCCGGGCCGCCGTCACCTGCCGGCACCGCTGCGCGCCTTTGTCGATTTCATCAAGGGCGAGGATCGGGCGGTTGCCCGCGCGCCCGATTCGCGTCAAAGGTAGGGCAGCGCCATGCCACTCCCGCCCTTCCCCTGGATCGACGTCGTCATCCTTCTCGCGATGATCCTGCTCAACGGGGTCTTCGCGATGTCCGAACTGGCGATCGTCTCGTCGCGCAAGCCGCGGCTCGAGGCGATGGCGCGGGCGAAGAAGCGTGGCGCGCGCACCGCGCTGGCGCTCGCCGCCGATCCCGGCAAGATCCTATCGACGACGCAGATCGGCATCACGCTGATCGGCATCATTGCCGGCGCCTATTCGGGCGCCAGTCTCGGCGAGCCGATGGCCGCGCGGCTGGCGTGGCTCGGGCTGTCGCACGAGACGACCGAGACGCTGGGCTTCGTCATCGTCATCGGCCTCACCACCTATGCCTCGCTGGTGATCGGCGAGCTGGTGCCCAAGCAGATCGCGCTGCGCGCGCCTGAAGTGCTGGCCGCGATGATGGCGCCGGCGGTTGCCGCGCTGGCCTGGATCACCGCGCCGCTCGTCTGGCTGCTCGATTCGTCGAGCGGCCTGCTGTTCCGCCTGATGCGGCTGCAGCGCGAAACCGAGGAGCATGTCACCGCCGAGGAACTTCACCTGATCGTCGCCGAGGCGTCGAAATCAGGCGTGATCGAGGAGCATGAGCGCTCGATCATCTCGGGCGTGGTGCGGCTCGCCGACCGGCCGGTGCGCGAGGTGATGACGCCGCGCACCGAGATCGAGTGGATCGACGTCGCGCTCGACGATGCCGGGGTACGCGCCGCGCTGCGCGATTGCGGGCACAGCCGGCTGCTGGTCGCCGAAGGCTCGGTCGACGCGGTGGTCGGCGTGGTGCAGGCGCGCGACATCGCCACCGCGCTGGTGCGCGGCGAGAGCCTCGATCTGCGCAAGCTGATGCGCCAGGCGCCGGTGGTGATCGACCAGATCGACGCGATGGATGCGCTCAACGCGCTGCGCCAGGCCGAGGTGCCGATCGCGCTGATCCATGACGAGTATGGCCATTTCGAAGGCATCGTCACGCCCGCCGATCTGCTCGCCGCGATTGCCGGGGAGTTCGTCTCCGACGCCGACCCCGATGACGAACCGTCGGTGGTCGAGCGCGACGACGGCTCGCTGCTCGTCGCCGGCACGATGGCGGCCGACCTGCTGGCCGAGCGCATCGGCATCGATCTGCCCGAGGACCGCGACTATGCAACCGTCGCGGGGCTGGCACTCGCCGCCTTCCGCCATCTGCCGGGCGAGGGCGAGAGCTTCGTCGAGCAGGGCTGGCGCTTCGAGGTGGTCGATCTCGATGGACGCAAGATCGACAAGCTGCTGGTCAGCGCGGCGCCGCGGCGGGGTTAGGTTTAAACAGAAGAGATTTGTTCGCGCGGAGGCGCGGAGGCGCGGAGTTGTTGCGTTCGTGGCAGTCGGTCCGCGTCAGCGGAGATGCTGCTCCCGTGGCAAAGTATGAGGGGCCGGTTTTCGCGCGATACCTTGCCGCGGACATGACATCTCCGCGCCTCCGCGCCTCCGCGCCTCCGCGCCTCCGCGCCTCCGCGCCTCCGCGCGAACAAATTTCACGGTCTCCCGGCACGCCGCGTTCGCGGTTTTCGCGGTGACTATTCCATCCCGACCCGCATCGCCGCGCCGGCGACGAACGGGGCGCCGGCGACCAGCAACAGGCTGACCGCCGCGAGCAGCTTGAGTGCGCCCGCACCGCCGTCGATCGAGCCGGCGCCGAAGATCAGTAGCGGCACCGCCAGCGGGAGCATCACCAGCCCCGCCACCGCGCTCGCCCCGCGCAGGCCGGCGACCAGCGCCGAGGTTGCGACCGCCAGCGCGGCCAGACCGGGCGTGCCGAGCAGCAGCCCGAGTTCGACGCGCCACAGTGTGGCGCCCGGCAGATCGAGCAGTCCGGCCGCGAGCACTGCGGCCAGCATCAGTGGCGGCCCGAAGGTGAGCCAGTGTGCGACGATCTTCGCCGCCGCGACGCCGCTCAATGCCACACCGCGCGTCGCCAGTTGGTCGAGCACGCCGCTCTCGGCATCGGGCCCGATCAGCCGCTCGACCGGCATCAGCGCGGCGAGCAAGGCCGCCGCCCAGATCACACCGCCGCCGATCCGCGCGAGCAGCACCGTGTCGGGGCCGACGGCGAAGGGAAACAGGATCGCGACGAGCAGGAAGAAGGCGATCGGATAGACCGCCCCGCCGCCCGCCCAGGCGCGGCCGAGGTCGCGCGCGACCAGCGTGGCGAGGCCGGTCATGCCGCCGTCCCCAGCGGAATGACCTGCGCATCGGGCAGGTCGAGCGCGAGGTGCGTCGCGACCAGCGCGACGCCGCCACCAGCACGGTGCCGCGCGATCAGCGCGACGAGCGCGGCGACGCTGGCTGTGTCGAGGCCGTTGGCGGGCTCGTCGAGCAGCCACACCGGTGCCTCGCTCGCCACCACGCGGGCGAGCG
>NZ_JARYTI010000036.1 GCF_029911635.1 Sphingomonas sp. AR_OL41
CCAGCGTGACCACGGTCGGTCCGGTCAACGCGACCAGCGGCAACGGCATCTTCGCGCTGACCGCCGGCGGCAATGTCACGGTGAACGCCGGCGATGTCACCTCGACCGGCAACACCGCGATCATCGCGCAGCAGACCAGCGCGGCAGGTGCAGGGGCGGTCAACGTCACGACGGGCAAGGTCTCGGGCACGACCGGCATCGTGGTCAACAATGCCGGCACCGGCGCGATCGGCATCACTGCCCACGGCACGGTGACCGGCACGGCAGCCGAGGGCATCAAGGCGACCGGCAACGGTGCGGTGAGCGTTGTGGTCGACCAGACGGTGACCGGCGGTACGCTTGGCCTGAGTCTGGTCGGCGCGGGCAACATCAGCGTCACGGGCACCGGCGGGTTCGTCGGTGGGACCGGCGATGCGGCCAACATCCTCAACAACGGTGCGGGCACGACGACCGTCAACATCTCGGGTGCGAGCAGTTCGACCGGCGGCAACGGCATCGTGGTGCGCGACACCGCGCTTGGCGGTAATATCAGCGTTACCACCGCTGCCGTCACTGCGGCTGGTGCGAATAATGCGATCGACGTCCGGTCCGCATCGACCACCGCCAACGTCACCGAGGTCGCCAATGGCAACATCCAGGCTGGCAATGCCGGCATGGTGGCGGCGATCCTGCCGGCGGCGGCGACCGGCAATGTCGACGTCACCGCCAACGGCTCGGTCAATGCGCGCTTTGGCATCGACGCCGAGAATTTCGGCACGGGCTCGACCAAGGTCACTACCGTCGGTCCGGTGACGGCGACCAGCGGCAACGGCATCTTCGCGCTGTCGACCGGCGGCGCGGTGACGGTGTCGGCTGCCAGCGTCTCGTCGACCGGCAACACCGCGATCATCGCACAGCAGACCGGCGCCGCCGGCGCTGGCGCGGTCAACGTCACCGCCGGCACCGTGTCGGGCACTACGGGCATCGTTGCCACCAATGCCGGCAGCGGCAGCGTCAAGGTGAGCGGCTCGGGCAACATCACGGGGACGGCAGCGGCGGGGATCGTGGCGACCTCCACCTCGGGCAATATCGACATCCTCTCCACCGGGACGGTCGTCGGCGCGACCAACGGCATCACCGCGAACGCGACCAGTGGCACGGTGACGATCTCCGGCACGGGCGCTGTCACCGCCAATGGCGGCATCGGCATCTCCGGCTTCAGCAGCAGCGGCAATGTCGTCATCACGCCTGCATCGACGGTCACCGCCACCGGCGGCGCCGCGATCCGCGCCCAGGCCGGCGGCGCCGGCAACGCCACCGTCACCACCACGGGTAAGGTCACCGGCAACACCGATCTCGGCATCGTCGCGATCACCAACAACGGTCTCGCTACGGTCACCGCCAATGGTCAGGTCGCCGCCGTCACGGCGGGCATCGTCGGTACGGCCACCGGCAGCGGCAACGTTGTGATCAATGCCAATGCCAATGTCTCCGCCTCCAACGGCACGGGGGTCGTCGCGACGCTGCAGGGCGCCGGCGCCGGGACGATCGCGGTCAATCAACTGGCCGGCACATTGATCACCGCGACCAACGGTCATGGCATCCAGACCAATAGCGGGACCTCGACCGGACTCACGACGATCAACATTGCGGGTGAAGTCAGGGCGACCGGCGCCGGCAATGCCGGCGTCCGCGGCATCTCGACGGCGGGTAACATCACCGTCAATGTCGGCGTTGCGGGCAAGGTCGACCCCGATTTCGGCATCGCGCTCGACACGGTCAGCGGCGCGCTCAACGTGAACAATTCGGGCCTCGTCACTGGCACGACCGCCGCCATACAGCTCGTTGCGACCGGCGCCGGCACGGCGTCGATCACCAACGCCGGCACGATCACCGGCCCCAAGGCGGTCGTCGGCAGCCTCAATGGCGGCAGCTTCACCTTGCTCAACTTCGGCAGTCTGAACGGCGCTGTCACCGTCGGCGGCTCGAACATCGCAAGCTCGACCTGGACCAACATGCTCGGGTCGACGGCCAGCCTGGGTTCGGGCGCCTCGGTCTTTTCGGGCAACCTCGTCAATGCCGGCTTGACCAATATCGGTGCGGGCGGCTCGCTGGGTATCCTCGGCAACACCAGCAACACCTTCCGGATCGATTTCGCCGGCGCGGGCAGCTTCACCACCAACGGCACGCTCGCCAATAGCGGGATCATCAATGCCCAGAACAACCTGACGACCAACCTCGTCACGGTCGGCGGCAATTACAGCGGCGGTGGCCAGTTCTTCGTCGACTACAGCACCGTCGCTGCCAGCGCGGATCGCATGCTCATCGGTGGCAGCGCGTCGGGCAATACCAATGTCACGCTCAACCGTGTCGGCACGCGCAGCTTCGTGCCGGGCGGCTTCCTGCCGATCGTCACCGTCGTGCCCGGCGCCGCGGCGACCACCTTCACCTCGAACACGGTGTTCGACACGACCGGCTTCATCCTCGACAGCTTCGGGCAGAACCCGGCCAGCAACACCCAGTTCGGGCTGATCCAGACGGTCAATCCGCTGGCGATGCCGCTCGGCGATCTAAGCTATATGGCGGAAGCCGCCTCGGCCACGCTCGACGAGCCGATCAGCCCGTTCGTGACGATGCGCAACGATCCCCCGGCCAGTGCCACGCGCTTCAGCCTGTGGGTCCGCGGCGGCGGCGGCCACACCAACGAGACGATCAGCTCGACATTGGTCGGCGGCGGCGTGACCTATACCGGGTCGAGCCGGATCCGCACCGTGCACGAAGCCGCCCAGTTCGGCGCCGATCTCGGCTTCCTCAACCTGGGTGGCCATGGCTGGAACGTGAATGTCGGCCTGACCGGCGGCTGGTATGACGGCCAGGTGGCGCTGACTACGGTCGACCGTATCAAGGTCGAGACCCCGTTCCTCGGCGGTTATCTCGTGGTCGGCAACGGCGCCGCGACGGTCGAGGGCAGCATCCGCAAGGAATGGCGCCACTACAAGCTCGCCATGCCGACGCTGTTCGGTGCGGCCGGCACGCAGAAGGTCGAGGGCAGCGCCACCGCCTACACGCTGCGCGCTTCCTACCGCGTCGGCGGCGCAACCGGCTTTGCCGCGACGCCGTTCGCCAGCTTCCACTATGCCGACACGGCGATCGATGCGGTCCAGATCGATCCGCTGAGCGTGTGGACGCCGGGCAGCGACCAGACCAAGGTCGGTCAGGCGGGCCTGCGTCTGTCATGGCGCGGCGGCAACCCCACCGGTGTGACCTTCGAGCCGTTCGTCAGCGCGGCACGGCTCGAAAACTGGTCGAGCGGCGACAGCTCGAGCTTCGCCTTCGGCACGCCGGTGACCAATTTCTCGCTGGATACGGTCAGCTGGAAGAACGCGATGCGCTACTCGGTCGGCCTCATCGGCACCGCTGCCGGCGGCCGCGTCTCGGGCTTCGTGGTCGGCAACGTCAATGACGGATCGCGGCTGAAGAGCTTCACCGTCAATGCCGGGCTGCGCTTCAACTTCTGAACCGCACGCCCGGCGACGGTGCACCCCACTGAACCCCTTCCCCGAAAGGGGGAGGGGTTGAGACGGCGATCGCGGCGTTTCCCTGCGGCCGGTCCGCTTTCCACGCCAGCCACCTCATGGCGCTGGCCAACCCGCTTGCGGCACGCCACATCGGCGCCCTACGGTTTCATCCGGGGGAAAATCGATGTGCTTCTCGGCCACGGCCAGCTTCGTTGCCGCCGGCGTGCTCGGCACGATCGGGATAGCAACGCTGCGCCATGTTCGCGAGCCGCGCACCTTGCTCTTCGCCGCGGTGCCGCTGCTCTTCGCCGTCCATCAGTTTTCGGAAGGCATGGTCTGGCTTGGCCTTGAAGGTCATATCGGCAAGGCCGCGCTCGATCGCGCTATCTTCGGCTTCATGCTCTACGCACACGGCTTGCTGCCGCTGCTGATGCCGCTGGCGATCCTGTTGATGGAACCGCCTGGGCCGCGCCGCACCGCCATCCGCGCTCTCACCGCGCTCGGCGCGCTGGTGTGCGTGTGGGACGTTCACGGCCTGCTCTTTTATCCCGACACCGCGCTGATCTCGCATCACTCGATCGCCTATCGCAACCCGATGACCGGCAATCTGCTGATCTCGGGCCTCTATGTCCTTGCCACCTGCGGCGCGATGCTGCTGTCGAGCCACCGCGTCGTCCGCGCCTATGGCGTGCTCAACGCCATCGGCCTGACGATCGTCGCGCTGGTCAAGGGCAATGCCTTTGCCTCGGTATGGTGCTTCTACGCCGCCGCGCTGAGCATCATGCTCTATTGGCAGTTCGCGGGGCGCAACATCGATGTCGCAACGCCGAACGGTACCTCGCCGATTCTCCGCCCCCTTCTGCTCCCCTGGCTGCGCCGGCGCTAGATCGCGCGAATTGACCGCTCGGCAATCGTCGCCGGGAACCGCACTGCTGGTCGCGCGTCATACGGAGGTCACGACGAGGGGATAGGGCGAAACGATGCGCGCAAGGACCGAAGCACCGCCGCCCGACAAGGCACAATATGAAGCATGGGCGCGACGCGCGCGCGCCCTCGCCGACGAGGCGACGACCGGGGCCGCCCGCGCGATCCACATCGCCATCGCCGAGGATTATGAGGCCAAGGCAGCGCGCAGCGCGCAACCCGCGCTCGACGACAGCATCTCACCCGCCGAGGAGGATAGCGTGTCGCGCTGAGGCCTCCGAAAAGGTGCGCGTCGCGCCTGCCGATCGGGCGCGTTATGCCGACGGTTCCAGGACAAGCGAATCCTTCGACACCGCGATGGCCCGCTCCACGGTCAGGTCGGGCAACGCGGTCAGAAAGGCGACGCCGAAGCGTTCGCCCGCGCGCCAGGCGACGCGCCCCGAAAGCTGAAAATCGCCCAGCGAGAGCCGCACGATCGTCCCCACATGATGCGTCGTCGCCGAATGGACCAGCGCGCCGCCCGCCGACAGATTGAGTATATGGCCGCGCGCGCCGCCCTGGCTGCTGTCCAGCGCGACCGGCAAAAAGGTCTTCCAGCGCCGTTCGTTACCCTGTCGGCGCGACCCTCGACGTTCGATGCCCATTATTTGTCCCGCAAAATGATGAAGATATAACCTGGTGGCACCATTGCGGTTCAATTTTTCGTGCTTAGACAGGTCTTAACGATGGGCCTTTTCCCGGCGGTCAGGGGCGCCGCATCCCCATGACGAACAGCCCGGCGCATGGCGCCGCCTGGCTTGTCACGATCGTCGCGCGCCGCGCCTTTCACTGCGCAGTGGCAGCTACTTGCCGTCCTTCACGCTCACTACCGGGACATCGACGGTCGTCTGGGTCGACGATGCGGGCTCGCCCCGCGCGCGCCGGGCACGCCGGACCCCTTTTCCTGTGCGGCGCGTTGTCGCCCCCGCAGGCGGTTCGTCGCCAAGGAGCGCGCAATGAATGATATGTCCCAAAACCCCGCCGCCGCGGGCCGCCAATGGAGCGTCGCGCCGGATGGATCGCCTGAGACTGATCATGCTTATTATGTCCGCCACGCGGCAAAGGCGCGCGAGCTCGCCGAACGCGCCACGGCGACCGGCGCGCGCGCGCTTCATCTCGAAATGGCCGCAGATTATGACGGCCGCGCGGCGCGGGCCGCGTCGCGCTAGCGTCGTCTTGAACGGCTAGCGCCGGCGTCGCCCGCCATATTGGCTGTTCTCGAACGACACCACCGCCTCGCCATGCTCGCCCAGCGGGATCGCGGCCACGCCATAGATGCCGCGCGCGCCATTGGTGCCGATCATCACGCCGACCTCACCATGCACCCCGCGCGCCGCCCGCTCGGCGCCGCTCAGTTCACCGCGCGCCGCGGCCGCGCTCTCCATTGTGTTACCGGCTAGGATGGCGTTGCGCTGTTCGTCGCTCAGCCGGACGGTGTCGGCGTCACGCGCGGCCGGCGCCACGACCTGCGCCATCCCGGCCACCGGCCAGCCGCACGCCGCCACGGCGAGGCCGAGCATGATCGGCACGGTGCGCGGGCGGAGCGATGTCAGCTTGGTCATCCCCGATCATAGCCCGGATCGACCTTGCCGTACAATGAACGGAAACGCGCGCGGCCCGCGTTGTTCCTACGCCGCCGCCATCGTCGCGACGAACGCCGCCAGCTGGTCGAGCGTCTCGCCCATCCCGCCCGTCGCGCCGCCTTCGATCTCGGCATCGAGCACTTCCTTCGACGGATAGAGGTCGTGGATGGTGACCAGCGTCCGCCCGTCCTGCTCCGTGAAGGTCACCGTCGTCACCGCGCCGTTCTCGCTTTCCTCGTTGGTCCAGGAAATACGCGTATCGGGCACCACGTCGATATAGCGCCCGAAAAACGCCATCGGCTCGCCCGCGGCCGGGTGCTTGAAGACCAGGCGATAACCGCCACCAACCCGCACATCCATCTCGCACGACAGCAAGGTCATGCCGTACGAGGCGGGCACCCACCACTCACGGAACAGCTCGGCCTTGCTCCACGCCGCGAACAGCAGCCGCGCCGGCGCGTCGAAACTGCGCGTCACCATCGTCTCGCGGTCGGAAATGCGCTCCGCCGTCATGCCGTTCCCTGCCGCCACGGGCTCATTGCCCGCCGTCTTGCTTGCCGTCTGATCCATCGATTCTCTCCTGCTCTTTCAGTTGCTCGACCACCCTGTCCAACGCATCGAAACGTGCCGCCCAGCGCTCGCGATAACGCGCGATCCACGCCGCCTCCGCCTCCAGCCCGCGCTGCCCCAGCCGACACGTCCGCACCCGCCCGACCTTCTCGGTCGTCACCAGCCCGGCGCGCTCCAGCACCCCGACATGCTTCTTCATGCCCGTCAGCGTCATCGCGAACGCCTCGGCCAGATCGCTGATCGAAGCCTCGGCCCGCTCAAGCCGCTCCAACACCCCCCGCCGCGTCGCATCCGACAAGGCGGCAAAGGAGGCATCGAGCGGGGCAAGTGCATACTGAACCATATGGTTCAGTGTTAGCGCGAGGGAAAATGAAAGGCAAGGGGGGCATTGCTTCCCAAATTCCTCCCCGGCACGGGGAGGGGGACCATTTGCTCCTTCAGCAAATGGTGGAGGGGTTTGGAGCGGGAGACCCGCGCACGGAAAGCGAACCCCGCAATCCCGCTCTTCGGACATCCGCAGACCACGCCCCCGCGTCACCCCGGTCGCTGCCATTACCCAGCCACTGTGGCGCTGCGCAAAAAATCCCAAAAAATAATGCCGTAGTGGCAAGCGCCATCGCAATTTCACGCGAGCATGGTCGTTGGCATGTTGTTTCTTCCCGGTTATTCCATGAATTGGGGTTTGCGATCGAACAGGGGGTGGGACAGTGCAAAGCGGGGCGACGTTAGAAAAGCCGGCAGCAGCAATCGGCACGGCGCTGGCGTGCGCGGTTCTGCTTTTCTCGGGCGCGGCCGGGGTTGCCGCGCAGGTGTCGTCACCCAATGTGCCGACGATCGATGTCGTCGACACGCGACCAGCGATAGAGGGAATGAAGAAGACCTTGTCGCTGTGGATCGGCAGTTGTGACTATTTCGTCGTCCGCGTCGACGACAAGGCGATGTCGGTCGGGCGTATCGATCAGTTCCGTGCCGATCTCGCGCAGAAACTGGGTAGCCGCCTCGCCGGTAATCGCGTCACCGTGAAGCATTACACCATGTATCTGAACAGCGGTGTTGAGATGGTCAGTGCTGCTGTCGCTGCCGGCGTCGGCTCGGTCGGCGGCGTGATGCTGGGGGGGCGACCGGCCCCGCGCGCAAAATGCGCCAAGGAAAAGATGACGGCCGGGTGGTTCGACTCTTCCGAAGTCACCACCAACAAGCCACCTCTAATCACCGAGGCGGAAATCGAATTTCGCGGCAAGACGTACCGATCACGCTATGTCTACTCGCCGGAGAAGGAATTCAACGAGGTGTCCGGCAACCCGAAATACGGAGTGATCAAGGCGGATATCTTCCGGATTATCAACCTGGACCTGGCAACGCAGATCGAACGCGACCTACCTTAGTGCGTCCTCACCCCCAGCCGCCACCCCCACCCGACTCTCCCCCCGCCGCCGCGCCCGCCGCGCATAAACAAACGACCACAACCCCAGCGCCCCCATCGTGCCATAACCGATCAGCGGATTGACGATCAGGTTGGCGCGCACGCTGATCGTGAACACCAGCACCGCCGACAGCGCGGCATCGGCGATCAGCCCCAGCCCCCACACCAAAGTCATCACCGTCATCGTCCGGCGAAACCCGGCATGGACCTGCAACGCCGCGAACTGTTCCGCCTCGCCCTCCGATCGGCGCCGCATGCTCGCCCGCGCCAGCTCATAGATCATCGGCCGGCCGATCGCCGCCGACCCCAGAAACGCCAGCCCGATCACCCCGGTGACGAGCTTCTCGCGCAGCTGGAGGAACTGCGCGCCACCGCCGCCGATCATCGCCAGCAGCGACAGCGCGATGCCCGCCACCACCATCACCGACAGCGCATCGAGCCGCCGGTGCAGCGCGAACTCGCCCAGGCTCCACAGGATCGGCGGCGCCGACGAGGCGAGCAACGCCCCGACCTCGCCCAGCCGCGCCTCGGCGGCGGTGTAGATCACATAGGGCAGGACGAAATTGACCAGCAGCTCGATCAGCACCCGCCCGCCATGCGCGCGCAGATAGCCGGTGATGCGGGCCATCGGCCCCGGTGTCGCGTCCAACCAATGTTTCCTGTGATGTTGGGGAAGGATAGCGCGATCGGGGGAGGGGGCAAGGCCGTGCCATCGAACCGTGCCCACCGCTCCGCCGACATCAAAAGGCCCGCGTTAGCCCGACATCGCCGGCCAGGCGGCGATAATCGTAGATGCCGACGCTCGATGCGTTGCGCTCGAAATTCACCCGCACGACCGGTGCAAAGCCGTGGAAGGTGAGCGACCTTATCGTGGCGCCGGCGCCGACCTGGTAAAGCCATTCGCGCCGCCGATCGAGAAACAGCGCCAGCCGCGCGTCGCCCATCGTTCGACGCAGGCCGGCATTGGCAAAAATCGTCACCCGCCCGACATCGCGCCACCCGAACAGGCTGGCATAGCCCGCCGTCGTGGCATAGCCGGGGTCGCGCGCCGCCTGGCGTGTCGCGCCCAGGCTGCCGCCGATGCCGCTCCTCGCGTCGATCGCATGCTCGATGCCGACCGACCCATCGAACAGCCCGCCCGATTGCAGCGCATTCTGCCGGTAGGTCGCATGCGCCGCGCTGCCGCTGACGGTAAGCTGCGAACGGCGCCCGAGTGGGTGCAGCCAGTCGAGCGTGGCCGTATCGGTACGCGCATAGAGCGTGCCGCCATACCAGCGCCATGTCGGCCCCACCGCCGGGGTCAGGCGGTCGCGTCCCACCCGCCATTCCAGCCCGAGCAGAGCCGAGGCCGAAATGTCCTGGAAGGTCGAGGCGCGATACAGCGACGCGATGCCCGACAGCCGGGGCAGCAGCGCCAGGTGCGGCGCAAGGTCGATCCGGGCAAAACCCTGGGCGGTCAGCTTCACGCCGATGCCCGATTGCTGGCGTGCGTCGTCTGAAAGGGTGAGCGGTGCGATCACCGTGTCGAGCGTGCGTGCACTGGTCGCGCGATTGACGTTGCTGTCGGGCGCCAGCGCGATCTCCAGCGATCCGCCCAGATGCCGGGTAGATCGCAGCGCCGCCGCGAACTGGTCGACCACGATCGCGACATCGCTCGGCAGTCCGGATGCCTGCGCCTGGCGCAAGGCGCGGCGCGCGGCGCGCTCGTCCCCCATCGCCGTCAACACGCGCGCGAGCTCGAGTTCGACCCGCGCCACGCCCGGCTTTTCATCCAGGAAGACGCGGAATTCGACCGCCGCCTCGGCGTAGCGCTTCAAGGCGCCCAGCAGCATGCCCCTCCGGAAGCGCGCCTCGGAGCGCACCTCGATATCCGGGTCGCGGGCCAGCGCGACGTAGATCGCCAGCGCATCGGCCGGCCGGTCGGCATTGACGTCGCGCTCGGCCAGCGCGAACAGATCGGGCGCGTGCAGACCGCTCAGGCTCTCCTGCGCCATGGCGGGCATCAGCCACAGCGCCAGCCCCATGCCGGCCATCAGCGCGCCGGCCCGCCGCCGGGCTGCGCGGATCAATGGCGCTTGGCGGCGGCGACACCGGCGATCGTCAGGTTCTGCCCGTCGAGCGAGGCGCCCGTTGCGATCGTGAACGGCGCGGCGATCTCCTCGCCATCGGGTCCGAACAGCTGGGGCGAGATGTTGTTGTTCGGGTTGGTGGTGCCGCCATTGATCAGTGCCGCGCTGACGAGCTGACCGTAGAGCATGTTGGCGCCGAACTGCCACGCGCCCAGTGCGGCCGCGGTCCCGCCGCCCTCGGGCGTCGCGTTGAGCGTGAGCGACCCGCTATAGCGCTGGTTGCTGAAATCCACGTCGAAATGCGAGGTGCCCCCGACATCGTAACGCGCGCCATTGGCGGCGCCCGCGGTACCATAAGCGACGCCGTCATAGCTGCCGCTGCCGGTGCGCCGCGCGAGAATATCGCGCGGTGTTGCAAAGCCATAGGCGAAGTAACCGTTGACCGTGCGCGTCACCGCGCCATCGGGCGCGGTCCGCGCCCAGCTGCCGAAACCGGCATAGGTCAACGCGATCGCGCCGCTGCTGCCGCTCGGCTTGTACAGGTCGACGCGTACCGGGGCGCCATCGACCGTCTTTTGATAGCTGATGAAGTTCGTCCGCGTGTCGGCGACGCGGTCGGCGGCGGTGAAGGTCAGGCTCGGCATGCTCGACGATGGCGGAACGATCGTGAAGCTGCCATCGGCCTTCAACGTCGTCTGGCCATATTGCGGGCTCTGCGCGAAAAATCCGGTGCCCGAGCCGCTGACCGCCTGATCCAGCGTCGCCCAGATCGAATAGAAGAGTTGGTCGCTCCCGATCGAATCGAGCGTGAAGTTCGTCGGCGTCGTCACCGCGTTGCGCTGTCCGGTCAGCGCCCCGTTGAGCGTTGCGCCAGCCGCATTGTCGGCGTGAAAGGCGGCACCGATCTCTTCGCCATTCGGGCCATAGAAGCGACCGTTGATCGTCCCGGAAACCGCGCCGCTGGTGCCGCCATAAGCCAGGTTGCCGGCGAAGCTGTTGCCGCTGCCGATCGCGCCCTGTGCCACGACGCTGACGCCGCCGCCCGAAAGCGACCCGCCGGTCAGGAAATCATATTGCGTGACATAGGTCGTCGTCGTGAACAGTGCCTTGGCGAAATTCACCGTGAAATCGCCGCTGCCCTGGATGGTGCGCGGCGTCTGCCCCGGCACGGTATAAAGGCCGAACACATCGGTCTTCCAGCTTGCGCTCCCCGTGCGCGGCACGCCGGCCACCGGCGTGTCGAACCCGAAGGTGAAGGCGTCGAAACTGGTCGCCTGGTTGGAGCCGCTCACATCGTTGCGCTGCCAATATCCCAGCGCGACATACCGGTTGCTGGTGGTGCCGGTATAGGGTGTCGTCACGATCGTGAGATAGTCGCGCGGATAGCTGCCCGTCCGGGCGTAGCGCGTCTCGCCATTCGCGTTGCTCTGCACGTCGGCGGACAGAAAGGTCGCCGATCGGCCGGCTCCCGTCACCGTATAGCTCTTGGCCGCCGCGTCATAGGCCACGGTAATGGTCGCGCCACCTGCGGTGGCGGTGCCCGTCGTCCGGCTGGTCAGGTCGATGGCGACGTTGGAGGTGCTGGCGTCCGTCGCGAAGGTCTGGCTGGCGACGAGCGAGGCGATCGAACTGTTCGTGGGGGTCGGCGTCGGAGAAGGAGTCGGGGAGGGGGCGGGGGAAGGTGCGGGGGTGCCTGCAACGCCGCCCGATCCGCTGGATCCGCCACAGCCTGCCAGCGCAATACAACTCGCAGCGACCGCGAGCATGACCAACGGTTTCCTCACGGCATCCCCTTTGCAGCGACCAATTTCAATATGTTGGAGTCGATTCCAGACACTCTTCGCGTCGCGACGGCGCTGCGTCAATCGCGCAATGCGGTGGCGGTTCGGCGACAGTCGGCGGTTCCGGCCTCGCAGGTGGTGCGCCGAAGCAAGGGCAAGCCGAATTAGGGGTTATTGCACGTGGCACCGTAATTTCGCAGGTCCTCCCCGCTGGTCACATTTCGTCTCGCTTACTCGGTGGCCATCTGCCTGCTCGCAAAAGTAGCAAAGTTACCGTGCCACGTGCATAAATCTCCAATTAAAAAAGGGGTAATGGTACGACGCCGTAATTCTGCTGTGGAGCAAATAACGAACCTTTTACGTCGGCACGATTTATTGCGCCGCCGCACCCATGTTTTTCCTGACCCCGTCAAGCGTGAGAGGTTGGGCGGGCAGGTCAAAACGTGAAGTCGGAATGGGCTCATTGTTGACCGTGTCGAGTTCCATGCCCGTGAACACCAGCGGTGTCCCGCTCTTCAGAATTTCCTGCATGCTCTTGAACGGGTTGGCAGCGCCAAATATGTGGCCCATCATTGCCAGAGACATGTCGAACTGACGCTGCATCGCTGCGCCAATCGGCGCCAATGCAGGGTCATTGCTTATCACCACGATGGGCGGTCCGATCAGTGCGCCATTGGCTGATTTACCCATGTAATAGGCGGTCCCTTGCCGCCCTCTGATCGTCACGGTCCCACCCTTTACTAGGTCGAACGCTGGCGCGTCCTTACCCGCGCCGGCGGGCATGTTTGGCATCATCTTTTTCATCTGCTCGGCCATGACGGTGGCCATGTCCTGGACGCGCATGACTGCCGGGCCGTTAAAGCTGGCCTGTATCATGTAGCCCTGACCGTCTCGGGTGATGAAATAGCTGTTCGGATTCGACGTTGCTCCGCGAACGTCACCATTCGACGCTATCTCGACCTTCATCGTTATGGCAGCATTTGGCCCGACATAGTTGGCCGTCGTGTCGGCAAACACCGGGCTGCCCAGGGCGGCGAGCCAGAGAGCAAATAGACGGATCGTAAATGGCATGTGTGAGCCTCGTGGCAAACAGTGTCTCGATATGCGCTTATGCCCGGACGTCGGCATCCGAAGTCGCAGCAGGTGCTCCCCGCCAGTCACATTCTGTCTTTGGATTACGGTGAAACGAGCAAAAATCCCTAAATAAGTAGAGGGGTAATTACACATTTCACCGTGATGCGGCACTACCCGCAAGAAAGTGACCGCGCCTCCTGCGACGCACGGCCCCGTTCCTCGTCAGAAGATCAGCACTTGACGTTGTGCCCAGCCCGGGTGCGGCAACGAACGATCTTCACCGGATGCTTTCGGTGGAAGTTGATGCTGGGGCGGAACGCCGTGTGGCATTTCACGCGGTGGCCGTGACGGTAGGTATAGCAAACCTTGGCCTGGGCGGGGATTGCGGCTGTCACGGCAATACCTGCCAGCGCGATCATCAGCACGATCCGTGTCATCATCCTTCTCCGTGGCGGATCATCCGCCGCGACCAGCCTATGAAGGACTTACCCCCAAAGCAGCACTCATTTCGCCGATCGGCCCGTGCATGTCGGTCGGGGTAAGCGTCGCGGCGCCTTCAGGTCGAACTGGTATGAATTCACCCCGATTCAACACCTCGCAAAACCCGCCACAACCACCCCCCGCTCTTTAACATTGTCCGCCCCGCTCACCCCCCGCCCGCGCACCATCGGTGGCCCGTCCACCGCGCGCGGGCGGACCTGTTCCGCGCCTGCTACCGTCCTGCTCCCACCTGTTATAGCTCCTGTTCTCCACCTGCTCACGCACCTGTTAAGTTGGATTTCCGCGACACCTAACCCACGGATAATCAACCAAAAGCCGCAAACAGCCCCTGCAAAAAATACATTCACCTGTTTAGCAGGTCGGAACAGGTCAATCCCCACCCCACGCGCCCCCGTGCTTTTCCCGCCAACCCATGCTATATGGGGTCGAACGCCGCGCTCCCGCGCCGCCCCCAGAACCGGAATATCATGCCCTTTCAGACTCTCCCGGCGCATCTCGCCGAGGCGCTCGCGTCGCGTGGTTATGCAGCGCCCACGCCCGTCCAGGCCGCCGTCATCGAGCCGCAGGCCGCCGGCCGTGATCTGCTCGTCTCGGCGCAGACCGGCTCGGGCAAGACCGTTGCCTTCGGCCTCGCCATCGCCCCGCAACTGCTCACCGGCGAGGGCGACACGCTGCCCCGCGCCGCCGCCCCGCTCGCGCTCGCCATCGCCCCCACGCGTGAACTCGCGCTGCAGGTCAGCCGCGAGCTCGAATGGCTTTATGAGAAAGCCGGCGGGCGCATCACCACCTGCGTCGGCGGCATGAACCCGTCGGAGGAACGCCGCGCCTTGTCGCGCGGCGCGCACATCGTCGTCGGCACGCCGGGCCGTCTGCGCGATCACATCGAACGCGGCGCGCTCGATCTGTCCGCGCTCCAGGCCGTCATCCTCGACGAGGCCGACGAGATGCTCGACATGGGCTTCCGCGAGGATCTCGAGCAGATCCTCGACGCCACCCCCGATCAGCGCCGCACCCTGCTCTTCTCCGCCACCATCCCGCGCCAGATCGTCGCGCTCGCCAAGCGTTACCAGCGCGACGCGCTGCGCATCTCGACCGTCGGTGAGGATCGCGGCCATGGCGACATCGCCTATCAGGCCGTCACCGTCGCCCCGTCCGATATCGAGCATGCCGTGGTCAACCTGCTGCGCCTGCACGACGCCGAATCCGCCATGCTGTTCTGCGCCACGCGCGACAATGTCCGCCACCTCCACGCCAGCCTCGTCGATCGCGGGTTCGCCGCCGTCGCTCTGTCGGGCGAGCACAGCCAGTCCGAACGCAACGCCGCGATGCAGGCACTGCGCGATCGCCGCGCCCGCGTCTGCGTCGCGACCGACGTCGCCGCGCGCGGCATCGATCTGCCGACGCTCAGCCTCGTCGTCCATGTCGAGTTGCCGCGTGACGCCGAGACGCTGCAGCACCGCTCGGGCCGCACCGGCCGCGCCGGCAAGAAGGGCACCGCCGTGCTCATCGTCCCCTATCAGCGCAAGCGCCGCGTCGAGATGATGCTGAAGGGCGCGCGTATCGCCGTCGAGTGGATGAACGCGCCGACCGTCGATGACATCCGCAAGGCCGATCGCGGCCGCCTGATCGAGGCATTGCTCGCACCCGTCGAGGTCGACGAGGAAGACCGCTCGCTCGCCGCCGAGATCATGGCGCAGCGCAGCCCCGAGGACATCGCCGCCGCGCTCGTCCAGGCGCACCGCGCGCGCCTTCCCGCGCCCGAGGAAATGGTCGACCAGGGCGCCGCCGGCCCTCCCGGCAAGGAACATCACCGCGCCGGCTTCGACGATGTCGTGTGGTTCCGCATGGACATCGGCCGCCGCCAGAACGCCGATCCGCGCTGGATCCTCCCGCTCATCTGCCGCCGCGGCCACATCACCAAGAACGAGGTCGGCGCAATCCGCATCGGCCCCAACGAAACCGCCTTCCAGATCCCCAGCGCCATCGCCGGCAAGTTCATCGCCGCCGTCAAGCGCACCATGGGCGAGGAAGCCGAAGGCAATGTCCGCTTCGAGGCCCTGCAAGGCGACCCCCGCCACGACCCCCGCGGCCCCCACCAGCACGGCGGCGCCAACGCCGGCCCCGCGCCGGTAAGGCACAAGCCACGCCCGACGCTGCGTAGGAAGTAACACCTCTTCTCAGCTCCTCCCCGGAACGGGGAGGGGGACCACGAAGTGGTGGAGGGGCTGGTCGAAAGCGCCCAGGCCACGACAACCACCGCCCGTTTGCCACCCCGGCGTAACCGTCACCCCACGAGGCTAACCCTCGCCCAGCCAGCCCCTCCACCACCGGCTTCGCCGGCGGTCCCCCTCCCCGTTCCGGGGAGGAGCGAGGGAAGGCACCCCAACGGTAGACGAGTTGGATAGCAGCAGCTAACGCCCCGCCCATGACCGACACCATCACCGCCCCCCGCCCCAAGGACTGGATCATGGCGATCGCGCCCTATGTCCCGGGGCGCTCGACCACCGATGGCGGCGCGCCCGTCGCCAAGCTGTCGTCCAACGAGAACCCGCTCGGCACCAGCGATCAGGCGCGCGCCGCCTTCGCCGCGCACGACACCGATCTGTCGCGCTACCCCGACGCCAGCGCCGCCGATCTGCGCGCCGCGATCGCCGCCCATCACGATCTCGATCCCGCCCGCGTCATCTACGGCACCGGCTCGGACGAGCTGCTCCACCTCGCCGCCGGCGCCTATGCCGGCCCGGGCGACGAGGTCATCTTCGTGCGTTACGGCTTCGCGGTGTATGAGATCGCCACGCGCCGCGTCGGCGCCACCCCGGTCATCGCCCCCGACAAGGGCTACGCGACCGATGTCGACGCGATCCTCGCCGCCGTCACCGACCGCACCCGCCTCGTCTTCGTCGCCAACCCCAACAACCCGACCGGCACCTTCGCTGACAAGGGCGAGATCGCCCGGCTCCATGCCGGCTTGCCGCCGCACGTCATGCTCGTGCTCGACCAGGCCTATGCCGAGTATCTCGCGCCCGAGGATGACGATGGCGGTCTCGATCTCGCCCGCACCGCGGCCAACGTCATCGTCACGCGCACCTTCTCCAAGATCCACGGCCTCGCCGCCGAGCGCATTGGCTGGGGCTATGGCTCGGCCGAGGCGATCGACGCGATGCACCGCATCCGCGCGCCCTTCTGCGTCACCACCGCCGGCCAGCAGGCCGCGATCGCCGCGCTCGGCGCGAGCGACTTCATCGCCCATAGCCGCGCCCACAACCTTGCGTGGCGCGCCTGGTTCGCCGACGAGATCGCGAAGCTCGGCAATGCCGGCCTGCGCGCGGTGCCCAGCCACGCCAACTTCCTGCTCGTCCTGTTCGACGGCAAGGTCAGCGCCGAGGAAGCCTACAAGGCGCTGATGGACAAGGGCTACATCGTCCGCTGGCTCCCTGGCCAGGGCCTGGCCAACGGCCTGCGCATGACCATCGGCACCGAGGAAGAGACCCGCGGCCTCGCCGAGGCGCTGCGCGAGATCGTCGCCGGCTAAGCGCTGCCGCGACGCCGGTGTGAAACCGTTGTCACGCCCACGTCGTACGGTCGCCATGCGTAACGGTGCAGGTTGCGCCGTTGCACGACCGAGGAGAATGATGGTGCGCAAGCTTGTGATGACGTCGCTGCTGGCGGGTTCACTGGCCACGATCGGCACGGCTGCCGACGCCAAGGGCTGCATCAAGGGCGCGATCGTCGGCGCGGTCGCCGGCCACTACGCGCATCACCACGCCATCGCCGGCGCCGCGGCGGGCTGCGTCACCGGTCACTATATCGCCAAGCACAACGCGCAGAAGAAGGCCGAGGCGCAGCGCCAGGCCCAGGCCGCGCGCCACTGAGGCTTGCGGGCTGCGGCTTAACCCAGCCCCTGCGTCCGCGCCCAGGCGGCGAACAGCTCGGGCCATGCCTCGGCCGGCTTGCCCATCGCGCGGCGCAGGCCGAAGCCGTGCCCGCCATTGGTGAACAGATGCGTCTCGACCGCCACGCCCGCCGCCTTGAGCGCGGCCCGCATCTCGAGGCTGTTGTCGACCGGCACCGTCGTGTCGTCCTCGGCATGGACGAGGAAGCAGGGCGGGGACGCCTTGGTCACGTTCGACGCCGGGCTATGCGCGCGCTCCAGCTCGGGCGTGGCGTGCGCGCCGATCAGCAGCTCGCGCGAGCCGGCATGGGCCAGCGGCGCGGTCATCGACTGCACCGCGTAGATCGGCGCCGCCACGTCGGGCCGCGCGCTCAGCCGGTCGGCTGCATCGATCGGCTTGTACGTTGTCGTCGCGAAGCGCGTCGCGAGGTCGCCGCAGACATGCCCGCCGGCCGAGAAGCCCATCGCCGCGACCCGTTCGGGGATGATGCCATAGTCGCGCGCGCGGTGGCGGATCAGCCGCATCGCGCGCTGCGCGTCGGACAGCGCGACGTCGGGCCCCGCCGCCCAGCCATCGCCGGGCAGGCGGTAGAACAGCACGAACACCGTCCAGCCGCGCGCCGCCAGCCAGCGCGCGATCTCATAGCCTTCCTTGTCGATCACCACCCATTTGTAGCCGCCGCCCGGCATCACCAGCGCCGCCGAACCGTTGGGGATGGCGGGACGGAACACGACCATGCGCGGGCGGACGATGCCGCGCACCGCGCGGTCGGTCAGCGCGGCGTCCTTGCTGCGCTCGTCGACCGCCTCGACCGGCGGCGTTGCCGGCATGCCCGGCGCACCGGCCGGCCACAGATCGATCGTCTCGGATGGTTCGGGCAGGCCCGGCACCGTGGGTCCGGCGCCATGGGGCGGCGCCGTCTGCGCGTCTGCGGCGGCGGCGGCACCGAGCCCGGCGGCAAGCGTTGCAAGGATGGCGGAACGACGGTCGATCATCGGTTGGGCCCTTGAAACAAAGCGGGCGCCCGCTCGCGAAAGCCGGCGCCCGACAGGGGAGGAGAGGTCGAACCGGCTAGATCTTGACCCGCGCGCCGAACAGGATCGTGCGGCCGAAATGGTTGTTCTCGTAATTCCGTTCCGAGGTCACGTCGGTGAAGCGATAGCGATAGGCGTCGGTCAGATTGTTGCCGTCGACCGACAGCTCGATATGCGCGTTTACCTTGTAGCGCAGCGAGGCGTCGAAGCTGGTGTACGCACCATAGCCTTCGAACACGTTGCCCGTGCCGCTGGTCGAGTCGACGAACGGCCCGCGATAGCTCACCGAGCCGCGCACGCTGAAGATGTTGTCGTCATAGTAGAGCGTTGCATTGGCCGCACGCTTCGACACGCCGAGCAGCGTGCTGGTATAGTCCGCCGGCACGCCGGTCAGCGTGCAGGGTTGCACCGGCACGGCGACGGTGGGCGCGGCGCGGGTGCAGGCGCTGACGGCCGGGCCGGTGATGCGGTAGCTGGCGGTCGACTTGATGAAGGTCGCGTTGGCCTGGATGCCGGTATGCTTGAGGATTCCGGGCAGGAAGGAGAAGGGCAGTTGCAGCGCGATCTCGACGCCCTGCAGCTTTGCGCCGGTGCCGTTGACGTTGGCGCTGACGGTGTAGATCTGCGATGCATCGTTGGCGATGTATGCCGGCGAGCTCGGCGGCAGCGCGTCGCGGGTCAGGCCGGCGGCGGCGAGCGTCGAGGTATAGGTCGCCGATACCGGGAAGCTGTCGACATTCTTCTGGAACAGCGCGACCGAGAACACCGATTGCGGCGCGAAATACCATTCGACGCCGAGATCGAAGTTGGTCGCGCGGTAGGGGTCGAGCAGCGGGTTGCCGTAGCTGATCTTGTAGTTGAACCCGTCGATCGATCCGCCCGGCGTCAGGTTGCCCAGCGTCGGCCGCGTCATCACCTTGGCGATCGCGCCGCGGATGATGATGTCGTGCGTCGGATAGAGCGCGATGTTGAACGACGGCAGCCAGTCGTCATAGGTCCGCTTGACGGTGACCGACACGCCGCTGAGGATGCCGGTCGACTGCTGGTCGGTATGGGCATAGCGCACACCGGCATTGCCGGCATATTTCAGGCCGAACAGTTCGCCCTTGACGTCGAACTCGAGATAGCCGCCCGAGGTCGTTTCCTGGACCGAGCGGATATTGCCGACGTCGGCCGTGGCCGTACGGCTGTAAAGCTTGGTGAAGGCGGTCGTGGCGGGCAGATTGGCGACGACGAACTGGCTGGTCGTGCCGGACGGCTGACCGGCGCTGCCCAGCGTGACGCTGTCGGCGAGCGCCGACGTGACGGGGAAACCATAGACGGTCGACGAGCAGGTCAGCGTGCCGAGCACGAGGTCGGCACCGCTGGCGCCGCACACTGCGGTGTCGCGCAGATACGCCTTGGCGTCGAAGTTGAACCGCCGCCACACACCGCCCGCCTTGATCTGGAAGCCGTCGACGACGTCCCATTCGGTACGCAACTGCGCGGTCTTGAAGCGGTTTACGACGCTCGACGGGCGGTCGCGGATCTCGGCGAGCTGGAAGTTTGCCGGATTATTGACGTCGATGCCATAGCTTAGCACCGGGCTAGCCATGTTCGAATAGTCGTACTTGAAGCCGGTCGCACTGCGATTGTCGAACAATATCGTCGTTTCGATCGGAATGTCGGCGGTCGATTTCGAGATGCCGCCGACCAGCGTGAAACGCAGCTTGTCGGTCAGGTCCTGGTCCCACTTGCCACCGACCTGGTAGAATTCGGTGGTCGACTGGCGCAGATAATGCTCGGTGCGGACATAGGCGTTATTGAACGTCGCCGCGATCATGTTGCCGTTGGTGTCATAGGTCGGGGCGACGACGTCGATGCCCTTCTCGTTGGAGCGCGCGAGCACCTCCAGCCACTTCTCCTCGCGGATCTCCTTGAAGCGCGAATAGAGCGCATCGATCGAGATCTTGGTCCCGTCGCTCGGCGCGAACTGGACCGAGCCCGTCAGGCCGAGCCGTTCGCGATCGTGCCGCACGATGCCGTAGCGCGGGATACGCGGGTGGAAGGACAGCGACGCGGCGTCGCAGGCCGCGCTCGGGCGATAATTCTTGCCGCTGAAGTTGACCGGCGTGCCGCCCGTTGCGTCGGGGACCGAATAGAAGCACTTGGTGCCGTCGACCGAGTTGAAATAGGCCTGCGCCCAGCGCACCGAATTGTTGCCGAGTTCGAGCGTGTTGGTCTTCGAATAGGCGCCGGAGAAGTTGACGCCGAAGGTGCCGGCATCATTGCGCCAGCTGACCAGCCCGGCGACGCGCGGCCCGACATTCTTCGACAGGTCGTTATACGATCCCTGCAGGCTGAGCACGCCGGTCAGCCCGGCCTTGCCGGCCAGCGGGTTGCCGGTGTTGAGATCGACGACCGCGCCGAGCGACCCTTCGTCGAGCGACGGCTCGGCGGTCTTGTGGACGACCAGCGAGCTGAACAGTTCCGATGCGAAAACATTGAAGTCGAAGGCACGGTCGCGGTTCGCGCTGGCGCCGTCGGACGAGGTGGCAACGGTCTCAAGCCCGTTGACGCGCACGCGCGTGAACTGTGCGCCGAGGCCGCGCACGGTGATCGCGCGGCCTTCGCCGCCGTCGCGCTGGATCGAGATGCCGGGGATGCGTTGCAGCGACTCGGCGAGGTTCTGGTCGGGGAATTTGGCGATGTCCTCGGCGACGATCGCGTCGACCGACGATACCGAATCACGCTTCACGCTGAGCGCGGCGTCGAGCGAGCGGCGGAAGCCGGTGACGACGATGTCCTGGGTCGGCTCGTCGGCGGTTGCGGCGGGGGCCGGCGCCTGCGGGGCAGCCTGGCCGGCCGCGAGGGCCGCGCCCGGCAGCATCAGGCCGAGCGTCAGCGCGAGCGCGGAAACTCCGTGAAAATGACGATTGCCGCGCTTTGTGGCCGCCGTTGCGAACTTTGCCATGACCCTCTCCCCTTGTGCAGCCGCGAGCGGCTCATTGCTGACACCGGTTGCCGGACGCGCTTGGTCGCCGGTCACCGAATCGAACGTTTTGGGAGAGTCCGGGCTGCCCGGACGAACCGGCATGCCATCCCCTCCCGCGAGTGCCAGCTGTTGCTGGTCGAATTACGCCGGTGACTGTCTCATTAGGTAACCGGTGTCATCCTAATGCTTCGCGCCGTCCCGACTGTCAAGACGCTCGATTTCCGACGCTGCGGTGCCGGTCAGCTGCCCGGCTGGATATAGGGGACGCGCGCGAACAGTTCGCGTTGCCAGCGGCGCGGATCGTTTTCGATGTGCGACTCCACGTCGAAGATCATCGTCGCGCGGTGCGCCAGATCGTGGCGCGGCCAGCGCGGCAAGCCGGCGTGATTCGGGTCGCCGGTGGTGGCGAAGGCGACGAAGCTGTCCTGCATCGCGCGTGACGCGGCGCGCGCATCGGCGGCCGTGCCGGTCTGCGATCCGCTCGCGCCGAGCGAGCCGAACACCAGGGGAATGTCCATCGTGTGGAAGGCGCCGCGCCGCGGGTCGGTGCGCGAGGTGAAGTCGACCTGATACACGAAACCCGGCGCGCCGGCGCGCGCGCGCGCCTCGGCCTCGATCACCTGGCCGCGCCAGCTGCGCCCGGCAGTGGTCGCGCCATAGAAGATGTCGGTCGGCGACCAGTCGGGGAAGTGCTGGCGATATTGCGCGACGACCCATTCGGGCAGGATGTCGATGCGCAGTTCGGGCGCCATGCGTTCCGCGAGATTGTCCCAGTTCAGACCCTTCACCTTGTCGGAATCGGGCGAGATGAAGGCGCGGGTCTCGTCATGGACGTTGCCGAGCATCATCGGGATCGAGAGCCCTTGCGGGTTGGCGTCGGGCCAGAAGGGGTGGCGGGTGAGCCATTTCATGTCGAGCACCGGCCCGAAATAGACCCCGCCGCCGAGGATCGGGTCGGTCGCGTCGAGCGCCTCGACCAGCTTCGCAGTCGGCATGGTGAGCAAAGGCGCGAGATCCTTCTCGCTCACCCCGAGCTTCGCCAAATAGGCGCGCGTGCGCAGCGTCGCGTTCATCGGCCCGCTCGCGGTGACCTGCTGGCCGCTCATCGTTGCCGCGCGGTGGAACAGGCCCTTTGCCGCCGGCATGCCCATCATCGTCGCGATCTTGGCGCCGCCGCCCGACTGGCCGAACACCATGACGCGCGACGGATCGCCGCCGAACGCGGCGATGTTGTCGCGTACCCATTTGAGCGCGAGGATCAGGTCGAGCTGGCCGGCATTGCCGCTGTCGGGGAAACGCGGGTCGAGCCGGGCGAGATAGAGATAACCCAGCGCGTTCAGCCGGTGGTTGATCGTCACCACCACGACATCGCCGCGCGCGGCGAGATGCTGGCCGTCGTTGAGCGGATCGGTGACGCTGCCATTCGCATAAGCACCGCCATGGATGTAGACCATCACCGGCTTGCGCGCGTTCCGGCCGACCCCAGTCCACACGTTGAGGAACAGGCAATCCTCGGACTGGGGTGCGTATTTGCCCTGTTGCGGGCAGACCGGGCCGAAGCTGTCGGCGCGGATCTTCTGGCCGGGGGCGGCAACCGCCACGGGCGTGCGGAACCGCTCGGCGCGACCGTAGCGGATGCCGCGAAACGCGCGCACGCCGGCATCGCTGGTGCCGACGAAATCGCCCGCCGGCGCGCGCACGACCGGGTCGCCCGTGGCGCGCGCCGCACTGGCGAGCAGCATCGCCGACCCCGCGCCGATCACGGCGCGGCGGCTCCAATGGTCAGCGGCGGACATCGAGCCCGCCGGCGAGATACGCGTCGATATCGCTCTGGCGGAACAGGCAGGCATCGCCGGGCAGCGAATGTTTGAGCGCGGCGAGCGCGAGCCCGGTGCGCGCGGCATCGGCGCTGTCCTGGCCGTGGCGCAGCGCGTGGAGCACCCCGGCGGCAAAGGCGTCGCCCGCGCCGATGCGATCGACGATCCCGGCCAGCGTTACCTCCTCGGTCTGGACGAAGCCGGCGCGCGTGTCGATCCGCGCCGCGAGGCGGTGGCGGTCGGCATCCTCGACCTGGCGCGCGGTCGAGGCGATCGTCTGCAGACGGGGGAAGGCGGCGAAGGCGGCCTCGGCGGCGTCGCGGCGGCGATCCTCGCCCGCGCCGGAAAAGTCGCGATCGAGCAGCAGCGCGATGTCGCGGTGGTTGCCGAACAACAGATCGGCATGGCCGACCAGCTCCGACAGAATGGCGCGCGGGTTGCCGTCCCAGCGTGCCCACAGCTTGCCGCGCCAGTTGCCGTCGAACGACACCGCGATGCCGCGTTCGCTCGCCGCGCGGACCGCGGCCAGCGCGCCCTGCGCCGATCCCGGCCCGAGCGCCGGGGTGATGCCCGACAGGTGCAGCCGGTCGACGCCGGCGAGCAATGTCTCCCAGTCCCATGCCTCGGCCGGGGTCTCGGCGAAGCTGGAATAAGCGCGGTCGTAGACCACTTCGGTGGCGCGCATGCCCGCGCCCGAGGTGACGAAATAGAGGCCCATGCGCTCGCCGCGACGCTGGATGCCGCGCGTGTCGATACCATGCCCGCGCAGCGTGGTGATCGCGGCGTCGCCGAGATCATTGTCGGGCACTGCGCTGGCAAAGGCCACGTCATGGCCGAGCCGGGCGAGGGCGGTCGCGACATTGGCCTCGGCGCCGGCCACCCACACGTCGAAGCGCGGCGTCTGCATCAGCAACTCGCGCCCCGGGGGCGAGAGGCGGAGCATGATTTCGCCGAAGGCGAGGAAGGTCATGATGCATTTCCCCAGAAATCGGACCTTCCCCGGCGAAGGCCGGGGTCCAGTTGCAGAGGTAGAGGTGATGGGCGTTGCGCCATCCCATTCCCGCTATCCCAACTGGGCCCCGGCCTTCGCCGGGGAAGGGCAGGGAGGTTAGCGCCAGTGAGCATCACCGCGCCAGCCAGCCGCCGTCGACGGCGAGGATATGGCCCTGGACGTAATCCGCCGCGCTCGAGGCGAGGAACACTGCCGCGCCGCCGAGGTCGCTCGCCGCGCCCCAGCGCCCGGCGGGGATGCGGTCGACGATCGCCTTGTTGCGCACGGCATCGGCCTGCAGCGCGGTGGTGTTGTTGGTCGCGATATAACCGGGCGCGATCGCGTTGACGTTGACGCCCTTCGCCGCCCATTCGTTGGCGAGCAGCTTGGTCAGCCCGCCAATGCCGGCCTTGGAGGCGGTGTAGCTCGGCACGCGGATGCCGCCCTGGAAGGTCAGCATCGAGGCGATGTTGATGATCTTGCCCGAGCCTTGCGCGATCATGTGGCGGCCCGCTGCCTGACACAGGAAGAACACCGATTTGAGGTTGGTGTCGATCACCGCGTCCCAGTCTTCTTCGGTGAAGTCGACCGCGTCGGCGCGGCGGATGATGCCGGCATTGTTGACGAGGATGTCGAGCCCGCCGAGCTTGGCGAGCGTTTCATCGACGACGCGCTGCACGGGTTCGATCGTCGACAGGTCGGCCGAGACGATCTCGGCCCGGCGGCGCATCGAACGCACCTTGGCGAGGGTTTCCTCGGCCGGTGTGCGCCCCACGGCGGCGATGTCGGCACCGGCGGCGGCGAGCGACAGCGCGATCGCCTGGCCGATACCGGTATTGGCACCGGTGACGATCGCGACCTTGCCGGTCAGGTCGAAGGGGTGGGTCATCTTCTTACTTCTCCTCCCCTCCCTGGAAGGGAGGGGGCGGGGGTGGGTGTTGTGGGGGAAACGGATCGCCCGCCTGTGGCCGACCCACCCCCAACCCCTCCCTGCCAGGGAGGGGAGTAAGTCCGTGTCCCTCCTGCAAGCGGGAGGGGAGATTGCGTTACGCCAGCTGGCAGATGTCCAGCACATTCATGTCGGTATAGTCCTGGTTCTCGCCGGCCATCGCCCAGATAAAGGCATAGGCCTTGGTGCCGGAACCCATATGGATCGACCAGGGCGGGCTGATTACCGCCTCTTCGTTCTGCATCACGATGTGGCGGGTCGCCTCGCCCTCGCCCATGTAATGAAACACGCGATCCTTTTCGAGATCGTCGAGCTCGAAGTAGAAATAGATCTCGCTGCGGCGCTCATGGATGTGCGGCGGCATGGTGTTCCACACCGAGCCGGGTTTGAGCACGGTCAGGCCCATCACCAGCTGCGCGCTGTCGCAAATGCCCGGGATGACCATCTGATAGATCGTGCGCTCGTTCGATTCCTCGAGGCTGCCGCGCTCAAGCTTGGTCGCGTCGCCGACCGAGATCACGCGCGTGGTGAACGCCTTGTGCGCCGGGCACGACGCCAGATAGAAACGCGCGCCTTCGCCCGAGAACTCCACGTCCTTGGCGCCCATCGTGACGTAGAGGCAGTCCTTGTTGCCGAGCGCGAAGACCTCGCCATCGACCGTGACGGTGCCGTCGACCGTGCCGACATTGACCACCGCCAGCTCGCGGCGCTCGAGAAAGGGATGGCCCATCGCCGAGGCCGGTTCGGTCTGGTCGGGCAGCTTGACCGGAGTGCCGGCCACCGCGACGCCGCCGATCACCATGCGGTCGGCATGGGTGTAGTTGAGCACGCATTCGCCGGCGCGGAACAGGTCCTCGATCAGATAGCGGTCGCGCAGCTCGTCATTGGAGACGCACTCCATCATGTCGGGATGGGTGGCGTAATAGGTGCGGTCGAACATGGGGGTCTCCGGTCAGGCCGCGGCGGCGGCGGGATGGGGTGGGTCGATCTTGTAGGCGCGGCGCACCAGCCCGCTGGTCAGCTCGTGCGCCAGCTCGGCGGCTTCCCAGTCTTCGAGGCGATGCTCGGCGACGAGCCGGGCGAGGAAACCGCAATCGATGCGTCGCGCGACATCGTGGCGCGCGGGGATCGAGAGGAAGGCGCGGGTATCGTCGTTGAAGCCGACCGTATTGTAGAAACCGGCAGTCTCGGTGGTCATTTCGCGGAAGCGGCGCATCCCTTCCGGGCTGTCATGGAACCACCAGGACGGGCCGAGCTTGAGGCACGGATAATGGCCGGCCAGCGGGGCGAGCTCGCGGGCGTACGTGCTCTCGTCGAGCGTGAAGAGGATGATCGACAGGTCGCGTTCATTGCCGAAGCGATCGAGCAGCGGCTTCAAGGCGCGAACATAGTCGGTGCGCGTCGGGATGTCGGCGCCCTTGTCGCGGCCATGGCTGGCGAACAGCCCGGCATTGTGGTTGCGGTAGCTGCCGGGGTGGATCTGCATCACCATGCCGTCGTCGAGCGACATCGCCGCCATCTCGGTCAGCATCTGTGCGCGGAACAGCTCGGCATCGGCCGGGGTCCAGGTATCGGTCACGATGGTGCGGAACAGCCGCTCGGCCTCGCCCGGCGACAGGTTGGCGGTGGCGGCGGTCGGGTGGCCATGGTCGGTGGCGGTGGCGCCGGCGGCGCGGAAGTCGGCGCGGCGCTTGCGGTGCGCGGCGAGATAACCGGTCCAGTCGTAAACATCCTCGCCGGTCAGCTCGGCGAAGCGTGCCATCGCCGGCTTGAACGCCTCATGCTCGACATCGATCACGCCATCGGGGCGATAGGTGGTGACGACGCGACCCGCCCAGCCCGAGCGGTGGATCGCGTGATGATGCGACAGATCGTCCTGCGGCCCCTCGGTGGTGGCGAGGAAATCGATGCGGAAGCGATCGAACAGCGCACGCGGGCGGAAGGCGTCGCTCGCCAGCGCGGCGCCGATGGCGTCGAAATAATGGTCGGCGGTGCCGGCATCGAGCGCGACGTCGAAGCCGAACACCTCGGCAAAGACATGGTCGAGCCAGATCCGCGAGGGCGTGCCGCGGAACAAATGAAGGTGCGACGCGAACAGCCGCCACGCCGCGCGCGGGTCGGTCGCCGGTTCGCCATCGCGGCGCGCTATGCGCAGCGCGTCGAGGTCGACGCCCTGGCTGTAGAGCATGCGGTAGATATAATGGTCGGGCGCGAGCAACAGGCTGGTCGCGTCGGTCCAGCGATCGTTGGTGGCGAACCAGGCGGGGTCGGTATGGCCGTGCGGGCTGACGATCGGCAAGGTGCCGACAGTGGCGTAGAGTTCGCGCGCGATCGACCGCGTGGTCGGGTCGGTCGGGAACAGGCGATCGGGATCGAGCCTCAGTTGCCGTGTCATCAAGCCTCCTCTCCGCCGCGTTCTGCGATGCGCGCCTAGCCTTTGGGTAACCGGTGTCAAGTGGGTGTGCAAGCCTTGGAACCTTATAGCTCCCTCCTCTGAAGGGCTATCGCTTTCACACATTATGCGAGACGGGACCGAAACCCTTCTCCCCTTGTGGGAGAAGGTGGCGCGAAGCGCCGGATGAGGGGGAGTCCAGAACGCGACGTCCGCGTGAGTCCCCCTCACCCTCCCACTGCCTTCGGCAGCGGGCCCCCCCTCTCCCACAAGGGGAGAGGGAAACTGCCCCGACCCAAATGTGTCGATGCGATAGGGCGCGGGGGCTCAGGAAGCGCCCGGCGGCGCGACCGAGCCGCGCCGGATGAGCGTCGAGAGGAAGACCGAGGGTTCCTCGACCTTGTCCTCGCCCTCGTCGCCATCGATGCCCGACAGCAGCTTGAGCGCGGCCGAGCGCGCCATCGAGGCGATCGGCCAGCGCACTGTGGTGAGCGGCGGCCAGACATGCGCGGCGATCGGGGTGTCGTCGAAGCCGATGATCGACAGGTCGCGCGGAATGTCGAGCCCGCGCTGGCGCGCGGCATGGATCACGCCGGCCGCCATTTCGTCGTTGCACGACAGGATCGCGGTCGGGCGCGGCATCACGTCGAGCAGGCGCTCGGCGGCGACCAGTCCGGAGTCGAAGGTGTAATTGCCGTCGGCGACCATGCTGCGCGGCAACGCGATGCCGGCGGCGGCGAGCGCGTCCTCGAAGCCGAGCCGGCGTTCGAGCGCCGAGCGGAAGCCGTGTGGCCCGGCAACGAGGCCGATGCGGCGATGGCCCTGGGCGATGAGGTGTTCGGTCGCCTCGCGCACCGCCTCGCGATCGTTCGAGGTGACCATGTTCTCGGGCTTGTCGAGCGGCGCCGAGCCCATGCGGACATAACGACAGCCGATATCGGCGCAGAGCCTGGCGACACTGTCATTCTCGCTGATCGGCGGCATCAGCAGCACGCCGAACAGCCGCTGACGTTCGAGAAAATGGCGCAGATCGTCGAGCATCGTCGCCGAGCCGCGATCGACCGGGCGCACGACCATCTCGAATTCGGTGCCGCGCAGCGCCTCGAGCATGCCCTGCTGGACGTTCATCACCGTTTGGGCGTTAGGATTGTCGTGCACCAGCCCGATCAGGAAGTTGCGGCGCAGCGCCAGCCCGCGCGCCTGCGGGTTGGGGATGTAGGACAGCCCCTCGATCACTTGCTCGACCTTGCGGCGGGTTTCCTCGTTGAGCAGCGGCGAGCGGTTGATCACCCGGCTGACGGTCTTCTTGGAAACGCCCGCGATGCGGGCCACATCGTTGATCGTCGGCTGGCCGGTCTTGCGCATCGCGCAGGCATAGCGAGGTGGTGGCCCTGCGACCAGTCTTGCGATATCGCTCGATCCGGCGCAGGGAATGATACCGGTTACCATGATTGGGCGAGGATGACGGCCAGGGCATTGCGGATCGACGCGGCGGACAATGTCGCGACGCTGCTCGACGATGGGCATGACGGCGAGCACGTGATGGTCGGCGACGCGGGTGTGGCGTTGCGCGGCGATGTCGCGCGTGGCCACAAAGTCGCGCTGGCGGCGGTCGCGGCGGGCGACGCGCTGATCAAATATGGCGCGCCGATCGGCCGCGCCACGCGCGCGATTGCGGCGGGCGAGCACGTCCATTCGGACAATCTCGCCACCGCCTTGTCGGGCACGCTCGACTATCACTATCAGCCCGCGCCGCGCACGGTGCCGGCGGTCGCGGCGCCCGGGGTGGCGACGCAGTTCCTCGGATATCGCCGCGCCGATGGCCGGGTCGGCACGCGCAACGAGATCTGGATCCTGCCGACGGTTGGCTGCGTCGCGCGCACCGCCGAACGCATCGCCGCGCGCGCCGCGGCGACCCTGGGCGATGCGGTCGATGGCGTCCACGCCTTCACCCATCCGTTCGGCTGTTCGCAGCTTGGCCATGATCTCGACGGCACGCGGGCGATCCTCGCGTCGCTCGCTTGCCATCCCAATGCCGGCGGCGTGCTGATCGTCGGGCTGGGCTGCGAGAACAACCAGATCAAGGCGCTGCTCGAAGAAGTGCCGGCCTGGCGGCGGCCGGCAATCCGCACGCTGGTGACGCAATTGAGCGGCGACGAGGTGGCGGAAGGTGCCGCGATGGTCGCCGAACTGGCCGAGGCCGCGCGCTGCGAGCGCAGCGCGGTCGGGCTCGACGCGCTGGTGCTCGGTGTGAAATGCGGCGGGTCGGACGGGCTGTCCGGGCTGACCGCCAACCCGCTGGTCGGGCGGATCAGCGACCGCGTCACGGCGGCCGGCGGGCAGGTGATCCTGACCGAGATTCCCGAAATCTTCGGCGCCGAGCAATTGCTGATGAACCGCGCGGCGGACGAGCGCGTGTTCGGTGCGATCGTCGGGTTGGTCAACGATTTCAAACAGTACTTCCTCGACCATGGCGAGCCGGTGTCGGACAATCCCTCGCCCGGCAACGTTGCCGGCGGGATCACCACGCTGGAGGAAAAGTCGCTCGGCGCGGTGCAGAAGGCGGGCCGGGCGGCGGTGGCCGATGTGATCGGCTATGGCGAGCGGATCGGCGTCGCGGGGCTGACGCTGCTCGAGGCGCCGGGCAATGACGCGGTGTCGTCGACCGCGCTGGCGGCGGCGGGGGCGACCGTCATCCTGTTCACCACCGGACGCGGCACGCCGCTCGGCTTCCCCGTGCCGACGATCAAGATTTCGTCGAACAGTGACCTTGCGCGGCGCAAGCCCGGCTGGATCGACTTCGACGCCGGCAGCGTGCTCGACAACGGTTTCGATGCCGCCGAGGGCGTCTTGCTCGACCGGATATCGGCGATCGCCTCGGGTGCCGAGACCGCGGCCGAACGCAACGGCGAACGCGAGATCGCGATCTGGAAGCGGGGAGTGACGCTGTGACCTTGTTGACGCGTGCCACGCTGGCCGGGGTGCCGGCCACGATCACCGCGCCGCGTGGGCGTGTGGGCATCTCCACTGGCATCGTCCATTTCGGCCCCGGCGCCTTTCACCGCGCGCACCAGGCTGCCTATGTAGACAGCCTGCTCGATCATGACCCACGCTGGGGCATCGCAGCGGTGTCGATGCGCAGCCGCGGCACGATCGATGCGCTGGCGGCGCAGGATGGGCTCTATACTTTGGCGATCCGCGACGCCGAACCGGGCATGCGCGTGATCGACGCGCACCGCCGCTTCCTCGGCCCCGAGGATGGTGCCGCGACGCGCGCGCTGCTTGCCGATCCGGCGACGCGGCTGGTGACCAGCACGGTGACCGAAAAGGGCTATTGCCTCGCCGCCGACGGCACGCTCGACCTCACCCATGCCGATATCGTCCATGATCTCGCCCGGCCGGTCGTGCCGCGCAGCGTGGTCGGCTGGATCGTCGCCGGGCTGGAGGCGCGGCGCGGTGCCGGGGTCGCGCCGTTCGTGCCGATGCCGTGCGACAACCTCGCCAACAACGGCGCCAAGCTGCATGCCGCGCTGGTCGCCTTTGCGCGCGCCACCGATCCGGCGCTGGCCGACTGGATCGCGGGCGAGGTGCGCGTGCCCTCGACGATGGTCGATTCGATCACCCCGGCGGCGGACGATGCGCTGTACGCCGATGTCGCGGCGGCGCTGGGCGTGACCGACCGCGCGCCGGTGCAACGCGAGGCCTTTGCGCAATGGGTGATCGAGGATGTCGGCGCCGCCGGCTTCCCCGATCTCGGCGCGGTCGGCGCGACGCTGACGAGCGACGTCGCGGGCTATGAAAAGGCCAAGCTGCGCATCCTCAATGGCGCGCATTCGACGCTGGCCTATGCGGGACTGCTGCGCGGCCATGTCAGCGTCGCCGACGCGATGCGCGACGCCGAACTCGCCGGCTTCGTCGATGCGATGATCCGCCGCGACATCATGCCGATGCTGCCGGCGGTGCCGGGGCTCGACCTCGACGGCTATCGCGCGGCGGTGTTGCGGCGCTTCACCAACCCGGCGATCGTCCACCGGCTCGACCAGATCGCGCAGGACGGCTCGCAGAAGCTGCCCTATCGGCTCGGCGACACGCTGCTCGCCAACCGCCGCGCCGGGCGCATGCCGCGCCATGTCGTGATGGCGCTGGGGTGCTGGGTCGCCTTCCTGATCAAACGCAGCGCGGCGGGCATCGCGATCGTCGATCCGGCTGCCGAGTCGCTGGTGGCGGCGCTCGCCGGCGCCACCCCGCGCGCGGCGATGGCGCGGCTGATCGCGGGCGGGTTGGGAATTCCTCAAGCGCTGCAACAGGATCACGAAGCCTGTGCGGCACTGGAAGCGGCCGCCGAAGCGGCGTTCAACGGGGATATCGCGGCGGAGGACGCGGCGTGAGCGTAACGGCGCTTGTCAATGACACCGGTTTCCCATACGCAACGCGCAACGACGCCGATTAGCGCGAGGGAGGGGTCTTGGCGGTGCAGCCAATCGAGAACAACCATGGCAACGACAATATCGTGCGGATCGCGCGCTCGTTCGTCGACGCGCGTCGCGACGGGACGACGCTGCACGACTATCCCGGCGACATGCCCGCCGGACTGGCCGACGCCTATGCCGTGCAGGATGCCGCGATCGACCTGGCCCACGGCGCGATCGCAGGCTGGAAGGTCGGGCGGATCAACCCGCCGCTCGGCGAGATCGACCGGCTCGCCGGGCCGATCTTCGCCGATCACGTCTTCATCGCCGACGGCGCCGATCTGGCGATGCCGGTGTTCGCCGGCGGGTTCGCCGCGGCCGAGGCCGAGTTCCTGCTGCGTATCGCCGCGACACCCGATCCGACCAAGACCAGCTATACGATGGCCGAGGCGCGCGCGCTGATCGACGCGGTGCATATCGGCATCGAAATCGCCAGTTCGCCCTTTCCCGGTATCAACGACCATGGGCCGACGGTGACGATTTCGGATTTCGGCAACAATAACGGGCTGATTGTCGGCCCGGCAATCACCGAATGGCGCGACACCGACCTCAATCACTGGCCGGTCGAGCTGTGGATCGACGGCGCGCAGATCGGCGCGGCGACGGCGGCGACGATGCTCGATGGCCCGTTCGGCGCGGCGCGTTTCCTGTTCGAGCTGATGGCACAGCGCGGCATTGCGCTCGCCGCCGGACAATGGATTTCCACCGGCGCGGTAACCGGGGTACACCCGGTCGTGCCCGGCAACCATGTCGTGGCGCGGTTCGATGACCGGTTGTCGGTCGAGTGCACGATCAAGGCCCGGTAGAGGCCGGTAATCAGGAGAGAGACGATGGCGACGAACGGGACCAGCGGAGTCAGCGCCGCCGCGGCACGGGTCGGCCGCTATCGCTGGGTCATTTGCGGCCTGTTGTTCGCGGCGACCGCGATCAACTATGTCGATCGCCAGATGATCGGGCTGTTGAAGCCGTTGCTCTCGCAGGACCTGCACTGGTCGGAAAACGACTATGCCGCGATCGTCTTCTGGTTCCAGACCGCTTATGCGATCGGCTATCTCGGCTTCGGCAAGGTCGTCGACCTGATCGGCGCGCGCTTCGGTTATGCCATTGCGGTGGTGATCTGGACGATCGCGCATGTCGCACATGGCGGGGTCTATTCGGTCACGCAATTCGCCATGGCGCGCTTCGGGCTCGGCATCGGCGAGTCGGGCAATTTCCCCGGCGGCGTCAAGGCGGTGACCAGCTGGTTCCCGGCACGCGAGCGCGCCTTCGCGATCGGCATCTTCAACGCCGGATCGAATGTCGGGGCGATCGCCGCGCCGCTGCTGGTGTGGCTGCTCGTGCCGCTGATCGGCTGGCGCGGGACCTTCGTCGCGACCGGCATTTTCGGCGTCGCCTGGGTCATCGCCTGGCTGGTCTTCTTCCGTGACAATCCGCGCGAGCATCACGCCGTCACCGCGGCGGAAGCCGATTTCATCGAACAGGACCCGAAGGACCCGGTGATAAAGGTCAGCTGGTGGACGTTGTTCCAACAGCGCGAAACCTGGGCCTTCGCGCTGGCCAAGTTCTTCATCGACCCGATCTGGTGGTTCTATCTGTTCTGGCTGCCCGATTATCTCGGCAAGCAATATGGCCTCGACCTGCTGCACTGGACCACGCCGACCGCGGTGATCGCACTGGCGGGGATCTACATCATCTCCGATTTCGGCAGCGTCGCGGGCGGCTGGATGTCGGGGCGGATGATCGCGGCCGGCGCCTCGATCAACCGCGCGCGCAAGCTGACCATGCTGATCTGCGCGATCTGCGTGCTGCCGGTGTTGTTCGCCACTTCGATCAGCAATTTGTGGGTCAGTGTTGGCATCATCGGTCTCGCCGCCGCGGCGCACCAGGCCTTTTCGGCCAATGTCTATGCGCTGCCCGCCGATCTGTTCCCGCGCTATGCGGTGGGATCGGTGATCGGCATCGGCGGCACGCTCGGCGCGCTTGGCGGCATGCTCTTCTCGCTGCATGCCGGCGACGTGCTGCAGCGGCTGGGCACCTATACCCCGCTGTTCGCGCTGGCCGGTGCGGCCTATTTCCTCGCGTTGCTCAGCGTGCACCTGCTGTCGCCGCGCCTCGCGCGCGTCCACAGCGACCTTTGAGGGCTTGCCAATGACCGGTACCGCTGCCCGCCGCTTGATGGCCGCGAGCGCGGTGCTGGCGCTGGCCATCGCATCGCCGGCCGTCGCGCAGGATGGCACCGGGCTGCTGTTCCGCGTTTCGGCCGACAAGAGCCTGACCGCCGATCTTGCGATGGGCGATCCGGTACCCAACTTCCGCAGCGGCGTCGATGTCGTGCCCGATGGCGCGATCGGCGGCGCGGCGCGGTGGCAGGATGACGGCTATGTCGCGTGGAAGGCGCCGGGCAATATCCGCGCGGCGCGGGGTACGCTGGCCTTTTTCTGGCGGCCCCGCACGCCGGTCGGCGACGCGCCGTTCAATATCTTCCGCGTCGGCTTCGCCGATCACAGCAGCTGGGACATGGCGTTCCTGCGCATCGACTGGAACGGGCGCGGCTTCGACGCCTTCGTCACCGATGCCAATCTGTCGCGCATCCGCCTGTCGTGGCGCATCGACGCGCTGCCCGCGCCCGATGCCTGGCGCCACATCGCCTTTGCGTGGGACGAGACCAGGGGCGTACAGCTGTTCGTCGACGGCAAGCCGGTCGCGCACAAGGAGCAGAAGGCCGATCTCGATTCCGGGCTCGACCAGTTCGGCCTCGCCGGGCGCGTGCTCTCGCCGCACCAGGTACAGAGCCGCTATCATTTCATGCGCGGCAGCGATCTCGATGAGATCCGCGTCTATGATCATTTGCTCGGCGATGGCGATGTCATGGCGCTCGCTGACAAGCGCGAGCCCGGCACTGCGCCTGTACCCGATGCGGCGGCGCAGCGCGCGGCGTGGCTGCACCGTTACGGCTGGGATCGGGCCGCACCGCCGCCGCTCGACGCGCCCGTCACGCGCATCCGCAAGGTCGAGTTCGCCGATGCCAAGGACCTCAAGCAATGGATGTGGAAGGGCGTCGACGGCATTGCCGAGACGACCTGGCCCGGCGTCTACAACCGCTCGCGGCTGCCCGGGCGCGACGATTATTTCGAGCTGCCCGACTGGAACGTCTATGTCGAAGGCGGCAAGCGCTACGACCTGACGGTGCCGCCGGGCGAGCGTTTCAACCGCGTCGAGCTGCGCGGCGCGGCCTATGGCAGCCTCATGTGGAGCGATGGCGGCAAGCCGGTGGCGCTGGCGCAGCGGCCGCCGGGCGTGGTGCGCAGCGTCGACGGTTTCGCCGAGCGGCAGGGCGGCACGCTGAGCTTCGTCAACACGATGCAGGAGCAGCCGATCCAGGAGCTCTGGGCCTATGATGTCGGCGCGGGCGCGGAGCCGGCCGGCAGCTTCAAGCTGTCCTACACGGTCGACGTCAATGTCTCGCCGCGCATCGCCGCGCTCGATCCGCTCAACGCCTTCATCGCCGGCCGCTATGCGCCCGACGAGCGCGCGACCGTCGTCGCGATGCCGTCATCGGGCGTCAAGGCGGCGGTCGGCGCGGGCGCGGCGGGCGGGGCGGGCAATGTCGTGCGCGCGGCCGGCGACCAGCCGATCGTCCACATCCTAATCCCCGCAAGCTTCGGCGACGCCTATCCCGACAAGCCGCTGGCGCGCGCCTGGGATTATGGCTGGCAGAACCTCCATGACGGGCTCGACGGCATTGCCATCGATCTGCCGGCGCTGACCGCGACGGCCGACGCGCAGGGGCTAATTCCGCTCAACATCCAGGTCAAGGACCCGATCTGGCCGCAGCGCGACATGATCGACGTCTCGGTGTCGGTGAAGCCGGGCGAGAAGCGCACGCTCTGGCTCGACCTGCGCGACCGCATCCTGTCGAACGACAGCCTCTATCTGACGATCGCTTCTGCTGCGCCCGATTTCACCGCGCAGAGCCTGAACGGCGCGAAGATCCGGCTGGTGTTCAAGCCGCGCGACGCGGCGCTCGCGGAGCATGTCGCCGACCGCTTCAACCAGGTGAAGGACAATTGGGGCTTCCTCGTCGAGGAGCATACCGCCTCGAAGCGCGAGGCGCTCTATGCCCGGGTCCATGCCGACATTACCGACCTGCTGCGCGTCGACCCCGACAATGCACTCGCGCGCAGCTATTGGGCCGACATCAATTACCGGCCCGAGAACATGCCGGCCCTCACCCAGCCCATCGCGCCGCCCGGCGTGCCGCTCTGGGCGTTTCGCCAGCTCGAGGATCTGAAGCTCGCGCGGCGTTTCGTCGATTGGTGGATCGACAAGCGCCAGGTGCCTTATGGCGATTTCGGCGGCGGCATTTCCGACGATGTCGACCTGACCGAGCAATGGCCCGGGCTCGCGTTGATGGGGGTGCAGCCCGACAAGATCAACGCCTCGCTGCGCGCGCTCGACGACGCCGTGTACAAGAACGGCATGATCGTGAATGGCCTCGGCTATATCACGACCGACGAGCTCCACGCCTATGAGGAAGGGCTCAACGTCAATGCCGAGCGGCTCTATCTCAACTGGGGCGAGCCGCGCGCGATCGAGCGGTTGATGGATAATGTCCGTGGTCTGCAACGCGTCATCCTGCCCAATGCGCAAGGGCATATGCACTTCGCCAGCAACTGGTATGGCGGGCGCAAGATCTACCGCGAGGGGCCGTGGGAATGGCAGAAGCCGTACAGCTTCACCGTGCTGCACGGCCCGATGCTGGTCGGCCTCTACAATGGCAATGCCGCAGCGCGTGGGCTCGTCACCGGGGTGATCGACGGCTGGCTGGCGCACGGCAAGCAGGGCAAGGACGGCGTCTGGAGCTATCCGAACGAGATCAACTGGCGCAGCGATGCCGAGCGTGCCGGCGATGGCGGCGGCGTCTCGACGCCGTTGCAGGCCGCCTGGGCGTCGTATCGCTTCACCGGCGACGCCAAATATCTCCGGCCGCTCGAGGGGCGGGTCGCGAAGTCCGGTCCGGGCGCGCTGAGCGAGATGAACGAGAATGTCTTCGACACCGCGCCGCAAGGAGCGGCGTGGCGCAAGGCGTTGCTCGACAAGGCGTCCGACGAACCCTTTGCGCGCTACACCGCCTGGGCCGCGACCGGGAATGTCGCGCCGCTCGAGCAGTTGCACGCCGATGCCATCGCGACCAAGTCGCAGCGGCTGTACATGATGACGGAAGGCCATTGGTGGTCCGACCGCGTCGAATCCGCGATGGACATTCTCCAGCGCGAGCGGCTCGGTGGCGTGGCGCTGGTGCGCAACCAGGGTTGGCCGGGCAATAGCGTGAGCTGGCGCTTCGACCATGACGACGCGGCGGAAAAGGTCGCGATCCTGCTGCCCGGCGCGACGCCCGCGCATTTCCGTGTGATGGCCTATAACGGCAGCGATCAGGCCGAGGCCGCGACGATGACGAGTTGGAACGTCACGGCCGGGCAATGGCGGATGACCCGGGGTGACGGCACGGCCGAGCCGGTGACGCTGGAGCGCAGTGGCGCGGTTCGGGTGAACTTCGCGCCGCACACGACGACGACCTACGAGTTCACGCTGGTCAAGGCGGCGGGCGATGTCGCCGATCGGCCCGATCTCGGTATCGGTCGCGACGATGTGGCGGTGAAGTGGCGTGCCGTGACCGTTACGGTCCACAGCCTCGGCGCGAAGCCGGCGGTCGGCGGTACCGCCACCCTGGTAACCCATGACGGGAGGGTGCTGGCGACGGCGCGCGTGCCGGACCTCGCGGCGCCGGTCGATCTGCTGCCCAAGCTCGCGACGGTGCGGCTGACCCTGCCGGCCGGGATAGCGCCGCGGGATGTCGAGGTGCGCGTGGCGCTGCCCGGCGATGCGGCGGAGGTCACGCGGCTCAACAATGTCGTGCCGCTGGTCGCGCCGACGCCGTGACGATGCTAGCGTCGCGGCGCGCGGTGATCGTCGGCGGCGCGGCGGCGCTCGCGCTGCCCTCGGCGGCCTGGGCAACAAGCGACGATGTGCGGCTGCGCGCGGTGCTCGATGGCTTGCCAAAAGGCGGCGACCCGGCGGCGAAGCTGGCGACCTTGCGGAACTTCGACCCCGCCCGTTTGTCATTGCCCGCCCGGCTCGATCTGATGGCGGTGCGCGAAGGGCTGGCGATCGACGGCGCGATCATGCGTCGCTTCGCCGTGGCCGATCCGGTGAAGGGCTATGCCGCCGCGCCTCCGGCCGATCGCCCGGCATGGTTTGCGCTGTTGCTTCAGCGGCGGCTCGGCATGGTCGATCTCGCTGTTGCTCGGCGCCTTCTGGAAGCCGAGCGCGATCGGTTGCTCGGCCGCGCCGATCGCCTGCTGCGCAAGATTGGCCACGACAGCGGAACGACTGGTGCCCGCTTCGCCGCGCTGTTTGCCGATCCGCGCTGGCTCTACAGCGACGACGAGGCGGGTCGCGACCGCGCGGTCGTCGACATGAACCGCGCTTTGGCCGATCGACGCCGGCAGGTGTCGCTGGCTTTCGATACGGTCCCGGCCTGGTGCCTCGATGTCAGCGCCGCGCGCGTGTCGCGCGCCGACGAGATCGCCGGCAAGGCAGGGCGGCGCGAGTTGCCGGCGCCGGGAAGGGCAGGGGCCTATTATGTCGACCTGAAGGATATCCGGCGCCGCCCGAGCTGGACGCTGCCATCGGTCGTCGCGCACGAATTGCTGCCCGGTCACATGATCCAGCTGCCGATCGA
This sequence comes from Sphingomonas sp. AR_OL41, assembly GCF_029911635.1. GTDB lineage: Bacteria > Pseudomonadota > Alphaproteobacteria > Sphingomonadales > Sphingomonadaceae > Sphingomonas. The sequence continues at coordinate 38,723 of NZ_JARYTI010000036.1, forward strand.
GGCCGCCGCCCGGCCGCATCCGCTGCGGCTCGATTATGCGCCAGCCTTTGCGGAAGGCTGGGGCATCTATGCCGAGCAGCTTGCCGCCGCCGAAGGGGCGTTTGCCGATCCGATGGCCGAGCTCGGCCATCTCCACTGGCTGCTGTTCCGGGTCGGGCGCGGGCTGGTCGATATCGCAATCCATTGCGACGGCTGGCCGGTCGAGCGCGCCCGCGCGCAGCTGGTCGACTGGCAGGGCGAGCCGGCCTATTTCGCGCCGTTCGACAGCGATCTCGCGCGGATCGTCGCCGAGCCGGCGAGCCGTGCGGCCGAGGCGTTGGCCTGGCTCGCCATCGCCGATCGCGCGCCGCGTGCGGTGGCGGCGCGCAAACCCTTCCACCGCGCGCTGCTGGCCGGCGGGCGCAAACGGATGACATTGCCATGAGTTTCACACGACGCGACGCCTTTGGGATCGCAGGGCTGGCCGGCGCGGCGCTGCTGCCCGGCGAGATCGCGGCGAAGACGAGCGCGCCGACGCCGCCGCGCTGGCGGCGCGGGATCGACAACCAGCGCATCGCCGATCTAGGCGACGGTCGTTTCCTCAATCCGGTGATGGCCGGCGACCATCCCGATCCGGCGATCCTAAAGGACGGCGCCGATTATTACCTGACCTTCTCCAGCTTCGATTCCTATCCCGGCCTGATCATCTGGCATTCGCGCGATCTGGTGAACTGGCAGCCGGTCGGGCCGGCGCTGACGCGCAACATCGGCTCGGTCTGGGCGGTATCGTTGGTCAAACATGGCGGCCGCTTCTTCCTCTACATCCCGACCAAGGCGAATCCCAACTCGATCTGGGTGATCCATGCCGAGTGCGTCGAGGGACCATGGAGCGAGCCGGTCGATCTCGGCCTGCACAAGCATATCGACCCGTGCCACGCGGTCGGCGAGGATGGCAGCCGCTGGTTGTTCCTGTCGGGCGGCGATCGCGTGCGGCTCGCCGAGGACGGGCTGTCGACGGTCGGTCCGGTCGAGCATGTCTACGACCCATGGCATTATCCGGCCGATTGGGTGGTCGAGGGATTCTCGCCCGAAGGCCCCAAGATCGCGCGGCACGGCGGCTGGTTCTATCTGATCACGGCGGTCGGCGGCACTGCGGGCCCGCCGACCGGGCATATGGTGATCGCGGCGCGTTCGCGCTCGATCCACGGGCCATGGGAGAATTGCCCGGCCAACCCGCTGGTCCGCACCGAAAGCGATACCGAAGCCTGGTGGTCGCGCGGCCACGCCTCGCTGGTCGAAGGGCCGGCGGGCGACTGGTGGACGCTCTATCACGGCTTCGAGAAAGGGCTGTGGACGCTCGGCCGCCAGACCCTGCTCGACCGCATCGAATGGACGCCAGACGGCTGGTTCCGCATGACCGGTGGCGACCTGTCGCAGCCGATCGCCAAGCCCAAGGGCGGCAGCGCGGTGCGGCACGGCATGGCGCTATCCGACCGCTTCGACAGTTTCGCCATTGGCACGCGGTGGAGCTTCTGTCGCCCCGGCGTCGATGAGGCCAAGCGGGTACTTACCACTGACAATATTCTCCATCTCGCCGCGCGCGGCACCGCGCCGGTCGACTCGTCGCCGCTGCTGCTGATCGCGGGCGATCCGGCCTATCGCTTCGAATGCGATATCGAGATCGATCCGGGCACGACGGCGGGTTTGGTGCTGTTCTATGACGACCGGCTCTATTGCGGGCTGGGCTTCGACGCGCAGCGTTTCGTCACCCACCAATATGGCCAGGAGCGCGGCCGCCCCACCAATCCGCATGGTCGCAGAATGACGATCCGCGTGACCAACGACCGCCATATCGTCACCTTCGACACCAGCGGCGATGGCGGACGCAGCTGGACGCGCTTCGACCGTGGCATGGAGGTGTCGGGCTACCACCACAATGTCAGGGGTGGGTTCCTGATGCTGCGCCCCGGCCTCTACGCCGCCGGCGCCGGCGAAGCGCGTTTCAGAGACTTTCGCTTTTCGGCGCTGTGATATCGGCGCGTGCCGGCAGGCTCTGCCCCGGCGGCGCGGAAACCGGCTTTGCGTCGATATGCCAGGATGATGGCGGACTGCCGGAGGCGGCGGCCGCAGCGAAAACATCGGCAAAGGCGCGCCGTTCGGGCAGCACATAAACCACGCCGTTCGCGGGCCGAAACAAGGGCGCGACGATCGTCTCGTAAAAGACCGCAGGTACGTTGATGCAGCCATAGGAAATGCGGTTGTCGAGGGCCGAGGCGGTCGCGAGGCGCGCCAGCCGGCGCTCGGCCGGCTTGTTGGTCACCACCCGGTGCAACGATATCGCCGCGTCGTAATCGACCCAGAGGATGTCGTTGGTCAGATCGCGACCCATCTCGGCCTCGAAGCGTCCGGCGGGCGTGATCCGGTCGGCTGGGCCGATGTCAACGAGCTTGCGGTTGCCGATGCCGGGCGGCGAGATATCGCCCCGCGCCAGACCGAGCAGCGCCGGTGCCTCGCCGCGCAACGACCCGTCTGGCATGAACGCAAAGACACGCGCGGCAACCTTGTCGATGATGATGAACGGCCGGCCCTGCGCGTCGTTGCTGCTGACCACCCAATGGGCGAGGCGCTGCGTGTCGTTCGATGTAGCGACGTCGGCGCGGACGGCGAGGCCGAGCGGTACAATTGGCGCGGCCTGCCCCGCTCCCGCCGCCACCAGGGCGAGCGGGAGGCACAGCGTGATTCGCCAGGCAGGGCGGACGCAGCGCATCCTAGTTGCGGTCCTGCTTGGCCGGACGAAGCGGCGGCATTGGCGGGTGCTTCACGACCACGCTCGGAACCTCGGGCAACTCCGGCGTCTTGGGATGTTCGACGATAACGACCGGGACCTCGGGCTGCGGTGGCACGAGCGTGACCAGTTCCTCCGGTGGCTGGGGCGTGGTGATCACGACGCCCGGGAAGGTCGGCTGACCGGGCTGCCCGGGAGTGCCTGGTGGCGTCACGACGGGAGTAGTGACGGGCGGCGAAACCGGTGTCGTGACGGGTGGCGTCGTGACCGGCGGTGTCACGACGGGCGGTGTCACGACGGGTGGCGTCACGACGGGTGGTGTCACGACGGGTGGTGTCACGACGGGTGGTGTCACGACAGGCGGCGTCACAACGGGTGGCGTCACAACGGCAGCGGTGATCGTGCCCGTCGTCCGGAAGCCCGACACGCAGCAAGAGCCTGCCAGCGCATATTGCCCGGCATTGGCGCCGGCGAGACTGTAGCCGGTATAGCTGATGCCGACATTGGTGCCGACGGCCGCACTGTCGAACACCGCGCTGGCGCCGGCACCGGCGACCAGCGTGACGCCGACAGGGAGGCCCGAGGTCGCGGTGGTGTTGAAACCGGTCAGCACCGTGGCAGTGGTGCCGTCGGCGGCTCGGCCGCCATTGGGGAAGAGCAGCATGCGTTGCACCACCGACGCGCCGAGGCTCAGCGTGAAGAAGCCCGAGAAATCGGTCGGGGCGGCGTAGGAGATCGGGTTGTAGTTGATGACTACCGCCGCATTGGGGCCCGTCACCGTGACCGGCGGGGTCAACGGCGCGAACACCAAAGTGCCGCCGGCGACGCCCGGGCCCGTGCCGTCCGCGCCGGCGATGATCAGCAGGCCTGGCTGGAGGCCTAGGCTCTGCGACGGGATCGTGCTCCCCCGCGTGAGCGTCACAGCCGCAGCAATCGTCACATCGTGACCGGCGCACAGCGCGATATTGCCGTCGGTCGTCGTCATGGCGTGGAACACCGTCACATTGCGGCCGGCGTTGAGCAGGATGCTGCCATTGGTGGTGGTCAGCGCCGCATTGACGATGACGTCACGGCCGCAGCACGCCACGATATTGCCGTTGGTCGCGGTGACGGCGGCATTGAACACCACGTCGCGGAAGGCGTTGAGCCGCAGCGTCGTGGTGCTCGGCGTTGCCGTCCAGGCGACCGCGTCGTTGACGATGATGTCGCCATTGCCCGACAGGGTGGTGCCCAGCGTCGTCGTCGGCGGGGTGCCCGGCACGGTCGCGTCGGGGCCGGGCAGCGTAGTGATGGTCACATTGTTGGTGACGAGCAGCGCCGAGAGCGTCGCGCCCGAGATGTTGCCGCCGGCGCCGATGATGAAGTCCTGCGGGTCGATCAGCCAGGTACCCGTCACCCCCCGCGCTGCAAACGTCGAGACCTGCGAGCTGGCGGCGATATTCACATGCGCGGCGGAGGTTTCGATGAAACCGCCATTGCCGTTATACGGCGCGCTGGCGTCGATCGTGCCGGTCAGGTTGACGGTGCCGCTTTCCATATCGCCGAGCAGGCGGATCACGCCGGCATGGCTGTCGATCGTGCGCGCCTCGATCACGCCGCTGTTGTTGACGACGGTGCCGAGCAGCTGGCCCGCGCCCTGCGCGGTCAGCAAGACATTGCCGCCATCGGCGCGGATCAGTCCGCCGTTGCGCACCAGCGCGCCAACCGCGCCCTTGTCGACCACGATGTTGAGCAGGCCGTCACCAGCGACGTCGAGCGTGATCGCCTCGCCGCCGGCGAGCGCGACGCTGCCGAAGCGCGCCGCGATCGTGCCGTCATTTGCGACATGCGCGCCGAGCAGCGCGACGAACCCGCCATCGGCCGCGGTGATCGTGCCCTGGTTGAGCACGGCGCCGCCGCCACTGCCGGCGAAGCGATAATTGCCGGCCATGAAGTCGGCATCGGTGATGTTCAGCGTCGAGGCGACGAGGCCGCCGACATTGACCTGCGAACTGGCGCCGAACAGCACGCCATTGGGGTTGACGAGGAACACCTTGCCGTTGGCGGTGAGGTTGCCGAAGATCTGCGAGGCATCGGGGCCGAGCACGCGGTTGAGCGCGACCGAATTGCTGTTCGGCTGGACGAAGGTGACGCTGTTGCCCTGGGCGATGTTGAAGCTGTCCCAGTTGATCGCGGCAGCACCGGTCGTCTGGTTGATGGTGACGCTGTTGGCGCCGCCGGTGATGGTGGCGGCGCCAGCGACGACGCTGCCGCCGGTCGGAAGCGATTGCGCCTGAGCCTGGCCGCCCAGAGCCAGTGAGCCGGCGAGGCCGATCAGCGCGAGCCGGACGAGCGCGGTCGAGCCGAGCAGCGGTCGACGGGTGTTGGAAACGGAGGCGGAAGTGGTTGGATTACGGCGTACGGTCATGATGACATTCCTTGAAGGAGAGAAGCGCGGCGCGGGGGCGCGGTGTCGCGCTGTCGTCAGAAGGTCTTGGTGACCTGGAACCAGAAGCGGCCGTTACGATCGGGAGCCGAGGTTGCCGGGGCGGTGCCGAGCTTGCGGGCATAGGTCCCGCGGAAGGTGAAATTCTCCGGCGCCATCCACACCAGTCCGGCGCCATAGCCGCTGCGCGTCGAATGGTTCCGGGTCGTGAACCACGGATGTTTGGCGTAATCGACCTCGCCCGTTTCGACGAAGCCGATCAATTGCAGATGTCCGGGAAATTTCGCTATCCCGTCGCTGAGCATCAGGCGCGCCTCGGCGGTGGCGATATAGCCCTGATCGCCATAGGATTCGCCTTCGGGATAGGCGCGCACGCCATAGGCGCCGCCCAATTCCATCTTCTCCGAGCTGTCGAGATTGTCGAACGCCAGCTGGCCGCGGACCGCGCCGTAGAGCGACAGCGGCCCGGCGATCGCCTGCAGCCGCGCCACGCTGAACTGCACCTTGTTGAAGGTGCCGGCGCTGTGCGCGGTGAGCGCGTCGGCCGCACGATCCAGCGGGCTGCGCAGGTCGAGATCGCCGATCGTCCAGCCGAGCGAAAAGGCCGTCCAGCCGCCGCCGCCGATCGAATCGCGGATGTTGCCGTTGAAGCCCAGCGTCACCGCCTGGCTGGCGCGGCGCGATTGCGTCGCGGCGAGATCGGCGCGGTCATCGAACCACTTCGCGCTGACATCGGCCACCGCATAGAGGTTGGCGCGGCGCGATCGGATCAGTGGGTAGCTGGCATAGAGGCTGGCAATATCCGCCGTGCCATGCGCCCTGAGCGCCTCGAACTCATGGCTGAGATCGTAGCGGAAATGGGCATAAGAGGCGCCGACGGTGAGATTGCCGAGCGGCACCTGCCATGCCGCGCGGCCATAAGCGAGGCCCTCGGTCGAGGCGAGCACGCGCAGGCTGAGCATGTCGCCAAGGCCGGTGGCATCGTTGAGGTTGACCGTGCCGCCCGCGCGATAGGCACCGGTGTAGCGGTTGCCGGCATTGTCGGCCTCGACGCTGCCGGTGATGCGGTGCCCGGGCGCGATTGCGACCGTCAGGTCCGACGAGCCCTGCGTCGCGCCGGGGGAAAGAGTCGAGCTGACGGCGATTTCCGGCATGTCGGACAGGAGCAGCAGCCGGCGCTCGAGCGGTGCGCTGGCGACGACATCGCCCGCGTCGAGACCACCGAGCACGCCGAGCGCGACGCCGTCGTGCAGGTTGCTCGAATTGGTAATGCCGACCTTGCCGTAACGCCCCTCGATCACCTCGATCGTGACGGTGCCGCCCTTGACGTCCTGCGGCGGCAGATAGGCACGGGCGAGAAAATAGCCGCGCCGGTTATAGAAGGTGGCGATCCGCGCGGCCGCCGTGCGCAGCCCGGCGAGATCGAGCTCGCTCCCGATGACGATGCCGCTGGCCGCGATCAGCGTGCTCTCCGGATAGAGCGTCGCGCCCGAGACGTGAAGCGTGTCGATCCGGATGCGTGGACCGCCCGGGGCGGTCTCCGCCACGGGCGCGACAGCGGGAACGGGCAATTGCGGCTCGGGCTGGGCGCTCACCGGTGCCGGCGGAATCTGTTGAAGCTGCGTCCCGCCATTCGGGATCTGCTGCGCGACGGCGGGTTGGCCAACGACCAAAAGCGCCACGGCGATTGTTTTCATCTGACGCATATTGCCCCTTGCCACCGCAAATAATAATGGAGATCATCTGAAATCGCGGATATATTGCTCAAATTGATGAAAGGCGTTTTTGTTCAATTTATTGACAATTTTATTTAATTTGATTCAATGGTCCATTTAAATATGTTGTTAGCTATTTTATAAATTGCAGAATTTGATAAAATATTGAATCAGAAAATTCGATAATTTTAGTAGTGTTAGTCGCTCTATTCTTATTGATCTCGGTATGAATTATGGGATGGATGCAGCGCCGTTTGATCCTGTCGAACCTCCCAAAGTCTTGATGTCGGAAGCACCGGCGGTGCGTCGGGAACGGGCAGAAGCAACCTTGCCCGGCTCGCGGCGCCCGGCGATGGTCAGGGCGGCAAGTTGACAGTGTGGATCGATCAGGCGGGGTCGCGAGCTCATCGCCGCGCGGCCGGGGGCGCGTAACGTCGCGTAAATGGTGGGTCGATAAATCTGGCTCGCGGCGGAGGGCAAATGAGTCGCCCCCGCCGTCAGGGAGAGCGGAACTGGTGCAAAACGCGGTACATCGCCGGCAGCATTCGGGTCAGGGCGATAGCATCGCCGACCACCTCGCAGCGAACACCAAGCGACCGACGGACGGTAGCTTCACCATCGAGGTCGATATCGCCCGCTCGCTCGTCCGCATCGCCATGGCCGGCTTCTTCGGTCCGCACGATATCGCGCGCTTCGTCGCGGAACGCGCCGCCGTCCATGCGCAACTCACCTGCGCGCCCAACCAGCATATGACGCTGAATGATCTGCGCGGCATGAAGATTCAGTCGCAGGAAGCGGTGGCCGCCTTCAGGGCGATTCTCGGCGACCCGGCATATCGGTCGAAGCGGCTATCCTTCGTCGTTAGCCAGACGCTCGCCCGCAGCCAGTTGATGCGCGCGCTGGAAGGGCGCGATGCACGTTGCTTTGAAACGGTCACCATGGCCGAGGCGTGGTTGCTCGGGGCTTAAGCGCGTCCTCACGGGTGGGCATGGACCGGGCAGGTCCTGCCCGCGACGACCTCACCGCCATGCGCCCGCTCGGCTATACCTCGCGTCTGCACGCGCCTTTACGAATGCCCTGATAGCCTTTGCCGAACGGCCGGAGACGTTGGGATCATACTGCCGCCCATTCGCTCTTGCCTGATCGGCCCGTTCGATCAGTTCTTCTACCTACCTAATCGGGTGCGTGTCGGTGATTGTGTGGATCGGGTCGGTCCTGGCTCGGCGTGGCGCAAGATCAAAGCGAAAGGCCAGGAACGTGGGTGAGGCGAAGCGAAGGGCAGACGCTTTCAAGAGGGCGAAGGCGGATCTTTTCGCCGGCATCGCCGGCGACGAGCGGGCGCTGGTCGTGGCGAACACAGCCTTGGCCTTCTACGAACGTTTCATCCTCCCCAAGCGCTATACGGGCGGTTGCTACCTCACGACTATGTTTCTGCATCGTGTTCTGAAGGACGAGCACAGCATCACGACCGATCCGGTCGTCGGCTATGTCAACGACGGCACCGACAACATCATGATCTCGCATTCGTGGATCGAACTCGATGGTCGCAAGACCGACGTGACGTTGAGCTTGGTCGACCCGAACATCAGCATGTCGGGCGGACTGTTGATCCTCGACACGGAAATCGTGCCGGGCCGGGTCCGCTACGGCTATTACCACCAGATGACCGCAGCTGGCGAAGAGGCGAACGCGGCCCTTATCGCGGCCGGGATGGGCGGTCTCCTGCGCCACAAGCAACAGGAGCATCGGATAATGCTGGGCATGATGGCAGATCCAAAGCGGATGGCCGATCATCACTCCGCGGCGCCGTCGGGGCTCGGCTATGACGAGATGAGGGCTGCACTGCCGTGACGCCAAACCGCATCGGAGCAACTAGGGGTTATAAACGAGAGAATGTCGGGCCCTCGCCGGGCATCGTTGTCACGGCCGACGAAGCACGATAGGACCTGTCCGACGACTAGGGGGGCAGTCGAAATGCGCATCGTCCAAGCGTTGCGGCGACAGACAGTGCGAGTAGCGAGCATGGAAACGCGTAGATCTACAGTCTTTAGCCGATGACGAAGGCCACGCACCTCGTCGCCTTGCTTCAGAGCCATTTGGATGGTGACGACGAACAGTTTCTGACCGTGGCGATGCAGGCTGCCGCCAACGAGGCCCGTCAGGGGCACGGCAAGCTGGCGCAGCAGTTGCGCGATATGGTCGACGGAGCGCGCGCCAAGAAGTCGAAGCCGTCGCGTGCGGTGCCGCTGGTCCAGCCGCGCGGTGAACTCGCTAACCTCGTCGCCGCCAAATATGTCGACACCAGGCTTTCGGGCATGGTGCTGCCAGGGACATTGCGCGAACGGCTCGAGCGCGTGATCGTCGAGCAACGCCAAGCCTTCCGCCTGCGCCAGCACGGCTTGCGGCCACGTCGCAAGCTGCTCCTCATCGGACCGCCGGGTGCCGGAAAGACGATGACGGCCGCGGCCATGGCGGGCGAACTCAGGCTGCCGTTGTTCTCGGTCCTACTGGACGGCCTGCTGACCAAGTTCATGGGCGAGACCGCGTCCAAGCTCCGCACCGTATTTGCCGCGATGGCGGAGACGCGCGGCGTCTATTTCTTCGATGAGTTCGACGCGATCGGCGCGCGACGCAGCGAGCGCAACGATGTCGGCGAGATCCGGCGCGTGCTGAACTCTTTCCTCCAGTTTCTGGAGGAAGACGAGAGCGAGGGGCTGATCATCGCCGCAACCAACCACCCCGAGCTGCTCGACCCGGCTCTGTTCCGTCGTTTCGATGACGTCATCGAGTACGCGCTTCCCAATCTGGAGGTCGCTCGCGAGATCCTCAAAGCGCGGTTGTCGACCTTCGACACGCACGAGCTCGACTGGACCCGCGCCAGCACGGAGATTGAGGGGTTAAGCCAGGCCGATCTATCGCGCATCGCCGACGAGGCGGCGAAGCAGACTCTCCTCGACGGACGCGAGCGGGTCGAGACCAAGGACCTGCTGGCCGCCATTGCTGAACGGAGGGCGGCGGCACGCCATTGACTATGGCTGACGAGGAACCGCGTCCGCACCCGCATTTCTACCTGCAAAACAAGGGTGGCCGGCAAGGCTATACAGCGCATCAGGCTGGCGGCGGCGGTGGCGGCGGTCCACCGCAGCGAGATCGCGCCCAACATGCCAACGCACTGACCCAGGCGCTCACCCAAGTCGTCCAGCAGGGTGAGAACATCCTAGCGAACCGCGATGCCGCCGTCGCCGGTGGCACCCCCGGCTTTTACATGGAGTTTGTCGTTCCCGAAGGCCACGCCGATATTGTCGACAAGCTGGAGAACCGGCGAGGCCGGTTTCCCATTGAGGTTGTCAACGTCCATCCGCCACGCGACGGGCAGGTGCCTATGCCTTGGCTGGTCTCCTTGACGATGCGCCCCTTGTTCCGCTCGAACTCGTCCAACGTCTGTTGAGGCACGACAAGTTCGGCCTCGCCATCGCGGATCAGGTCGATGAGCACGTCTAATGTTTTGAGGTGGCGATAGTCCTTGGCGATGTCGAGCCAGACGCAGGTATCAATTAGAATTCGCAGCATGACGCCTCCCAAACTGGCTGTCATGGTAGGGGTAACAAGTGGCGCGAAAAACAGGATTTCAGGTTGGTCGAGAGATTCTGACAAAATAGGCTTTTGGATGGGTGAAATATCGGTCGCGGCCCTCCCAGCCATCCCGCCCCAATAGAGTACATCGGCCGCACTCGCCCGGAAGCGGTCAGGCTGTAATCCACCAATCGTTTCGGTCCGCGTTGAACGGACGAACGTCGGCTTGTGGGATTGGCTCCGAGACCGCTGAACGTCTCAAATTAGGGCGCACAGCAGCCACAACGATGGGGATGAACGAACCGCCGGAGAAGCCATGTCGGCGCTCCAAACCGGCCATTCCGCTTTCCTGAAGAGTTTCGGATGCCGGCAGGCGTACGAAAGTCTTGGAGGCCCGAACCCGCGGGCCCCAAGCGGTTCGCTATGGGGTTTTCGGTTTTGAGCCGGTTTCGGTGACCCGCGACATGGCGGATGC
>NZ_JARYTI010000037.1 GCF_029911635.1 Sphingomonas sp. AR_OL41
GGCGCGGCGACGACCGGCGGCGGCGGGACGGGCACGATCGGCTTGGGCGCGACGATCTCGGTCGGTTTGGCGCGCAGGTTCGCGGGGGAGGGCTTGCCCTTCTGCTTGTGCGACGCCGCCTTGGGTTTCTCGGGTACGGTGCGCGGCGGGGGCGGGGGCGGCGTTACCGCGAACAGCTTGAGCTCGTCGGCGATCTGCTTCGGCATGCCGACCGCGAGCCCGGCGATCAGCACCCAGGCGAGCAGTGCCTGCACGACCGCGGCACCGGCCGCGCTGGCGATGCGCCCGCCCGTCCAGCGTCCCTGTCCTGCGCGGTAGCCATCATGCGTCATGCCGTGTGTCGTCGCGCTCCCTTCCGTGGGTGGCGCGCCTGCGCCACGGCGGATGAACCCGCGCTTGATGATACCTGTTCCGTCGCCGCGCACGCCTTGTCGATCCCGGCGTGGCGGGGCTATGATCGGCACCGTGCCGCCTGCCGATCCCACCGCGTTCATCCGGGCGAGGCTGCCCGTGCTGCCGGTGCCCGCCATCCCCGAAATCCGCCTGCACAAGGCGATCCCGACGTCGCGGCTGGCGACGCTGGCGGACGCGGACGAAGCCGGCTTCGGCACGCCTTACTGGGCCTATTACTGGGCCGGCGGCCTCGCGCTGGCGCGTCATGTGCTCGACCGGCCCGCGCTCGTCGCCGGGCGGCGCGTGCTCGATCTCGGCGCAGGCTCGGGGCTGGTGGCGATTGCTGCGGCACGCGCCGGGGCGGCGTCGGTGATCGCTGCCGAGGTCGATCGCTACGCCATCGCCGCGCTGCGCCTCAACGTCGCGCACAACGACGCCAGGGTCGTGGTCGCGCATCAGGACCTGACACCCGGGGCGCCGCCGCCGGTCGATCTCGTTCTGGTTGGCGACCTGTTCTACGAGCAGGCGCTGGCCGAGCGGGTGACGGCGTTCCTCGAACGCTGCCGCGCAGCCGGCATCGACGTGCTGATCGGCGATCCGTGGCGCGCCTGGCTGCCGGCTGCGCGGCTGCGGATGTTGGCCAGCTACGACGTGGCGGAGACCGACAGTGACGTCACCCGGCCCAGCGCGGTGTTCGCCTTCGATGACGCCGCGCTGGGATAGCGTCGTGTCAGTTGCGCCAGCCGCGCCAGTCGATCCAGTCGCCATAGGCATGGCAGGTCGCGAGCATGCGCTTCTCGCCGGTCGGCCAGAGCGTCAGACACAGCTGCACCTCGTCGCGCGACGGCGTCCATTCGAAGCTGATCCGCGCCAGCGGGCGCTCGCGCGTGGCACGCGCTCCGGCGCCGGCGATGGTTTCCTCGACGACCTGGCGTTCGTCGTCGGTCAGATATTGCAGCACCATCGAGTGGAAGATCACCCGGCACAGCCCCGCCTGTTGCGGGGCGGCCAGGCGATCGCCGAGCCAGGCGACCGCATCGGCCTGGTCGATGTGCGGCGGATAGCGCCGCGCCAGCGCCAGCGCCTGTTCGAGCCGCGCCGCGCGCCTGGGCTGGTCGGCCCAAACAAAGGCGAGCAGCCGGTCGCGCGTCGCGTCGTCGTCGGCGTAGAGTGGATTGAGGTCGCTGCCGCGTGCCCGGGCCACCGCGATCGGGGCGAGGATCGGCGGAGGGCCGAGCCATTGCGGCGCGATCTGCACCGGCGAATCCGTCGTACCCGCCGCAACGCCGCCAAGCGTGTAGCCGTAGCGCGCGAGGTTGAGGTTGAGCCCGCAACTCGAGCCGAGCTCGAGCAGTTCGAACGGCAGGCCGAAATCGGCCCGCGCGACCATCAAGGCGGCGGCGATCGCGGCGGCGCGGCCGACCTCGTTGGTTTGCGGCGTGCCGCGCATGAACGCCGCGACGAAGCCGTCCTGCGCTGCCAGTGCCGCGCCGATCGCGCCATCATAGTCGTCATGTTGGCGAAGATAGAGCGCGCGCAGCGCGGGCAGCGCACCCTGCCGGGCGAGCGCGTGGAGCGCGGCATTGAAGCGCATCGCCAGCGCCGAGCTGGACGGGTCGCGCGGCCATTGCTCGATCAGCGCGGCCGTGTGCGGCGCCCGGTGGAGCTGGCGCTGCCCGGCCTCGAGTACCGCCGCGACGAACGGCGACCCGAGACCCTGGGCGACCCGCGCCTGACGCGAAAGCTCGCCGCGGTTCAGGATGGGCGAGACCATATTCATGCAAGGTTCCCCTGCCTCGATCGGCGGCCATAATCGGCACGATAACGTCGCATGTGCGCGCAACCCGGTGTTGCGGAGGCAGGCTGGCTAGAAGGCCTGCCAGTCGTCGCTGGCGGAACTCTGGCGCACCAGCGCGGACACCGCGGCGGCGGGCAACTGCTTGGTCGGTCCGGAGAAGCGCGACGATGGCTTGCGCCGCCCGCCGCCAGCCGATGCCCCGGCATTGCCGACGTTGAACTGACCGGCCTTGTCGGACAGGCCACTGACTTCGCTGGCGAGATTGCGGGCGGCGGCGGAGGTTTCCTCGACCATCGCCGCATTCTGCTGGGTGGCATGATCCATCGTGCTGATCGCCGCGCTGATCTGGCTGATCGCGGTCGATTGCGTCTGGTTGTCGGAGGCGATGTTGCCGAGCAGCGTATTGACCTCGCCGACGCCGCTCATGATGTCGGCCAGCGCCACATCGACCTTCTGCACCGCGCCGACGGCGGTGACGATGTCGGTCTGCGTCGCGCTGAGCTGGTCGCGGGCGCGGCCGGCTTCCTCTTCGGCGCGCATCGCCAGGGCCGAAACGAGGTCGGCGACGACCGCGAAGCCGCGGCCCGCCTCGCCGGCACGGCCGGCCTCGACGGCGGCGTTCATCGCGAGCACGCGGGTCTGGAAGGCGATCTTGTCGAGGCCCTCGATCACGCTGTCGATGCCCTTGGCGCTGTCGGCGACGCGGCTCATCGCGCGCACCGCTTCGTCGGCCGTCGCGCGGCCGTCGGTGACGGTCGCCATGGTGCCGTTGGCGCGGACCGCCGTGCTGCTGGCGGCCTCGGCGGTCGCCTTTAGGCGGCCGTCCATCTGCAGCACCGCGGCGGAGGTCTCTTCGAGATTGGCGGCATTGGCCTCGGTCCGGCGCGCCAGATCCTCCGACGCCTGGGCAATCTCGCCCGAGCCGGTGCCGATCGCGACGGTCGATTCCATCACCGAGGAAATCAGCTCGCGCAGTGCGATGACGGCGGCGTTGAAGTTGGTCTTGACGGCGCCATATTGGCCGGGGAAGTCGCGGTCGATCTCGGCAGTGAGATTGCCGTCGGCCAATTCCGACAGATGTGCCGACACCGTGTCGACGACCATCTTCTGTTCGGCCTCGGCGCGGGCCGCGGTCTCGTCGGCGGCATGCTTGGCGATCGCCGCGTCGCGGAACACAAGCACGGCGCGCGCCATGTCGCCCAGTTCGTCGGTGCGGTCGAGATCGGGAACGGTGATGTCGTTCCTGCCCGCGGCGAGGCTGGCCATGGTCGCGGTGAGCCGCGAGATCGGCTGGGCGATCAACTGACTCAGCACCACGGCGAGCGTGATTGCGATGCCGATCAGCGCAATCCCGCCCAGCAAGAGCGCCATGATCGCGGTGCTGATCGCGGTTTCCTGGAGCGCCGAATTCTTCTTGGTGAGCTCCTCCTGCGCGTCGCGGACGTCACGCAGCGGCAGCACGGCGGCACTGGTCAGCACGGCCTTGCCGGCAGCGCGCACCTCGGCCTGCGCGGCGTCGCGCTGGCCCGCCTGAACCAGCTTGATCAGCCGATCGCCCCATTTCTCGCGCCATGCCAGGGTGGCCTCGCGCGACTTGGTCACCGCGGCGCGCTGCGCCGGATCGGTCAGCAGCTTTTCGAGCGATTCCGAGGTGCTGTCATATTCGTCGCGCGCCTCGCCATAGGATTTGAGATAGCTCGGGTCGGCGGTGACCAGGAAGCCGCGAAGCTGGCTGTTCTGGCGCAGCAGCGCGGTCTCCAGCGTCAGCGCATTGGCGTGGATCGTCTGGCTGAGATTGTTGCTGGCGGTCGAACTCCGGATCATCGTGACGGTCGTGAAGAACACCAGCATCATCACCGCGGCCGAGACGCAGATCGTGAGGAAGGAGAGTGCCAGCTTCCTCGGGATCTTCAGGGATTTCAACATCGTCACAACTTTCATGGGTAGCCGAAAGGATGGTCCGGGCAGCCGGGGCATTGCTGCGGCCCCGGCTGCCCGATGCGCCTCAGAAGGATAGACGCAGCGAGGTGGAGATGGTCCGGCCGTTCATGGCGCGTCCCAGGACAATGCCGCTGGCGGGGATGGTCCCCTGTGTGATCTCGGCCAGCGCAACGGTGTCGAACAGGTTGTTGACGTTGAGCATCACCTGCATCCGCTGCATCGGGCGAACCTGAACAAAGGCATTGACCAGCGTGTAGCCGGGCAGCTTGAGCTGGTTGACGTCCTGCGCATAGCTGCTGGTCGTTCCGACGATATTGGCGCCGACGGTGGCGTATTTCGTCTCGATCTGCGGCGTCGTCTCGAACAGGAAGCTCGCCTGGTGGCGCGGCACATTGCCGATCAGCGTCAGGTGCGCCGCATCGCTGGCGATCTTAGCGCTGGTATAGGTAGCGCCGGCCGTCAGCCGGAAGGGGCCGTGACGCACGCCGGCTTCGACCTCGACGCCCTTGGCGCTATAGCCGCGGACGATGTTCTCGACCTGGATCGAGCCATCGGGCTTGCTGTTGACCTGGACGTTGCGCTCGCCGGTCGTTGCCGAGAACCCCGTCACGTTGACCGTGATCCCCGACTTGCGGAACTTGAGGCCGACTTCGCTCTGCTTGACGGTGTCGAAGCCGCTGGCGGGATCGAGCAGCTGGCCGCTCTGGACGCCGATGGCCGGCGTGAACAGGACCTTGTCGGCGGCAGCACGGCCACCGCGGCTGTAGCGCGCGAACATCGCCAGTGGCTCGGCGATACGAAAGTTCGCGCCGACCGAGTAGCTCAGATAATGGTAGCTGTAATCGACATTGCCCGGGCTTCCGAGCGGCAACGTGGCGGTCTGGCTCTCGGGGATGGAGATATGGCCGTCGCCGTTGAGGTCGATGGGCGCCACGCCGATGCGACCGCCGCCGAGATCGGCGCCGAAGACCGATCCGCTCGCCTTGCCCATGTCGTAGCGGACGCTGCCGCCGATCGCCAATTTGCCGATATGGTAGTTGAGCGACCCATAGGGCGCGTTCACGGCATAGGTGACGTCATATCGCCGGTGATAGAGCGCCCCGTTTATGCCGAAGGCGATATAGCCGTCCTGCGTCGTCGGCACACCGGCGGCGTTCGTGACATTGACCAGCGCCGCATCGCCGCCGCCGCGGACGTCCGACAGGATGTTGAGGAACGACCAGTCCGAATTGTAGGTCTGCGAAGACTTGTAGAAGCCCGCAGTCATGGTCAGCTCGCCGTGACCGATTTTCCACACGCGGCTGGCGCGCAGGTCGTTGGTGACGTTTTGAAGGCTGTTCGCCGTGGTGTCGAGGAAGATCGACGACAACAGCAGGCCGTTGCCGTTGAGCGCGCCCGGGCTGGCGATCAGCTGCCCCGCGCGCGGACCGGTGGCATAGCTGAGCGAAGCGCCCGGGCCGCCATAGGCATAGGCAAGCGCCGCGGCCGGCGCGACTGCCAGCGGCAGGGTCTGGATCGTGCCGCCGGAGATCGCGGCGAAGCGGAACTTGTCGTTGAACGACCAGTCGCCGAAGTCGAACTGCGCCTCGAAGCCGATCGCCTTGACCACCGCATGCATGCCGTCGCGCGCATCGTCTCGCTTGATGTTGTTGGCGCCGTCGAGCGTGAGGACATTGTTGTTGTTGCGCGACAGCAACGAATCGGTCCTGATATCGACACCCGGGACGTTCGTGAAAGCCGGGTTCGCATCGCTGCCGGACACCATGATCGGGATCGGCTGGTAGGACGGCGTGCGGTCGTTGAGATATTTGCCATAGACGCGGACGAAGCCGTTGCCGAACGTCCTGGTGACGTTGAACTTCAGCTGGCCGCCCTTGTACCCGTCATAGCCGAGATTGCGCGGGCCTTCGCCCTGGCGGTAGAAGCCGCCGATGTGGAAGCGCAGTGTGTCGCTGAGCTTGTGGCCATAATCGGCGTCGATGCGATGCTCGCCATAGTTGAGGCCGAGGGTCGTCTGCACGGCGCCGCCTTCGACATCGCCGGTCTTGGACAACAGGTTGATCACACCGCCCGGCGAATTCGACGCGAAGGTCGAGGCCGAGCCGCCGCGAATGGCTTCCACCGCCGACAGGTTGAGATCCGCGCGCATGAACATGTCGGGCGCGAATTGCTGCATGTCGCCGAACTCGAGGACGGGCAGACCGTCTTCCTGAAGCTGCAGATATTTCGAGCCGGTCGCCGCGAGCGGCAGCCCGCGGATCGAATAGCTGGCATTGCCTTCGCCGCCCTCGCTCTCGGCGCGGATGCCGGGAATGTTGCGCAAGATCTCGCCGAGCGAGCGCGCGCCGAATTCCTCGATGTCGCCGCCCTTCAGCGCGCTGGTCGAGGTCGCGCTGTCGAGCCGGTCACGGCCCTTGGCGACGCCGGTGGTGAAGGCTTCCTCCGCCGGCGCGCTCGCGGTGCCGGACGCTTGCTTGGCGGGCGGTGCGGCGGCGACCTGGGCGGTGGCGGGGACGGCCAGCGCCAACGGTGCGGCAGTGAGGAGGAGCAGCGACTTTTTCATTTTAAATTTCCCAACAATGATGGATGCCAGCGGCTCCACATGTTCAATTATAGGATGGTGTCCGGCCCCGGAGCGTCGCCACGGCAAAACAGCGAATGATGCGCTGCGCTCTCGCCAAGGTTCGTCCGTCACTTTCTCCGCGAGAGAAGGGTTTGCCGGAGCGGGCACGCCGCGATGTCGCGCGCGACACCGCGTCGCGACGTCCGTCCCGGAAGGACCAGGCCACCGGTCGCCGACGCGCCGATGGCCTGGCAAGGTCAGAAGTCGTAGCGCAGCGACGCGGTGACGGTGCGGCCATTGGCGGCACGTCCCCAGCCGACACCGTTCCCCGGCACCGTCGTCTGGGAGATTTCGATCAGGCCGAGAGTGTTGAACACGTTGTTGGCGTTGAGCATGAGCTGGACCCGCTCGACAGGACGGAACTGCACGAACGGATTGACCAGGGTATAGCCAGGCATTTTGAGCAGGTTGATGTCCTGCGCGTAGCTGGCGGTATTGCCGACCACATTGGCGCCGACCGAGAAAGTGCGCGTCACATATTGCGGCGTCACCTCGAAGATGAACTTCGGCTGGTGGCGTGGCACCATGCCGGCGACCGCAGCATTCAACCGGTCGTTGACGATCTCGGCATGGGTGTAGGTCAGGCCGGCGGCGACAGCGAACGGACCATGCTGGTAACCGGCTTCGAACTCGGCACCATAAGCGCGGTAATTGCGGTCGGTGGTCACCGCACCGGCCTGGACATTGGTGTCTTCGGTGTTGGCGAGGAACGCCGTAACATTGAATGTGATCCCGGACTTGCGGAACTTCAGGCCGCCTTCGGTCTGGGTGACAATGTCATAGCCATCGCCTGAATCGGGCAAACTGCCGTCGGTGTTGTCGATCTTTGATGAGAACAGGATCTTGTCCGCGTTCGCCCTGGCACCCCGGCTGTAGCGCGCGAACAGGGCAAGCGGCTCCGAAACGCGGAAGTTCACCCCGGCCGAGTAGCTCAGATAGTGGTAGTTGTAGTGGACCGGTCCTGGGGCGGTTATCGGGATGAAGGCGGTTTTCGTTTCCGGCACCGAGATCTTGCCGTCGCCGTTGAAATCATAGGACACGGTACCGCTGCGCCCGCCGCCCAGATCGACCCCGTACACCTGGCCACGAACCTTGCCGATGTCGTAGCGGACGCTGCCACCGATAGCGATCTTGCCGATGTGATAGTTGACCGACCCATAAGGGGCAGTCACGTCATATTGCAGGTCGTAGGTGCGCCTGAAAAAGCCCGTCGTACCCGACCGTGTGAAGCCCAGAAAGCCGTCCTGGCTCTGCGCCACGCCTGCCGCGTTGGTGTAGTTGATCAGCGACGAATTGCCGCCACCAGCGAGATCCTGGGTAATGTTCGAATAGAGCCAGTCGGTATGGAGATTCTGCAACGACTTGTAGGCGCCGCCGGTGACGGTCAGTTCGCCATTGCCAAGCTTGAACACGCGCGTGGCACGGACGTCGTTGGTAAAGTTGTCGAGCGCATGGATATCGATCTTGGACAGCGAAGTGGCGCCGATCAGGCCGTTGCCGTTGATGTTGCCGGCCACGGTAATGACCTGCCCGGCATTCGGGCCGTTGGCATAGGTCAGCGTTCCCGTGCCCGCGCCGAGCGACGCGGGCAGTGCATTGCCGGCATAGATGTTGGCGACGAGATCGCGAATGGTGTTGCCTGAGATCTTCGAATAGCGGGCGCGCTCGGTGACGCTCCAGCCGGCGACCTCGAACTGCGATTCAAGCCCGATCGCCTTCACGACGCCACGCAAGCCGTCGCTCATCGAAACCCTGATCGGCTGATTGTTGCCATCCAGGGTGGCGAAGCTGGCGATGTTGCGCGACAGCACCGAGTCCTTCTTCGCGTCGAAATTCGCGAAGCTCGCATAATGCGGGTTGGCATCGCTACCGGTGATCTGGATCGGTCCCGGCAGATATTGCGGCGTGCGATCGTCGAGATACTTGCCGGAGATGCGGATATAGCCGCCGGTGAACTGCTTGGTGACGTTGAACTTCAGCTGGCCGCCCTGATAGGCATTGAAGCCGACGTGACGCTGGCCTTCGCCGGTGCGGTAGAAGCCACCGAAGTGGAAGCGCAGCGAATCGCTGATCTTGCCGCCATAGTCGAAGTCGAGGCGCTTCATGTCGTAGTCGATGCCGCCGGTGAGCTGGATCGCGCCGCCCTCGACGTCGCCGGTCCTGGAGATGAGGTTGATCACGCCACCGGGCGAGTTCGATGCGAAGGTCGAGGCCGAACCGCCGCGAATGGCCTCGACCGCCGAGAGGTTGAAGTCGGCACGGATGAAGATGTCCGATGCGACGTTGAAGAAGTCGCCGAACTCGACAACGGGGAGGCCGTCTTCCTCGATCTGCATGAACTTCGTCCCGCCAGAGGCCAGCGGGAGACCGCGGATCGTGTAGTTGGAGTTGGCGTCGCCGGTCGATGACTCGGTGCGGATGCCGGGAATGTTGCGCAGGATCTCAGCGAGTGAGCGTGCGCCGAGTTTTTCGATCTCGCTTTGCTTGAGCGCGCTGGTCGAGGTGGCGCTGTCGAGGCGGTCACGACCCTTGGCGACGCCGGTCGAGAAGAGCTCCTCGGCGGGGGCTTCCGGTGGCGCTGCCTTCTCCGCCGTCGGCGAAGCGGCGGCTGGAACGCTCTCATGAGCGCCAGGTGTCATCACCTGGGCCATGGCAGGTGTTGCCAGCGCAAGTGGAGCGACGGAGAGAAAAAAATAGTGCTTTTTCATGTTATGCCTCTCACCTCATGCCTGATTTCGGCATATCTATATTAACTATAGATGGCTTTCAGGGCCGCGGTCGTGAGTAGGGCAAAAAAATATATCATAAGTTATGACGGATTTTTTGGAGATTTTATCGGTCAATATTATGGCAGCCAGCCTGTTTTAGGCTGATCTGCCGTATATCCACTTATCCGATACTGTCTTGATATTGTAGTGGTGATCCGAAGCCGGTCCGGACCAGCGAGACGCCATTGGCGCCCCGCTGGTCCGGTTGGGTTCAGAAATCGTAGCGTAGCGAAGCGGTGATCGTGCGGCCATTGGCGACACGCGCCTGGCCGACGCCGTTCGCCGGGACCGACGCCTGGGTGACCTCGAAGAAGGCCAGCGTATTGAACACGTTGTTGGCGTTGACCATCAGTTCGACGCGGTCCGCCGGGCGGAACTGCACGAACGGGTTGACCATGGTATAGCCAGGCATCCTGAGCAGGTTGGTATCCTGCGAATAGCTGCTGGTGTTGCCGATCACATTGGCGCCCACAGAGAAGGTGCGCGTCTCATATTGCGGCGTCGCCTCGAAGATGAACTTCGGCTGGTGACGCGGCACCTGGCCGGCAACCGCTGCATTCAGCGTGTCGTTGACGATCGTGGCATGGGTATAGGTCAGCCCGCCGGTGATATTGAACGGCCCGCGACGGAAGCCAGCCTCGAACTCGGCGCCATAAGCGCGGTAGTTGCGGTGCGTCTGCGTACCGGTGCCGGCCTGCAGGTTGGTGTCCTGCGTGTTGGCGAGGAAGGCTGTTGCGTTGAAGGTAAACCCTCCCTTGCGGTACTTCACGCCGCCTTCGGTCTGCGTGACGATGTCATAGCCGTTTGCCGGATCGGCCATGCTGCCGTCGGTCGTGCTGACCGAGGTCGCGAAGAGAATCTTGTCGGCGTTGGCACGGGCACCCCGGCTGTACCGAGCGAAGACTGCGAGCGGCTCGGCGACGCGATAGTTGATGCCGACCGAATAGCTGAGATAATGATAGCCATAGTGCACCGGTGCCGGTGCGGTGACCGGGATGAAGGCGGTCTTCGACTCGGGGATCGAAATCTTGCCGTCGCCGTTGAAATCGTACGAGGTGATGCCGAGGCGGCCACCGCCGAGATCGGAGCCGTACAGCAGGCCGCGCACCTTGCCGATATCGTAGCGGATGCTGCCGCCGAGGGCGATCTTGCCGATGTGATAGTTGAGCGAACCATAGGGGGCGGTGACGTCATACTGGACGTCATAGGTCCGCCGGTACGTCCCGGCACCGCCTAGCGAATAGCTCAACACGCCGTTCTGCGTCTGCGCCACGCCGGCGCTGTCGGTATAGTCGATCAGCGACGAATTGCCGCCGCCAGCCACATCCTGCACGATGGAGGTGTAGAGCCAGTCATTGTTGATCTTCTGCAGCGCCTTGTAGACACCGCCGGTCACGGTGAATTCGCCATTGCCCAGCTTGAAGGCGCGATTGATGCGCACGTCGTTGGTGAAGTTGTCGAGCGAGTTTGCGTTGACCCGCATCAAATACATGTTGCCGATCAGGCCGTTGCCGTTGATCGAGTTTGGGCTGGTGATGACCTGGCCGGCATTGGGGCCGGTGGCATAGCTCAACCTTCCGGTGCCCGCGCCGAGCGATGCGGGAAGCGCATTGCCCTGATACATTGCCGCGAACAGATCGCGCGTGACGCTGCCCGAAATCTTCGAATAGCGCGCTTTTTCGGTGACGCTCCAGCCGGCGACATCGAACTGCGCCTCGAGCCCGATCGACTTGACGACCGCATGCATGCCGTCGCTGACGGGCGTGTGGATCGGCTGGTTGTTGCCGTCCAGCGTGACGACGCTGGGGATGTAGCGCGACAGTACCGAATCCTTCTTGATGTCGAAATTGGCGACATTCT
This sequence comes from Sphingomonas sp. AR_OL41, assembly GCF_029911635.1. Classification (GTDB taxonomy): domain Bacteria; phylum Pseudomonadota; class Alphaproteobacteria; order Sphingomonadales; family Sphingomonadaceae; genus Sphingomonas. The sequence continues at coordinate 11,384 of NZ_JARYTI010000037.1, forward strand.
GGTAGATCGGCTTGTCATTGGTACCGCTGATCGCGATCGGTCCCGGCATGTATTGCGGCGAGCGATCGTCGAGATATTTGCCTGACAGGCGAATATAGCCATCGGCGAACTGCTTCGTTACGTTGAACTTCAGCTGACCGCCCTGATAGGCGTTGTAGCCGACGTGGCGCGCGCCCTCGCCGGTGCGGTAGAAGCCACCGAAGTGGAAACGCAGCGAATCGCTGATCTTGCCACCATAGTCGAAGTCGAGGCGCTTCATGTCATAGTCGAGGCCGCCGGTCAGCTGGATCGCGCCACCCTCGACGTCGCCGGTCTTGGAGATGAGGTTGATCACGCCACCTGGCGAGTTCGATGCGAAGGTCGAGGCCGAGCCGCCGCGAATGGCTTCCACCGCTGACAGGTTGAAGTCGGCGCGGATGAAGATATCCGACGAGACGTTGAAGAAGTCGCCAAATTCGAGAACGGGCAGGCCGTCTTCCTCGATCTGCATGAACTTGGAGCCGCCAGCGGCGAGCGGAAGGCCGCGGATGGTGTAGTTGGAGTTGCCATCGCCGGTCGATGACTCGGTACGGATGCCGGGAATGTTGCGCAGGATGTCGCCGAGCGAACGCGCGCCGATCTTCTCGATCTCGGTTTCCTTCATCGCGCTGGTCGATGTCGCGCTGTCGAGTCGATCGCGTCCCTTGGCGACGCCGGTCGAGAAAAGCTCCTCGGCCGGAGCCGTGGCTGCGGGATTGGCTGCCTTCTGCGCGGTTGTGCTCGCGGTTGCCGTTGACGGGGTGGCCGGCACCAGCTGGGCCATCGCAGGCGTGGCAAGCGCGAAGGGCGCCGCAGTCAGCAGAAGGTATTTTTTCACGAAAATGCACCCCGTTCGGTAAGAGCGACCCACTTGGGGGTCCGGTGGTTGAATTATAGGATGACCTGTCGGAGCGGCGTCGCGCTTAGCCGCGGGTTAACTATGAAATTAATTTAAATAGCTGTGAGAGCTTCGGAAAAAAGTTTCGAATTGCAAGCTTATGGGATGAGTTGCGGTGTCGGGCTCGGCGCCGGCCCTATTTTGAGCGCCGGAAAGGCATAGGGAGTCGTCGACCGGGGCTTAGCGATCGAGGCCGAGCGCAAGGGAATGCGCGGGCGCGAGCGCTGGACAAGCTGGCGCAGCGTATCGGTCGAGCACGGCTTCTCGATCACGGCCGCGGCGCCCGCCGCCTTTGCTTCATCGATCAGCGAGGCGTCGACCGAGCCCGACATGAGCACCATGGCGAGCCGTCGATCGGCGCGTCGGCTCAGGGTTCGCATGACCTCGATCCCGGTGCATTCGGGCATCTGATGGTCGACCAGCAATAGACCTGACGTCCGCCGGTCAACGTGCGCATAGAAATCCTCGACGCGCGCGTACGTCATGATGTCGGTATTGAATAGAGAAGCGAACAGTATCTCGAGCGACGAGCGAATGGAGGAATTGTCGTCAAGGATGTAAATCGATGTCATTGCAACGCTATTCCCCACGTCAGACTGTTGGTTCCAACACCAACCACGATGCGACGACGGCGGCGGGTTCGCGACCGGCGCTGAAGCGGGACCGGGCGGGCCCGGACCGTCAGCCCGCGCGCCAGATGTCACCGCCCGGACCGTCAATGCCCCGCGCCAGCAGATCGGGGATGCGAGCCGCGTCCAATGCCGGTGCGAAAAGATAGCCCTGGGCGTGGGTGCAGCCGTGCAGGCGCACGAAATCGGCCTGCGCGCGGGTTTCGATACCCTCGGCGACGGTGCTCATGCCCAGCGCGTCGCCGAGCCGGAAGACGGCTTCGACGATCGCCTGGTCGCTGGCATTGCGGCCGATGCCGGCGACGAACGACCGGTCGATCTTGATCGTATCGACCGCGAAATGCCGCAGATGCGAGAGCGACGAGAAGCCGGTACCGAAATCGTCGAGTGCAACGGTAATGCCGGCCGCGCGCACCTGATCCAGCGCGAAGAGCACGGTGCCCGCGCTTTCGTCGAGCAAGGCGGTCTCGGTGATTTCGAGTTCGACCATCGCCGCGGGCACGCCGAAGCGGGCGAGGCGGGCGAGCAGCCTTCCGGCATAATCGGGGCGGCGAAATTCGGCCGGCGAGGCGTTGAGGGCGATCTTGCCGAAGGCGACGCCGCGCTGGAGCCAGTCGCGCATGTCGGTGAAGATCAGTTCGGAAATCGCGTCGCCGAGATGCCCGGCGAGCTCGGTGTCGTCAAAGGCATGGGCGATCGAGGCCGGCGCGTGCAGCCCGGCGCGCGCGTCGCGCCACCGCAGTAACGCTTCGAACCCGGCGATACGCCCCGACGCCAGCGCGATCTTGGGCTGATAGAGTGGCTGCAGCCAGTGATTGGCGATTGCCGTCCGGGCGTGGTTGAGCATCGCGATTTCGCTTTCGCGGTGCGCGCGCAGCGAGCGTTTGAAGACATGGGCGACGCCGCGACCGGCGTCCTTGGCCGAATAGAGCGCGAGATCGGCGCTCTGGACGAGCGTCGCGGGACTTCCACCATGGACAGGAAAGGTGGCGATGCCGATGCTCGCGCGCAGATCGACATTGGTGGTGCCGACCGGCAAGGGCTGATCGAGCCGGCGCAGGAGATCGGTCGCGATGGCGAGCGCCGCGGTCGCGTCGTGCCCGGGAAGGATTGCGGCGAATTCGTCGCCGCCGATCCGCGCGACATGGGCGGCCGGGGGCATGGCTTCCGCCATCCGCCGGGCGAAGCCGACCAGCGTCGCGTCGCCCGCCGGGTGGCCGAGCCGGTTGTTGATCTGCTTGAAATTGTCGAGGTCGATCAGCAACAGGCTGGCGGCGGTCTTGTCGATGCGCGCCCGTTTCAGCGCGACTTCGAGATCGGCATTATATTGCAGGCGATTGGCCAGGCCAGTCAGGGCATCGTGGCTCGCCGCCCAGGCGATCCGGTCCTGTGCGGTCTTTTCGGCGGTAATGTCCTTGTAGGTGATGATGAGGCGGGTGGCGGCACCGGCCGTGTCGCGCATGACATGCCGTTCGCTGATCAGCCAGCGCACACCGGCGTCGATCGGTCGGACGATGCGGAACTTCTTCAGCGAGCGGTCGTCCGCAACGTCGAGCGTAGCGAGGCCATATTGTGGAACTGCCGCTGCCCGGTCATCGGGATGGACCAGTGATGCAAACAGTTCGGACGACCCGCGGGCATCGGACGTCACGCCGAAGATGTTGCGCAATTCGGCGGACCAATGTTCCCGCTGTTGAACGAGATCGATGTCGGCGATGCCCAGCTCGGCGGCGGTCGCCGCGAGCCGGAAACGCTCCTCGCTCGCCTGCAGCATTTCCTCGGCCCGCTTGCGCTCGCTGACATCGACCATCGCGCCGATCGCGCGCACGACGCGACCCTGGTCGTTGCGGATCAACGACGCGCGATCGGCGACATGCGCGTAGGAGCCATCACCGCGCCGGAAACGGTATTCGGCGGCATGGTTGATTCCCGGACCCCGGACCGACGCGACGATGGCCGCGACGACGCGCGCACGATCGTCGGGATGAATGCGTTCGCGCCACCATGCCTGGGGGCTCCGCCCGCCATCCAAAGCGAGCGAGAAGCGATGCTCGAGCGCGTCGCTCCACGTCACCACGTCATTCTGCGCGTCGAAATCCCACACCACATCGGCGGCCGCAAGGGCGACGAGGCGGTAGCGTTCTTCGGCATCGAGCCTTGCCCGCTCGGCCAGCACGGTATCGTTGATGTCCTCGAACGAGCCGTTCCAGCGCAGGATATTGCCGGCTTGGTCGCGGCGAATGCGGCCGCGGGCGCGGAACCAACGCTCCCCCCCGGCAATCACGCGGACGCGGAAGCGCACGTCGAAGCCGAGCCCGGTAGTCGCCGAATGCAGCATCGCCGCATCGATCGCGCGCACATCGTGCGGGTTGACCATCTTCTTCCAGCCATGGCCGAGTGCCTGGCGCTCGGTCTGCCCGGTCAGCGCGAACCAGCGCGCATTCGTCGTGAGCATGCGACAGCGCGGATCGGCGGTCCAGTCCATCCGCGGGCTGAATCCGAGCGCGTCGCGGTGATCCTCCTCGGTCTCGTGCAAAATGCGCTCGACCCGTCGGATTTCGGTGAGATCGGTGACCAGGCAGAGCGCGCCGGTCACCTGCCCGGCGGCATCGCGGAACAGGATCGGGTGGGACGCGACCGGCGTGCGGGTGCCGTCGGCGCGCTCGATGACCGATTCGACCGGCGCTGTCGGCGCGGCGGTGTGCATCGCCCGTTCGAGCGCGCTCGTCCCGGGGGCGGCTTCGCATCCGGCGCGGTCGTAGCGCTTCCATGCACCGCACCAATAGGCTTCGCCCGGCGCGGGGCTCTGCCCCCACAAGGTGGTCGCCGCGGCGTTGCAGAAAGTGATCCGCCCCGCGGCATCGGTGGCATAGACGGCGACCGGCAGCGCTTCGAGCAGTTCCGATGCCGAAGCCGGCAGAAGCGCACCGTCGCCCGGCGCGCCGGCAAGGGGGGCGATCTCGCGCAGGCGTGCGTGCAGCGCAGCAATGTCCGCCGATCGCGACACTGGCGCTTTCAGCGAAGACATTCGGCAATCCTCACGGGTCCACCACGGACGCGCACCACTTTTCCCCACCAGTTTCCTATGCCCATTGTAGGCGATGATGGCGGGCGCGGGTCATGGTCGAGCGCTTTTGCGCCCGGGCGATGCGGGAATGAGAGGGTTCGTTCGCGGGCATCGCCGCGTGCGTCGCTGAGGCCGACGCGGTCGTGCTAAATGGGCGCGACGCGGCGTTGCGTGCGGATTATTTCCGCGCGAGCCGTCGCCGGTTGGCGCGTACCTTGCCGCGATAGAGGCCGATCGCCCTGCGCGTCGCGCGCGCGGGCGTGGTACCGAGCCTGCCGGACATCGCCGCCGCGTGCAGTTCGAGCGACGCCGCCATTTTCTCGGTGAACATCAGCTGGAATTCGTCGAGCGCGGCCGACCCACCCATGGCGATCCGCGCGGTGCGCAGCGCCATCACGGTCGAGGCCTCGGTGCCGAGCGCCCAGGCATCGACGCTTGCGCCGAACCATTCGCCGAAAGGCCAGCTGTTCATCGTGAAACTCCTGGCCACCCGATCGCGCCGGATTTCCCAACGGATGAGTGCGGGTTTCGGACCCGTGCAGCGATTCGTCCAGCAGCGATGCGGCGCGCGGTCGACGCGCGCCCGGGTCGGTCAGGAAAGCCTGACCCATTTGATGAGCTCGAAGGCGGTAACGAGGATCATCAGCCACAAGGCCAATGCGATCGGCAGCGTGGCGAGAATGCCGAGCGACTGGCTCGATGTCACAGGCTCGCCGTGGCGAAGCGTGCTGTTCGAAAGTCCGTCCTTGACGCGCTGCATGTCATGCTCCCTCGGAGGCTTAGTGGCCCGAGCGGCGCGGGGCAGAAAGCGGGGAATTCTACCTTGGGAATTCTACGTAAAGCGGATGGCCTTCGGGCGCACCGCAAGATGGACCCGTTCGTCATGCCGGCGCGTTGGCGTGGAAACAGGCCGGGAGCGAAGCAATGCCGAACCACCCATGGGCGCGCCGCGCGCTCCTTTTCGTGACGTTATCGGCGTCGCTTTCCGCCTGCGGCCATGAGGGTGACAAGGCGGCGGCGGAGGGCAATGCGCACGGGTTCGTGCCGCCGGCGCCGGTAGCGGTGAAGGCGTTGCCGGGACAGGCGTCGCTCACGCCGCTCGACGCCTATATTGGCCGGCTGCCGCGCGACGCGGTCGACGGCGTGATGTTCTACGATCGCACCGATGTCGCGACCGCGCTGGTCGCAGCCGTCAAGGACGAGAAGGTGCGCCATGAATTTCGCGAAGGCAGCGGCCCGCCGCGGCCGATCTTCGAGCGCGGCAACAGCGTCGCGATCTGGGCGTGCGCGGCGAAGAATTGTGACGGCCGGCAATGGACCTTCCTGCTCGACCGCGACACCGGCAAGGGCGAGGCATGTTATCATGACGCCGCGACGATGGGCGCGACGAGCCACTGGTATGTCGGCCGCTACAAGCCCGATGTGCGGCCCGGTGCCTGCCCTTCGGCCTGAGGCACGCGAGCCATTGCCGCTATCCTGCGCGGGGACTATTCTCGCCGCAAATCGCAGGAGGGAAGATGATGAAGCGCATCGTGACGGGATTCGCCCTGGGGCTCGTACTGGCGGGGAGCGCTGTCGCGGCGCATCAGGACAGCGGCAAGGCGCTCGCCGCCGCGCTCGCCGATCCGGGGCGGCCGAGCGAGGACAGCAGCCGCGACGCGGCGCGCCACCCGGCCGAACTGCTCGCCTTTGCCGGCGTCAAGCCGGGCGACCGCGCGCTCGATTTCATCATGGGCGGGGGATATTTCACCCGTATCCTCGCCAAGGCGGTCGGGCCCAAGGGGCATGTCTGGGCCTATACGCCGGACGAGTTCATCAAGTTCAAGGCGGCCTATGGCGAGGACCAGAAGAAGGTCGCCGGCGCCTATGCCAACGTTACGGCGCTCAACGGCGGGCTCGGGTCGGTCAAGCTGCCGGGGTCGCTCGACGTCGCGATCACGGTGCAGAACTATCATGACCTGCATCTCGGCGGGTTCCCCGCCGACACCGCCAGCAAGGCCAATGCCGCGCTGTTCAAGGCGTTGAAGCATGGCGGCACGCTGCTGGTCGTCGATCATGTCGCGGCGGCGGGATCGGGCCTGGCGGCCGCCGACAAGCTCCACCGGATCGACCCCGAAATCATCAAGGACGAGCTCGTCGCTTCGGGCTTCCGCTATGACGGCGAACTCGCGGTGCTGCGCAATAGCGGCGACGACCACAGCAAGCTGGTGTTCGATCCGGCGATCCGCGGGCATACCGACCAGGTGGTGTACCGCTTCCGCAAGCCCTGACGTTCAGGGTTCGTCGCCGCGCGCGGGGAGGGAGCATGGGCTGGAACAGAGGGCGCGGGCTGCTCGGGCCGCTCAAGCCGCTGATCGGCGACTGGGCAACGCTCCGCGGCGCGGGCGACGGCCCGGCGGCAGCGATGCGCTGCACCCGCCGCTTTACGCCATTTGGCAAGGACTGGATCGAGCTCGACGCGCGTTGGCAGGTCGGCCCGGACCGCGAATATCGCGAGATCGCGTTGTTCGGGAAGGGTGATGATGACGCGCTCGGCTGCTTCTCCTTCACCAATGACGGCAAGCGCTCGGTCGGGCGGCTCAGCGTCGGCAGCGACGTCGATCCGGCGGCGATCGCGTTCGAGGCGCAAATGCCGGCCGGGCTGGCGCGGATGATCTATTGGCCGCGCGCGGACGATGCGCCGGGGTTTCGCTTCGCGGTCGAGAGCCGGACCAAGAAAGGCTGGAATCGCTTTCTTCTGCAGGAATTCGGCCCGGCCTAGACTAGCGCGGTGCGACTTACCTTAACGGACAGGGGATAATTCCGACCGATGTCATGCCGCTCTAGCTGGGGCACTTCGCGCCGCTGTCGACCCATGCCTGGGTGAGCTTGCCGAACGCGGCTTGCGTGCCCGGTGCGGGGGTGCGGCCGGCGCCCGGGTTCCAGCCCCAGCCGACCAGCGGGTCGGTGCCGTTGTGCTTGACGAGCTGGGCCAGCGTCATGCCGCCATTGCGCGCCGAATCGCGGATCTGCTCGCAGATTTCGTGCAGCGACTTGCCCTGCCAGGCGAGCGCAGCCGGTGCGAGCGCCCATTTGGGGTTGCCCGGCACTGTGCCCGGGCCGCCGGCAAAGGCGGCGTTGCGCGGGCCGTGACAGGTGGCGCATTCCATGCCGGCGGCGCCGTGTCCGTCGGGGCCGCGCGTGACGGGGGGATTGTGCTGCGCCATCGCGTCGCCCTGGGTTGGGCTATCGGTGCGCGGATGGCAGTTGAGGCAGCGCGGGCTCTGGATGACCTTGCCCATCTCGACGAACAAGGCGGCCGAGTGCGCATCGGCGGTCGCGGGTGCCGCCTCGGGCCTGGCGCCGGCCAGCACCGCGACGGGGACGATTGCCATCGCCGCGACGGCGAGCAGGGCGAAGGCAGGGGTGCGCGCGTTCATGCCTTGGCTCCCATATTTTCGGCGTGCGCGAAGGGCAGGCGGTACACCGCCTTGCCGGTCAGCTTGCGCCACGCATTGGCGACCGCCGGGGCGAGTGGTGGCAGGCCGGGTTCGCCGATCCCGGTCGGATTCGCACCCGATTTGATGATCGCCACCTCGACCGCCGGCATCTCGGCGATGCGCAGCGAGCGGTAGCGGTCGAAATTGCTCTGTTCGACCGTGCCGCCGTCGCCGAGCGTGATCTCGCTGTAGAGCGCATGGCCGAGGCCGAAGCCGATCCCGCCCTCGATCTGCGCGCGGATGATATTGGGGTTGATCGCCACGCCAACGTCCGCGGCTGCCCACACCTTGTGGACCTTGGGGATGCCGTCCGCCCCGGCCGAGACCTCGGCGACCTGCGCGACGTACGAACCGAAGCTCTTGTGGAAGGCGACGCCGCGCGCGCGGCCGGCCGGCGCGTCGAGCCCGCCGGCGATCTCGACGACGCGCTTGAGCACGGCCTTGGCGCGGTCGTCCTTCATCAGCGCGAGGCGGCCCGCGACATGGTCCTGCCCGCCCAATTCGAGCAGCTGGTCGAGAAAGGTCTCCATCGCATAGGCGGTGTGGGTGTTGCCGACCGAACGCCACCACAAGGTCGGCACGCCGTTCGTCATGACGTGCACGCCGACATGGATGTTGGGGAAGCCATAGGCGCTTTCGGTGATGCCCTCGGTCATGGCGTCGTCGAACCCCTTGGCCGGGTTGTAGAACATCGTGCCGATCATGAAGGATTGGCCGGCGATGACCGAATCGAGCGCGACGATCTTGCCCGACGCATCGACGCCGCCGCGCATGCGGTTGACCATCAGCGGGCGGTAGCGGCCGCCGAGAATGTCGGTCTCGCGCGTCCACATATGCTTGACCGGGGTCTTGCCGCCGAGCGCCTTTACCGCCGATGCCGCCTCGATCGGGAAGGCCATGTCGGGGGTCGCGCGGCGGCCGAAACTGCCGCCGGCATATTGCTCGTGCAGCGTCATGCCGGTGAAGGGCACGCCGAGTATCTTGGCCACTGCCGCGGTTTCGCCGACCTGGAACTGGCTGCCCATATAGAGATCGGCGCCACCGTCCCTGGGCACGATCACCGCGTCGAGCGGCTCCATCGGGGCATGGGCGAGATAGGGGAAGACGAAGGTCGCCTCGAGCGTCTTTGCAGCGCCGGCCAGCGCTGCGGCGGCATCGCCCTCGCTTTCGGCCTTGGTGCCGGGCGTGGCGGCGGCGGCCTTGTACTCGGCGATCATCGCTTCGGTGGAGCGCGTCTCGGCCTTGGACAGGTCCCAGTTTACCTTGAGCGCTTTGCGGCCCTGCAGCGCGGCATAGGTGTCCTTGCCATAGACGACGACACCCTGCGGGATCGTCTTCACAGCGACGACACCGGGGATCGCCAGCGCCGCCGCGTCGTCGACCGCGGCGACGGTGCCGCCGAACGCCGGGGGATGCTGGATGACGCTGACCACCATGCCCGGCGGCGCGATGTCGAGGGTGAACTGCGCGGTGCCGTTCGACTTGATCAGGCTGTCGACGCGCGGCACGTCGGTGCCGATCAGCGTCCATTGCTCCGGGGTCTTGAGCACGGGTTTCTCGGGCACCGGCAGGCGCGCCGCGTCGGCGGCGAGATCGCCGAAGCTGGCTTTGTGCGCGCCGTGGCTGACCACGCCCTTAGCCACCTTGACCTCGGCGACGGGGACCTTCCAGCGATCGGCGGCGGCTTGCGCCAGCATCGCGCGCGCGGCGGCGCCGGCGTTGCGCAGCTGCATCCAGCTATTGGCCATCGCGGTCGAGCCGCCGGTGCCCATCGTGCCGAAATTGAGGTTCTTGTAGAGCGGATCATTGGCGGGGGCGAAGGCGATGCGCATCTGGCCCCAGTCGGCGTCGAGCTCATCGGCGACGATCGTCGTCAGGCCGGTGGCCGGGCCCTGGCCGAATTCGACATGCTTGATGATCACGGTGACGGTGTCGTCGGGGGCGATGCGCACAAAGGCGTTGGGCGCGAAGGGTGCGGCGGGCGCCGCGCCGGCGGCTTTCGCTGCGGCCTTGCCGGCGGGAAGCGCGAGGCCGATCACCAGCCCCGAGGTGGCGAGGAAGTCGCGGCGCGAGGGGATGTGGTTCATGCGCTTTTCTCCGCCATTGCCGCGGCGTCGTGGATCGCCTGGCGGATGCGGACATAGGAGGCGCAGCGACAGATATTGCCGGCCATGCCGTGGTCGATATCCTCGTCGCTCGGCTTGGGCTTTTTGGCGAGCAGGCCGATCGCGCTCATCACCTGGCCCGACTGGCAGAAGCCGCATTGCGGGACGTCGATCGCGACCCAGGCGGCCTTGACCGCTTCCGCCGTCGTGCCGGTGGCGCCCTCGATCGTGGTGACGTGGCGACCGGCGACGGTGCCGACCGGCGTGACGCACGACCGGCGATTATGCCCGTCGAGATGGACGGTGCAGGCGCCGCACTGCGCGATGCCGCAGCCATATTTGGTGCCGGTCAGCTTGAGGTGATCGCGCAGCACCCACAGCAAGGGCGTGTCGGGGTCGCCCTCGAACCGCGTCGGCTTGCCGTTGAGCTGGAAGATGGTCGCCATGGCGCGCCCTTTCGGTGAAATGCCCGTGATGCCGGGATAAGGTGTGGGAGGGTGATGGCGCAATAACGGATCGCCGATCAGGGCGATTCATTATGGTGAAATTCGTTATCCGGCGCGTCGCTGGAAGGTAGCTTCCCGGCTGGCATGATCGGTGTCTCGCACGACGTGCGGCGGGGCTAGGGCGAGACCCAGCGGACGGCGAACATGCGCCAGCTCGTCACGGCCCTGCCGGCGGCATCGGCCCAGGTAGAGAGGTGAAATCGCGTTCGTGCGATGTCGCACGTCGCCTTGTCGAGGCTGGCGCTGTGGCTCGTTTCGATCACATTGCATTTCGCGACATGGCCGTCGGCGGCGATCTCGATCAACGCGGTAACCCGGCCGGTCTTGCGCGACATCCGCGCGTCGAGCGGATAGGCGCCGGCGGTAAAATATCGCGCGATATTGTCGGGGTCGGGCTCACCCGGCAAAGTCAGGCGGCGAAAACGCTGCGGGTCGATGCCCCAGCCGCGCATGACATCGTCCTGGCACGCGCGCAGCGTATCGCGCGGCACGGCGATATGGTCGATTGCGAGGCTTGCCATCGGGCCGCGACCCGTATCGACGACGAGCGCATTGCTTGTCTCGAGCAGGTCGAGCAGCGCAGAATCCGCCGCAACCCTGATGGCTTGCCGGCCACCGCCGATGTCGATGCCGACGGCTTCGCCGCCAAAGGTTTGGCCTGAGGGGAGCAGCACGATCTTGCCGCCGCCGCTCCAGTTGTCGGGTTCCCCACTGATCTTCGGACGGCCCAGCACCACGTCGAGCCGGCGCAGCCCGACATGTTCGCGCAATGCCAGATTGATACGATCGCTGCCCTCGCCATAGCCGCGTTGCAGGATGCACATGCTCGGCTCCTGGTCGAACGACCAGGCGGCAGTGGTGGCGATCGTCGGGGGGATGCCGGGCGGGATCGCGGGTGCGACCCGTGCCCCATTGGCGGACAGGCGGCGAAAACAGCCGACCGGCCCGGTACGCGGCGCGATCTTTTCGCCGGCATCGAGCGTCGCCCAATCGGCCCGCCAATCGGCCGGGTGCGGCGCCACGTCGCCATCGCGAAAGGAACGGGCGGCCGCATTGGCAAAGCCGCACTTGCGCGCAATGTCGGCCATCGGTGCGATGGTCTCGCGCGGACCCGCCGTCAGCAATTGCGGGTCGACCTGGGTGCCGCCCTGACCGCGTTTCGGCTTCAACACCAGGTTGAGCAGCGCGACGTTGCACCGCGCGGGAATCCGGTCGCCGGCGAACCAATAGCGTCGTGCCGCGCCGTGGGGATGTTGCGTGTCGCCGAATATCCGCGACAGCGCGGCGCGGTCGGTGCCGGCGGGGAGCGCGAAACGGAGCACCTGTTCCTCGCCCGACATTCCGTGGCAGGTGACGGGCCAGTCGCGGATCGCAGGATCCTGGCGGATGACGTCCATCTCCGCGGGCATGGCGACGATCTCGATCGCGACCGGGACGACGTCAGGCGCGCGCTGCGGCCCGTTCGCCGCACCGAGCAACGGTATGAGCGGCAGCGAGCAAGCGAGAATCAGGCGCCGCATCATTGGATAACCTCGAAATTTCCGCGCACTACATCATACGGATATTTATCGCGCAACCGCTGTCGTGGTCGAGACGATATCCGCCCGCGCGGTCGTCTGCTCGAAATCGCGGACGATTTCGGCCAGGGTTGAGAGCGCGAGGACCTGCGGGTCGCGCGACGAAGGGATGAGGCCGATCGGGGCGCGGAGGCGGGCGATATCGTCCGGCGACACGCCAGCGGCGATCAGCGATGCCGCGCGGTGAGCTTGCGCGGCGCGGCTGCCCATCGCGCCGACATAAAAGGCGCGGCCGGCGAGCGCGCGGGCGATCAGCGCGGTCTCCCAGTCATGGTCGTGGAACAGGAAGGCGATCGCGGTCCACGGGTCGACGGCGAGGTCGACGGGTTCGCGCGGCGTGTTGAGCAGGTGGACCGCGATGCCGGCCGCCGCCAATCGTTCGGCGATGGCGCGGTCGGGGGTCATCGTCGTGACGCGGGCGTCGGCGGTGACCGCCAGTGCGGCGAGCGCCTCGACGCCGGCACCATGGCCGATCACCGTCAGCGCCAGTGGGGGCAGGTGCGCGACGGTGAAATGCGTGGTGTCGCGGCATGTGCGCCATGGCGCGTTGCCGGACGTCACCGTAATCGACCCGTCGCCAAGCGGCAGCGCGAGCAGGGCCGGGGTGCGATCGGCGAGCAAGGTCGCGACCCGGGCGATCGGCGCGGGGTCGGTCACGGGATTGATCAGCACATCGACCCAGCCGCCGCAGGGCAGCCGGATGTCGAGATAGGGTGAGCCGGTGCCGAAGCGGATCGCGCGCGGCGTGCCGGCTGCGATCGCGTCGATCGCGTCGGCGACCACCGCGGCCTCGATGCAGCCGCCCGACAGCGAGCCGCGCCAGCTGCCATCCTCGGCGACGGCGAGATGCGCGCCGGGGTTGCGCACCGAACTGCCCGACACGCCGGTGATGGTGACCAGCGCGGTGCGCGCGCCGGCCGCGGCTTTTTGCATGAGGAAGGGGAAAATGCCGCTATCGTCCATCGCACGAGCTTAACGCGCGAAAGGGCGGGACTGGCAAGATGGCGATTGGGGTGGAGCGTGTGGCGGTGGTGTTGCTGGCGGCGGGGCGCAGCGCGCGTTTCGGCGGCGACAAGCTTGCCGCGCCGTTTCGCGGTCGTCCGCTCGGCACGCATGCCGCCGCGATGCTGGCCGCGATCCCGTTCGCCGCGCATATCGCGGTTACCGGGCCAAGCGTGGTCGACCTTGCCGCACTAGGTTTCGACTGCCGCGCTGCGCCACCGGATGCGCCGATGAGCCTGTCGTTGAAGATCGGCATCGCGGCGGCGGAAGCGACCGGGTGCGATGCCTGCCTGATCGCCTTGGCCGACATGCCAATGGTGCCCGCCGCGCATATCCACGCGCTACTGGCGGCACATGACGGTGCGCTGACCGCGACATTGTCGGACGAGGTGCGGATGGTCCCGGCGGTGATCGCGCGCGCGGCCTTCCCGCTGGTCGCGACGCTGAGCGGCGATCAGGGCGCGCGGGCGCTGCTGCGCGAGGCGCTTGGCGTGGCGGCGCCGCCCGCATGGCTGGTCGATATCGACACGCCCGGCGACGCCGCGCGCAACAATGTCCAGCCCGGCGGGAGATAGTCGAGCGACATGTAGAAGTAGAAGGCGCAGCTGCCATCGGGCCGGTAGCTGCCGCCCTTGACCATGCCGAAGGCGGTGCCGCCGAGAAACACCGGCGCGCCGCTGTCGCCGCCCTGGCATTTCGGCCCGGCGACGGCGACCCAGGTCGGCAGGCACGCTCCGCCGCACAGATCGCCGGCGGGGGCGAAGTCGGTCAGCTGGACGAGCGAGCAGCTATAGCCGGTGCGCTCGCCGCGGTGGCAGACGAAATCGCCGGCGCGCGTCGACGCGCGGCTGCGTTGCGCGAGGACCGGGCGCTCGAAGGTCTTGGCGGTGTCGTCGTACAGCGTCGGCGTGGCCGGCGCGGCGCTGAGGCCGATCTGCACGTCCTGATAACCCCAGCCCCATTGGCCGAGAAAGGTGAGCGGCACGGTGCCGCCGCGCGGATCCATATAGGTCATCGCATCGGCGCAGTGCGCGGCGGTGGTGAGGCCCTGGCGCGTGCCGTCGCTTACCGCGAAGCCGGTAGTGCAGCGATAACGCTTGCCGTCGCCGGGCTCGACGCCCTCGATGCGCGCGCCGCCGGCGAGATCGAGATCGCGATCGATGCGCTCGATCACGCTGATCCGCACCGGCACATGGGCGATGGCGACGATCCGCTCGCGCAGCGCGTCGGCACCGCCGGCTGCGGTCGCATCGGCCGCGCCGAGCGTGACGACCAGCTCGCCGGTGCGCGGATCGAGGCCCATGCCGGGCGGGCGGGACAGCAGCGCGCGGATCGCGGCCTGGTGCCAGGTCATCGCCCATACCACCTGTTCCCGCGTCGCGCCGGCGCCGGTGCGGAAGATCACCGGCACGGTCATGTTACCGGCTAAGATCGTGCGATCGGCGACCGGTGCGCTGCCGGCGAGGACGACGACGATCCGCCACACCGGGCGATGTTCGATGACGATGCCGGTCAGCCGGTCGCGAAACTCCTCGGCCAGCGCGTCTGTGGCAAGGACGCTATCCTCCTGCGCGACGAGACGGCGCAGCGCTTCGTCGCGTGGGACGGCGAACTGGCGGGTATATTCGTCGGCGTCGCGGACCAGCGCATCGCCGGGTGCTTCGAGCGTCACGAGCGGTGGTGCCGGTGCCGGGGATGTCGCTTTAACGGGGGGCGGAGCAAGCTGCGCCGTGGCCGGCGCGGCGAACGCCATGCCGAGCAGCGCGATCGGGAGCAGCAGGTAACGCATGGCGGCGCCATTACCATCGCCGACCAGGGCGCGCGATCCTTTCGTAAGGCGGGGCATCGCTTCGTTCATCTCTGCTGAGCGTCCTGACAACGTCGATGATTTTTCCCCTATCAATTTAATAGGAATTGAGCCAGAGGGGAGTTTGGTTACGGGTAGGGGAAGAGTGGCGATCGGGCTGCTCTTGGGGTCTGCCCGGTCGACCAAGGAGAATGTATATGAAGAAGATCGTTATCGCCTCGATGATCGCCGCCGCCTCGCTCGGCCTCGCTGCCTGCAAGAAGGACGCGCCGATCGACAATGCGACCGCCAATGAACTGACCGTCGCCAACGAGTCGGACACCGTCACCAATCTGGGCGACGCCCCGGTCGATGCCAATGCGACTGCCAATGTCGCGGCACCCGAGGCCGCCGGCAACGTGACCGGTAACACCATGTAATTGCCTGGCGCGGGTTTCCCCGCGCCGCGCGACTGCAGACGAACAGGGCCGCGCAATCCGTGACCGGGTTGCGCGGCCTTTTCGTGTCCGGCGGATATTGCATGGCGACGGATCGGCGATAGTCTTGTCGACATGGTGGCAGACGATCGATCCCGGATGAGTGCACTGGCGGTTCGGGCCGTCGCCGCGAGCGACGCGACGGCGATCGCGGCGATCTACGGGCATCATGTACTGCATGGCACGGCGACCTTCGACACCGACCCGCCCGATGCCGCCTTCTGGCGCGACAAGATCGCGGCGCTGGCCGAACGCGGCTGGCCGTTCGTGGTGGCCGAGGCCGAGGGCGGGGTGATCGGCTATGCTTATGCCACGCAATTCCGCGACCGCCCGGCCTATCGCGAGGCGTGCGAGGACAGCATCTATGTCGCGCCGGATGCGATCGGGCGCGGGGTGGGGCGGGCGTTGCTGACGGTGCTGGTCGAGCGCGCGGCGGCTGCGGGTTTTCGCGAGATGCTGGCGGTGATCGGCGGCGCGGAACCCGCCTCGGTCGCGCTGCACGCCAGGCTCGGCTTCGTCGAGACGGGGCGGATGCGCAATGTCGGGATCAAGTTCGGGCGGCGACTCGATACGCTGTATATGCAGCGGTCGCTGGCGGGGTGAATGGCATCGTGCGCGGCGGCACGCAGCGCGTCAGCAGGTGACGCGGTGCGTGCCGTCGGGCTGTTCTTCGATAACCGGCCGGCGATCGAGGAACAGGGCGATGATGTCGATCGCCGTGCGCAGATGGTCGCTCGGCTTGACCGTGGTGAACATGCCGCCGCCGGCCAGCGCGAAGGGCAGGACGAGCTGGTCGGCGAGGTACGGCCCGGCAAAGGCGCTGCTCGCGAGATAGCCGTTCATCCGCCCCGCCGCGCGCTTGGCGACCTGTTCGGCGGGCACGCCGAGCCGGCCGAAACCGCTGACGATTTCGGTGACATGCGCGAACGCCGCCTCGACCAGCAGGATGTTGCCGGGGCCGCGATCCTCGGGCAGCTGGCGCACGACGAAGGCGTCCTCGGGCCAGCCGTCGAGCAGCTTGCGCGCGGTGTTCACTTCACGCTCGGCGATGTCGAACGGCAGGCCGGCGAACAGCGCGGTCACCGAACGGCCGATGAGCGCGCCGCGTTCGACGCATTCGATCGGCCGCAGCGGCGCCGGGTTCACGTCGATCTCGATCCGCCCGCCGCCGCTCGGGTAGAAGCCGTGGCGGACGAGGCGCGCGGTGACGACCGGCCCGAGCCGGTTGACGATCGGCAGGAAGCATTTCTCGATGAAGTCGAACGGCGGCGCGAGCATGTTGTGCGTGCCGCCCTCGAGCACGAGCCGGGACGGCCCGCCGGCGAGCAGGAGCGGCATCAGGATCGTCTGGAGCACCAGCCCCGTGCTGCCCGCCGTGCCGATCGCGAATGTATAGTCGCCGGGCACGACGGTGCCGGGGGTGAAGCGCATCTCGCGCGCGCCGACCGCGACGCCCTCGCAGGTGCCGTTGCCGATCGCGCAGGCGGCCTCGATCGCCGTGACGTGCTGGCGCATCAATCCGGGCTTTTCGCGCCCGCCGCGGATTTCGGTGATGCGGAACGGCTGGCCGGTGACGAGCGACAGCGCGCACGCATTGCGCACGATCTGTCCGCCGCCTTCGCCGTGTGAGCCGTTGATGGTGATCATTGTTCTAATCCATTAGTGGTCCACTCCGTAGCTTCCTGCAGAGGGACAAAGACGTTCATCGTCCAGCAGTCGCTTAGCCGCGTGCCGATCTCGGCACCGCAAACGCAAAGTTGGTTCGGCCCGTCACAGCCGTCCAGGCCGCAACAACCGTTGAGCCTCGACGCCAAATTGGAGTTCCGGACCGTTTTAAGCAGGTCGTTCGGGTTCATCCACGCCTGGGGCGTTACCGAAAGCGGATGAGGATCTCCGACGATGACAGTCCTGATCGGCTCTTCTCTGACGATCAGGGCGATGCCTTCCGCAAAGGGTGGCACCTGATCCTCGATCGTCGGCGTCGGCGCTTTTGGAGCGTCCTCTTCGAGGAGATTTACCGGGCGAGACAATTGCCGTCCGCAGGATCGGCATATCAGCATTTGCAGCATGTCCTTATCCTTTCGAAATGCAGGCAGTTGTTCAACCTATCGGCCTGCCCTCACCCTTCCGGCGCTTCGCGCCTCCCTCCCTCTCCCAATGGGAGAGGGAAAGAGCGGCGAAGCCGCGAAAGGGTGAGGGCCGGGCGCGGTGCACGTTGGGGCGCTAGCCTTTGACGCACACCACCTGCTTCAAAGTGTGGACGATCTCGACCAGGTCGGCCTGCGCCGCCATGACGGCCTCGATCGGCTTGTACGCGCGTGGGCTTTCGTCGATCACACCTTCGTCCTTGCGGCAGGCGACGCCTGCCGTGTCGGCGATGTGATCGGCGAGGGTCACCTGCTTCTTCGCCTCGGTGCGCGACATTACGCGGCCCGCGCCGTGGCTGCAGCTGTCGAACGACTCCGGGTTGCCGAGGCCGCGGACGATGAACGATTTCGCGCCCATCGACCCCGGGATGATCCCCAGCACACCTTTCGCCGCGCGCACCGCCCCCTTGCGGGTGATCAGCACATTCTCGCCGAAGTGATTTTCCCGCGTCACATAATTGTGATGGCAGTTGATCGCTTCGAGCTCGGCATCGAACGGCTTGGCGATCTGCGTGCGGAGCGCGCGGATCACGTTCGCCATCATCATGCGGCGGTTGAGCGCCGCAAAATCCTGCGCCCAGCCGACCGCCTCGACATAATCGTCGAAATGGTCGGTCCCTTCCGGGAAGTAAGCGAGGTCCTGGTCGGGCAGGTTGATATGCCATTTGCGCATGTCCTGCTTGGCCAGTTCGATGAAGAAGCTGCCGATCGCATTACCCACCCCGCGCGAGCCCGAGTGCAGCATGAGCCACACGCGGTTCTCGGCATCGAGGCAGACCTCGATGAAGTGGTTGCCCGTGCCGAGCGTGCCGAGATGGACGAGGTTGTTGGTCTTCGCCAGCCGCGGATATTTCGCCACGATGCGATCGAAGCGCTCGGCCAGCGTCGCCCAGGCCGCCACGATCTCGGCCGGCGGGTCGCCCCACGAGCCGGTGTCGCGGTTGCCGCGACCGACCGAGCGGCCGACCGGCACCGCGCGTTCGATCGCCGCGCGCACGCCCTCGAGATTGTCGGGCAGGTCGCTGGCGTCGAGCGAGGTGCGCGCCGCCATCATACCGCAGCCGATATCGACCCCGACCGCCGCCGGGATAACCGCGCCGCGCGTCGGGATGACCGAGCCGACCGTCGCGCCGATGCCGACATGGACGTCGGGCATCGCCGCTACGTGCTTGAACACGAACGGCATGCGCGCCGCGCGCGCCAACTGGTCGCGCGCCTTGTCGTCGACCGGCACGCCGCGCGTCCACATCTTGATCGGCACGCCGCCCTCGACGTGCCGGTAATCGAAATTCGCTTCGGCCATGATGACCTCCTGTTGCTTCTTCTATCGTATCGCGCGGTCCGGGCGACGAGATTTGGTGAGACTTTACCTGCGCCTGCCCGCCGGACGATCCAGTCGGCTTTCGCCGCGCTGGACCGGCCGGATGCGAGCGGCATACAGGTCCCGTATGTAGTCCCACCGGCATTCGCCCGGCTTTGCATTCGGTGCCGGCGACGAGGTTTTGGCGAGACATTCCTGCTGCTCTATCCGCTGAGCTACGGGCCGAAGCCCGGCCGGATTCGAACCGGCGACCGTCAGATTACCATGTAGTCCCGCCGGCATTCGCCGGTGTGATCGGTGCTGGCGACGAGAAATGGACGAGACGTCCCCAAGGGGACATCGTGACAGGATGTAGTCCCGTCCGGCATTCGCCAGCTTGTACTGCGTTCACGGCGACGAGAGTTCGACCAGACAGCTCTACCCTTGAGCTACAAGCCCGGAAGGCAAGGCGGGACTCGAACCCGCAGCACCGATGTAGTCCGGTCGGCATTCGCCGTGATCTTCGTTCCTTTTTTCTTCCCCGGCGAAGGCCGGGGCCCAGTTGGGGGACGCTGACGGAGTAGCGTTTCGCCTGTTTCCTTCTGCACTCCGACAGGGCCCCGGCCTTCGCCGGGGAAAGGCAGGGAGAAAAGGGGCGACCGTGGCGACGAGGATCGGTGAGAGTGTCCTTTGAGCTACCGCTGCAACGGGGGGTCTCGAACCCCATCTCCCGGTTTCCCGGGCGCTCTACTCTGGACGTACCGGTCTCCCGGTTTGGTGCAATGTACTCCCACCAGCATTCGCCACGGTCTGTTCTTCATACCTCCGTCTGGTTGACGATGCCGACCCAGTCGCTTGCTTCGCCATTGGCGAAGCGTACGATCGTATCGAACACCGCGTCGGAGAAACCCCCGACATTGAGAATGTCCGGCCGGCCCTGTGCCTGGGTCGTGCCGTAGGGCTGGATATCGACGCAGACGAGCTTGGCTCGCGGGTTGCGCTTCTTGAGCTTCACCCATTCCTGCATCGTCGCGGTGGCGCCGCGCCGGCCGGCATCGACCCAGGACTCATTGTCCGAGACGATCACGACCAGATCGACCGCCGCGCCTTCCGCGTTGAGCTGGGCGAGCGGTGCCGAGACGCAGGTTCCCCCGCCCCCGACCGCCGCCAGCTTCGCCGCGTTGACCGCGAGCCGCGCCCGGGCGTCGAGCGCCAGGGGAACGACCCGCTGCTCGAACGGCAGCACGCGTGCGTCGCGGTTGGTGCGCAACATCGCCGCCGCGACCAACGCCGCGACATCGATGCACCGTACCCTGGACGAGGCGCCCTTGCGGTAGCCCGTCGCCGGTGAGCTCATCGACCCCGATACGTCGGGGCAGACAACCACCCGGCCCGCGACCTTCGGCACGTTCGAGACCGCAATCTCGAGCGCTTCCTCCAGCGCGGCCTGAACCGCGAGCGGCACAGCGTCTCCGGACGAGCCCAGCGCCACCATCAACTGGTAGGGCAGGACCCGTGCCTTCGCGACCGCCGCCGGATCCGACAAGCGGGCGACGACCCTGGCCGTGACCCCCGCCACGTCGAACGCACCGGAGCGCGCCAACGTGTTGAGGTTCATCCGCAACGCCTGCCAGCCCATCGTGCCGGCGAGCGACGCCCACTGCTCCGCCGACAGCGGATAGGCGGTGAGCCACTCGAACGGCACCGGCGGCAGGGCGCCCTTCGGCGCCCGCTTCCATGCCTCGAACGCGGCAATCTCCGCCGGCAGCGCGGCGACATCGTAGGGCTTGCCGATCAGCCAGCCGTAAAAGGCGCGCCGCGCGGCATCGGCCGGCTTGGGGTGAACCATGCGGACGATGTCGGCGAGCGACGGATCGTTACCCGTCGCGGCCGCCATCAGATCGCGCATGCTTGCCCGCTCCAGCCATTCGCGCACCAGCCGCTTCGGCCGCGTGCCGAGCGAGGTGCGCCCGACCTGGCCCGACCGCATGATCTGCACGAAGTTGCGCAGCATCCGGCCATTGTCGATCGCGCGCCCGAAGACACGCACCGCCAGGTCCGGATCGGCCACCGTGAGGTAGGCCGTGAGCAAAGCCGGCATGTCCTTCATCTTGCCTGCCTGCCGCGCATAGACCGCAGCCCTGGCAACGAAGAGCGGATCGACGGCGCGCGCCGCTTCCAGCGCCTCGGCGAGATGATCGCCGGCGACGCCGTAGAAGCTGTCCGACAAGGTGCCGGTCGCGGCGAGCTGCGCGAGCTTCGCCTCGGGGCCATAGCCATAGGCCGGCGCGCCCGCGCGGTTCGCGCTGTCCGCTGCCGGAAGCAGCCGGGCGATCGCCGAGGCGAAGAGTCCCTTGTTAGCCATCGTCCTTCCTCCTTCTTCCTCTGGTCAGGGCGGCAGGAATTGAACCTGCGACCCCCGGTTCCCAAGACTGGTGCTCTGCGCAGACTGAGCTACGCCCTGTGAAATCCTTCGCGGGTTTCGGGGGCGGCCGGCCGATTCCGACCGCCCCGCGTTCCGCGCCGTCCCGCTGGCTGTTCGACTTGCCGTCGGGACGTGATGGGTATTGCAGCGGGCGTGCCAAATGGATGCTCCAAGCCGAGGAAAAATAATAACGGTCAGATATTAAATGATAAAATGCCATATTCGGCATGAGCGGCGCGCCTCAGGCATGAGTCGCAAACACACAAAAACATATCGACATTAATCGGCATTTATACGATGGGATAAATATGGCGCGGCCGGTTGCACCTTCCCGATCTCGTGAGCCTGACATCCTGCTCATGACCTTGCCCGGTCTGATCTGGGTCAGGTGCCCTCGCTGCGACAAGCCGGCACAGGTGCGGCCACCGCAAAACCGGTGGCGACCCGGCGGCGAGGTTGCCGCCCTGACCTGTGCAGGCTGTGGGTTGGTGAAGCGCGGCGGCGACGGGTTCGTCGCGACACGATCGCGTCAGGCCCGGATTGCGGGATGGAATCCGCGTTGCGACCGATGCGGCCGGCCGGCGACGCGCGGTGCGGCGCGAGCGCCGATACGGTACGGATCGACCATGGCGGTTCGCTCACGCTGTGCGGGTTGCAACCACATCAGCCTTTTCCCGGCGCGGCCGGCCGTCCACGCGTCGCGCGACGGCTACGACCCCTATTTCGACTTGCCGCTGTTTCTCGTCGAGCCGGTTGGCCGTGAACTCCTGTGGGCGTGGAATCCGGCGCATGTGGAATTGCTGGCGGACTGGCTAGGTGCCACGCTGCGCGAACGATCGGGGACCCCCTATCATTGGACCATGGTGTCGCGATTGCCGGGCTGGATGAAGATCGCGTCGATGCGGCAACCCGTCATGCGTGTGCTTGGCCACCTTCGCGACCGGGCACGCACTGAGGGGCTGTCGTGAAACCCCTCGTCGTCATCGGTTTCCTCGGCTCCACGCTCGATGCGAGCAAGTTCGGGCCGACGCGCTGGGGCAAGTGGCGGCCGACCGTCGCGCTGGCGATGCATGAGGATTTGCGGATCGATCGCTTCGTGATGATCCATGCCGATATCCATGCGCGGCTCGCCGATTTCGTGGCGGCGGACATTGCGAGCGTTTCGCCCGAGACGACGGTCGACAGGCGCATCATCAACTTCGCCGATCCGTGGGATTTCGAGGAAGTCTATGGCAAGCTGCTCGACTTCGCGCGCGATTATCCGTTCGATCCCGAGGCCGAGGATTATCTCGTCCACATCACCACCGGCACGCACGTCGCGCAGATCTGCCTGTTCCTGCTGACCGAGGCGCATTATCTGCCCGGGCGGCTGCTGCAGAGCCAGCCGGCGCGGATGGTCAATGGCAATGCGCCGGGCACCTGGAACATCATCGATCTCGACCTGTCGCGCTATGACAGCATCGCGACGCGTTTTGCCGCGGTCAGTGCGGAGAGCACCTCGTTCCTCAAATCGGGCATCGACACGAAGAATGCCGCGTTCAACCGGCTGATCGACGAGATTGAGCAGGTCGCGGTGCGATCGACCGCGCCGGTGCTGCTGATCGGGCCGACCGGTGCGGGCAAGAGCCAGCTGGCGCGGCGGATCTACGAACTGAAGCGGCTGAAGCATCAGCTGGCCGGGCCGTTCGTCGAGGTCAATTGCGCGACGCTGAAGGGCGATGGCGCGATGTCGGCGCTGTTCGGGCACAAAAAGGGATCGTTCACCGGCGCGGCGGCGGACCGACCCGGGCTGCTGCGTGCCGCCGACAAGGGGATGCTGTTCCTCGACGAGATCGGCGAGCTCGGTCTCGACGAGCAGGCGATGATTCTGCGCGCGATCGAGGACAAGCGCTTCCTGCCGGTCGGCGCCGATAGCGAGGCATCGTCGGCGTTTCAGCTGATCGCCGGGACCAATCGCGACCTTGGGCGCGCGGTGGCGGAGGGGCGGTTTCGCGACGATCTGTTTGCGCGGCTCAACCTGTGGACCTTCGCACTGCCGGGGCTGGCGGAGCGGCGCGAGGATATCGAGCCCAATCTCGATTACGAACTCGACCGCTTTGCCGAGCGCGAGGGGCAGCGCGTGACCTTCAACCGCGAGGCGCGTGCGCGTTATCTGGCCTTCGCCACCGCGCCGGGCGCGGCGTGGCAGGGCAATTTCCGCGACCTGGCCGCGAGTGTGACGCGGATGGCGACGCTGTCGCCCAAGGGCCGCATCGATGGCGAAGCGGTTGCCGCCGAGATCGCGCGACTTGGGTCGCTATGGTCGCCGGGCGACAGCGGTGATGACGGCCTGGCGCGGTTGCTGAGCGAGGTTGCGCTCGCCGAGATCGACCCGTTTGACCGGGTGCAGCTTGCGGCGGTGGTGGCGACCTGCCGCCGCAGCCGCTCGCTGTCGGAAGCCGGGCGTGCGCTGTTCAGCGCGTCGCGCGCGCGACGCAGCTCGGCCAATGACGCCGACCGGCTGCGCAAATATCTCGCACGCTTCGGGCTGGAGTGGGGCGATCTTCACGCATAGCTGACGATCTCGAATTCGGTGCCGTCGGGGTCGAGGAAGTAGAAGCGACGGCCGGGTGCATAGTCGGCATGGTTGAACGGGACGAGGCCGGCTGCCACGACGCGGCGCTCGATCGCGTCGAGATCGTCGACGACGATGCCGATATGGTTGAGCGGGTTGCCCTTGGCGAAGGTGCTGGCCGGCGTGGCGGTGCCGGCAGGCGTATACAACGCGAGGTAGAAGCGATCGTCGCCGACATGGATGGTGTGCCCGCCCAGCAGCGAGGGACCGCGCCAGCGCTCATGCCAGTCGAACAGGCTGGCAACCAGCGCGGCGCTGGCATCGGGGTCGCGGACGGTGATGTTGACGTGTTCGATGAACGGTGCGGCCATGAAAATGCTCCTTTGGCGCGCGGATCGCGCGGCATTTGCGAGTCGTACAACCTCAGCCTAAGTTGAGGTCAAGCGGGTTGCGACGGAGGGCGAAGTGACGGGCAAGGGTGACATGCTGTTGACGATCGGCGAGCTGGCGGGGCGCACCGGGCTGTCGGTATCGGCGATCCGTTTCTGGGAGGAGAAGGGGCTGGTCGAAGCGCTACGCACGCGCGGCGGCCAGCGCCGTTTCCTGCGTTCGGACATTCGTCGCCTGTCCTTTGCGTTGATCGCGCAGCAGCTCGGCTTTTCGCTGGAGGCGATCCGCGTCGAACTGACCGGCTTGCCGCAGGGCCGCACGCCGACCCAGGCAGACTGGAACCGGATCAGCCGTGGCTTTCGCCGCCAGCTCGATGCACGGATCGCGGCGATGGAGCGGATGCGTGACCGGCTCGACAACTGCATCGGCTGCGGCTGCCTGTCGTTGCGCAAATGCGCCTTGTACAATCCCGAAGACCGGCTCGGGGCCGAAGGGCCGGGGCCGCGTTATCTGGTCGCGCCGCGTTCGTGACGGCGCGGGCGCTCCCATGGTGCAGGACAAGGTCGTTGTGGGCGGCGATTCCACGGTTCTCGGCGATGCCGAGCGCGCCGGCTGGAAGTACGCGAAAAACCCCTTGGTAGAAACCGGGAGCAGTTTTCCGGGCGGCTGCTGGGTGCAAGTCGCGGTCGCGCCAGCCGCAGAAAAGGCGCGGGTCTGGCCGTATCTTTCCTCCCATTGATGCCCGCTCAAACGGGATTGTCAGCGCTACCGGCAGCAGGGCGGGTGGCAAGCTTCATCGCCGTAAAACGCGGTGCTTGATGCCCGCCGGATCGTCAGCGTGATTCAACCGATCTCGCATCACCCCTATTGCCTACACCCATGTGCATGCCATCCCCCCCCGAAGCCAAGACGCTGCCCGAGCGGCAGTCCCTGAAACTCCCTGATGGCGGCGCCACCGCGCCGCGGGTCGACGACGATATCCGTCGACGACGCGCGCTGATGGCGACCGCCTATACCGGTGCGCTCGGCCTCGGCAGCGCGCCGACGACCACCCGGCTGGGAGGGTGAGCGCGATGAACCAGGGAACGATCAAGCAGCGCTGCGACCGACGCCTGTCGGCGCTCAAGACGCTGCGCCAGCCCTATGAGGCGGAATGGCGCGAGATCGCGCAATTCGCCCAGCCGTCGCGCTCGCGCTTCCTCAACAGCGAACAGAATCGCAATTTCCGTCGCGCCAACAAGGCGATCTTCAACAGCCACGCGATCCTCAGTTTCCGTACCCTGACCGGCGGCATGACCAGCGGCCTGTCGTCGCCGTCGCGACCCTGGTTCCGGCTGGCGCCCTATGACGCCGAGCTGGGCGGCGACAGCGCGGTGCGCACCTGGCTCGCCGAGGTCGAGCGGCGAATGTACGCTTTCCTCGCGGGCACCAATTTCTACGGCGCGGTGAAATCGGGCTATGCCGAGATGGGCATGTTCGGCACCGAGGCGTGCGTGATGGTCGACCATCCCAAGGTCGGCGCGGTGTGCCATGCGCTGACGGCGGGCGAGTACTGGATCGCGCTGTCGAACGCGGCGGTCGCCGATACGCTCTATCGCCGCGCGCCGATGTCGGTGATGCAGGCGGTCAGCTCGTTCGGGCTGGAGAATGTCTCGACCTTCGTGCGCACCGCCTATGACAGCGGGCGCTATGACGACCAGGTGCCGGTGCTGCACGCGATCGAGCCCAATGACGATGTCGTGCCCGGCGCGCTGACCGCGCGCGGCAAGCCGTGGCGATCGGTCTATTGGGACGAGAATGACGGCGATGCCGGGCGTGTGCTGCGCGTCGAGGGTTATGACGAGCAACCCTTTTGGGCGCCGCGCTGGGACACGATCGGCGGCGACACCTACGGCACCGCGCCGGGTTTCGACGCGTTGCCCGACATGCGCGAGCTGCAGTTGCAGACCAAGCGCAAGACGCAGGCGACGGCGTTTCTGGTCAAGCCCGAAAAGATCGTGCCGGCGACCGTCAAGCTGACCGGCGAGGCGGGCAATGTCGTGACCGCAAGCCAGGTCGATGCGCAGCAGGTGGTGGTGCCGTACCAGATCAACCCCGCCGCGATCGGCGCGATCATGGACGATGTGCAGCGCTGCGCCGAGGCGGTCGACCGGTTGACCTATGCCGACCTGTTCATGGCGATCACCAACATGCAGGGTATCCAGCCGCGCAACATCGAAGAAATCGCCAGCCGCAACGAGGAGAAGCTGACCCAGCTCGGCCCGGTGATCGAGCGCGTGAATGGCGAGAAGCTGCAGGTGGCGATCGACCGCACCTTTGCGATCATGGAGCGCAAGCAGATGCTGCCGCCGGCGCCCGAGCATTTGCAGGGCGAGACGATCAAGGTCGATTTCGTCAGCATCCTGGCGCAGATGCAGCGCATGGTCGGGCTCGGCCAGATCGAGCGCACGGTATCGTTTGTCGGCAGCCTTGCGGCGCAATTCCCCGAGGCGAGCGACCGGCTCGATATCGATGCGGTGATCGACGACTATGCCGACCGCGCCGGGGCGCCGCCGCGCATCATCCGCTCGGTCAAGGATGCGCAGGCGATGCGCGACAAGCGCGCGCAGGAACAACAGATGGAGAAGATGGCCTCGCTGGCCCAGCCTATGCAACGCGGCGCCGATGCGGCGCGGCTGTTGAGCGAGGCGGCGCAGAAGGCGGGGATGGTTGGCGGCGGGATGCCCGGCGCGTGAGTTGGCGGTTAGCCATATCCGTCTGCGAAGGCCTGTTCCCCGGCGGAGGCCGGGGTCCAGTTGGAAAAGCAGTGGTTGGCGAACGCGACGGCCATTTCAGAGAACTTCGCAACTGGACCCCGGCCTTCGCCGGGGAACAGCGGCTTACAGGCTGATTCAACAAACCGACCGACCCGCTACCCCGGCGCGATGATTGATCGTGCCGATGCCACCATCCTGATCGAGACGCCGGCGTTCCGGCGCTTGCTGTTCGCGGTGATCCGGGCGGGCGGCGTGTTCGATCCCGCCGCCAACCATGCCGATGGGCGGCACCTGTTCTGTGCCGGTCGGCGGAGCCTCGCGCTCGAGCTGCTGCGCGCCTTCGAGGCGGTGCAGCCGGCGCAGGTGCCGGGCGGGGTGCCGGTGCTCACGTTGATTCAAACTCTCGGCGAAGCGGCGCAATCGGTGAGCAAGGAGAAAATGAGTGACCGACGATTTGATGCCTATGCCGAACTCGACGACGATGACGGACGCGCCGCCGGGTGATGCCGGCCTGGCGCCCGACAGCGGCGGCGGGTTCCATGACGAGTTCGACGCCATCGCGCCGACGGCGCTGGGCGAGGAGGGCGGCGAGCCCGGCGGGTCGTTCGACGATGACGGCGTGCCTGAAGCCTATGCGCTGACCCCGCCCGAGGGGCTGACGCTCGATGCCGCGGCGGTCGCAGCGGCGACGCCGGTGTTTCGCGAGCTCGGCCTGTCGAACGCCGCCGCCAACAAGTTGATGCCGGCCGCCGCGCAGTTCGCGCAACGCGTGCAGGACCAGGCCAACCGCCAGCTGCTCAGCCATGTCCAGGCCGAGCGCAAGGCGTGGCTCGATGCCGCGCGCGCCGACCCGGAGATTGGCGGGGCGAAGTGGGGCGAGACGATCGCCACCGCCGCGTCGGCACTCGATCGCCTTGGCTTCGGCAAGGGCTCAGCATTTCGCAACCTGCTCGACGAGAGCGGGCTGGGAAACCATCCCGACATGATCCGCGCCTTCGTCAAGGTCGGCAGGGCGGTATCCGAGGACAATGACTTCGTCCTCGGCGGCGGGATCCCGCGCACCCGGCGCGACACGGCGGAAACGCTTTATCCCCACGACCACGCCAAGGAAGGGCAGTAAATCATGGCCACGATCGGCAACACATTTCTCAATCTCATCGACATGAACAAGTCGGCGGGCGGGCGCGAGGCCCAGCTCGGCGAAGTGGTCGAGGTGCTGCGGCAGCTCAACCCGCTGATGGAAGACGCGGTGACGGCGGAGTGCAACATGGGCACGTTCCATCGCCACATGATCCGCACCGGCCTGCCCACCGTCACCTGGGGCATGCTGTATCAGGGCATCCCGCAGTCGAAGTCGACGACGCAGCAGGTCGACGACACGACCGGTTTCGTCGAGGGCCTGTCGACCGTCGACACGCGCCTGCTCGACATTTCGCCCAACCCGGCGGCGGTGCGGCTGAACGAGGCGCGCGGTTATCTTGAGGCGATGGCGCAGGAGGTCCAGAAGGGCTTTTTCTACCATGACACCTCGACCACGCCGGAGAAGTTCAAGGGCCTCGCGACGCGCTACGGCAAGATCGGTGGCGGCGGGGCCGGCAACCAGATCGTCAATGCCGGCGGTTCGGGCAGCGACAACACCTCGATCTGGTTCGTCACGCACGGCGACGCCTATACCACCTTGCTGCACCCCAAGGGTACCAAGGCCGGGGTAACGCGCGAGGACAAGGGCGAGCAGCGCACCGCCGACGGCAATGGCGCGGTCTATTACGTCAAGGAGGAGCTGTTCCGGCAGCATGTCGGTGTCGCCGTGCGTGACTGGCGCTTCAACGCGCGCATCGCGAACATCGATGTCAGCGACGTGCAGGCGGGGACGGTCGATCTCTACAAGTTCCTGCGCAAGGCCTATTACAAGCTGCAGGCACGCCGCGCGGTGAAGATGAGCGACGTGCCGGCGGTCGGCCGGACGGTCATCTACATGAACCGCGACATGCTCGAGGCGCTCGACGCGCTCGCCACCAACAAGGGCGGTTCCGACAATTTCGTCCGCCTCACGCCGATGGAACTCGAGGGCAAGGAAGTGATGTCGTACCGCGGCATCCCGATCCGCGAGACCGACGCGCTCATCAACGCCGAAGCGGTCGTCAGCTGACATCGCGGCACGGGAGACTCATCATGATTTTCGACAGCACGACCCTGTTCTCGAACGCCCAGGCGGTCACCGCCACGGCGGCTTCGACCAACATCATCGATCTCGGCGCGACCGGCACCGTCTTTGGCGCCGCCAGCGCGATCACGCGCGACATCGGCAAGGGCGCCGAGGTGCCGATCGGCATTCGCGTGGTCGAGGCGTTCAACAACCTCACCTCGCTGACCGTCACGGTCGAGACCGACGACAATGCCGGCTTCTCGTCGCCAACCACGGTGTGGACCTCGATCGGCTTTCCGGTGGCGGATCTCGTCCCCGGTGCACGGCTCCTGTTGCCCGACGAGGTGCCGGTGGGCGTCAGCGAGCGCTATGTCCGCCTGAAATACACCGTCGCCGGCACCGCGCCGACCACGGGCAAGATCACGGCGGGCATCGTCGCTGCGGTGCAGACCAATGGTTGATCCGGCGGTTGCGAAGCCGGGCGAGGCGTTGACCTACACGTCGCCACGCCCCGTCTATGTTGACGGCCATTACGTCGAGCCGGGCACCCCGTTCAGCACCAGCGCACGACCTGGCGCAGCCTGGATCAGGGCGGACGATGATCGGGGCGTGCCGGCAAGGGCCAGCCGGCCCCCGGCCCGCACGGCCTGATCGGAGGCGCGCGTCCGGGCCTTCCGGGCGGGCGCTCCCCCGGCATTTTCAGGAACGGTGATCATTTCGCATTGTGCTGACGTGCGGTTCGCACGGTGCAGCGCGATGCCCAGGAACGAAGGACAATATCGTGCCTCACAACCCCGGCATTCCGGTGTCCGATGCAAATGCGCTGCCGATTGCGGGATCGCGCGTCGTCGGCCCGATCAAGTCATCGACTCCGATCGCGAACAGCGCCGCGACCTATGCGGCGCCAAAGTCGGTCGGGCCGATCATCATCATCCCGACCGGGCTGCCGGCAGGGACGACGCTGGTTTCTGCCACGGTGAAGATCAAGGCCCTGTTCGCCGATGTGACGACGGCGGTCGGCTTCAACTATATCTTCTTCGACGCGGCGCCGACGGCAACGCCCGACAACACCTCCCCGGCCTTTGTTGCCGCTGACCTTGCCAAGGCACTCGGCTTCGCGGCGGCGGCGGCGGTGGTGGGTACTACGGGCACGCTGATTTTCTGGACGCTGCAGGTGCCGCGCATGAATGTCGATGCGAGCGGCAACATCTATCTCGCGCTGAATGTCTCATCGACGATGGTATTGGCGTCGGCCAATTGCTTGTCGTGGGAATTCAACGGTCTCTATTGACCGGCCTGCGGCTCAGCCGGCGCCCCGCAGGATCAGGCGGCGGCGCGCATTTCGCTTACGCCGGTGGCATGCTCGGCCAATAGCGCGACCAGCCGATCGACCTGACTCGGCGGAAGATCATGCGCCATGCCATCGATCACTTCGAGCCGCGCGTTGGGGATCCGGCGCGCGGTATCCTCGCCATTGGCGAGCGGCACGAGCGGATCGGCCGCGCCGTGAATGACGAGGGTCGGTACGGCGATCGTCGCGAGCAAAGCGGTGCGCTGGCGGTCGGTGATGATGGCCAGCAGTTGCCGACGCGTTCCCAGCGGATCGAAGCTGCGGTCATAGGCGCGCGCTGCCATGGTTTGATAGGCGTCGGCCTCGCGCGCCGCGTCGGGGTAGGAGATCGCCTCGAGCACCTTCATCGTCGCGGCAATCGCGGCGTCGCGCGACGTATCGGCCGGGCGGCCCATCAGCAGCTTGCGCAGTTCCGGCGTCGGGCCGGGCAGGCCGCGCGCGCCGCTCGACGACATGATCGAGGTGAGGCTGAGCGTGCGATCGGGCCAGCCGGCGGCGACGTGCTGCGCGATCATGCCGCCCATCGAGGCGCCGACGACATGCGCCCGATCGATGCCCAATGCGTCGAGCAGGCCGACCGCGTCGGCCGCCATGTCGCGCAGCGTATATGCGGTGCGGAAGGGTAGGCCGAAGCGCTGCGCGGCGAGCGCGAACAGCGGATGCGGCGCGCGCGCGCCATGCAGGTGGGTCGACAGACCGATGTCGCGATTGTCGAAGGCAATCACGCGCAACCCTGCGGCGACGAGCCCATCGACGAACGCATTGGGCCACGCGATCAACTGCGTGCCGAGGCCCATGACGAGCAGCACGACCGGATCGGTCGGCTTGCCGGCTTCCTCGTAAAAGATGTCCAGGCCATTGGCCCTGATCGTTGGCACTCGGTCGATTCCTCGAAAACAGAGAGGCGTAAACCTCCAACTTTAATTTTCGTTGCATGTGAGTCAATGCCGTATTGCAGATTCGTGACACGCAATCCGGCGGTCTGGCACGGCGTGATTCAACGTCGCGGCGCTCGCGGTTAGTCAACCGCCATGAGCATCAACATCACCACCTGCAACCTGGCGCTGGGCGAGCTTCGCGCGCCGCCGATCGCCGACATTGCCGAGGACAGCCTCGAGGCGCGCGAATGCGCGCGCTTCTATCCGCATTGCCTGCGGTTGCTGCTCGAGCGGCACGACTGGTCGTTCACCAACCGGCGTGCGTCGCTCGCCGAACTGGCAGTCGATGATCGCCGCGACGAATGGCCGCACGCCTTTACGCTGCCGGTCGATTGCGTAACGCCGCTGCGCCTCATCGCGCCGTGTCAGGCCGGGGCGACCGACTTCATCGTCGAGCACCGCACGCTCTACGCGCGCCTGCCTGATGTCGTGCTCGAATATGCCGCGCGCGACATGGACGAGAGCGAGGCGAGCGCGCTGTTCGTCGATGCGCTGGTCTATGCGCTCGCGGCGCGGCTCGCGGTGCCGATCCGCGACAGTCGCGAGATCAAGGGGCAGTTGCTGCAACAGGCCGAGATCGCCTTTCAACGCGCCGTCGCCGCCGACCGCAACCGCCAGCCCGAACATGACGGGCCGAACGACGAAGCCGTGACACGCGCGCGGCTCGGCGCGGCGCTGACCGGACAGGTGCGCTGATGCTGCGCACCAGCCAGCCCAATTTCAGCAAGGGCGTGATCTCCGAAGAGCTCGTCGCGCGTATCGACGTCGCTTCCTATGCGAGCGGCCTGAAGCGCGCCGACAATGTCATCGTGCTCAAATATGGCGGCGTGACCAAGCGGCCGGGAACGCGGCTGGTGGCCGAGGTCCATGACGACCGCGGCGCCAGAAGCGTGCGGCTGATACCGTTCCAGTTCTCGATCGAGCAGACCTACGCGCTGGAAATGGGCCAGGGTTATATGCGCCCGGCGGCCAGCGGTGGGATGGTCACCGAGGAAAAGCTCAGCATCACAGATGTGACACTCGGCGCGACCACCACGATCGCGGCGGCCTACCATGCCTATGCGGTGGGGGATCAGGTCTTCTTCGAAGGCGTGGAGGGAACGATCGAGCTCAACGGCAAGATCGGCCGCGTGCTGTCGTTGGCAGGCGATCACTTCGTCGTCGACATCGACTCGCGCGGCTTCTCACCGTTCATCGGGGACACGGGCGGCATCACGCGTAGCGGGCCACCGCCGTCGCCACCGACCGCGCCGCCGGTCCCGCCGCCCCCACCGCCGCCGCCACCGCCCGATACCGGAGGCAGCGGCGGCGGTGTCGGTGGCGATGGCCGCTATGACCCGCGCTATGATGACGGGAGCTACCGATGAGCGTCGCCCGTCTTTATCGTGTCGGCTCGCCGTTCAACGGCGCCGAGCTGGCCGAGGTCGATTATGAGCAATCGGCGAACGTCATGTTTCTGGCGCATCTCAACCATGCGCCGACCAAGCTGACGCGCGCCGACCACACCGACTGGACCTTTGCGAGCGTGACGTTCGGCCCGACGTTGGCGGTGCCGACCGGGCTGAGTGGATCGATCGCCACGCCGCAGAACATCGACGAAGGAAACCACCACGACGGCTTTTTCGCGCAACCCGCTTCCTATGTCGTGACCGCGGTCGATGATGTCAGCGGGCAGGAAAGTCGTGCTTCGTCGTCCTGCACGCTTTCAAACGACCTTACCTTGAAACGCAACGCCAACATTATGACCTGGCCAGCCGTCACCGGGGCCACACGCTACCGCGTCTACAAGGCCGATAACACGCAGGAATATGGCTATATCGGAAATACGACCGCGCTGAGCTTTACCGATGACAATATCGGCCCGGACTATGCCGATGGGCCGCCGGTCGGCGACAATCCGTTCGACGACTTCCCGGCGGTGGTAACGGGCAGCATCGCGGGCACCGTGCTGACGGTAACGGCGGTGACGAGCGGCGTGTTGGCCGTGGCCAAGACCCTCACCGGGGCGGGGGTTAGCGATGGCACGACCATCGTCGCGCAGTTGACTGGCACGGCCGGCAGCACAGGCACCTATACCGTTACCCCGTCACAGACCGTCGTCAGCACGACGATCGGCGCGAGGGATCTGCGTAACTACCCCTCCACCGTCACCTTTTTCGAACAACGCCTGTTGTGGGGCCGCACCATCAACCATCCCAATGCGATATGGGGGTCACGCTCGGGCATGTTCGAGAATATGGACGTGTCGCGGCCGATCAAGGCGTCGGACGCGCTGACCTTTGCGCTGGTCGCGGGGCGAGTGAACGCCGTCAACCAGCTCGTCTCGGTCAACAATCTGCTGGCGCTGACCTCGGACAATATCTTCAAGGTCGAGGGCGGGCAGAACGGCTATATCTCCGCCACCGATTTCGTCGTGCGGCGGCAGAATGGGCGCGGTGCCTCGCGCCTGTCGCCGCTGGTGGTGGACAGTGTGTGCTTCTACCAGACCGGCATCGGCAATGGCGTGCGCACGCTGGGTTATCAGTTCCAGACCGACAGCATCGACAGCAACGACGTGACGATCTTCTCGCCGCATCTGTTTCGCGGCTTCACCATCGTCTCCTGGGCCTATGCGCAGGAGCCGCGCTCGCTGATCTGGGCGGTGCGCAGCGACGGCAAGCTGCTGTGCTTCACCTGGGAGCAGGAGCAGCAGGTTTGGGGCTGGACGATCTGCGAGACGGACGGGCTGGTCGAGAGCGTGTGCGTCATCTCCGAAGGCAGCGAGGACCGGCTCTACCTGACGGTGCGGCGCGGCGGGAAGTTGTTGATCGAGCGCATGGCATCGGCGCGCTGGGCGGCGGTGGAGGATAGCTGTTTCCTCGACAGCGCCGTAACCTATGCGTTCGACACGCCGGCCACCGTGCTGCGCAACCTCGATCATCTCGAAGGCAAGACCGTCTCGGCGCTGGCGGACGGCAATGTCGTGTCGGGGCTGGAGGTGAGCGGCGGAACCGTGACGCTGCCCTATGCCGTCTCCAGGGCGACGTGCGGCCTACCATACAGCGCGACGATCGAGACATTGCCGCTGGCGGTGCAGGGACAGGCGGGCTGGACGGTGGCCAAGCCGCAGACACAGGCCAAGGCGGTGCTACGGCTGATCGACAGTCGCGGCGTGAAGGCCGGGCCGGATGCGGCGAAGCTCGAGCCGCTGCGCGCGCGCGTCGGCGAGGCGCCGGGCGAACCCAACGCGCTCAAGACCGGGCTTTTCGAGACATGGTTGCGGCCGAAGATCAACGACGGCGCGCGCGTGGTGGTGCGCAGCGACGATCCGCTGCCGATGACGGTCACGGGGGTGTATCTTGACCCGTCGATCGCGGGTTGAGCTGCGGCCGGCGTCGCCTGCGCATATCGGCACGATCGCACGACGGATGCGGGAATGGGACGTCGCGGAGTGTGCGGCGTTCGGCCACACCCCCAAACAGGCGCTGCGCGGCGCGCTGGCGGCTTCGACGATTGCCTTCACCGCCTTCGCTGAAGGGCGCGCGGAGGCGATGTTCGGGCTGGTCGTGACCAACGCGCTGTGCGGGCAGGGTAGCCCGTGGATGCTGGGGACCGAGGCGATCTACGCCCATCCGCGCGCGATGATCGGCATGGGGCCGCGCTGGGTGCGGACGATGGCGGCGATGGCGCCGTGCCTGTCCGGCCAGGTCGCCGCCGCCAATCTACGCGCGATCCGCCTCTTGCGGGCCTGGGGCTTCACCGTGGGTGAGGTCCCGTCGGCGCGCGGCAGCGTCTTGTTCGTACCATTTGAAAAGGAAACAGCAAATGTGTGATCCAGTCACTCTGACCATCGCCGCAACGGCGGTATCGGCCGCCAGTTCGGTGATGAGCGGTATCGGCAAGTCGCAACAGGCCAATTACCAGGCGCAGATCAACGACCAGAATGCGAAGCTCGCCAATGAGCAGGCGAAGGATTCGATCGAGAACACCAATCTTGAGGCGCAGCGCCGTTACCGCCAGCTTGTCCAGACCCAGGGGCAGCAACAGGCGGCGATGGCGGCCAACGGCATCGACCTGAATTTCGGCTCGCCGGTCAACCTGCAAAAGGACACCGCGATGATCGGCGCGGAGGATGTCGGCCAGATCTACAAGGGCGGCTTTCAGCAGACGCGCGGGCACGACATCAGCGCCTGGAATTATGGCAGCCAGGCCGCGGCCGATCGCGCCAAGGCCAGGGGCGCGATGCTGGAGGGCATTATGGGCGGCTTGTCGAGCGCGCTGGGTGGCGCGAAACAGCTGAGCGATCGCGGGGTGTTCGACAAGAAGACCAGCGTCGTCTCCGACCCCAAAAGTAGTTCGAAAGCGCTTCTGACCGGAGGGTGATAGCCTGGTGGGGATTCCATCCGATATGGTTGTTTATCATTCGCCGCCCGGTGTGATAGCCGGCGGCGATGGGATATGCTCTGGCCACGCTGGCGGATAGCCGGCGCAACAATCTACGTGTCGTGCGGCTGGTCGCGGCGACGGCGGTGATCTTCGCGCACAGCTATGGCCTCAATTTTGGACTTGCCGCCGAACGGCATGAGCCGCTTGCGGCGCTCACGGGCATCGACAGCGGATCGCTGGCTGTCGATGTCTTTTTCGTGGCGAGCGGCTTTCTGGTCGGGCGCAGCTTGCTGCGCGGACGCGACCCGATCGATTTTCTCTTGTCGCGCGCGCTCCGTATTTATCCCGCCCTGATTTGTGCGGTGCTGGCGATGGCGTTTTTGCTGGGGCCAACCGTAACGACATTGAGTTTGCGAGATTATTTCCACGATCAATGGCTGTATCGCTTCCTGCTGTTCGATACGACCATGCTGAGCCCGGGGCGATTCGTTGCCGGGCTCCCGGGGGTGTTCAAGGATTTGCCGTACCGGCCCTTCGTGGCTGGGTCGCTCTGGACCCTGCCATGGGAACTATGGATGTACGGGATCCTGCTCGGGTTGTTCCTCGCACGCGGGTTCGGTCGTGCGTATCCGATCTTGCTCGGCATTTTGGCCGTCGCTTTCGCCGCGATCGAACTGCATTTGTGGCAGGCGGGGATCTTTCTCACGCCTTTGATCAGCTTCCTCGCACTGTTTCACGCCGGTGTGTGTGCTTATCGTTATCGCGATAACATCATACTTTCATGGCCGATTTTCGCCTCGCTCTCGCTCGCCATGATCGTCGTCAATGTCGCAACCCAATCGCCGCTGCTGCTGCCGATCTGGCTGGCCTATGCGGTTTTGTTCGTCAGCTATTACCCACCGCTGGTGATCGAGCGCTGGTGCGACGGGCCGGACTATTCCTACGGCATCTACATCTATGCCTATGCCGTGCAGCAGACCCTCATCTGGCGATTCGGCCCGATGCCCGATTTGCCGCATTTCCTGCTCGCCTGGGGGCTGACGATGCCCTTCGCGATCGTGTCGTGGCACCTGATCGAGAAGCCCGCGCTGGGGCTGAAAGAACGGCTTCGGCGCCGGCGGCATGTGCCGCCGGCGGTCGTCGAAGCGACCGTCTGAGCGCGGGGATTGGCCGGCTTTTTCTCCGGCTTTTCCAGACGTTGTAAAAATCGCGTGCGAAGCGTGCCAAAAAACATGACAGCGACGAGACGCCGAACGAGACAAGGCAGGTCCCGGAAAGGCATCTGTTTGCAATGGCTTGGTGTCGTTCTCAGGTGTCGAGCAAGACTGGCGCAAACACCAAACCGCGACAGCGCGCACGACAGGGGCAGGACAGGGGCAGGACAGGGGCAGGACAGGGGCAGGACAGGGGCAGGACACAGAACAATAAAGGGAAGAATATAAGAATCTAAAAAAGGGAATCCCCCGCTGCAGGCGGGGTGTTGTCCCGGTTCGTTGCCAAACGGATTTTCGTGCCATCGACCGGCAGCTGAATCGCCCATTGCCGTTCAGCGTGATTCAACTCTTTCGACAGCCCGCCTAATTCACTGCCCTTCGCGAAGGAGGCAGTGCGCGTGGCAATCAGTCCGGATATCGAAAATGGCCCGTTCGTCGGCAATGGCAGCCAGGCGGCGTTCGCCTTCAGCTTCACCGCGATCACTGCGGCGGAAGTGACCGTCCTGCTCGACGGGGTCGCGCAATCGACCGGTTTCACCGTGGCGCTGGCGGAAAATGGCGGCACCGTCACCTTCGCCGCGCCGCCGGCCGCTGGCGTGCAGATCGTGCTGCGCTCCAGCCCCGACTATCTGCAGGACAGCGGTTTCGAAAACGAAGGCGCGTACAATCTCGCCACGATCAACACGATCAACCGCCGCCAGGCGGTGCGCGCGCTGGTCACCAGGAAGCGGCTCGATGCGACCAGC
>NZ_JARYTI010000038.1 GCF_029911635.1 Sphingomonas sp. AR_OL41
CTGCCGTGGCCTCAGCCATGGGATGGTCTCCTGGTCAGGGGTTGGTATCAGCAACCAAACCTTCCCATCAGGAGGCCATTCCGGCCAACACTCACGCCAATCCCGCGTCAGCGGGTTCGTTCAATCCATCACGATTCATATTTCGTGCAGCACGCTCTAGACTTGACGTCGGGCGATGGTCGCCTGCTTCCAACCCCGAGCTTCGACCCAACACATCAAGAGCATGGGCAGCGCAAAAGCGGCGCTGATGCGTGCGAAGTCCCCGCAAGCAAACACGTCGGCAACGGTCAAAACTGCGATTGCGCCCGCAGCGGTCACAAATGGTGCGGGGCAGCCAACCAGCATGCCCAGACGAAATGCAAGCCAGGATAGTGCGAGAGCGACAGCGAAGGCGCTAAACATCAGGCCGATCGCCTCGACCACGAGCGTTGCCAACATCAACATCGTCGTCCCCTCCTGCAACTTGATCCTCGAACCTGCCAGTACCAAACAACGTCAGCGCCCACGCCCGATCGGCACACCGATCACCGCCTTGACGATCCACTTGTCGGGGTTGGTCCCGTAGCCACGGCCAATGCCGAGATTGAGGTCCCAGCGACCGACGCTCGTGTCGATCGTGACATAGCTCGTCTGCTCGCTACCGCCGAAGCGTCCGAGCGCGCGGAACTCGCCGGCGCCGGTGTAATTCTCCACGCCTAACGCGAATTTCGGCGAGAGTGCGTAATCGAGCTTGGTTGCGATCTCGAGCGAGGCGGGACCGGGCGCGGGCCCCGATATGGTAAAGTCGACATTGGCATTGATCGCAGCGGTCAATCTGCCGAAGCGCACGCCGGCAATGCCCTTCAATTCGGCGTTGTACGGGTTGATGTCGAGCTTGTGGTCAACACGGCCGATCTCGAAATTGGCGCCGACGAACCATTTCTGTCCCTCGCTGCGCGGCGCGATGTACTTCACGCGGAACTTGACGCCATCGATCCCGATATGGCCCTGACCGTCGATCGTCGTGAGCGGCAGATAGGCGCCCAACTCGACATTGCGGCTGAGACCCAACGCGAACTCCGGCGTGATGCGCAGCCGATGACGCGACTGCTGCTCGCCGGGATAATCGGTCGTCGGCTCGCCGCTCAGCACATAGTTGGTGTGAACGTCGAGCCCGATTTCGCCGGGTGCGCCCATCTCGTCCATATAGACCTGAACCTCTTCAGGACCGGCCAGCGCCGGCGTCGCGACGAGGGGCGCAGCAATTGCCGCCGCGATCAACGCGAGCCGCTTAACGATCATGGGATACGAACATGTTGGTGAAGGTTTCGTCGAAGGCAACGCCGGCATATTTCGGCGCCAGGGCTGTCATCGCCTGCCATTCGGCCCGGGCCGCCGCCTCGGGCATCACGCCATCCGTCTCGAACATCTGCTTGTCCTCCTCCAATAAGTGCACAAACGCCGCACGATCCTTGCCGGCCATCTTGGGTGGCAAGATGGCCGCGATGCTCGTCGCGTCGTGGCGGGCGATAAAGGTCAGCGCGCGCCGACAGGCATTGACGAGGTGCTGGACGGTCCCAGGATGCGCGGCGATGAAGCTCTTCGGCAGGTAAAGCGCGGTCGAGGGAAATAGCGTTCCCAGCGCAGCTCGCGTGCCAGCAGCGCTGGTCACGTCAGCAAGCATCACATTTCCCCTGGCCACGTAGAAGTCGGCATCGGGTTGGTGCGCAACGACCGCGTCCGCAGTACCGTCGCGAAGCGCTGCCGCCATTTCATCGCGGCCCATGAGCGGCAAAGCGGTATAGTCGTGGATCCCGAAGCCGGCATGGAGCGCGATCCAGTTTGCAGTGGTAGTTTTGCCGCTGTTTGCACCGCCGGTGAAGATGCGGCGCCCCTTCAGATCGGCAAGCTTCTTCACCTCGCCGCGCAATCGATCGGCAACGATGACGCTCAGCCCGGGAGAAATGCCCATCGCGATCACCGACCGGGTGACGAGGTGATCATCGACCTGAGACATGAAGGTATGGTGATAGAAGGCGACGGCACCATCGGCGCGTCCGTCTTTCATCAACTCGGCCGGCGAAGGCTCGGCCGGCGCGTCGACCAAGGTGACGGCCAACCCTTCATCGCGAAAATAGCCGAGCCGCTCTGCGACAATGACCGGGAGGTTGCGTGTCTCGCTGGTCCCGTCGACCGCGAGCACGACACGCGGTTCGCCGGCCGGCGAGGCATTCAGCCCCTGCAGTGGGGCAAGCAGCCCGGTCACCGCCAATGCCGCGGTTGTTCGTAACAGCTTCATCCGCTTTGCCTCCCGAAGTTTGTTCCTTCGCGATAGACCCGAGCTGCGGCGCACTCGATCCGCCAAATGGCGCATAGGCGCCGCCTCCTGGGCGCATTAGTGCCGCCGCCGAAGCGGAGGAACTCAAGATGGCGGCTTTCACCCGGTTGATTCACATATGGTTTGCGCTCGCGCTGATCGCGGGTTGCGCCGCGCCAGCGCTCGCGGCGGAGCGCAAGGACACGAGCCTGATTATCGCGCTTTATGCCAAGCCCGCCGACCGTGTCGCGTTGCGCAACTTGCTGGAGCACGGTCAGGCCGATCGGCTGCGACGATGGAAGGCCGACGGGGTTCTGGCGGGCTATCGCCTGATCTTCACGCGCTACGCCGACACAGGCATGTGGGACGCTATGGAGCAGCTCACCTTTGCCGATGATGCCGCGCTCGCGCGCTGGAACGCGGTAGAGCGCCAGGCACCGGCCGGTCTCGACACCGCTGCGCTGGCCCTGGTCACGTCGATCGAAACTACGCCAGCGATGCGGGTGCGCAACGATACTGCAGGCGCGGCGCAAAACCCCGTGATGCTCGTAATTCCCTATCAGGCGCTCGTCCCGCCGGGCGAATATCTGGGCTATCTCGACGGCTACACCATCCCGCAATTCCGGGGCTGGATGGAGGAAGGTGTACTGCAATCCTATGATATCCTCACCAGCGCCTACCCCGCCGGCCGTGCGTGGAATGCGATGATCATGCTGAACTACCGCGACGATGCCGCGCTCGCCCGCCGTGACACGGTGGTGTCCCGGGTACGCGCGCGGCTCGCGCTGGATCCGGCGTGGAAGGCGATCAGCGACAACAAGAAAGCGATCCGCAGCGAGCGCGTGCTGGCCATCGCGGACCAGATCGCGTCGGAC
The DNA here is from genome assembly GCF_029911635.1 of Sphingomonas sp. AR_OL41. Classification (GTDB taxonomy): domain Bacteria; phylum Pseudomonadota; class Alphaproteobacteria; order Sphingomonadales; family Sphingomonadaceae; genus Sphingomonas. The sequence goes on from NZ_JARYTI010000038.1 coordinate 3,172, forward strand.
GAACCGCGATGAACTGGCGGCGCAAGCTCATCCCGGTTCATCGCTGGGCCGGTTTGACGATCGGGCTGGTCGTGCTGCTCTCGGCATTCACCGGCGCCGGCATGGCGTTTCGCGAACAGCTCGAACCGCTGCTTTACCCGGGTCTCGCGCGCACCGCGCCGTGCGCGGCACCGCTGTCGCTTGATGCGCTCGCCGGTGTCGCACGCCAACGGCACCCCAAAGGCACGCTCGACTATCTGCGCCTCCAGCGCGACCCGGCCGCGCCCGTGGCGGCGCGCTTCCTCAACAAGGACACGCTTTATCTCAATCGCTGCACGGGGGCTTTGACGGCCAGCCAGAACCGCTATCAGGGGTTTTTCGGCGTGCTCGAATGGCTCCACCGCGGACAATGGGCGAAATTCGGCGGTTGGGTCATGGGCACCGGTGCCGTGTCGCTAATTCTGCTGTTGGGCGCGGTCGGCGTCTATCTTTGGTGGCCCCGCAAGCCCCGCCGTTTCCGCCAGGGCTTCACCGTGAGCCGCAAGATGAAGGGCCCGGCGTTCAACATCGGCCTGCACCGCGCGGTCGGCGCGTGGGCCGCGGTCCCGCTGCTGCTCAGCGCGCTGACCGGTCTGCCGAACGCGTTTGACGCATTGCACGACGCAATCGTCTCGCTCGACGGCCACCCACGGGCAAAGCTCGCTTCGGTGCCGCCAGTCGATGCGCATGCCGTCCATATCCCACTTGCCGCAGCGTGGCAGACCATAAGCCGCCTGACGCCGAATGCCCGCGAGGTGCTCATCCACGTCGCCCGCAGACCCACCGACCCGCTGGAAATCTACATCATCGAGGCCAATGCACCGCACGCCAACGCCCGAACCTATCTCTATCTCGATGCGTGGTCGGGTCGCGTACTCAGCTATGTACCGTACAGCGAGATGGGCGGCGGCAGCCGCCTCTATTTCTGGATGCTCTCGCTGCATACCGGCGCGATCGGGGGTCCGCTCGGCCAGTTGATCCTGTTCCTCGGCACGGTCGGCGCGCTGACGCTCGGCTATACCGGCATCTCGGCCTATCTCCGGCGGCGGCTCAAGCTTGACCGAACGCGTTCGGCGCCGCCACGTGCGGCAAAGCCAATTTCACCGTAGCGGCTGATCCGCCGCGCTGCCGGGCTGCAGCGCGGCGTACCAGCGCTTGAGAAAATAGCGTCGGGTAAGTGTATCGCGATCGACGAGTAGCGCCGGGCCCACGCGGATCGCGCGCAACGGCACGCCAGTCACCGACAGCCCCTCAGGGCTTGGCACATCGCCGCGGACCGAGGGCATCGAGCGCGCGGCGAGGAACTGCTGGCCGCGCCGCGACAGCAGGAAATCGAGGAAAAGCCTGGCCGCCGCCGAATGGCGCGCCGCGGCGGGAATCAGCGCGATGCGCGACATCACCAGCGTGTAATCACGCGGCATGACGATACCGAGGTTCGGATCATGGCGCACCTCGTCGCGCGCGTATGAACCAATGACGTTGTAGCCAATCGCGATCCGCCCCTCCTTGACCGCCAGCATCAGCGGCTCGGCATTGTCGAAGAGCTTGACCTGATTGGCGCCCATCGCGCGGATCAGTCGCCAGATGTCATGTGTCGCCTGCTGATCCTGCATCAGATAGAGATAACCCACCGCAGCGATCGGCACATCATAGGTCGCGATTCGCCCGCGCAACGCCGGCGCGCGCCCTTCGAGCAATCGGGTCAGTGCGGCGCGCGTGGTAGGTGCTGCCGCGTCGGCGATGAGGGTGCGATTGTAGATCATTACGATCGGCTCGGCGGTTACACCCCAGGCCTGGTTCTTCCAGTTGGCCCAGTCGGGAAGTGCCTTTGCTTCGGGCGAATCATAGCTTTGCGCATAACCATCGTTGGTCAGCTTGATCTGCAGATCCATTGCCGAGGACCACAGAAAGTCAGGGGTTTCGCCTCCCTTTGCAACAGCTTCGAGAAAACGATCGTTGAGGACGCGTGCCGACATTTCGACATAGGTGACGGTCAGCCCGGGATGCGCGCGGCGGAAAGCATCGAGCAAAGGTTGCGTCTTGACCTTGTCAGTCGCCGACCAGATCAGCAACCGGTGCTCGCGATCGGCCTGACGCAAGATCTCGCCATAGCTGCGCGGATAGCCCGGCGGAATGCGCGGATCGCGCTCGCAGCCTGTCAGCGATAGCGCGGCGCCGAGAGAAAGCAGGATATCGCGCGCGCGCGTCACTGGGTCCTTTCGCCCGTCGCCGGGCTCAATCTGGTCAGCGCGGCTTTTCTGCCCCAATAAGCGTGACGTCAACGTGCGGGGTCGATCGTGGCGCGAATACTATTGGTCGAGGATGACCCATCACTGGCCCGCGGACTGAGCGCGACGCTGAAAGCGTCCGGCTACGCCGTCGATGTGGCCGAGGACGGCGAAACCGCGCTGGCGCTGGCGCGTGAGGAGCCGTTCGCGCTGATCACGCTCGATCTCGGGCTGCCCGACATTTCGGGACTCGTCGTGCTACAACGGTTGCGCCGCGACGGCCTCAAGACACCGATCCTGATCTTGACGGCGCGCGACGCGATCGAGGACCGCGTCGCGGGCCTCGACGCGGGCGCCGACGACTATCTGCTCAAACCCTTCGAGCCGAGCGAGCTCGAGGCGCGGATTCGCGCGCTGCTGCGCCGCGCCCAGGGAGAGGCCTCGCCGGTGATCACCATCGGCGCCTTGAGCCTCGATGCCGCCCGCGCTGTGGCCATGGTCGGCGCGCGGACGCTCGATCTCAGACGACGGGAATGGACCGTCCTCGAACGGCTCGTCGCGCGGGTCGGCAAGGTTGTCGCCAAAGACCGGCTTGCCGGCGAAATCTTCGGCTTCGACGAACCGGTCGGACCCAACGCGGTCGAAGTCTACGTCGCGCGGCTGCGCCGCAAGCTCGGCCCGGACGGTCCGGAGATCCGCACCATTCGCGGGCTCGGCTATATGCTCGTGGCGCCGTGACGATGTTTGCGGCGTTGTGGTCGCGCGCCGGTGCCTCGCTGACGGCACGCCTCCTGCGCGGCATGGTGCTGCCGATGGCGGGACTCGCGCTGTTGCTCGGAATCGGCGGCGCGCTGGCGATCCACGGCGCGGTTCAGACGGTCAATGACCGCATCCTCGGCGCGGCATCGCGCGCGATCGCCGACTCGCTCAGCGTCGAGGATGGCGAAATCGCGCTCAACCTTTCGCCGGCGATCTTCGGCATGATCGAGGACACCGAGCGCGACAATGTCTATTACAGCGTGCGTCAGCGTGGTCGGGTAATCACCGGCTATGGCGATCTGCCGAGCATCGCTGCTGGGATGCGCGACACCGAAGTACGGTTTGGCAGTGCGGTCTATCGCGGCCGCCCGGTGCGCATCGTTAGCGAGGGTCGGCGCCTTTCGGGAATCGCACAACCGGTGGTTGTCGAGGTCGCCGAGACGCTCGGCACGCGCCAACGGATCGAACGCAGGTTGTTGCTCGAACTGGCGGCGCTGGAGGCGTTGCTTATCGGGTTGACGGCGCTGCTTTTGCCGGTCGCGGTGCGCTGGGGCATCCGTCCGCTGGTTACGCTGCGTGAGGAAATGGATCACCGGCTGGCCGTCGACCTGACGCCCCTGTCGCTTGACGGTGTGCCCGCCGAGCTACGCGATCTGGTCGCCGCGTTCAATGGTATGTTGCGCCGACTCGACGCTGCCTTGCAGCGCATGCGTCAATTTACCGCCGATGCCTCTCACCAGCTCCGCACGCCACTGCAGATATTGCGCACGCATATCGGCGTGTTGCGAAGCGCAGAATCCGGCAGCGCCGAAGCCGCGACTTCGATCGCCGATATCGATCATGCCAGCGCGCGATTGCAGCGACTGGTGGTGCAGCTCCTCAACCTGGCGCGGGCGGACAATGCCGCCCCGCCGGTCGAATCCTTCGCCCCGATCGACGCCAATACGCTCGCCGCGTCGGTCGCCGAGGACCACGCTACGCATGCGATCGAGCGCGGGATCGAACTGCGCTTCGAACGCTCGAGCCAGGCCGCACCGATCCGCACGCAGGATATGCTCGCCGCCGAACTGCTCGGCAACCTCGTCGACAACGCGATCCGCTATAATCGCGAGGGCGGCCACGTCCTGGTGTCGGTGCTACCGGCGGCCGACGGCATCGATATCCTCGTCGAGGACGATGGTCCCGGGATCGCGATGGCTGATCGCGCGCGGGTGATGACGCGATTCTCCCGCCTCGACCGCGACGCGCGGCGCGAGGGCAGCGGCCTCGGCCTCTCGATCGCGGAAGCACTGGCCGATGCGCTTGGCGCCACACTGACGCTCGATCAGGCGCGGTCGGAATCTGGCCTGCTGGCCCGTGTTCATTTTCCGAACGAGGCGCTCAAGGCTGACAGCATCGTGACAGGTTCGCCCGCTACCGACACGACGCGATAGAGCCGGAACACCTGGCCGGCCGTTAATCTTGGGAGAGGTTTTCCGTGCACAAGCTTTTGATGGCCGCGGCGTGCGCTGCGATTCTTGCCGGCTGCCATGGCGGCGGGAACAGTGAAAATGCTGCGGTGGCTAACCAGGCCGATGGGGCGAGCACGACAGGTTTCACAATCGACAAGGTTCCGCTGCCCGGCGAAGGACGGGGCGATTATCTAACTGTCGATAACGATGCCCGGCGGCTCTACGTCACCCACAGCAGCCAGGTGCACATCCTCGACCTCGACACGCTCAAATCGGTCGCAACGGTCACCGGACTCAAGGCGGCGCATGGCGTCGCGTTGGCCGGCGGGCATGCCTTTGTCTCGGATGGAGACCAGAATGGCGTGGTCGAGTTCGATCCGACGTCTGGTAAGGTGCTGAAGCTGATACCGACCGGCAAGAAGCCGGACAGCATCCTGCACGATGCGGCGTCGGGTATGATCTGGGCGTTCGACGGCGATTCGAACGAGGTCAGCGTGATCGACCCGGCAAAGGCCGCGGTGATCAAGACGATCAAGCTGCCCAACGGACCAGAATTCTCGCAGACGGACAATAAGGGCAAGATCTGGGTCAATATGGAGGAGGGCAACGATATCGGTGTGCTCGACGCCCGGACGATGACCTTGACCGGCACGATCAAGCTGCCCGGCTGCGACGGCCCCGCGCCGCTCTCCTTCGATCCTGCGAACCGCGTGCTGTTCAGCGGCTGCGGCAATAAGGTGATGACTGTTACCGATGCGGATTCGGGTAAGGTATTGACCACGGTGCCGGTCGGCGGCGACCCCGACGGCATCACGTTCGACCCGTCGCGCAAGCGCATCTATGTCGCCAATCGCGACGGCGGCTGGACGATCATCGACCAGGTCGACAAGGGTCACTACAGCGTCAATCAGACGCTCAAGATCGACGAATATGCGAAGACCGTCGCGCTCGACCCCAAGACGCACCGCGTCTTCTCGTCCACCGCCGATCTCGTGTGGCCGCCCGCGGTGCCGGGCAAGAAGCATTTGCCCAATGCGAAGCCGGGCAGTTTTCGCCTGATGGTGGTTTCAGAAAAATAAGAGGGAGGCGGGCGGCGCACACGGGCCGCCTGACCCATATCGCAGGGGAGAGACGAAATGGCCGAGAGCATCCCGGTAGCGCCGATCGACGACGCACACCTGATCGACGGCGAACAGGGGCCCACCGGCTGGTGGCGGGTCGTGGACACCAAGATCGGCATCGTGCCGGTGCCGGTATTCATCGCCATCGTCCTGCTTATCGGTGCCTATGTCGCAAGGGGCAAGGTTCCCTCGGACCTTACCACCAACATCCTGATCCTGGCGGCTGGCGGCTTCGCGTGCGCCGAGATCGGAAAGCACATTCCAGGCCTCAAGAAGGTCGGCGCGGCGGCGATCCTCGCCACCTTCGTGCCGTCGCTGCTCGTCTATCTCGGCGTCATTCCCAAGCCGCTGAAGGAATCGATCGCGACGTTCACCGACCAGAGCAATTTCCTCTATCTCTTCATTGGCTCGATCATCGTCGGCAGCATCCTTGGCATGGACCGCAAGATGCTGATCGGCGGCTTCCTCAGGATCCTGGTGCCGATCCTCAGCGGCTCGGTCGCCGCCGCGGGTGTCGGCTGTGCTGTCGGCACCGCGCTCGGGATGGGGCTAAAGCATACGGCTTTCATGGTCGTCGTGCCGGTACTCGGCGGCGGCGTCGGCGAAGGCGCGATTCCGCTGTCGATCGGTTATGCCGCGCTGGGCGGCGGCAAGCAGGGCGATTTGCTCGCCGAGATACTTCCGGCGGTGATGTTCGGCAGCCTCGCTGCGATCCTGCTGGCGGGCGCGCTCAATCTCTATGGCAAGCGCCGCCCGGACCTGACCGGTGAAGGTCAGCTGCAACCCGGCGAACACGATCTGCCGCTGACCGGCAAGGACGCCCCACGCTTCATCCCCGATCTCCAGACGATCGGCGGCGCGCTCTTGCTGGCAATGACGCTCTATCTCGCTGGCGCGCTGGTGCAGGACCTCACCAAGTTCCCGGGACCAGTGACGATGCTGTTCCTCGCCGTCATCCTGAAACTCGGCAAGCTCGTCTCGCCACGGCTCGAACAGGGCGCCTATCGCAACTATCAATTCTTCGCCGCGCTGGTCACCTATCCCCTGCTCTTCGCCATCGGCGTCGCCAAGACGCCGTGGGAAAAATTGATGAGCGCCTTCAACATGGCGGAGATCGCAACGATCCTGGCGACGGTGGTGACGCTGGTGGTGACCGGATTCTTCACCGGCCGGCTGGTCAATATCCACCCGATCGAATCCGGCATCGTCACTGCTTGCCGCGCGAGCCAGGGCGGCACCGGCGATGTGGCGATCCTCAGCGCCTCCAATCGCATGGTGCTGATGCCGTTCGCACAGGTTGCAACCCGGATCGGCGGCGCACTGACCGTGACGCTGGCGCTCGCGCTGTTCGCCAAATTCGGCGCGTGACCGGTCGGTGGCGGGCTGGATCCACGCCGCCCGCCGACATTGGCAATTTGTATACTCTGCGTAACTCGCCTCCAATCCGAACTGGTGCAGGCGGAGTGCGAGGAGAATACAGGTGCTGAACGTGCTGGTAGCAGAAGACGATGCCGAAACCCGCGCCTATCTGGAGCGGGGTCTGCGCGAACTGGGTCATGTCGTGACGGCGACGGCCGATGGACGTGACGCGTTGTTCCTTGCCAGCGGCGAGGCGTTCGACGCCGTGGTGCTCGACCGCATGCTGCCGCTTGTGGACGGCATGACTGTGCTCAAGTCGCTGCGCGCAGCCGGCATCGCCACCCCCGTGCTGCTGCTCACCGCGCTGGCGCGAGTCGAGGACCGCGTAGAAGGACTCGAAGCGGGCGCCGACGATTATCTCGTCAAACCCTTCGCCTTCAGCGAACTGACCGCGCGGCTCAATGCGCTGGCGCGGCGTCCGGCTGGGGTTAACGCCGAGACTGTACTGCGGTGCGGCGCAGTCGAGATGAACCTGCTGAAGCGCGAGGTGCGCCGCGCCGGCCAGCGCGTGGATCTGCAGCCGCGCGAGTTGGCGCTGCTTGAGGAACTGCTGCGTAATGCGGGGCGAATCGTCACCCGCACGATGCTGCTTGAGCGGGTGTGGGATTTCCATTTCGATCCCAAGACAAATATTGTCGAAACGCATGTCAGCCGACTGCGCTCGAAACTCAATGCCGGGTTCGACGGGGACGTGATTCACACCGTGCGCGGTGCCGGCTATATGATCGATGGCTGAGTCGGTGCGCCTGCCTTCCTCAACCGCGTTTCGCTTCGCGGCGTTCTTCAGCATGGCCTTCACGTTGTTGATCGTGGTGCTCGGTGCCGGCATCTATTGGGCGATCCGCAGTGAGTTGCGCTACGATCTCGACCAGCGCATCGTCACCGGGCGCGATGCCCTCATTCGAGACGCCAGTCGCGACGGGTCAGGACTGCGGCATGCGATCGACTACCGCATAGCGCATGAGAGCAGCGACATGCGCTATGCGTTGCTTGACGCGCGCGGCGCGCGGGTCGCGGGGCGGAGCATCGCCGCGCCGCCGGCACTCGGCTGGTCGGCGATGAACTTCCGCGACAAGGATATTGGACTCGACGCAACACGGACTTTCGCCTCGCGCACTGCAGATGGCGGGATGCTGATCGTGGGCGCCGACCCGGAAGCGATCGAGGAACTGGACGCGCGGATGGTGCCGTTGTTCGCTGCCGCCTGCGGGCTCGTCGCGGCGATCGGCATGGCCGGCGCGTTCCTGCTCGGTCGCGTGCTGCAACGCCGGCTCGACGAAATCGGCAGCACCGCCGAGGCCATTATTGCGGGCGACCTTGCGCGGCGCATCGCGCTGAGCGGCAGCGGCGACGAGTTCGATCGACTGTCGGCGACACTCAACCGGATGCTCGAGCGCATTGCCGGGCTGCTCGACAATCTGCGCCAGGTATCGGGGGACATCGCCCATGATCTGCGCACCCCGCTCACCCGGTTGCGTCAGAAGCTCGAACTCGCCGCTGCGGGGCCAGACGAGCCCGCCGCGCTTAAACAGGCGATGGACGGGGCAATAGAGCAGACCGACGACATGCTGGCCCTGTTCTCGGGCATTCTCGGCATTTCCGAAATCGAGGCGGGCGGTCCCGGGGTACGATTGACGCGCATCGACCTGAGTGCGCTCGTAACCGACCTGGCCGACAGCTACCTGCCCTCGGCCGAAGACAGCAACCGGATGCTTACCCGCGAAATCGAACCCGGCATCGAAATCGACGGCAACCGCGAACTGCTTGCCCAGGCCGCTGTCAACCTGCTCGACAATGCGTTGCGCCATACGCCGGCGGGCACCGCGATCGGCATCCGCCTGGCCGCGCGAGGTAATGATGTCGTGCTCGCGGTCAGCGACCACGGGCCGGGCGTTCCAGCCGAGGATCGCGCGCGCATGTTCACCCGTTTCACCCGGCTGGAAAACAGCCGATCGACCCCCGGCCATGGCCTCGGCCTGAGTCTCGTCGCCGCCATCGCCGGTGCGCATGGCGGCGGCGCCACCCTTCACGACAATGAACCCGGAGTGATCGCGATGGTTACCATCCCCCGGAGTCCGCGATGAGGCGGTCTCTCCTGCCCGTGATGGCGGCGAGTCTGTTGGCTGGCTGCACGAGTTACACCGCCAGGCCGCTCGCCGCGCAGGCCGACCTGGCCGGACCCGATCCGGCGATCCTGTCGGTCGACGCGGCGAAGATCGACCGCCCCTACCTGGCGCCGCAGCCGATCGATCTGTCCGCACCGCTCACGCCCAATGCGCTGGCGATTATCGCGGTGCTGGAAAATCCCGACCTCAAGGCGCAGCGCGCCAAGGCTGGGGTGACCGATGCCCAGGCCTTTTCGGCCCGGTTGCTGCCCGATCCAAGCTTCCAGGGCAGCTTCGACAAGCTGCTCAGCGGGCCGGACGAGTTCAACGGATTGGGCGGCCAGATCGGCTTCGATCTCAATGTGTTGCGTACCGCGCAGGTGACGCGCCAGTCAGGCGAGGCGGCCAAGCGCCAGGTACGGCTCGATCTCGCCTGGGCTGAATGGCAGACTGCGGGCCAGGCACGGCTGCAGGGCGTGCGCCTGCTCGCGCTCGAGGAGCAACTAAAGGTCGCACAGACCAGCGCCGCCTCGGCGCGGAAGCTGTTCGAGGCAGCGCAGCGCGCCACGGGGCGCGGCGACATCGCGGCGGGAGATCTCGATACGCGGCGCCAGGCACTGCTCGATGCCTCGACCAAGGAGCGGACGGCGGAGAACGATCTGGCGACGACGCGGGCCGACCTCAACAAGCAGCTCGGCCTGCCGCCCGAAACGGTCCTGCGGCTCGCTGAGCCCAGCGCACCACAGGTGCCGCCGCCAGCCGAGGTACTGACCGCGCAGGCGCTCGAACGCCGGCTCGATCTGCAGGCGTTGCGCGCTGGTTATGGCGTGGCCGAGGCGGACCTGCATAAGGCGGTGCTCGACCAGTTTCCCAATCTCTCGCTGACCATGGCCTATGCCCGCGATACCGCGAACAATCGCACGCTCGGCCCGCAGATCGGCTTCAACCTGCCGCTGTGGAACCGCAATCGCGGGGGCATCGCCATTGCCCGTGCGACGCGCGAGCAGCTGCGCGCCGAATATGACGCCCGGCTGTTTCAGACCCGCGCCGAGATCGACGCGGCGGTCGCCGGCCTGGTGACGCTGCGCCGGCAGCAGGAACAATTGTCGGGCCAGGTTCCCGCGATCGAGAAATATGCTTCCGCAACAGAACGCGCGGCGGTGCGCGGCGACCTGTCCCGCGCCATCGCCGATACCGCCCAGCAAGCACTGCGCGACCGCAAGCTTGCTCTCCTCCAGCTCGGACAGCAGATCGCCGAGCAGACCATCGCGCTCGAATTGCTGTCGGGCGGCCCCGCTGAAGGATGGACCAAATGAAGACCCCTCTCCCGCTCCTGTCCGTCCTGTTGCTCGCCGGATGCGGCGGCACCACCCCTGCGGAAAAGGCCCCCGAAGCGACCGCGCAGGTGCGCACCGCCCAAGCCGTGCTCGGCTCATCCAACGACAACTTGACGATCTATGGCGCGACCGAAGCAGGCCCCGGCGGTGCGCGCGCCATCGTCGCGCCGGCGGAGGCGATCGTCGCAACGATCAACGCCCCGACCGGTACCGCGGTCAGCGCCGGGCAGGTGATCGTCACCCTGCGGCCGAGCCCGACGACGCGCACCGAGATCGCTAAATCGGCGAGCGACGCCGCGACCGCCGCCGCCGCCTATCAGCGCGCCCTGCGCATGCGCAGCGACGGCCTGGTCAGCGACGCCGATGTCGAGACCGCCCGCAATGCGCTCGCCACCGCGACGGCGACGCGCAACAATCTCGGCATTCGCGGGGGCTTCGCTGCGTTGCGCGCGCCCGGTACGGGCACGGTGCAGGGGCTTACCGCCAAGATCGGCGACCAGCTCGCCGCCGGCACGACCATCGCCACGGTCGGCGCGCCCGGCGACGTCCGCGCGCGCTTCGGCGTCGATCCGGCCGTGGCGCAGCGCATCCGCCCCGGCCAGGCGATCCACATCTCGATGATTGACGGCAGCCATGCCATGGACGTCACCGTGGTCGGCGTCGATCCGCAGATCGACCCGACGACGCGGCTCGCCTCGGTCTATGCCCGCGTGCCGGGAACCGGCCTGGGCGCGGGGGAACCGCTGCGCGCAACACTCGCGGTCGGTGCCAGCGCGACCGGGGTGAGCATCCCCTATTCAGCGCTGCTCGATGACGGCGGGCGCTCCTATGTGTTCGTCGTCAAGAACGGCGCCGCCAAGAGCGTCGACGTCTCGCCGGGAAATAGCTCGGGCGATCGCATCCAGATCCTCAAGGGGCTCAACCCGGGCGATAAGGTCGTCACCGAGGGCGGCACCGCGCTCGAGGACGGCATGAAGGTCAGCGAGACCGCGCCGGGAGCCGCGAAATGAAGGAACTGATGCAACGCCATGCGCGCTCGATCTGGCTGAGCGTTTTTCTCGTCACGCTCGCCGGGCTGGTCGCCGCGACGCGGCTGCCGGTAACCTTGTTCCCGCATATCGACTATCCGCGCGTCGTCGTATCGATCGATGCCGGCGAGCGCGACGCCGAACAGATGGCCGCCGGCATCACCCGCCCGGCGGAGATCGCGCTGCGCGAAATTCCCGGCGTACGCCAGATCCGCTCGACCACCAGCCGCGGCTCGGCCGAGGTCGCACTGAGCTTCGACTGGGGCGACGACATGGTCGCCGCGACCAATGCGACGCAGGGCGCGCTGGCGACGATCCTGCCGGACCTGCCGGCCGGCACGCGTTTCAGCGTGCGCCGCTCGGACCCGACAATCTTCCCGGTGCTCGGCATCTCGCTGACCTCGAACAAGCGCGACGGCGTTGCCCTGGCACAGCTCGCCCAGCTAAAACTGCGCCCGGTGCTGTCGACCGTCTCCGGGGTTGCGGGCGTCGACGTCCTGGGCGGCGCGAGTCAGGAGGTCGAGGTCGAGGTCGACCCGGCGCGATTGCAGGCGCTGAGCATGACCATGACCGACGTCACCGCCGCTTTGGGCAGCGCCAACAGCGTTGCCGCGGTCGGCAAGATTGAGGATCGCCACCGACTGTATCTTGCTCTGGTCGAGGACCGGTTGACCAACGAGGCGGACATCGCCGCTATCCCGGTCAAGGCCGGGACCGCAGCGGGCGCCGGCGTCGCGACGCTCGGGCAGATCGCCACGATCCGCCGCGCGCCCGCGCCGGTGTGGACCAAGGTGACCTCGAACGGCGCCAACGCCGTGCTGGTCAATGTCCGCCAGACGCCGACCGCTGACGCGGTGGCCCTGGTCAAGGAAGTGCAGGCGCGACTGAAGGACGTTGCGCTACCTGACGACGTCAAGGTCAGTCCGTTCTACGACCAGTCCGAGCTGGTGACAGGCGCCGCCAATGCGGTGCGCGACGCGATATTGCTCGGTGCCGTGCTCGCCGGACTGGTGCTGTTCCTGTTTCTCAGGAGCTGGCGGCTGATGGTGATCACCGCCGCGCTACTGCCGGCGGTGCTCGCCGCGACCTGCCTCGCGCTCTACGCGCTTCACATGAGCTTCAACATGATGACGCTCGGCGGCATGGCGGCGGCGGTCGGACTCGTGGTCGATGACGCGGTGGTGATGCTTGAGCATCTCATGCGCCGCCTGCAGGAAGCAGATCACGAAAAGGCGGTGCGACCGTCGATGTTGGGCGCGGCCCGCGAGATGGCGCGGCCGCTGTTCGGTTCGACCCTGGCGACGATCGTCGTGTTCGTACCGCTCGCCTTCATCACCGGCGTGACCGGGGGTTTCTTCAAGGCGCTCGCGGTCACGATGGTCGCAGCCCTCGCCGTATCGTTGCTTTACGCCCGGTTCGTACTGCCGATCATTGCCGAGAACTGGCTGACGGTGAAGGACGCCGAAGCGGCCGACAGGGCGGAAAGGTTCACCGGCCCGATGGCGGACCATTATGGCCGGATCGTCACGCGCGCCTTTGCGCGGCCCGGGCTGGTCGCGACGGTGGTCGCGGCGCTGATGATCTTCGCCGGCGGCTTCGCCTGGACGCATCTTCAATCGGGCTTCATGCCCGTCATGGACGAAGGCGGCTTCATCCTCGACTATAAGGCAAAGCCCGGCGCATCGCTGACCGATACCGACCGGCTATTGCGCCAGGTCGAGAAGATCATCCAGGCGACCCCCGAAGTGTCGAGCTATTCGCGCCGTACCGGCATCCAGCTCGGCGGTGGGCTGACCGAGGCCGATGAGGGCGACATGTTCATCCGCCTCAAGGGCGGCGCGCGGCGCGACATCGAAGAGGTGATGACCGAGGTCCGGCAGAAGATCGAGACCCAGGTACCCGGGCTCCAGGTCGAGACCGCACAGCTGATGGAAGACCTGATCGGCGATCTCACCGCCGTACCGCAGCCGATAGAGGTGAAGCTGTTCGGCGACGACCCGGCGCAACTCGAAGAGTCCGCCGGCAAGGTGGTCGCTGCAATGGGCAAGATCGACGGGGTGGCCGAAGTAGCGAGCGGATTGCGTGTGGCCGGCGACGGCGTGATCATCGAGGTCGATCGCGCCGCCGCGGCAATGGCCGGGCTCGATCCCGACCTCGTCGCAAAGCAGGTCGAGACGCAGATTGGCGGAACGGTTGCAACGCAGATATTGTCGGGCGAGCAGGTCATCGATGTGCGCGTTCGCCTGCCTAGGGAACTGCGTCAACGTACCGATGCGCTAGGGGCATTGACTGTACGCGCGGCCGATGGCCGGTCGGTCGCGCTGCGTTCGATTGCCACGATCAGCATTGCTGCCGGACAGCGCCAGATCACCCGCGAGGATCTCGCGCCGTTCATCCCGGTCACCGCGCGGCTGGAAGGCAAGGATCTCGGCACCGCGATGAAGGACGTCCAGGCGACCGTGGCCGGGTTGCATCTGCCGTCGTCGGTGCGGGTCGATTATGGGGGCCTCTATGCGCAACAGCAGCAGTCCTTCAGCGACCTGACGACGGTATTTGTTGCCGCGCTGCTGCTCTCCGCACTGCTGCTCACCCTGCTGTTCGAGACCTGGGCGTTCACCGCCGCGGTTATCGCGACGGTGCTGCTCTCGACGACGGCGGTGTTCTTCGGACTCTGGCTGACCGGGACCGAACTCGACATCTCCGCGCTGATGGGTCTGACAATGGTGGTCGGCATGATTACCGAACTGGCGATCTTCTACCTTGCCGAGCTGGAGCCTGACGCCGCGGTCGATGCCGCAGCACTGCTCCGCGCCGGCAAGGCGCGGATCAGGCCGATCGTGATGTCGGCGTTGATCGCGATCCTCACGCTCGCGCCGCTGGCGTTGGGCATTGGGCGCGGCTCGGGCCTGCAAAGGCCGCTGGCGACGGCAATCATCTTCGGCCTGGCGATCGGCGCCCCATTGGTGCTGGCCCTGCTGCCGACGCTGGTGCTGGTGTTCGGCCGCCCGTGGAGTCGGAGCGATCCCGCGCCAAGCGTACCGGTGGCGGCATGACCGGTGCGGCCAGTGCAGGTGTGCTGTTCGGCGTCGGACTTCTACTCTTAGCTGCCGGCACGGCCGGGCCGCGTTACGGCGACACCTTGCTCGCCGAGGCAGCCCGCCATGTGGATGGCGCGCTGCGCATCGAGGCGCATGGCAAGGATGGAGTGGCGATCGTCGTTGGACCGGCCGTTGTTGGCGGCGTTGTCGTCCCGCTGAGCGATGCGATGGGTAATGCGATCGGCACGCTCACCGCTGCCGGGCCCGCAAGGCAGCGCGCGGCTGCGACGGCCGCGTGGTTGTCGCGCCGGATCTATATCGCCGGCAATCTCGCCGAGCCCGACCCGTTCGTCGCCGGCGCAGTGCGCGCGCCGCGCGCGCAAGCGCTGGTAGAGGCGATGCTGGACCGCTTTCCCGAGCTCGTCTCGTTGGCACTGCATGTAGCGCCACCGGGCGGCGGCAATGCGATTATCGCGTCAAACTTCGGCCGGATCGGCAAGGCAGGCGACAGCGACGATCTCCAGGTCGAGCAGGACGGCATCGTGCTGCGCGAGGTCACCGATGGTGGGCGACGCCTTGCGGTCGAACTGCCCTTGCTCGATCGCGGCGGGCGACCGATCGGCGCGCTCAGTATCAGCTTCGCGGTTCCACTGGGCAGTCAGCCACAATCGGCCCTTCCCCGCGCGCTGATCGTCCGCAACACCTTGGCACGGCGCATCGCTTCGCGTGAAGCGCTGTTCGCGCGCTGACCCGGCGACAGCTTCGCGACAGCCTGGCGCGGTACATCGCGCCCACGCGGAACAAGCGTGAGGGAGAGGATGATGATCAGGAAGACGATGCTGGCGCTCGCGCTATCGATGGGCGCTGTGCTTGCGACCGGCGCAGGCGCAGCCGACAACAAGAACTGGACACCGCCGGCGCAGAAAATCTATGCGCAGTTGCTGTCCGACCAGACGATGAAGGCACATCCCGATCTGCTCAGCGTGACGCTGCACGGCGTACCGCCCGGCATGACCGAGGCCTATACGATGTTTGCCGGCTCCTATCCGGAGCGGATCGGCAATGCCGACGATCCCGACGATATCGATGTGTCGAAAAAGGGCATTACGATTGTCGATCCACGCTGGCACCGCACGAAGGACGCGTCACCGAAATTTGTCGTGCTGATGCCGATGCGCGACGTTCATGGCAACAATATCGGCCTGGTGGTCTATGCCTTCAAGGTGAAGGTTGCGGGCAACCAATATGAGCGCACGCTTTACACCAAGGCGCTCGATATGCGCGACGCGCTGGCGCGGCGCATCCCGAGCTACGAAGCCCTGTTCGCGCCGGCCAAGTGAGCGACCCGGCCAGCCTCGCCGCGCGCCTGCCGCGCGCGGCGGGGCGCACCGTCTTCGGCAACGATGTCGCGGGTTATCACAGCGCGCGACCCGGCTATCCGGCGGCACTTTACCAGCTGATTGCCGCACGCCTCGCTTCGTTCGAGTCGATCGCCGAGATCGGGCCGGGCACGGGCCTTGCTACCGAGGCGCTGGCGGCGTTCAACCCTCACCGCTTCGTTGCGTTCGAGCCCGATCCGGTGCTCGCCGCGCATCTGCGCACGCGCTTCGCCGAGCTCGACGTGGTTAACGACGACTTCTGCGCGGCCGAAGTCGGCGGCGGCTTCGATCTGATCGCGTCGGCCTCCTCATTTCACTGGCTCGACCCGGCCACCGCGTTGCCCAAAGCGCGCGACCTGCTCAAGCCGGGCGGATGCCTGGCGATCTGGTGGAACGTCTATCGGCAGAAGGGTATTGGCGATCCGTTCGCGGAAGCCGTAATGCCCTTGCTTGCCGATATCGACCTGCCGCCGTCCGAGGCGACGGAACGGCATTATTCGCTCGATACCGAGCTGCACCGCGGACGACTCGAAGCAGCCGGCTTTACCGGGGTCGAACATCACGTCTTTCGCCGCGAGCGGATACTCAGCGCCGAGGACGCACGCGCACTCTACGCCAGCTTCTCGCTGGTGCGGCTGCTGACCAACGAACGGCGCAAGGCGTTGCTCGATGCGATTGCCGCGCTCGTCACCGAGCAATTCGCCGGCGCGGCACCCAGCGTGCTGCTGTCGCCGATCTATCTCGCATCGAGGCCGGTGACAGCCGGGTGACAGGTTCGCGCGCGTAACACGCCATGCGGGACGATGCCGAAGAGCACGCCCGTCGAGAGGAGCAGGGCAATGATGCGCCGATTTACTGCCGTTACGGCCTGCTGGCGCCGTGTTTTTGCGCTCACGCTGAGCGTCGCGCTCACCGTACCGGCCGCCGCAGCGCCGCCGAAAGCTCCCACGCCGATCCGGTACCACATGGATCGCTTGACGCTGATCGTGCCGGCGGCGGCCGGCGGAGGCTGGGACCTCACCGCCAAGGCAATGAAGGTAACGCTCGAACGCGAGGGGCTCGTCGGTCAGGTGGCGATCGTGCGTTACCCGGGTGCGGGAGGGTTGATTGGCCTGTCACAGTTCGTCGCGCATGATCGTGGCCGGGACGATGTTCTGCTGATCGGCGGTCTGGTGATGCTCGGGTCCGCGCTGCGTGACGAAGCTGCCGTCACGATGCGCGACGTAACGCCGATCGCACGTTTGACTGGCGAATGGGACGTCCTTGCCGCCCCGGCCACTTCCACGGTTCACAGTGTCGCCGAGATCCGTGCCGCAATGACGCGCGACCCGGCCAAGGTACGCTGGGTCGGCGGCGCGCTGGGCGGTCCCGATCAGGGTTTGGTCTATTCGATCGCGCAGCGTCTCGGCGTCGGGATCGATGATATCGAATATTATGGCCGCGCCGGCGGTCGCAGGGTGACCGAAGCCTTGCTCGATGGGCGTGGTGACGTCGGAGTCAGCGGCTATGCGGAATTTCAGCCTTATGTGGACACGCACGCGCTCAATATCCTGGCCGTCGCGGCGCCGCATCGCCTGAGCGGGATCGACGCCCCGACATTGCGTGAACTGGGGATCGACGCGACGATGATGAACTGGCGCGCAGTGTTTGCGGCGCCCGGCATCAGTGCGGCGCAACAGGATCGGTTGGCCGATATCGTAGCGGCGATGGCCCACTCGACAAGCTGGCACGCCGAGCTGGCGCGCGAGCATTGGAGCGATGCCTATCTTGAGAACATGCCGTTGTCGCAGTTCATCGATCGTGAGCAGTCGCGCTGGGCCGACGTGATCAACCCACCACGGCGCGGTGGCGATTTCGCGGTCGAGCAGGGCAGCTGGTGGTCAATGCGCACCGACGCGATCATCGGCGCGGTCGCGCTGCTCGCGCTGGCATTCGTCGCAGCCTGGCTGGCGCTCGGCCTGCGTCGTCGACGGCGCATGACACGCGAACTCGAAATGCGTTGTCGCGCGCTCGCCGACGAGCTCGACCGCGCGCCGACATCCGCCGGCGCGCTGGTCAAGACGGTGATCGACGACGACTTCCAGGAATGGCGTTTGTCCGATGCCGAAAGCGACATCGCCTGGTTCATGCTGCGCGGGCTGCCGCTGCGCGAGATCGCCGGGGTGCGCGGCACGAGCGAACGCACCGTGCGGCAACAGGCGCAGGCGATCTATCGCAAGGCCGGTCTCGACGGCCGCTCGGACCTCGCCGGCCGTGTTCTCGAACGGTTTATCTAGCCAAAGCGATGATTACGCCATTGGACGGATCGACCGGAGCCGTGGTTGCGACAGAATGGCGGCATGCTTGCCCCGCCTCGCTATCGCCCGCCTTCGACGCCGCGCGTTCGCGCGTTGATCCGCACCGCCCAGCTGTCGATCGCAACCATCGCGGTGCTCGCGCTGCCGGTCGCGGCCGTACCGCGCTATCACACGACCACACCTGCGCTGACCGGCGAACTGCGCATCGCCGGCTCGCGGCTGCTCGACGGCCCCGTCACGCGCTGGGTGGCGATCTTTCGCCGCGAGCATCCGTCCGTCCGTGTCCGGGTTGCACTCGCCGGGTCGTCAGCGGCAGCAATTGCGATGGAACAGGACCACGCCGATGTCGCGCCGCTGATGCACCTTCTCGAACCCGACGAACAGGCGCTGTTCCCGTCGGGCGCGGCGCCACGCGGCATATCACTCGGCCCGGGACGGCGCTTTCACGTCGCGACGGGCGAGGCGGCGGGCGACGCCCCGATCTATCTTTTTCTCAATCGTCCAGCCGGACGACCGACCAGCGAAGCGGCGGTGGAATTGGCACGCATCGCGACCAGTGCGGAGGGTGCCGGGCGCGTTCGCGTCACGCTGTTCGAGGCGCTGACGCAGCACGCCAACCTCTCCGTTACCGAATGAGGTTGGCACCGAGTGGCGCCTTTTGGAGAGACCCTAGATGATGTTTTCCCATGCCTCGTTCACCGTGATTGCCTCTGCCGCACTGATCATGGCGAGTGCCGCCACGGCGCAGTCCGCGCCACCGACAAAGCCTGGCCTGGTCACCTGGGTCGAACCGACTGCCGTCGAGGTCCACCCGCAGAGCGATGCCGAAAAGCAGACCGGGATGATCAGCGGCCGCGCCCTGCCCGTGCCTGAACTGCTCCAGCCGAGCCTCGATCCCGCCCTGCCGCGCTTCGTGACGACGAGAGGTTTGCGCATCACGCGCGCCTATCGAGCCGGTTCGTCCGACGTGCTGCCCGGTCTGGTCACGGCCTGGATTGCCGCATTCAGGAAATTTCACCCGGAGTTCAGGATGGAGATCGCCCATCCGCTCGCAGGGAGCCTCGGCGCGCTTGAGCTGATCAAAGGCAATCTCGACCTGGTCTTCGTGTCGCGCGAACTGAAGCCGAGCGACATTTCGGGCTTCCGCGACAAGTTCGGTTATGACCCGCTGTCGGTGCCGATCTCCGGCGGCACGTGGCGCCATTTCGGTTTCCTCGACGCGCTCGGCGTCATGGTCAACCCGGCCAATCCCGTGCGCCAGTTGAGCCTTCAGCAACTCGACGCCGCCTTCTCGCGCACGCACTGGCGCGGTGGGGAGGCACCGAAGACCTGGGGCGATCTCGGCGTAACGGGCGCTTATGCCAGTCACCCGATACATCTCTATGGTATCAAGCCCTGGAACGGCTTCGAGGAATTCTTCCGCCAGCGTGTGCTTTCGACGCCCGGCCATCGCGGCGAGTGGAACGATGCCGCGATCCATTATGACGAGACTTTCTTCGCCGTCGCGCGGCGTGTCGCTGCCGACCCCGACGCACTCGGTTATACCGGCTTGTCGGCGGTCGATTCCGAGGTGAAGATCGTGCCGCTCAGCGTCGAGGGTGGGCTGCCCTTGTCGCCGAGCTACGAGAATGTCGCTGCGGCGACCTACCCGCTGTCGCGCCTTGTCTATCTCAACACCAATGCGCGATCGGGCGCGGCGCTCGATCCGGGCCTGCGCGAATTCCTTCGCTTCGTCCTCAGCCGCGAGGGTCAGACGGTGGTGCGCGAGCAGGGCATATACCTGCCGCTGCGCGGCTTCCAGGTCGCCACCCCGCGCGCGCAACTCCCGCATTGATGGTTGCGGTGCGGGTGCGCCACACGACCCTCGCGCTCGCCGTCTCGCTGTCGGTAGGCGCTGCGCCCGCGCCGCAGGTGATCCGGATCGTCGGCTATAACGATATGCGCGAAATGCTGGCGGCCGCGGCGCCGCGGATCGAGGCGAGGCACCCCAATGTCAGGATCGTCCTCGACTTGCCGGCAACGCGTGCGGCGCCGGCCGCGCTGATCGACGGCAGTTCGGTGCTTGCGCCGATGGGCGCGGCGATGGACCCGGCTGATCGCGCGGCGCTCCGCGCACGCTGGGGTGGGGATCCGCTCGAGATCCGTGTCGCGCACGATTCCCTGTCAGCCGCCGCACTGTCCTCGCCGATCGGCGTGATCGTCGCCCGTGACAATCCGCTCACCTCGCTGCCGCTCGCCACCATCCGCGCTGCGTTCACCGGTACGGCGCCGCCCGCGCGCTGGGGCGACCTCGGTGTGCGCGGCGCCTGGGCCGCACAGCCGGTGCATCTCTACGGCCTTGCGTCCGATACCGCGATTGCGCGCTACCTGCTTCAGGGACCGTTTGCCGCAACCGGTTTCACGGCGACGGTCCGCACCTCACGTCAATCGCGCGACGTCGCCACGGCTGTGGCGAACGATCGCTTTGGCCTCGGCATCACCAGTCTCAACCGGGCCGGCGGCGCGACCCGCGCGCTCGCGCTCAGCGATGCGGCCGGCACGCATCGCCCGGATCGTGCCGGGATCCGCAGCGGGCACTATCCGTTCGACCGTTTCCTTCTGGTCTATGCCCGACGCGACCGGCGCGGTGGGATCGAACCGGAAGCGGCGATGTTGCTCGATTTCCTGCTGTCGCGGGCCGGTCAGGCGATCATCGCACACGGTACGCTCGGCTATCTTCCGCTCAACCGCCATGAGCTGGCGACGGAGCGCGCGAGGCTGGGCGTTTCGCGTTAATGATCAATGAGATGAGCCTCTCCGTCATTTAGCGGATGGATCGCCGGCCGGAGCTCTGGTTGGCACAGTATCTACGGGAGTCGCGATCGGCCGGCGCGCTGCCAAAAGCAATCCAAAGGCCGGATTAGGGGAGTCTTCTTGATGATCATGCAGCAACGCACGCCCGCATTGGTACGCCTCGCGGCGACGGCCTCTGCGCTGGCGCTCGCGATGAGCGCCGCCGGCGGCGCCTGGGCGCAGGCCGCGCCAGCCCAGCCACCGGCGCCGGCCGCCGATGACACCGAGACCACGACGGCCGACATCGTCGTCAAGGGGCGTTTCGTCGATACCGGCGCGACCAGCGCAACCAAGCTCGACATCCGCGTGCTCGACACCCCGTTCAGCGTCGATTCCTATAACGGCAACTTCCTGAAGGCGATCGAGACGACCAACGTCTCTGACCTCTACAAATACATGACCGGCATCCAGCGCGCCGGCAACACCGGCTACGACATCACCTTTCGCGGCTTCAAGACCTCGGGTAACGATCGCAACGCGATCCTGACCGACGGCCTGCCTGGCCTGTCGGTGCGCTTCGGTTCACCGCCGACGATCGGCACCGAGCGTATCGAGCTGGTCAAAGGCGCGACCTCGGTGCTGTACGGCCAGGCGCAGCCTGGCGGCTTCATCAATATCATCACGAAGAAGCCGAAAGCGACCGCCGCCTATCAGGTCGAGCTCAAAGGCTTTACCGGCGCCGGCACCTATGGCCGCGCGATCGGCTATCTGCCGTCGATCGACTTCACCGGGCCGATCACCTCGGACGGCTCGGTGCTTTACCGGGTCGTCGCCGAGGCCGGCTACAGCCGTGGCTTTCGCACCGACTCCTACGAAAAGCCGATCTACATAGCGCCGAGTCTGACCTGGAAGATCGACAGCCGCACCGATATTACCCTGCAGGGCGAATATCGCCGCGATAAATCACATTACGACACCTATCTCGTCGCGCCCAATCGCGACGTGTCGCTGATTGCGCCGATCAACACCACCTATCAGGAGCCGAACGATTACCTGCTCGAGCGCGGCTATATCGGTACCGTGCTCGCCCATCACGATTTCAGCGACAAGGCGAAGTTCAATATCAGCTACCGCTATGTCGACCATTTCGACACCCAGCTGAACTTCGACGTCAACGGGTTCAAGGCCGCGACGCCCGCGAATCCGACCGCGCCGCTGACAACACTGACGCGCCGCGCGCGCGGCCAGATCAACAAACGAACTTACAGCTTCGTCGATGCCAATTTCGACTTCAAATTCGACACTTTCGGCATCCGTCACACGCTCCTGATCGGTGGTGGCGGAGGACAGGAAACGGCGAGCCTCGACCGAACACAATTCTATAACTGCACGACCGCGTGCACTTCGCTCGACGTCAACATCAACAATCCGGTGATCGGCTCCGCGCCACCGCTGACAAGCTTTCCGCTGGACACAAGCTCGTCACTCGCCAACCTGACGTGGCGCTTCACCACGCAAAATTCGATCGGCGTCTATGCATCTGATCTGATCGAGTTCGGGGATATGTTCAA
This sequence comes from Sphingomonas sp. AR_OL41, assembly GCF_029911635.1. GTDB lineage: Bacteria > Pseudomonadota > Alphaproteobacteria > Sphingomonadales > Sphingomonadaceae > Sphingomonas. The sequence continues at coordinate 25,695 of NZ_JARYTI010000038.1, forward strand.
GGCAATGGTCGGCGTACGATACGCCGACGAACACCAGACGATCCAAGACCTGCGTACGCCCAACGGCGTGCAGTACAAGCATGACCGCAAGACGCTCCCGCTGGCTGGCCTGATCTTCGAACCGACCCGCCAGATCAGCTTCTATGCCAGCTACGCCACATCGTTCGTGCCGACCGCAGCGGCGTCGCAGGACGTGTTCGGGCTCAATCCCTTCGTGCCAACCTATGCCCAATCCTATGAAGGCGGTGCGAAGATGGAGCTGTTCAACCACCGCCTCAACATCACGATGGCCTATTTCGACATCGAGAAGCAGAACACGCTCAACACCACGACCTGCCTGACGCTCGTACAGCTCAACGCGGCGATCGCGGCGGGCACGATCACCGTCCCGTCCAACGCTCCGCGCGCCGCCAATGGTGACCTCATACCTGGAACAGGCACCTGTTCCGACCAGATCGGCAAGGAACGGTCGCGCGGCTTCGAGATCGAACTCAATGCTTCGCCGCTGCCGGGCTGGACCATCACCGGCGGCTATGCACATACCAAGGCGCGGGTCGTCTCGGCCAATGCCAAGCTGCCCTACCAGGCCGGTGCGCGCGAGACCAACTCGCCCGACGATGCGCTCAACTTCTGGACGCGCTACGATTTCCAGGGCGGCGCGCTGGACAATCTGGGCGTGGGCTTCGGCGTCTCTTACATCGGCAAGCGCGTCGGCTTCCTGCCGCCATCGGCATCCGATCCACGCCCCGAAAACGGCACCATGCCGCTTCCGGCCTATGCCACGGTCGATCTTGGTCTCTACTACAAACTCAAGAATATCGACCTTACCTTCAAGGTCACCAATCTGTTCGACAAGCGCTATATCGAGAGCGCGGGCTTCACCGGCGACATCAATCTGGTCCCCGGCACCCCGCGGCTGCTGACCGCGACGGCGCGCATCCACTTCTAGGTTCCCTTCCCCGGGAATGCTGATGGGCGCCGCGGCTTACGCGGCGCCCTTTTTTCGTGGGGCGCGGACGCCCACAGACCACGACAGAAATCCTTCGTCTTGGCAGCGCCGCTTCCGATATCCGAGGTCGCGCGCGCCGAACAGCATCGGGGTTTGGCGGGCGCGACGAGAGGCAGAATGAGTGTGCGCGGGAAGACCCCGTTCTAGCACAAAAATGGCGCGGCTCCGGATGGGAGCCGCGCCTCACAGGCCCGGAAGGGCGGACCGGTTACATCGTGGCGAGTTTGGCCAGCTCTTCCTTCACCACCTGCGGCTGCAGCGGGATATAGACGCCGTCGTTCGACACCTGCTGTTGGCCCTCGCGGCTCAGCACCGCCTTGAGGAACTCGCGCACCTTGGGCGCGAGCGTCGTGCCGGGCTTGTGGTTTACGTAGATGTAGACGTAGCGCGCCAGCGGATAGCTATGGTCATAGACCGACTGGGTGGTCGGCAGGACGCACTTGCCGCCCGGCTCCTCTGACAGCGGCATGACCTTGGTGTAAGGCTGAACATTGGCCATCAGCGCATAGGTCAGACCGCCGGGATGGTCGCGCATGTCCTCGGCGGCAACGGTGAAGGCATGAGTGAAGCCGCGGCCTTTGGTGAACTGGATCCCCTGACGGTAGTCACCCATCTTCATCACACGGATCTTGAAATACCATTCGATCCCGTTGGGCGATTTCAGGCCATAAAGGTGGATCGGTCGGTCCGCCCATGCACCGGTTGCGCCCAGCTGGCCCCAGGTCGTGATTTCCTTGCCGCCACGATTGTGCGTCGTCGAGTAAATGTCGTCGAGTTGCTGCAGGCTGAGACAGTTGATCGGGTTGTCCTTGTCGACCATGATGATCGAGGCGGCCGTTTTGCCAAGCGAACCCACACTGCCGGTCGCCACGCGGAACGGCGTCGCGTCGTAACCGTATTTAGCGCGGAACGCCTCGGCCTCGGCCGGCAGCAGCTCGCGGCCGACAGGGGCGAGCTCGGCGATCGCGTTGGTCAGCGCCGGGCCACCCGATCCGGAAGCGCGAGCCTCCATATCGACGCTGAGCCGGGGATAGGCCTTGCGCATCATCTTGACCCAGCCGAGCGTCATCTCGTCCATCACGTCGGCGCCGACGACGTGCAGCTCTTCCTCGGGCTGGACGTCGACCGGACCCGGGACCCATACCGGAATGCTGGGATCGGGCTTCAGATTATGTTCGCGCTTCGCATATTTCAGTCCCGCAGCCGGACTGAGCGCGATCAGGGCGGCGCCGAGCGCGACGCCTGCAGTGGTGGCGAGCGTACCGGTTCGGCGCGAGAAGGTCAGTCTGGGCATGGCGCGTTCCTCTCCATTTCGTGACGTGCCGGCGCGCATGCCGGCCCTCGCCAGAAAGACTAGGCGGATCGCGCCGACCGGCAATGCGCCCAGTGCCTCAAGGCATCCGTCAAACGGCGTATGGCGCCGAGGGCGGGAGGCGGCGCTATCGTCGGCGAGGATGATGAGGGCGAGACGATGATCGGAAAGCGCGGAACATGCTTGATCGCCGCGGCGCTTTTGCTTGGAGCGGCGGTGCCGGGCGCATCGCGGACCGGTAGCGCTCCAAAGATCCTCGGCGCGCTGGTACCCGCATGGCTCGCCGGGTTCGCACGCGCCGAGCCTGTCACGACAATCGTGGTGCCGCCGCCTTATGGCCCGCCGCAGGGCAAGCTCGATCCGGCGTTGCAGGCGTTCCTCGACGGGCGCCGCGACATGGCTTTCCTGACCCGCGACATGGCCGAGGCGGACCGCAGCGCGTTTCGCCATGCGCATCATGGCGAGCCGGTGGTACTGGCGGTGGCGGGCGGTGCCTGGCACCGCTTCGGTTATGTCGATCCGGTGGTGGTCATCGTCAACGTCGCCAATCCGGTGCGTGCGCTGAGCTTCCGCCAATTGGACGCACTGCTGTCGGAGACCCGCTGGCGCGGGGGTGCCGCACCGGCCGACTGGGGCGAGCTAGGCGTGCCCGGCTGGCGCGGCAAGGCGATCCATGTCGTCGGCGGCGATGGCTGGTCGGGCGAGGAGTCTGCGCGGGAGCTTACAATCAGGCGACGCGTGCTAAGCGTCGGCGGTCAGGTCGGGCGGTGGCGGATGGTGCCGGGTTCGGGCGGTGAGGACGAGGTCGTGGCACGAGTCGGGTCAGACCCGCAGGCGATCGGCTTCACCGGTTTCGGCCATTTGTCGACCGGCGTGCGCACCGTGGCGATTGGCACAGATGCACGACGGCCGGAACGCCCGACGCGCGCGGCAATCGCCTCCGGTGCCTATCCGCTCGCGCGCAGCGTGGATCTGGTGATGGCGCGCGATGCGCAAGGATGTCTTGACCCGGTAGTCGCGCGTTTCGCGAGTTGGCTGGTCGGACCCGAAGGTCAGGCAATCGTCCGTCACCAGGGCGTGTTCCTGCCGCTCAACCTGCGACAACGGAACGAGGCGCGCCGTATATTACGCGCGCCATGCAGGCTGTGACGTGATCGGTCGGACCCGCCGTTGAGATTCGACAAGCCGGCAGAACGCATCTCGGCCGCGTGAAGGTTGTCCCTCACGCGGCCGATACCCCCTTGGTGCGCCGCCAGGGCAGCGGTGCCTCGCTAGAATTTTATCGAAGCCTGGACATAACCCAGCCGCCCGATCGGCCCGTAGGTCGAAACGTCTGCGGTATTGTCGGTATACGCCGCGCTCGGCGTGTACACATTGGTCGAGATCGGCGGCATCCGGTTGAAGACATTGTTGACGCCGACCGCGATCGAGAAGCCCTTGGGCGTGCCGTCGCGATCCTTTGCCGTATAGGCGAGGCGCAGGTCGAATGTGGTGTAGGGCTTGATCCGTCCGGCGAACGCGGTCGGCGGCGTGCGGGCGGCATTGGTCTCATAGGTGATGCCCCCCGCCCCGAGATCACTCACTGCCGAGATATAGGTGTTGGCAATTGTCAGGTCTACGTCGTGATAGTTCCAATTGAGGCTGGTGTAGGAGCGAAACTTGGGCAGCGTACCCTGCACGCCGGTGCCGCCATTGGTCGCTGTGCCGGCATATTCGTAGAATTTCTGGCTCGGCAGCGCCTGGAACTTGTAGCTGAGAAACACGGCCATGATCGAATTGAATGAGAAGGTTCCTGCGTTCGGCGTTGGCAGGCTGTAGTCGATCGTGCCGTTGAGCGTGCGCACCCGTATGCCGCCGAGATTGGTGAAGCGGTCGATGGCGTAGACATTATTGTAATTGGCCGGATCGGCGGCGAGATAGGTGCGCAGGTCGCCGGGGTTGGTGAACGGCGTTGCGCCGGGCGAGCCGGGGAAATTGCCCTTCGCGATGTTACCGGCGAAAAGGGAGGCCGAGCCGAGCTGATTGACGTCGAGGAAGATGTTGCTGAACCCGATGCCGCCGGGCAGCCCGGTTTCCTTGACGAAGGAATAGTCGATGCCAAACCGCAGGTGTGGGACGAAGCTCGGCTTGAATACCACACCGAGCGAATAGGACGTTGCCCGCGCCGGCTGCAGCCCGGGATTGACCCCGTCCTCAACCGGCGAGAGTCCGGCGGGCAGGCCGGGAAAGGCGGCCGGGATGATGCCCGGGCCGGCCTGGCGGAAATTGACCGGGCCATATTCCTGATAGAGCGGTGGGGCGGTGAACGATTTGGAGAAGGTGCCGCGGATCGTCAGCCCATTGTCGATCGGCTGCCAGAAGAAGCCGATTTTGGGCACGGTAGAATTGCCGGCGTCGCTGTATTTTTCATGACGCACCGCACCGATCAGGTCGAATTCGTGCAGACCGGGTACGTTGAAGTCCTCGCCAGTGATAGGTACGCGCACCTCGACGAATTCGGACGAGATGGTGCGACTGTTCTGCCCGCGCGATCCGGCCGTGGCACTGGTGCACTGGACGGGAAAGGGGTCGGCCGACTGACCGCCATTCCAAGTCACCGCATTGGCGGTGAAACTGCCGCCATCGTTGCAGTAATTGGGGTCGGCATGGACATAGCCATTGGGGTCAGTGATGCCGTATAGCGATTCCTTGCGATAGGCTCCGCCGAACGCGACCGCGAGCTTCCCGCCTGGCAGCTCGGCGAGCACGCCTGTAATCTTGCCGTCGAACGAGTCGAGCTTGCTGCCTGCATGGATCTGCTCGGTGCCGAAGATGTAGCCGAGCGTCGTACGGTTCGGGCTTCGCGACAGCACATCGAGCGCGGGCACGATGACGGTGCCGCTGTTGGTCGAGAAATTGGCAAACACCTTGCTGAACGCGCCACCCGCCACGGCATTGCCGTTGGCATCATAACCCCCCGCAATGGCTGGGCCCAGGTTGGGCGTGAAGATCACGTTCTTCTGCAACTGGGTCAGTGTGCTGACGCTGTGCACATAGGCGGCTTCCCAATGCCAGGACGGGCCGATCAAGCGCAGTTCGCCCTTGAATCCGGCTGTGAGGCGCAGGCTTTCGGTGTGGTTGAAATATTGCTTGGGGTCGGCCGTGCTGCCGAAGGTCACGCCGCCCAGCGCGCCGGCGACCGGGTTGAACGGTGAGTTCTGCGGCAACGTAACACCGGCTGTCATAGGCTTGAACTGGGTGAAGCTGCGATTGTCGGACAGTTGAGCGTCGCCGAAGAAAACCAGGTCGTCGCCGATCAGTTTCAGGTTGATGCTGGCATCGAAGGCCTTCTGCTCCTGGGCGAGCAGCAGTGTCTGATACTGCGACAGATCGTAAGTGCCGCCGATGCCGGTGCCGGCGACCAGGGTATTGCTATTGGCGGTCGCCGGACTCGTCTGCGCGGAGGTGACCGTCGGTGTGTTGACATAGGTCCCGTTGGCGATCAGCGCAGCGAAGTTGGGCGCGGTGGCGAGAATGCCGGTCGGGTTGCGAGACGCAGCCGAGGCCAGGCCCGGCGCAAGCACGCCGAACTGGCCACCCGTTACGACGCTGCCCGGCACCGCGGTCGCGGTGCTGTAGAAGGGCGAGGTGAAGCTGCGCTGGTTCTGGTAGAGCGGATCGCTCTTGAGCCAGCTCCCAGCGAGCGTGATGTTGAAGCCGTCGGTAAAATTGTGCCCGACAACGAAATTGGCGCTGCGCTCCTTGTAGCCATCGGCGAAGCCCAGCCGGCCGTCGACCGACAGGCCTTCATAATCGCTCTTGAGGATGAAATTGATCACGCCGCCAACCGCGTCGGAGCCGTAGATCGCCGAAGCGCCATCGGTCAGCACCTCGACCCGCTCGATCGCGGCCGCCGGAATCTGGGCCAAGTCGACAAACACCTTGCCGCCCATGCCGGCAATCGGATTGACTGCCATGCGCCGACCATTGACCAGCACCAGCGTGTCAAGGTTGCGCAGCTGCGCCTGCGAGCCGCCGGCGGTGTTCTGGTTAGTATTGTTGGCGTTGCTGTTGCCGGTGTTGCTGCGTCCGGCGAAGGACGGAATCTGCTTACGCACCAGCTCGAGGACATTATTGTCCACGCCGCCGCGCTTGATCTCCTCGGCCCCGATGGTGGTTACCGGCACGGCGACCTGGTCGGGCGTGGTGGGCAGAGCAGATCCGGTGACCACAATGTCTGGCTGGGTCGCGGGCGCAGCCTGGTCATCGGGCGCGGCCGGCGGCGGTGCCGCAGGCGTAGTCTGCGCGTGAGCCGGCGGCGCGAACAGCAGCATGCCGGAGGCGAGCGCGGTCGTCAGCGAAAGCCCGGTGCGAGCCCGCTTCGTTACGTCAGTCATGTTTCCAACCCCTCCTTGGTTGTGTCCCGCGCCAGTGTCTCCCGCCGTCGGGACGTTTACGCCGCGCTCAGCGCGGCGCGATATCGAACCACAATAGCTTGCCCATCGCCTTGCTCTCGCCGGGCGAGGCCGCAATCCACAACCGGCTATGGTCGGGATCGACGATGGCGGTCTTCGCGCCTGGCAGCGTAGCGACGTGCGCGGCGTCGCGATACTTGTCGGCGCTGTCCTGCTCGACAACCAGCGTGTAACCCTCGCCGCCCGCGACAAAGACACGGCGCGTCGCGGCGTCCCAGACAACCTGGTCGGTGCGCTCGGGCGCCTTGAATTCGGCGACCGTGGCGCCGGTGTCGGCGTTGAGGACGAGCAGCTTGCCGGGCTTGCGCGTCACCACGAACAAGCGATGCGTGGCTTCATCATAGGCGACCGGCGCATTCTGCTCGGCTTCCTTGATGTGCCACTGGGCCGTCACCTTACCCGTGTTCTTGTCGATCACCGCGAGATAGTTCTTGTCGGTGACGTTGATGAAGATGCGCGAGCCGTTCTGCTCGATCGCCAGCGCCTCGACATGGTCGGCATCGAAATGCACGGACTTGAGGATCTTGCCGGTCGCCGGATCGAGCTCGATCAGGTTTGAATCCTTCTGCGGCACGTCCTTGCCGCCGGTCACCACCCAGATATGTTTCGACTGTGCATCATAGCCGATCGAGTCCGCGCCCACGGGCAACTTGTAGGTGCGCTTGACCCGCAGCGTGTCGGCATCGAGCACGGTCGAGGGCTTCTCACCATCGATCACCAGCATCTCGTTGGTGCCAGGCATGTAGAACAGGCTGTGCGGCGCGCCGTAACCCGGGATGCGCTTGATCAGCGCACCGGTGAGGCGGTCGAGCACTTCAACTTCATGGAACTCCTCGCCCGCGAGGAACAGCTTGTTGTCCCTGGTGTCGATGGCGAAGTGGTCGAAGTCACCGGTATAACCAGGAAAATCGGTCGAGCCGGCGAGCTTCAGCGGGGCCGGGCCGCCGGCATCGCTGGTGTTGACCACGGCGCCATTGTCGGCCGGGGCCGTCTTGGCGCAGCCGGTGAGCCCGAGTGTCGCGAGTGTGGCGGTGAGCAGCAAATGGGTCTTCAGCGTCATGAAGGAATCTCTCCGAACGGAATAGCGGCGCATCAGCGCACGCGGCGGAACAGGGCAGCGTTGTTCGGGATCTGGCGGGCAATCTCGTCGCGGATCGCAAGGCCATGGGCGTGGATTGCCTCCTTGTCGGCGCCATCGTGATAGCTGAACACCAGGCCGAGCGCGCCGATGCGCTTGCCGCTGGCATCGTTGAGCGGGAGTTCGGTTTCGAACCGGTCATTGTCGCCGCCGATCTCGAGATTGGTCGAACCGGCGTTGATCACGCGACCATCATCCTCGTCGGCAATCTTCCCGAAGCGGCCGATGTTCGACCCGATGATGACGTTCTTGCCGCCGCCCGGGGGCGTGGCGTGGATCATCATGACGAGCAGGTCGGGGTGTTCGACGACGGTGCGCTCGGTGATCTGCTGGGCATATGTATTGGGGGCGAAGCGTGCGTCATAGGGCCAGGGATCGACAGCGTTCTTGGCGCTGAGCGTGCCGCGCGACATCTGCGCGGCGATGCCGTCGGCGATGCCGTCGAACCGTTTGCTCGACGCGCCCCGGGTGGCGTTGAAGGTGATCACGATTGTGCCGATCGTATGGCCGGTGCTGCTCTTATAGGCCTCCCGCACCACATACTGACGGTGACCCGGCGCCCAATTGCCGCCGAGCCGATCTTCGGCCGGGGCGGGCTTGAGCACGCGGGCCGTCGAGACGGTCGAACCGAACACAACCGTGTCCTTTCCGCCCTCGCGCACCCCGATCACCACGATCGAGGCAATCTGCAGATGAGCCGCCTTAGCCTGGGTGATCATATGCTGGACATAGGTATGCCCGCCGACCACTGGGGGAATATAATCGTCGGCCCGTGCCATCGTAGCCGTGAGACACGCCGCGCCCAACAGGACGGCAAACTTACCCTTCATATTCCTCTCCTGATCGGCGCCGGGATTTTCCCCCTTTTCGCCCGCTGTTGGTGGCTGCGCTCGCACCGGATTGGTGACAAGGAGAAACCCACAAGATTAAACTTTATTTATGCAGAGCGTGGCGGGATCCAGATAGGTCACGGAAAATATTAGCTTTCGTCGCCGTGCCGGTCATGCCGTATGGACCAGACTTAATCTGCCCGGCTCACCGGGGTCGTTTGCCACGATCGGCGAAACGACGACTCGACAGCCCGGCTCCCCATCCTCGAAATGCAGTTCCATGCCGTGGAGCCGGGCGATCGCCCCGACCAGCGGCAGGCCGAGACCATTGCCCGAGGTCTCGCGCGCGCGGTCGCCGCGGTGGAAACGCAGCTTGACGTTCTGGCGCTGCCCGGGCGCAATACCGCAACCGGTATCGGCGACGACGATTGCCGCGCCGGGGCGCAGCGTGACAGACACCGCGCCGCCCGCGGGCGTGAATTTGATGGCATTGTCGATCAGGTTGCCGACCGCCTCGAACAAGAGGTCTATGTCGCCGCTGATGAGATGGCGCTCATCCGCCGGACCGGAGACGAACGACAAGGCGATGTTCTTGGCGTCGGCGGCCGGCTCATAATAGTCGACCGCATCAGACACCACCTGGCCCAGGTCGACATCGCTGAACGAGGCGCGGCGCGCGCCATCCTCGATCTCGGAGATGCGCAGCAAGGCGGCGAAGGTGCGCAGCATCAGACGTACCTCGGCGATCGCTTCCTCGATCTCGGCGCGGCGCTCGGCCGCCGACAGGGTGCGGCGATTGGCACGTTCGAGCGCGGCGAGCAGCCGGGTCAGCGGCGTGCGCAGATCATGCGCGATGCTGTCGCACACCCCCTTGACCTCGCCCATCAGCCGCTCGATCTGGTCAAGCATGGAATTGACCACGCGCACCAGCCGGTCGACATCGTCATTTGTGCCGCGCGACGGCAGCCTCCCGGCAAGATCGCCACGCGTGATGCCCTCGATCGCGCGGATTACCTTGTCGAGCCGGCGCAGCGAGCCGACTCCGATCATCGTTCCGCCAGCGACGCCGAGCACCATCATCAGCGCCAGCGCGAGCAGGGTCGCCTCGAGCAGCTCGTGACGGAATTTCTGCAGTTCCTCAATGTTGCGGCTGACCACGACGAAATTTCCGCCCGGCAGGCGATGGAGGATCGAACGGTAGAAGGTGTGTTCCTGCGGGGTGTGTACCTCGCTCTCGAAGAAGCTCTCGGGAACAGGATGAGGCTCGGGCAGGCGGTGCAAATTGCCAGCGAGCCAGCGCCCCTGTGCGTCGAACAGCCCGAACGGGCGGCGTCCGGTGACGTCGTCGACGCTGTGTTGGTCGAGCACCTGCTCGGTCTGGTTGCCCGAGCGGCTGTCGAACTTCATTGCCTCGGCGCGCATTCGTTCATCTGGGTTGCCGGTGAGGAACTGGGACGCCATTACATAGACCGAGGCGACGAAGATCAGCGACGCGGTCCCGAACACCGCGGCGAAGAACAAGGCGAGGCGGAAGCTCGTTGCGCCGCGCAGCTCGCTAAGCCGCAAGACGATAGCCTTCGCCGCGCACCGTCTCGATCGCCGGTACCATCCCGTCGATATCGAGCTTGCGCCTGAGCTTCGCCACATGGACGTCGATGACGTTGGTACGCTCGTCGTAATGATAACCCCAGACCTGTTCGAAGATCATTGCCCGGGTCAACGCGCGACCGGGATTGTGCATAAAATGCTTCAGCAGCATGTACTCGCGCGGTAGCAGGTCGATTGGCCGACCGGCGCGGCGCACCGAGCGGGTGATCAGGTCCATGTGCAGATTGCCGACCTGCAGTTCGATTTCCTGTCGGCCGACACCGGCAGTTGGGCGCCGGATCAGCGCATCGACCCTTGCGGTCAACTCCAGAAAGTCGAACGGCTTGGTCAAATAATCGTCGCCGCCGGCACGCAGGCCGCGTACCCGGTCGGTCACGGCGGACAGCGCGCTGAGAATCAGCACCGGTGTGGTGACGCCATTGCCACGCAATGCGGCGAGAACTTCAAGCCCTTCGAGGCCGCCAGGGAGCATCCGGTCGAGTATGATCGCGGCGTAATTCGTCTCCCGCGCCTTTTGCAAAGCCTCGATACCGGTCGCGGCGTGGGCGGTCCTCAGGCCGTGATCGACAAGTGCGGCGACGATCTCGCGCGCGGTGCGCGCGTCATCTTCGACGATGAGAATGTCTGTCATCGCGGGTCCTGATGCAAAGGCCGTCCACCGCTTGCAGGCTGCGGCACATGAGAAGTTTCAGGCGCTGAATCTGCTAGCATATGCTGTGACCTCTGCCGCTGGATTCCATGAGCAACCGCCTCGGGCAATCCGCCCTTTGGCGGATCGGGTCCTCGGGCGGATCCGCTGGGTCGGCGAACAGTGCGATGAGCCTGCGCCAACCCGGGCATATGGTATTTGAACACCGCAGGTGGCCGGAAGCGACTTCCGGCCGACCACCTTGTCGCCTAGCCCAATCCGACAGAGGCGCTGAAAGCATGGGAAACGCGCTACGCGTCGCCGGCTCCATCGGACAAGACGTTAGCGCCACCCTAGCGGCTTTGGGAATTTCGCCCTGGCCGATTTGGCATTAGGGTCTTTGACGGCTCGCTTGTCTAATCAACAAACCGCCTAGTTCTGAAGAGATCCTGCCACGACGATGATTGAAGACGCTGACCTCAACGCCTGGTTCTGTCGAGAGGTCCTGCCGCTCGAAGGTGCGTTGACGAGCTTCATCCTGCGCAACTGGCGCCGATCGGATGATGTGCTCGAACTGCGACAGGACATCTACGAGCGCACGCTCAATGGGGCACGCGCCTCCTTGCCGGCGAACGCGCGGGCGTTCCTGTTCACCGTCGCGCGTAACCATTTGATTAACAACGCTATTCGCGCGCGAATCGTCTCATTCGAGCTTGTTGCCGATCTCGAAGGCGTCGTGCCCGATACAGACCTGTTCGCGACCGACCGCAATCTCGACGCGCGCGACCAGCTGCGCCGTGCTCGCGCCGGCATGGACGCGTTGCCACCACGTTGTCGTGACGTGGTGCGTCTGCGCAAGGTCGAAGGGCTGACCACGCGGGAAACGGCCGAGCGCCTCGGCATCGGCCTCGACACAGTCGAGCGTCAGCTGACCATGGGGATGCGCGCGCTGGTCGATTTCATGCTCGGCGGCACGGGCAAGATTCGGCGACCCCGCGCCGTCCGCCGCGCGCGGAGTGACAAGGCATGAGCGCCGAGGCCATCGAAAGGCGTGCCGCATTGTGGCTCGTCCGACGGGAACAGCCCTGCTGGTCGCCCGAAGAGCAGACCGCGCTCGACGCGTGGCTCGATGAATCGATGGCGCACAAGGCGGCCTATTGGCGGCTCGAACATGGCTGGCGCGAAGCGGACCGCATCGGCGCGCTTGGCCCTGCGACGCTTGACGAGGAGGCGCCGCCATCGCGTACCGCGCGCTGGTGGCCTCTCGCTGCGGCGGCGTCGCTGGTCGGCGTCCTTGCTCTCGGCGCGGTTGAGCTGGCCCGCCCCCGCCCCGTGCCTGTCGTCGCGGATCAGCACTTCGTCACACCGGTCGGCGGGCGACGCGTCGTGCCGTTGATCGACGGCAGCAAGGTCGAACTCAACACCGCCACGACGATGCGCACCGCGGTTACGGCCGAACATCGTGAGGTCTGGCTCGATCAGGGCGAGGCCTATTTCGAAATTGCGCACATGGAAGACCACCCGTTCGTCGTCCATGCCGGTAGCCGCACCGTCACCGTGCTGGGGACCAAATTCTCCGTCCGCCGCGAGGGCGACCGCGTCACCGTGTCGGTGGTCGAGGGCCGAGTGAAGGTCGATGATGCTCGCCAGGTGGATGCGGTACCAACGGCGATCCTCACCGCCGGCGACGTCGCGGTCGCGCGCGGCCCGGCGACGTTGCTCGCCGCCAAATCGGAAGAACGCGTTGCCTCGACGCTGGCCTGGCGCGGCGGCATGCTCAATTTCGACCGCACCTCACTTGCCGACGCGGTCAAGGAATTCAACCGCTACAACCGTAAGCAGATCACTATCGCCGACGCCGAAACCGGCAACATTCGCATCGGCGGCACCTTCCAGGCGGCCAATGTCGACGCGTTTGTCCGCCTGCTGCACGATGCTTATGGGCTGCGTGTCGAGTCCGGCCCCGATAGCGTGAAAATTTCCGACTGAAAGATGTTACGGCTTTGCAATGGGCCGTTGTCTAGAACTGCTGAAGAACGCGAACACCGCGTCGAGCAGGAGGGGTTACCATGAACAGGCATTTGATCGCCGCATTGGCGACGGGTACGTGCATCGTCGCAATGGCCATGCCGGCGCAGGCGCAGGCCGCGACTTTCGAAATCCCGTCCGGTACCTTGTCCAGGGCGCTGGACGATTATGCCCGACAGACCGGTCGACAGATCGTCTACAAGGCCGATGACGTGAAGGCAGCCTGGTCATCGGGTGCGCATGGCACGATGACCACCGAGGCAGCGCTGCAAGCCATCCTGGCCGGTACGGGCTTTGCGGTGCACAGCGACAGCTCAGGCGCGATCGCGATCGTCCGGGTGGGAAACGGTCGGGTGCGCGCGAGCGCGGTGCCGGAACAGACCGCTCCGACGCCAGCGGCCAGTGCTGCGGCCCAGCCTGAAGCGGACGCCCCCGAGGTCGTCGTCACGGGCTCGCGCATCTCGCGCCGCGACTTCCAGTCGGACAGCCCGATTTCCACCATCAGCAGCGCGCAGATCGCAAGTTCGGGCCAGCCCTCGCTGGATCGCGCCATCGGACAGATGCCACAATTCGCCGCCGCCCAGGGCGCGAGCGAGGTTGGCGATGTGCAGGGCGGCCTCGGCTTCTCCGGCGGCCAGTCGTACAGCGATCTGCGCGGTCTCGGGCCGAACCGCTCGCTGGTACTGCTCGATGGTCGTCGGCTCATGCCGTCCAGTCCCGAGGGCTCAATCGATCTCAACACCGTCCCCACGCCGATGATCGAATCGGTCGAGGTGATTACCGGCGGTGCCTCCGCCACTTATGGTTCGGACGCCGTCGCCGGCGTGGTCAATTTCAAGCTGAAGCACAATTTCAGCGGGCTCGAACTCAGTGCACAGCACGGCGCGACGACCAAGGGTGATGGCGCGACCAACCAGTTCAGCGGTATCGTCGGGGGCAACTTCAGCGACGGGCGCGGCAACGCCGTGCTTGCGTTCGAATATTCGAATCGCGATCTGGTCGAGGGGTCGACCCGTCCATTCTTCGCCAATATCCGCCAACTCGCCCGTCCGCCGGAAGGTATTCTTGCCGCCGGCAATTATGGTGGCGGCGCGCCGACCGTCGCGGCGGTCAACGCGGTGCTTGCCGGCTATCCCGGCACGACGCCGATCGCCGCCACCGCCAACGGCCTCTATAATGGCGCGATCGGCCTCAACACGGACGGCACGATCTTCACCACCGCGGCAGGCGCCAATTGCGTCCAGAACTACAAGGGTTTGAGCAGCGGCATCAAGGGCGTCAATATCAGCGCCAATTGCAGTACGGTGCAGGTTGCGCTTGGCCAGTATTTTGGCGTCCAGGTGCCGCTGACCAAATATAATATCTTCGCGCGTACGACTTATGAACTGACCGACCATGTCACCGCCTATGCGCAATTCAACTACATGGAATCGACCGCCATCGACCAGACCGGGCCTGGGTCGAGCAAGGCGGCGCTGCCGCTGATCGTGCCGCAGAACAATCCGTTCGTGACGGGCAATGCCGCGCTGCAAAGCATCCTCAACTCGATCACGCCGCGACCTGCCGGGAACATCATCGTCACCAAGCTCCTGAGCGCATTCGGCAACCGGGTGGAGACGTTCAAATATGACGTGTGGCAGGCGGTGGTCGGCTTCAAGGGCAGCCTTCCCGGCACACATATCAATTACGACATTTACGGCTCGCTCGGGCACAGCCAGTTCATCAACAACAATTTCGGCGATGTCAGCCGCGCCGCCATCACCTCGGTCTTGAACGGCACCGCCAACTATACCGGCAACGCCGGCAACTGCCGGGGCTATGCATGGAACCCGCTGGGCAACAATCCGCTGTCGGCGGGGTGCCTCGAATATACGCGGCGTGACGATCACAGCATCAACACCATGACGCAGAAGGTCGTCGAGGGAACGCTCGAAGGGCCGATCTTCAAGCTGCCCGCGGGCGATCTGCGCTTCGCGGTCGGCGGTGACTATCGCGAGGTCGGGTTCGATTTCCGCCCGGACTCGACGCTCGTCACCAATGATTCGCTATCCTACGGCTCGATCACTCCGGCCTCAGGCAAGCAGACCGTGTACGAGGCGTTCGGCGAAATACTCGTGCCGATCCTCGCCGACCGGCCGTTCTTCAAGGAACTGTCGCTCGATCTGGGCTATCGCTATTCGCACTATAACCAGTCGGGCAGCGCCAGCACCTGGAAGATCGACGGCACCTGGGCGCCGGCCGACGTGATTCGCTTCCGCGGCAGCTACTCGCGCGCCATCCGCGCGCCGAGCCTCGCTAACCTGTACGGGCCGACGAGCGTCGGCCAGCTCAACATCGGCACGCCGCCAAGCGCGGGCGACCCCTGCGCCGTCGGCAGCGTCTTCCGCAGCGGCGCCAATGCCGCCCAGGTCCAGACGCTGTGCATCGCGCAGGGCGTGCCGAGCGCCATCTACCCGACCTATAGCTATGGTGTGGCATCGGTCGCGGGCTCGGACGGCAGCAACGTCAACCTGACGCCTGAAAAGGCCACGACCTATTCGTTCGGCACGGTCATCACCCCGCGTTTCGCAGGTGCGCTGTTCCACAATTTCAATTTCTCGGTCGATTATTATAATATCAAGATCAAGGGAGCGATCGGTTCGCTGTTGCTCACCGACATTCTGCCGCGTTGCTTCAACTCGGACGGCGCGAGCAACCCCGGCTATTCGTTGAACAACGCCTATTGCGCACGTATCACGCGCGATCCTTCGACCGGTGTGATCCTGCTCGGTCAGCAGGGCCTGTTCAACTTCGCCACCTACACCGTCGCCGGGGTCGATGCGCAGGTGAACTGGAAGTTCGGGCTCGATGCGCTCGGCATGTCTTCGTCGGCCGGCTCGCTCCAGTTCGACTCGGTTGTCGCCTATCTCGGCACCTACAAGGTGGCAGGCCTGCTCGGCTCGCCGACGCTGAACTATGCTGGCAGCGCTGGTTATGGCGGCGTCGGTGGCGGCATCTCGCATCCGAAATGGAAAGCCAATACGAGCCTGACCTATGCCAAGGGGCCGTTCTCGCTTACCGGGCGCTGGCGTTATATTGGCGCGATGATCCATTCCGACGTCGTTTCCAACGCCGCCTCGACGACCCCCGGCGTCCCCGCCTTCAGCTACTTCGACGCGAATGTGCAATATACCATCAACCAGCGCTTCACACTGGGTGCAGGCTTCACCAATCTGACGGACAAGACGCCGCCCTTCATCAGCGCGGCACCGCTGACCACCGATGCCGCGACCTACGACGTGGTTGGCCGGACGTGGTTCGTGTCGGCGAAGGTGAAGTTCTGACGGCAGTCATCCGTGTCGCATGCTGGCGGGGACAGCTAGCGCGCGACTAGGTTGGTCATCGACCCCGTTCGGTCAGGCGGGGTCGGTGGCCGCAACGCGCCGGGCAGTGCTCGCCTGTCCACTGTGAGGCGGCGATATGTGGTCCGGATATAGCGGCACGGCGCGTTCCGCTACCTAGACTAAGGCGCGGCGGATAGGCGTTGCCGGCTGCGCTGATTCGACACAATCGTGCGATGCGACCTAATGCGCGGTCGGGGTCGCCGAGCCGGCGTCCGGGAGGAGCAACTCGACCTGTAAGCCTGGACCATTGTCGATCAGACTGATCGTCGCGCCATGTATTGTCGCCACAGCTTCAGTGAGCGCCAGCCCGAGCCCCGCGCCCGGCGTTCCTCGACTGCGGTCGAGCCGGTAGAAGCGCTCGAAAATACGCTCCCGCTCATTCGCCGGCACGCCCGGGCCATCATCGGCGACCGTTATCCTGATGCCAGCCGGCCGGCGTTCGAGCACTACCGAAACATGGCTTCCGGGCGGGGTGTGGACGATGGCGTTCTCGATCAGATTGGTGACGGCCTGGGTGAGCATTTCGGGATCGGCGCGACCGACCACGCCCGGCTCGATCGCTGCGGACAACATCTGCCCGGCGTCCTCCACCACCGGGCGGTAAGCGTCCACCAACCGCTCCACGAGGCGGCTCAGATCGACATCGACGATCCGATGAAGCCCGGCGCCAGCCTCCAGCGCGCTGATGCGGAGCAGTGCGCTGAAGACGCCGAGAATATCGTCAACCTGTGCCAATGCCGCCTCGACCTGCCGTTCGGATATCGCTTCGGAAGCGCCTTCCTTCATTGCCTCCAGACGCTGGCGCAATCGGGTCAGCGGCGTGCGCAGGTCGTGCGCGATATCGGTCGAGACTTGCCGCATCCCCGCCATCAGGGCCTCAATGCGTCCCAGCATGCGATTGAGATTGACGGAGAGATGATCGAATTCAGGACTCATGCCGATCGTCGGCAGCCGCTCGGCGAAACTGCCCTGCATGATCCGCTCGACCGACCGATTGACGCGGTCGAGGCGCCGCAGGAAGATTCTGCCGACCACGAACCCGCCGACCAGGGCAAGTGCGGTAATGATCAGACCGAAGAGAGCGCTCGACAGGCCCAGCCCCCAACGTAGTTCGTCGAGATCCGAGGTGTCGCTGGCGACGACCAGCGTCGCGCCATCGGGGAGACGCGCACCAAGCGCCGTCAGCGACATCGCCTGGGCGCCGTCATCATTGTCCGGATCGTGATTGGGAAGCGTGATCGTCTGCCAGCCGAGCTGCGCCACCGAAGCCGGCAGGCTGCCAGCGAGATATCCACCGCGCCGATCGACCAGCAGGTAGCGCAGTTGATGCTCACGGGCCGCGTTCTCCCGACGGACGACAGAGCGGATCGTGTCCGCCATGCCGCTCGCGCGGCTTTCGTCACGCAGTATCGCGACCTCGGCCACAATGGCGTCGTTCGCGACCTCGCCCGCATAGCGGCTGACCGACTGCTCGACCATGAGCAGTAAAGCGGCAGCGCCGATGGCGAAGATCCCGGCCAGCATCAGCGCGAACCGGAACGCGCCGCTGCGAAGCGGACTAAACCGCCGCATCGAGCCGGTAGCCGGCACCGCGCACGGTGTGGATCAGGTCGTATGCGAACCCCCGGTCGATCTTGGCCCGCAAGCGGCTCATATGGCTTTCGATCAGGTTGGTTCCCGGGTCGAAGTGAAACGACCAGACGTTTTCGAGCAACATCGTGCGAGTCACGATCTCGCCTGCGTGCCGCATGAGAAATTCGAGCAGTTTGTATTCCTGTTGTTGAAGCTCGATGCGGACGTCACCGCGCATTACGATGCGCTTGAGCATATCCATCTTGAGGTCTCCGACGATGAGCATGGTGACGGTGTCATTGAAAGGTGGCCTTCGTCCCAAGGCACCAACCCTCGCCAGTAGCTCGGACCCGGCAAAAGGTTTCACGAGGTAATCGTCGGCCGTCGCCAAGCCTTCCACGCGATCGTCGATGCCATCCATTGCCGTCAGGAATAATGCGGGCGTCTGGATGCCGGCCGCGCGCAACGCCCTGAGCACGCCTAGGCCGTCGATGCCGGGCACCATCCGGTCGAGAACGAGGACCGCATAGCTGTTGCTCGTGCCGAGGTAGATCGCGTCAGGGCCAGTTGCGCAGTCATCGACGACGTGCCCGGCGGCCCGCAGCAGATGCGCGACATGTTCGCGAACCTCCCGGTCGTCCTCCAGCAGCAAGAGCTTCATCTCGGTGTCCTCGTCATGCCGCGGCCGTGTCGTGAAGCACGGATGAGAGACCCTCGGCCGCCTTGCCATGTTGGCAATTCCCAACCTCCGCCTCAGGCTCGGCGAACCCTGCGCGGCTTATTACCGCCGCCAAGGCACTTTCGCCTTTGGAGACTATCATGCGCAAGCTCATCTGTCTGGCCGCTGTCGCGGTACTCGCCGCGACCGGCGCTTCCGCCACCCCCGCGAAGCACGCCCTGAAGGGTGCCAGCCTCGCGCCGATGGCGAAGGTGTCCCTGGCCACCGCGCGGACCACGGCACTCGCAGCCCGTCCCGGTGTCATCACCGACCAGGAACTTGAAAAGGAGAAGGGCGGCACCGGCCTGCGCTACTCCTTCGACATCAGGAGCAACGGCAAGACGTTCGAGGTCGGCATCGATGCCCGCACCGGTAAGGTGCTCGAGAACGGCGCCGAAGGCCCGAACCCCGATTGAACCCGACTGAACGGTGCGCCGTCGCCCGTGCTCATCGGGTGGCGGCGTTCAGCCGGACGCTTGCTTCAGCCGTCCTGGCTGGCGCTTATGCCCGCCTGCATCCTGTTGTTGCCCCGGCGAGCCGGCAGGCACCAGTAGAATTCATCTGCGACTTGAGAACCGGGGCGCAAGGCCGGCGTAATATGCCGCTTTTGTCGAAGGCGTCGAGGCCTGGCGCGACGAAGACGACTGGCCGATCGCGCAGCGCTGGGCCTGCGACGGCCGGGTCACAGAAGCCAGTGCCGGCACGTTCGATCGATAGCGCCACGAAAGATGTCCGCACCAGCGTCATGCGTTGACGCGTCTGTTCGGCTGCACAAACCGCTACGCGATCGGCAAGAATCGGGGGGCTCATGAGTGACGCGGAACGGCAACCATGGACGCTATTGTGTCATTTTAGCCGGCTCGACCCGGATCACGCATGCTGATGCCTTCTTTGTCCCCGCGGCCCGCTCCCGGCATGCTCTGAGCGCGTCGGCATTGGCAGCCGAGAGCTGCGCCGCTTCCCTGAGCGCTCGCCACTGACGCGGATCGGACACCTGCATCAGCCTCATTCCCGCCGACCAACCATCCGTGCCAAGGACAGCGGCGGCACGCTGCTCGGGCCACATCCAGCTGGTCGGCACCGAGCTATCGACCACGCCGGGGATGATCGCGCATACAACAATGCCAAGCAGGAACGCCCCCGCTGCGGCGCCCCAGAGCCAGCGCCGTTGCAGCTGCGCGGTTAGCGCGGACGCAACAACCGCATCGAGCGCCCTGGTCGCCTGCAACTGCGCGCGATGCGCCTCGACCAACGCATGATGATCCCGCTCGCGCACCTGCGCCGCCGCCGCGCCGATCTGTTCAGCAATGTCGCGCGGCGTCAGCTTTACGCCCGGCCGATCGGCAAGCACCAGGATCGCCTCCTTTGCGTCATCCTGCCGTTTGTGGATCTTCGCCAGGTCAGGGCCGTAATCGCGTGCATGAAGCTCCTGCTGGCGCGCCGCGAACCCTTCGACCGCGGCTGTGAGTCCAGCGATCCTGTGACTCATTCGCTCGAACGCAGCGACCGGATCGTTCGCGGACGCAGATGAGGCTGCTGACGTCGAGACCAGTTCGTTCATAGACCTATTCCAAGATTGCGCCCGCGACCGAGGGATTCGGTGAGCTGCTGGATGACAGCGGCGGTGCGGCGCTGGCTGGTCAGTTCGCGCACCATGCCGCCATCGGGACTGCCGGCCGACCATTCCGGCGACCATTTCTTGCCGAATAGCTCGCTGCCGCGCTTGCTGAGCGCTGCGCCGAGCGCGTGATCGCGCTCCAGGCCCTTGGCCATCGCCGTCATCCGCTTCTCGATGCCGGCACGGGCATCCTCGTTCTGCCACCCGCTGAGCTTGTCGCGCCGCGCACCCAGTTGCCGCCAGGCCTGCACGAACCGGTCGGCGCGTAGCTCGGGATTGTTGCGAACCTCGCTCTCCAGCTGCAGCGCACGGAGCGCATTGGCGGTGCGGCCATTGGCGGCCTCACTCACCAGCGCCGGCGCGCGCGCGAACGCCGTATCGAGATCGCGCGTCGCACCTGCCTGCACCTGATCGAGTCTGACCGCCGCGCTCTCGCGTGCGACCTTTTGCTGTTCGAGTACGGGAAGGTTCTGGCCGGTCATGCGCTGCATGTCCTCGATTGTGCGCGCATAGCGCTGGACCGCGCCGCCAAGTGCCTTGTCCTTGCCGGCAGGCGCGAGCGCTTCGATGTTCGCGTATTCACGCCGCTCGACCGGCGGCACCGCCGGAGCGCTGGGCAGTTGCAAGCCATCGAACATACCGCGCTGAAGGCGCGGTTCGGCCACCGGCACATCGAACCTGATGCCGTCGAACATCCCGCGTCGTGGCTGTGCCGGTGCCGGCGCTTCGTGAGATGGTTCGACCAGCCGTTCGCGCGCGAGCGTGTCGAGGATCGGCGACCGGTCGTAGCCGCGCCGCTTGGCGAACCGCGTCGTGGCGCCATCGTAATCGAGCGCCATGTCCTTCGGCCGATCGCGCGACAGCGCGCGCTCGAGCTTTGCGCGATCGGCAAAGTCGTCGCGACCATAATGCAGCTCGACCCCGTCGCGGTGCCGCGACATGGCGACATAGGCACCGTGACGATCGAGCCCCGGCGTTGCCAGCACGTGCGTGCGGTCGACCGTGACGCCCTGCGACTTGTGGATCGTCGCCGCGTAGCCGTGTGTGAGGTCGGCATAATCCTTGTGGTCGAACGTGACCTGCCGGCCATCATCGAGACGCACCGCCATGCTTGCGCGATCAAGCTGTTCGATGGTGCCGAGACTGCCATTTTTCACGCCCAGTTCGCGTTCGTTGCGCAGGAACATGATACGATCTTCGACCGCAAACAAGCGCTCGCCATGCGTAGTTTTGACCGTAATATCAGAGGCTAACAGGCCATGGGATTTCAGGCGCTCCCGCGCCAGCCCATTCAGTTCGTCGCATTCTGCGCGCGTGTGCGTCAAAATCATCTGGGCAGCGCCCGGATCGGCGATCCGCGCGCTGTCCCAGCGCTCGATCAGCGCTTCGCGCGCCGATTCGCGGGTCGCTGATTCGGTGAGCATGCCGGCGTCGTGATAAGCACCGAGCGCCTCGCCAGTCCGCCCGGTCGCGAGCTGCCGCGTCGCGTCACGCTGCCAGTCCTCGCGCTGGCGGCGGATTTCGGTGATCTCAACGCTTCCATGCCGCTCGGCGGTTGCGCGGAACGCCGCGCCGGCTTCGATCGCCTGCAGCTGAGAAGCATCGCCGACCAGCACGACCTTCGCACCGCGCGCCTCGGCTTCGGAGACCACGCGTTCCATCTGGCGCGAGCCGATCATGCCGGCCTCGTCG
>NZ_JARYTI010000039.1 GCF_029911635.1 Sphingomonas sp. AR_OL41
GCAATTGCGGGTGACCGGCGTGTTCCGGCCGCTCCCGACCGCGACGCTGGCGGCCGGCCTGGCCGCGGCCTTCGCGCTGCGCCTCGATCACCCCGCGCCCGACCGCTACATCCTGCGCCGCCGCTGACCTTTTTCCCCACCGTGAAATTTTTTCGGGGGGTAAGATCCACGATCGGTGTCCTGCCTTTCGAGCCGCCTTTCGCGGCCGGAAAAAAAAGGGGGATGCATGTCATCGCAGCAAACGGCCATCCGGGCACTCACCACCACCGCGCTCGTCGCCTGTGCCCTGCCGGCAAGCGCGCAGCCGGGATCGGTGCGCGACTATGACCTTGCCGAACAGGACCTCGGCACCGCACTGCGTGCGCTGGCCAGCCAGTCCGGCGAGCAGCTCGTCGTGGCGACCGACCTCGTCGCGGGTCATCGTGCGCCGGCATTGAAGGGGCGTTACAGCGTTGCCGCCGCGCTCGCCGAATTACTGCGCGGCAGCGGGCTGACGACGGCCCGCGTCGGGGGCGTCCTGGTCATCCGGCCGGCCGAGGCGGCCGATCCGGGCGAACCGTCCGAGGTGCTGGTCACCGGCACGCGGATCCGCGGCAAGGGACCGGTCGGGTCCGAACTGGTGGTCATCGACCGCCGCGCGATCGAGGAAAGCGGCTTTGCGACGACCCAGCAGATCGCCCAGTCGATCCCGCAGAATTTCGGGGGCGGTCCCAATGAGAGTACCAGCCCTGGCGGGACGCTCAATAATTCGGCCGGCAGCAATTCGAACCGCGGGTCGAGCATCAACCTGCGCGGCCTCGGACCCTCGTCGACGCTCGTGCTGCTGAACGGCGAGCGACCGCCGCTCGGCGGCTTCGCCGGCTCCTTCGCCGATGTATCGATGATCCCGGCCGCGGCGGTCGAGCGGATCGAGATCGTCCCCGACGGCGCGTCGGCGATCTACGGCTCGGATGCCGTTGCCGGCGTGGTCAACATCATTCCGCGGCTCGACTATCACGGTGCCGAGACCAGCTTTCGCTATGGCTCGGCCGATGGCGCGGCGCGGGAAATCCAGGCGAGCCAGATCGTCGGCACGCGCTGGCATGGCGGACATCTCGTGCTCGCCTATGAATATTATCAGCGCAACCGCCTGAAGGCCGCGGACCGCGATTTCGCCACCGATGACCTGCGCGCTCTTGGCGGCGTCGATCATCGCGGCAGCTATGCGAGCCCCGGGACGATTTTTGCCGGCGGCAAGACGTTCGCCATTCCGGCCGGCCAGAATGGCGTCGGCCTCGTCGCGAGCCAGCTGACCGCCGGCACCGTCAACCTCGGCAACAGCTGGTATGGTGCCGACATCCTGCCACAGCAGCGGCGCCACGCGCTGTTCGCAGCGATCAGCCAGGACCTCGCGCCGGGCCTGCGCTTCTATGCCAATGGCCTGTTGTCGGTCCGCCGCTACGACCAGCGCCAGCGCCCCAATTTCGATGCGCGGCGCACCGTGCCGGTGACCAACCCCTTTTATGTCGACCCGATCGGCACGCATCTCCCGGTCGGGGTCAATTACAGTTTCGTGCGCGACCTGGGCAACGAGACCGGCACGGGCATCACCACCGCCTATGGCGGTACCGCGGGCCTCGCGGCCGAGCGGGGACCCTGGGTGATCGACCTGCACGGAACCTGGGGCCGCCAATATGAGCGGGACTCGATCGTCAATCGGGTGAACAGCGCGCGGCTGGCGGTGGCGCTGGCCGATACCAATCCGGCAACGGCGTATAATCTGTTCGGCGATGGTCCGTCGACCAATCCCGCGACGATCGCCTATGTGCGCGGGGGACAGACCGATTCCCATAGCGGCATCGTCTGGTCGACCACCGTGCGCGCCGACGGACCGCTCTTCGCCTTGCCCGCCGGCAATGTGCGTCTGGCGGTGGGCGGGGAATATCGCTTCGCGCGCTTCGTCGACGATGTGAACATGCTCGATGTCGGGACGCTGGCGCCGGTGTCCTCGCCGGGTATCGCCCTGCATGCGCCGCGGCGGGCGGAGGCCGGCTTTGCCGAGCTGCTCATACCGCTTTTCGGCGGCGATCTCAGGCTGCCGCTGCTCCATCGCCTGGAGCTTTCCGCCGCGCTGCGCACCGAACATTACAGCGACTTCGGCCGGACCACCAACCCGAAGGTCGGGATCGCCTGGGAGCCGTTCGCCGGGGTCCTGCTGCGCGGCACCTATGGCACGTCATTCCGCGCGCCGGATTTCAACGATCTCCGCCAGGATCCGGGCAGCCAGGGCGTGCTGGTCTATACCATCCCCGATCCGCAGGCCGCCTCGGGCCAGTCGAACATCATCGAGCTGCGCGGCAACAATCCGGACCTGCAGCCCGAGCGTGCCACGACCTGGACGCTCGGCGGCGAGGTCAAGCCGGGTTTTCTGCCCGGTTTCCATGCCGGCCTGACCTTCTACAGCGTCGCCTATCGCGGTCGTATCGGATCGCCGTCCGCCCAGCTGTTCAATTTCCTGGTCAACCGCGCCTTCTACGCCGGGATTACCCAGCTGAACCCCTCGGCCGCGACCGTGGCGTCGCTCTACACCACGAGCAACCTGCTCAATCCGCTCGCCATCCCGCAGACCGCGACCTTCGCGGCGCTGATCGACGGTCGGACACAGAATCTCTCGGTGGTCAGGCAGACCGGCCTCGACATCGATGCCGGCTATCAGTTCGCGCTCGGCGGCGGGCGTGCCGACCTCGGGGCCAGCGGCAGCTACATCTTCCATATCCGCCAGTCACTGACCGCGACCTCGCCGGTGACCGACATGGTCGGAATCATCGGCAATCCGGTCAGGTTCCGGGCGCGCGGCCATCTCGGCTGGGCGTCATCGGGCTTCGGGGCGGCCCTGTTCGGCAATTATGTCAGCGGCTACACCAACACCACCAACACGAGGCCGCAGCACATCGCCTCCTGGACGACCTTCGATCTGCAGCTGAGTTATCGCGTCACCGCCGCGCACGGACCGTTCCGCGGACTGAAACTAGCTCTGAACGCGACCAACCTGTTCGATCGCAACCCGCCCTTCGCGGCCTATTATCTCGGGCCGACCACCTCGGGCTATGACCCCGAAAACGCCAACCCGCTGCGCCGCGTAGTGTCGTTCCAGGTGACGAAATCATGGTGAGCGGCAAGGCCCTTGGCCTGCTCGCGCTGACGTCGCTCGGCTGGCCGGCCGCAGCCGCTGCGACCGCGGTCGATTGCGCCGCGCGTCTGCTCCCGGATCCTGCGGCGAAAGCCAGTGCGAAGCTCGACGCGCGGACGCTGATCGAACTGCGCGACTTTGGCGCGCCCAGTCCAAGCATTGGCGGGGTGCCACCGTTCAGCATTTCGCCGGATGGTCGGTGGGCAGCACTGATCATTCGACGCGCGAGCGTAGA
Organism: Sphingomonas sp. AR_OL41; assembly: GCF_029911635.1. Taxonomy (GTDB): domain Bacteria; phylum Pseudomonadota; class Alphaproteobacteria; order Sphingomonadales; family Sphingomonadaceae; genus Sphingomonas. The sequence goes on from NZ_JARYTI010000039.1 coordinate 3,405, forward strand.
CGGTGATGACTATTGCCACGGCGTCGCGATCGTATCGCTTCGCGGCGACGTGCCGCCACGGCTCGTCGATGTGGGCGGAGAGTATCTCTCGCTGATTCAGGACATCCGGGGAAGCGCCGACTTCAACAACGGCTCACCGCGCGCGGTCACACCCCTTTGGTCGCCCGACGGAAGCAGGCTCGCTTATCTACGCCGCGATCGGGGCATCACACAGATATGGGCGGTACCGGCCGACGGTGGTGCCGCAAGACAGGTCAGCCATTTCGAAAGCGATGCCAAGAGCTTTCGCTGGAGCGGCAACGACCGCATCGTCGCGCAGACACGCCTGGGCCTGAAACGTGCCAACGAGAAGATCACAGAGGAAGGGCGACGGGGATATCTGTTCGACAGGCGGTTCTTCCCGCTCAACGATGATCGACCCCGTGCAGCTTCGACGATTCCGTTTGATGATGTCACGTTCGATCTCGGGACGAACAACACGGAGCGTGCCTCACCGGCCGCCGCGACGGCCGATGCCGATCGTCCGCCTGATGCTTTGCTCTATGCACGCTCTTCGGGCGGGGCTCGTGCCTGGACCGCGCGCGCCGACCCCGCCGCGCCCTTTGCCGACATCGCCTTGCATGTCGTCCGCGGCGGGCATGAACTATCCTGCCCGGCTTCGATCTGTGCCGCTCATATCGCGGGGCTGTGGTGGCTTGGGCCAACCGATCTCCTGTTCGTGCGGGGCGCGTCGGGCGATAGTGGCGGGAGGGACGAGATTTATCGTTGGCGGCTGGATCATCAATCGGCGCCGGTTGTGATACGTTCAACGATCGACGCCTTGATGGGCTGTCAGCTCTCTGGTGAATATTTATACTGCGCCCGGGAGGCCTCGCTTTCACCACGCTCGCTGATCGCGATCGACGTTCGACGCGGCACGTCACGCACCGTATTTGAGCCCAATCCCGACTACCCAACAATCGGCTTGCCGTCGGTCCGGCGCCTTGTGTGGACCGACCCCAGGGGAATCACCACCTATGGGGACCTTGTGTTGCCACCCGACCATCGGGTCGGGCAACACCACCCGATGGTCGTGACGCAATATGACAGTCGCGGTTTTCTGCGCGGTGGAACGGGCGACGATGTGCCTATTCAACTTCTTGCGGCGAGGGGCTTTGCGGTGCTGAGCACGCAACGCCCGGGCTATCTGCCGATAGCGCAGACTGCGCATGATTTTATGACGATGCAGCGCGCTAATATCGCTGCGTTTGCCGATCGGCGGCAGCTGGCGTCTGCAGTCAACGCAGGCGTCGATGCCGCCATCGCGACGGGCAGCGTCGACAAGGATCGTATCGGCCTGACCGGCATGAGCGATGGTGCCGTTACCGCGCAATTCATCCTCAGTCAGCCGAACCGGTTTCGGGCAGCCGCGCTCAGCTCATGTTGCGACGATCCAAGCACCGCGATGTTCGCGGCCGGGCTGGGCTATCGCGACGACATTCTTGCCTCGGGCTATCCCTCGCCTGCCGCCCCCGATCCGTCATTCTGGCGCGGATATGCACTCGCGGCGTCACCACAGGCGCCGCGAACGCCGTTGCTGATCCAGATCGGGGACGACGAATATCGCCTGGCGCTTGAAACCTATGGCATGCTTCAGCTGCGGGGCGTCCCGGTCGACATGTTCGTCTATCCGGACGAGCATCACTGGAAGTGGCACCCGGCGCACCGGTTCGCGGTCTATCGCCGGAACATCGCCTGGTTCGATTTCTGGTTGCGCGGCATCGCATCGACCGATCCGGAAGAGCGCGATGATATTGCCCGCTGGACCGCGATGGCGCGTGCCTCAACGGCCCCCTGACCAGCTGCGCGCCCAGGCCTCGGTGTCGACGAGCGACCAGAGTGCCACCAGTGGCATGCTGCTGGCGGTCGGGCTGTTCAAGACCGCCTCGATCGCGGGTAGATCGAGCAGGTTTCGAGAGGCCAGGTGACCGCCGAGCAGGAGCGCGCGCAGCCGCTGTCGGTTGGCGGCGAAGAGTTGCGCCGAGAAACTGTCGAACGCACCCTTGCTCTGTCGCGCAATGACGCTGGGAGGGAGCCGGTCGGCAAAGGCATCGCGGGCGATCGCACGGTTCCTGCCGCCCGCGCACCATAGCCAGCTCGGCAGCGCGAGACACACCTCCATGACCGGCTGTGCCAGCAGCGGTGAGACGATCGGCGCGTAACGCTGCCGGCGATGGCCCTCGAGATGGCCCTGGACCCTGATCAGCGCGGCGATGTGCATGATCTTGCCGGGCAGTGCATGTGCCGGGATGTCGACCCATGGATGCCCGGAAGGGAAGGGGAGGTCTTCCAGTGCGGCGTCGCTGAGGAAGCCGCGATCCGCCCGCCAGGGGCTGGCGGGTGGACGCAGCACGCGCCTTAGCACCCGACCGGCGACGTGCCAGACGCTGGTTTCGCCGAGCTCGGCGAGGTCGCCGATGGTCGTCCACAGCCCGCGTCGCGATCCCGGCGAGCGGAGGCGATCGATCGCCGGCGACAGCGATCGTTGATAGCTGAAGACATTGTCGCCACCGCCACCGCTGAAGAAAACGTCCGCGTGCTGTTCTTCGGCGAGCGCCCTGGCGATGCGATCGAACGGCTGGGAGAAGCAGCGCGCATCGGGGCGCGGCAGACCCGCCGCGTCCGAGAGTCCCGGATCGACCGCAGCGATTTCGGGGCGCCCGAGCGTGAGTGGCATGCCGATATGGCCGGCGATCGCGCGGGCATAGGGCGTCTCGTCCAGATCGCCGGCGATCGCGGCGTAACTGACGCCGGATGCCGCGATCGGTGTGGCAGCGACACAGGCCGCGACGATTGCCGAGTCGAGCCCGCCCGAAATCTCGACGATCGCGTGCGAGAAGGGCCCGGTCCAGGCCGCGATGCAGGTGGCGACGGTCGCGCGCACCGCCGCGACCGCCTCTTGCCACGTCGGCGCTTCATTCGCGGGGCGGACGAAGTGCCACGGGTTCCAGACGCAACGCGTTTCGAGACCGGTCGGATAAAGTCGCGCGGCGGTGCCGGGCAGAATCTCGTCGATGCCGATCAATGCTGTCCTGGTCGCCTTGATGTCCCGATAGGCCAGGCCCTGAACGATCACGGACCAGTCCAGCTCGGCGCGCATCAGTCCGGCCGAGAACAGCAAATCGGGCCGCGACGTGACGATCTGAACGTCGTCAATCGCGGCCTGGTAGCACGCGACCATCCCCGACGGATCACGCATGACCTCAGGCGTCGCGCTGCGCGAGCGCAGTGCGACATAGCCACCCCAGATCGCAGCGACGAGGGTTTCTGCCGGCGCGCGCAACACCGGGTTCGCCTGCGACACGCTCGTGCCTGTCGCGCGGTCGAACACATGGCCGATAATGATGCCTTCACCCGCCGGCAGCGCGAGTCGCGGAAGGGCCGGGTCGCCGAACAGCGCGAGTGTCGGACTGTCGAACAACTGGGCCAGGCCATGTTCGCGCTGGAGCCGTTCGATCCACGCCGTAACCCGATCGGACCGTGCGGCGGTTTGGCGCGACAGCAACGCCACATAGCTGAGCGCGCTCATATCGCGAGGATCGGCGTGAAGCGCGATACGCGCTCATAGGTGTCGTTGAGGATGACATCGGCATTTTGCAGCCAGCAATGCGCCGCGAAGGGCTGGCCCGTCACACCGAAAACGAGCTGGCTCTGCTCCTCATGGTCGCGCAGCCAGGCGTGCAGGGCGAGGCAGTCGAGCAGGCAGCGACGGGCGAACGGCACATAGATCCTGGCGCGGTCATAGGCGCCGACCGCCGCCGGTATTCCGCGCGATCGGCCCGGGCGCATCGGCACTTGTCGGCGACCTGTGTCGCGCAGGATAGACCGAAGCGGTCGCCACCGCAGCGCGAGCCATGCCGCCGTGACGAGCGCGCCAACCCGCGCCACGTCACGGGCGCTTCCGGGCTTGCGGGGAGCCTGGGGCGCGGCCAGTGTCGGGGGAACCGAAAGGGAAAGCGGCCGGGCGGCGGTCGGTTGTTGGTCGCCCTGTCGCCATATGCCGTTTTGCTGGAGAAGCCCGGCGATGGCGGTCGGCGCCGTTGTCGCTTCCTCATCCTCCAGCCAGCGCCGCAGATCGCGAGCGATCCGATCCGGCATCATCAGGTAGCGGTCCTGTCTGACATCGAGCAGGATCAGTCGATCAGATGCGATGCACAATGTCGCGTGCGGGAGGATGCGCCAGAACATGCGTGTCAGCCCCGGTTGGACGCGTTGCCGGCGCGGCACAGGGCCGCGCCGGCGGCGGCGATCAGTCGTCGCGGAGGCCGGCCTTGGGCTGCCGGTAGACGAGGTCGAAAATGTCCTCGCCGCCGCCCAGCGTTTCGACGCTGGCGGCGCCCAGATCGATCAGCGCGACCGGCGCATTGTTTTCATGGTCCACGGTCATTCTCCTCATTCATCCGCGTCATTGCGGCGAGGGCAGGTTCGGCCGCGCCTGCGATTATTAGAATCTTATAATGCAATTATAATCGCGCGCCCGGGCGACACAGTGCCGGCGCGGCCGGACAGGCGCGCCGGCCTGCCCCGTCAGTCGTCGCTGAGCCCGGCGCGCTGCTTGCGATCGACCAGATCGAGAATTTCCATTCCGCCGCCCCGGATCTCGCGGCTGGCGGTGCCGAGGTCGATGAGCGCGATCGCGTCGCTGGTATCACGGTCCATGGTGCTGTTCTCCGGATTACCGTCGAAATTGACGGCGGGGACAGCGTCGGCCGCCTGACCGTTTACAAGAATTTTATAGGGCGATTATTTGCCGCCTGGCTCCGGTCGCGGCCGCTCGCGCACGCGGACCAGGTCGGGTGCGGCGCGGATGCGCCGGAGATGATAGCGACGGATTGCCTGGACCTGCCCCTGATCGACCCGGCCGAGTTCGTCGAGCTCATCGTCCGCCGGCGCCAGTATATGGGACTCGATCATCCGAAACGGATGTAATCGGTCGCTCGTCGCGACGATCGCGGCGCGCAATTCCGTATTCGGGGCGGCGGCGGCGATTCGCGCGAACAAGTCGGCGGTCCGTTCCGGAAGCGGCCCGGAAGACGGTCGCGACGCGATCGCGGCGGCGAGCGCCGCCGGTGGCGTCGTCCGCACCGCGATCGATAGAATCGCGGCGTTCCATTCGTACAATTCGCGCAGCTGGGCCTCGCTCAGGCGCGGCACGCGAAATCCTTCGCCGACGCTTGCCTCCACGAGCCGTTCGCCGACCAGGCGGTTCAGCGCGTCCCTGACCGGGGTGATGCTGACGCCGATCTCGTCGGCGAGCCGGTTGGCCTCGAGCCGCAAACCGGGGGCGAAGGCCCCGCTGCGAAGCAGATGGCGGAGCGCAGCATAGCTGCGCTCCATGGCCTGGCTTGGGCTCATGTCTTGAGCTCCGGACGCTCCTGGGCGGCGCGGTGCGCCGCGACCGCATCGCGCTGGTCGGGCCTGAGCGCGTCGATCGCGCCGATATGTTCGGGCACGTCGTCGCCGAGCAGGATCGAGGGACACACCCCCTCATAGTTGCCAAGATTGGGACGGTGCTGGGCATAGCCGACCAGGGCGGCAAGCGCCGGCGGAAACCGCCGTGCGACGGGCGGGGGATAGGCCAGCCACTGATTTTCGTAAGGCTTGAGCCATCCCAGGCAATAGCTCACGACGATGCCGCGGCGCACGCCGTCCGACAGGTTCGCGCCGGCGCCGTGCAGGGTGGATCCGAGGAACACGATCGCCGATCCGGGATCGCAGGCCGCGACAAGCGGCTCACCGGGATCGGTCTCCTGCAACGCCGCGGCGCCGTGCGTCCCGGGAAAGATGAGCGTCGCGCCATTGGCCCGCGTGAACGGGGTCAGCGGCCACATCACGTTGAGCAGATATTCGACTTCCCCCTTCACGCCCTGCCACATGTCCTGGTCGCGATGCGGGAACTGGCGCGGTGCGCCGGGGTGCAGTTCGATTGCCTGGGCAAGGTTGAGCTGGATCGTGTCGCACCACGGCCCGAGCGTGGCGCGGGCCAGCGCCATGATCGTCGGGTGCAGGACGAAATCGGCGGTCTGCGGCGAGCGTTTGAGCAGGCTGCCGAAGCGCTTGGTGCGGCTGCCGTAAAAGTCGCCGTCACAAAAGGGTGTCGCATCGAACAGCCGATCGAAATCGGCCGCGAGCGCGGCGACCCGATCGGCGGGCATGAGATCGGCGAGCAGACACCAGCCGTCACCCTGCAGCGCCTCGGCAGCGGCAGCGTAGTGGGCCGAATCGGGATGGTAGTGTTCGGGCATGGCTCAGTTCCTCGCGCCCGCGGCGCGCCTTTCGTTGCAGATGAGGGTGGTGACGGGCCGCCAGATGCCGGTCGCGTCGAGCAGCGTCGATGTATCGTCGGCGATCCGGATTTCGATCGCGCCGATCGTGCCGCACGGGCCGGACTGCGGCGTGCCAAGCGGCCGGCAGTCCCACCCGAAGCCGAGGATCTGCCGCAGCCACGCCATTTCCGCGACGCCGGTATAGCGCTCGATGCCTTCATGCATCGCGTGCTGGACAATGGCTGTAATCAGCTGGTCGCGGACCGAGCGTCGCTCGGGAGCCCTGAGGCTGCGGTCAAGGCAGAACCGGGTAATCTCGTACGTGACTGGGCCGGTCGGGACGGGTCCGTCGCACAGCGACGCAAACAGACCGCCCAGGATGTGGCGCCGCGTGGTCGGCAGGAGGCGGGTCGAACCGAGATGCCCGCCGTCGCGGTCGAGCAGGATCAGGTAATGGGCGTGCTCGTTGTCGAACTCGTCGATCTCGAACTTCCCGTCGAGCGCCGGCAGGTCCCATTTGAGCAGGTCGATGAATACCCGCTTGCGGGCGGCGAACATCGCCCTCAGGGCATCGTCGTTGCTGGTTTGCAGGGTCGTACTGAGCAATTGCGCCATGGGCGGCCTCCGTTCTTGTGGAGGCGCCCAAATTCTACACGGCCGCTCATTCGACCATATAAAGGACTTTCTATGGCTGGTGACGAGGTCCGAGCTGGGAGAAAGCGATCACCCCGTCATGAAGCGCGCGGACCGACAGCTCGGCCTTGTTGTGCACGTCGTAGCGCTCGCGTGCATTGGCGAGGTGCTGGATCACGGTGCCCTTGCTGATGCCGAGTATCTTGCCGGTTTCCCAGTCGGTTTTCCCGCGCGTCGACCAGAGGACGCAATCGCGCTGTCGGTCGGTCAGCGGGCGCTCGATCGGTGGCCACACCTCGCGAATTCGGGTTATCCGTCGCGCTGCCTGAAAGGCGATGCCGCCAATGATTTGCGCGACCGCCTGGAGTTCGCGTGTGAACGTCTCGCCCGTTGCCATGGCGAAAGAGCATGACCCGGTGAACTCGCCGGGAACGTTTGTCGGGATCGTATAGCCGTCGCCAATACCCACGCCCCGAGCCTGGGCGAAGACGCTTCGGTCGATCGCGGTCAATTCGATAAAATTCGGGACGACGGACCATGGGAATCCGCAGCAGATGAGCTGGCTGGCGCGGTGGACCGGGTCGGCTCGCCCGAGTTGATTTTCGTCGAACCAGCGCTGCCAGGCGGGAGGGTAATTGTGAATTCGGATGGCTGGCGCTTTCTCCAACCCGAAGTTCACATGGTGGACCAGGGCGAAGAAGCGGATGCCCACGGCGCTGCAGCAATCCGAGAGCAGTTCGAACAGCTCGTCTTCGCTCGAAGCGACACAAGCTCGATCGACGAACGCGTCAGCGATCGCCAATTTCGGCATATCAAAATACGACCCTGCCGCGGAGGCGCATCCTACGCCTTTGCCCGAGACACGCCCCCATTAGGCTCGAGGTCGGCGCCTTCTCAGGGGCGCGGCCGCGAGGCGACTCCGTTATGTCGCCATTTTGTCATAAATTCGTCCGTGCTTGTCAAACCGAAGAATCGCCTAACTTTATGAAAAAACATCCAAAATGGGCGCATTTCCATAGCGAAACGGATGTATTTGATCTGGCGCTGACGCATCAGCGTGGGAATGGACGCGGACCATCTTCGCGTAGGCCCCGCTCGCTAGCGCGCGGTGAATTCGCTGCCTTGATCGATCCGGCTGGACCCGTTTCCACGTCCACTCACGGCCAAGCGAATCCACTTAGGCTATACTGGACAAAAACTGGACAAAAATGGACCGATTCGGCCATTAATTTCTGTAAGTTATTGAAAACGCTGGTGACCCCTACGAGAATCGAACTCGTGTTTTCGCCGTGAGAGGGCGACGTCCTAACCGCTAGACGAAGGGGCCATGCGAAGGCGCAAGCGGGGCCTTTAGGTGGCGCGGGTGGGGGCGTCAAGAACGAACGCTCCCACCCTCGGCCGCGCCTTACGCCGCGACCTTCTTGCGCTCCGCCATCTCGACATTGAGCATCTCGGCCAGCAGGAACGCCAGTTCGAGGCTCTGCCCGGCATTGAGCCGCGGGTCGCAATGCGTGTGATAACGGTCTGCGAGCGATTGCTCGGTTACGTCGACCGCGCCGCCGGTGCACTCGGTGACATTCTGCCCGGTCATTTCGGCATGGATGCCGCCGGCATGCGTGCCTTCCGCGCGGTGCACCGCGAAGAAGCCGCGCACCTCGGCGAGGATGCGGTCGAACGGCCGCGTCTTGTAGCCATTGGCTGCCTTGATGACGTTGCCGTGCATCGGGTCGCAGCTCCACACGACAGTATGGCCCTCGCGCTGCACCGCGCGGACCAGCTTGGGCAGCCCGGCCTCGATCTTGTCATGGCCGTAACGCGTGATCAGCGTCATCCGCCCCGCCACGCGCCCCGGGTTGAGCGTGTCGAGCAACCGCAGCAGGTCGTCGGGCTCGAGGCTCGGCCCGCACTTCACGCCGATCGGGTTGCCGATGCCGCGCAGATATTCGACATGCGCGCTGCCCGCGAAGCGTGTGCGGTCGCCGATCCACAGGAAATGCGCGCTGGTGTCGTACCAGTCGCCGGTCAGGCTGTCCTGCCGCGTCAGCGCCTGCTCATAGGGTAGCAGCAGCGCCTCATGGCTGGTGTAGAATTGCGTCTGGCTCAGCTGCGGCACGGTGTCGGGGCTGATGCCGCACGCCGCCATGAACTCCAGCGCCTCGCCGATCCGGTCGGCGGTTTCGGCATATTTCTTCGCCCATGGGCTGCGACCCATATAATCGTGCGTCCAGCGATGCACCTGGGTCAGGTTGGCATAGCCGCCATTGGCAAAGGCGCGCAGCAGGTTGAGCGTCGCGGCGGATTGCAGATAACCCTGCAACATGCGCTGCGGGTCGGGCGCGCGGCCTTCGGCGGTGAAGGCGATGTCGTTGACATTGTCGCCGCGATAGCTCGGCAGCTCTACCCCGTCGATCGTCTCGGTATCGGCCGAGCGCGGCTTGGCGAACTGCCCTGCCATCCGCCCGACCTTCACCACCGGCAGCTTGGAGGCATAGGTGAGGACGACCGCCATTTGCAGGATGACGCGGAAGGTGTCGCGGATATTGTTGGGGTGGAATTCGGCAAAGCTCTCGGCGCAGTCGCCGCCCTGCAACAGGAAACCCTCGCCGGCCGCGACCTTGGCGAGATCGGCGGTCAGGTGCCGCGCCTCGCCGGCAAAGACTAGCGGCGGATAGGTCCCGAGCAGATCGGTCGCCGCCTTCAGCGCGGTCTGGTCGGGATAGGTCGGCAGCTGGCGGGCCTCGGCCTTCGTCCAGCTATCGGGGGCCCAATTGGCGGCCATCATGTCTTCCATTCGTTACGGGGCAATGCGCGCGCCCCAATGCGCCGAATCGGCCGGACTCGCAACGAAGGAAAAATTGGGCGCGGGGCAGGGTTCAGCGCATCGCGCCGCCGCGCGGCAGGCGCTTGCCCCTTGTCCGGCTGGTCAGATGAAACTGTCGACACCGGTCGCAGCGATAGGGCAGGAGCGTCAGGCCGGTACGCTGGCCCGCCGCGATCGCTTCCTCCGCGGACGCGAACCGCCGCTTCCTGATGCAGACGCTCAGCCGGGTACGCATCGGTGCGCCTCCGCGGGCGGTCGTCCCCGGCGATGGCGCGACGCCGGGCTCACATCGCGTTGCCGGTCGCCCCGCCCGGGCCCTTGCCTGGTGGCGCCGTCTTGAGCACCTGGATGACGCCATCGTCGAACAGCACGAGGATCCAGTGCCGGCCATCGCCACACCGCGCTTCCCAGGCAGGGTGGCCCTGCACCGGGTCCTGCGTCACCGACGCGGCGACGCTGTCGCAGGTGAAGCCGGCATCCTCGATCGCGCGGTAGAAGGTCGCGTTGCGCTGCTGCGCAGTCAGCTTGTTGATCGCCGCCAGATAGTCGGTCTTCGTCGCAGTCGCGCTGGGTTTCGGCTGCGGCGCTGGGGCGTTGCAGCCCACCAGCAGGAGGGCGGCAAGGCCAGCCGAATAGGCGAAGGTCTTCAGCATCTTCATTCCCCAAACAGCGCGCATCGGTCGGTCGGCGGCCACCGAACCTCCAGCGGTTTTGCGTCAGGCCGTCATCGACCGCAATGGTGCTTCGCGCGCAGGTCGGATATCGGCTAGGTCGTCATCATGGCGATCGACGAGCCCGTAGTGACGGGAGGTGCTGGCTTCCTGCGCAACATAAGCGGCACCTTCTTTCGCGCCGTCGATGCGGCGCATGCCAATGCCGCGCTGTCCGGCTCGCGCCGCGCCGGGCGTTACAGCGCCCCCGATCAGCCCGCCCTCTATCTCAGCGCGTCACCCGATGGCGTGGCTGCGGCGATGATCGCACATGGTGGCGGGGCGGCGCCCACGCGCGCGGTGCTTGCTTTCCAGGTCATGGCGACGGACGTCTTCGATCTGCGTGAGGAAGCGGCGATCGCGGCGGTACGCGCCGCGGCCGGCGATCCCTTCGCCGGGTGGCAGGAACAGGCTGCCATGGGCGATGAACCGCCGTCGTGGCGCGTCCGCGCCTGGATCGAGGCGCGCGGCGCGAACGGCCTGATCGATCCATCGCGCAAAGCACCGGGCTTGTGGCACCTGGTTCTCTTCCGCTGGAACGTGCCGGGCGCGCCTGTGGTTGTTCCCTATCTCCCGGGCGAGCCGTCGCTCCCTTAATTCCCCACCCAGTTCCCGTGAAAGCCCGGTGGCACGCGGTGCGGGATGCGGATGCTCGCCTGTGGCTCTCCGGCAAAGTTACGCGCGTCGAGGATGACGAGGTCGGTCGTTTCGTTCGGCAGGTCGACCACCAGCCCAATCAGCCAGCCCTCATCCTCGCCCGCGCCGTCATGCGCCGGCACGAAAACGAACTCGCCCGGATGCCGGCCGGGGCCGAAATCATGCGTCTCGCGGGTGCCGCTCTCAAGGTCGTGCTTGTACAGCCGCGTGTCGGCAATGGCGAAACTGTCCGCCGGCAGCGCCATCGTATAGGCATAGCGATAGGGCAGGCCGAAGCGGCGCTCGTCGGGGCGCGGGAATTCCTGCTTGTCGGCATCGATCACGCGCCGCGCCACGCTTTTCGCCGCCGGGTCGATCGTCCAGCGCTCGAACTGGCCCGACGCATCCGGGCCTTGCCGGCTCTCGGCGAACATCGTGGCATAGGCGACGACGTCCATCACCACCGTTCCGTCGGGCGCGTCAAAGGCGTTGGCGACGTGGAAGACATAAGCCGGGTCGACCTCGCACCAGATCACATCGTCATTGCCGCCGGCGCGCGGCAACAGGCCGACGCGCGCCTGGTGCTGCGGGTTCCAGCTGTAGGGGAAGCGGTGCCCGGCGATCATCGCCTTCATCGAAAAGGTCACCGGCAGGTCGAGGATCACGGCGTAACGCGCGGTAATCGCGCAATCATGGATCGAGGGGCCATGCGACACCGCGATCGGCACCTCGCGCACGACATGCCCCTCGGGCGACAGCACGACATGGCGGATCTCGTTAGGGTTGGTCGCCTCATAGGCGATGGCATGATGCTCGCCGGTCAGCGGGTCGCGGTGCGGATGCGCGGTGAAGCTGCCGGCCAGCGTATCGTCGAACGGGTTGAAGGTCTGCTCGTCGAGCGTCTCGCTCAGCTCGACTGGATAACTCCCCGCCTCGACCAGCGCGAAGGTGCGACCGGCGATGCCCAGTACATTGGTGTTGACCGTATCGAACCCGCCATGGCGCGGCCCCGGCGCCGGCGGCACATCCAGCGCGGCGGCCACCGATCGCGACTTGATCCAGCGATTGCGATACCACAGCGCCTCGCTATGCTTCAGCGCGACGCCGTGCACCATGCCGTCGCCGGTGAACCAGTGATAGCTCGCCGGGTCGGCGGCGATCGGGTTGGGCCCGATGCGCAGATAACGGCCGTCGAGTTCGGTCGGGATCGTGCCGGTGACGTCAAGACGTTCGATCGTCTTCTCCTCGGTCATCGGGCGGTGGATGCCGGTCAAAAACGGGTGCGGCGTCGTTGGTTCGGGCAGGCGCTTGCGATTGAAATCGGCCAGCGCGCTCACGCCCAGCCCAACCGTCTTGCGGATGATGGTTTCGACGCTGCTTGCCACGACGACTCTCCGATGCCAGATGTTTACGGCATCAACATAGCATCAATGGTAACAGTGTCAACATCTCCGAAGCGTTCCTATCATCATGGCGATCTGCACGCCGCCGCGATCGCCGCCGGGCTCGAGCTGCTCAAGAGTCGCACCGCCGACGATCTCGGCCTGCGCGAGGTCGCGCGCGCCGTCGGCGTCAGCGCGACCGCGCTGTATCGCCATTTCCCCGACAAGGGCGCGCTGCTCGTCGCGCTGGCGCGTGAGGGCATCCGCCTGCTCGGCGTGGCGCAGCGCGCGGCGAGCGAGGCGGCGGGCGGCGGGGCGCCCGGCTTCAACGCGACCGGCTCGGTCTATGTCCGCTTCGCACTCGCCAATCCCGCGCTGTTCCGGCTGATCTTCGCCAATCCGATGCCCATCGATCTGCAAGCGCCGGGGCCAGCTGATCCGGCCCCCGACGATGCAATGGCAATGCTCCAGGCCAACGCCGCCGCGCTCGCCCCGCCGGGCACCGATCCGCGCATCTTCGCGCTGCAATCCTGGTCGATCGCCCACGGCCTTGCGATGTTGATTCTCGACCGCCAGGTGACGCTCGACGACGCGACGATCGACGCGGTGATCGACAGCCATATGGCCGGGGCACGGTGAAGCGACTTGTTACCGCCTCGGCGAAGGCTGGCGCCCAACTGGGCTAGTCGTTGCAACGAGGCGGGGTGGCCGGTGCCCACGATCGATACGCCCCGAGCACCCGACCCGCATCGCGCCGGCGGAATGCGAGACAGGAATAGGATCGTTCACGCGGAGGCGCGGAGAAGTTGCGCCGGTCGGCTTGCACGCGAGCCGAGGCGAATGACGGGGCGTCGACAAGGAACAATGTTGTATTACAGGTGCTTAACGGTGTCGCGACGTCCTCTTTCTCCCCTCCCTGAAAGGGAGGGGCTGGGGGTGGGTGCCGCCGAGGCACTCGGCGGCTTGCGACAGGATGTGCTGAGCGGTGCCCTCGGCGTTCGCCAGGACGTCGGAGTTCCAGAGGCCAACCGGGGCGCGTGCCGCCTCGCAGCTTTTCGCAGCGAAACCTGCTGGTCAGGCTCCCTGGCTGCGTTAGCGCGGCCCGCTCCCAATTAACCCAACCTCGCAAGCGGGATTTAAGGGCAACGCCCTAAGCAAGGTCGCTGCAACCTTGAAAACGTCACTCCGATCGCGCCGCGAAGGCAAAGGTTGGGCCTTATTCACGACGCCGGAGTAGCTCGTTTGGATAGTTTCGAGGTGATATTCGGCCTTTCCGCGCTGCTATCCATAGTTATCGTAACCGCTTATTTGCGCGGCAATTTTATCGGGCTCCGGCGTGAGATCGGTACCCTGAAAAGCAATACCGATAATCTTCGTCACATCGTGCAGCAGCTGCAAATGTCGAATGCTCTCCTGCAAAGCGTTCTCCCGATTCCGCGGTGGCGCGAGCATGTGCCGGGGGAAACGGACAAGCGAGTTCATAGCGAGCCCGAGCATAGGCCATAGCCAACGCGTGAAGTTGAGGAACTTCCCGCTAGGCAGCTCTTCGTAATCAACGGGTTGGTCGGCTGCCATGCAGATCGTGCGCAGCGCGCGGTTGCACCCCACGCCGCCAAGCGCCTAGGTTCGCGCATGACGATGGGGAGCACGGCGCAATCATGATCGAAGCAAGATTTTTCCCGCATGCCACCATGGCGGCACGCGCCGCATGAAGGCGCTGTCGCTGTCCATCCCCACGGCGCTGCTATGCTGTGCATCCTCGGCCTATGCGGCCGCGCCCGCCACGCCCGCCGCCGCGGCGATCGAGGCGTCGATCCGCCACGACTGGCCGGCGCTCGATGCGCTCTACAAGGATCTGCACGCCAATCCCGAGCTCGGCTTCCAGGAACGCCGCACCGCCGCGCTGCTCGCCGCGAAGATGCGCGCGCTCGGCTTCACCGTCACCGAGGGTGTCGGCGGCACCGGCATCGTCGCGCTGTATCGCAACGGCACCGGCCCGGTGGTCATGGTCCGCACCGAACTCGACGCTCTGCCGATGCAGGAAAAGACCGGGCTTCCTTATGCCAGCCAGGTGCAGGCAACGGGCGCAGACGGCAGCAAGAGCTTCGTCGCGCATAGCTGCGGGCACGACAATCACATGGCCTGGTGGCTCGGCACCGCCGAGGCGCTGCTGGCGTTGAAGGATCGCTGGCACGGCACGCTGATGTTCATCGGCCAGCCCTCGGAAGAAACCGTCCAGGGCGCCAAGGCGATGATCGCCGACGGCCTGTTCACGCGCTTCCCCAAACCGGATTACGCCTTTGCCGCGCATATCGGCAGCGCGCCGGCCGGCACCGTCTCGGTCAAGGATGGCGTGGTCAGCTCCAACTCGGATGCCGCCGAGGTGATTTTCCATGGGCGCGGCGCGCATGGCTCGATGCCCTCGGCGTCGATCGATCCGATCGTGATGGGCGCGCATTTCGTCAGTGACGTGCAGAGCGTTATCAGCCGGCAGAAGGAAGCCGGGACCTTCGGCGTGGTCACCGTCGGCAGCTTCCAGTCTGGCACCGTCGGCAACATCATCCCCGACACAGCGACGCTCAAGCTCTCGCTACGCTCCTTCGCGCCCGATGTGCGAGCGCTGTTGCGCGACGGCGTCACGCGCACCGCCAATGCCGTGGCAGCGATGGCGGCGGCGCCCGCGCCCGAGATCAAGTGGCGCACCGGCACGAGCGCGGTGGTCAATGATCACGCGCTGGTCGACAAGGTCGGCGCCGCCCTTCGCGCCGGCGATACCACCGACAGCATCGAGTTGGTCCCGGCGACGGTGCCCGGCTGGTCGGCCAGCGAGGATTTCTCCGCCTTTGTCGAAGCCGGCGTGCCGGGGGTCTATTTCTCGATCGGCGGCTATGATCCTGCCGTCATCAAGGCATATGAGGCAAAGGGCGAGCCGGTGCCCACCAACCACTCCCCCTATTTCGCGCCCGACCACGATAAAGCCATCCCGACCGGCATCAGGACGCTGACGCTCGCGGTGCTCGCCGTGGCGGGGTAGGGCGGGCTACCGACAACAGTTTTTCCTTCCCCGGCGAAGGCCGGGGCCCAGTTGGGATAGCGGATATAATGAGCGGCAACGCCCGTCGCGGCGTCCCCCAACTGGGCCCCGGCCTTCGCCGGGGAGGTCGGTAAGGGGAGGCGGCTATCGCGTTAGCGGATCGCTCTAATACCCCGCGTCGAGATCCACCACATTGGTCAGCGGCGCCCCCGCCATGAACGCGGCGAGATTCTTCAGGAACAGCACCCCCGCGCGCTGGAACATCTTGGTCTGGCTGCGCCCTGACAGGTGCATGGTGATCAGCGCATTGGGCGCCGACCATAAGGGATGGTCGGCCGGTAACGGCTCGGGGTCGGTCGGGTCGAGAAAGGCGCCGGCGATACGCCGCGCCTTCAGCGTCTCGATCAGCGCGTCCTGGTCGATCATGTCGCCGCGCGCGATGTTGATCAGCCACGCGCTCGGCTTCATCGCGCCGAGCTCGGCCGCGCCGAACATTGCCTTGGTCTCGCCGGTCGAGGGCGCGGCGAGGATCACCCAGTCGAACTCGCCCAGTTTCCCGCGCCACTGGTCGGGCGTCAGCGTGCCGTCGCGCCCCGACCGCGTCACGCCAGTCACGTGCGTGCCGAAAGCGCGCAGCCGCTCGGCGATCAACGTGCCGATCGCGCCCATGCCGATGACGATTGCGCTCGTCTCGAACAGTTCGACCTGCCCCGGCGCCGCCATCGTCCATTCGTGCCGGTCGGCGAGGCGGACGACCTCGTCGTAGCGCTTGGCCGCGACCAGCACGCCCATCACGGCATATTCGGCAACGGCGATGGCGTTGATGCCGACGCCGTTGGTGAGAATGGCACCACGCGACTTGATCAGGTCGAGCGGCATCGCGTCGAGCCCGGCATAGATCGTCGAGACCCATTTCAGCTTCGGCCCGGCCGCGCGGATCGCCGCCGCGGTCAGGTGGGTCGGCTGCATGTCGACCCAGGCGATATCGGCGTCGGCGATCATCGCCTCGGCATCGCTGGGACTCGCAAACCACGCCACATCGAGCTCGGCGGGCAGATGCGGCTCGAGCAGCGGACGGGCGAGCGCAGGGAGAACGGCTTTCATACGATTCCTGTGACGCACAATGCGCCGCGCGTCACGCTCAGAACCACGCGCGCTTCTCCTCGACATAGCGCCGTTCGAATTCGTCCTCGGGCGTCGCGATGTAGATGATGAACTCGATCAGCGCGATCGCCCAGACGATGATCCCGGGCACGACCAGCAGCCACCCGATCGTCCCGCACAACAGCATGACGACGCCCGGCCCGATCTGGCCGAGATAGAATTTGTGCACCCCGAACCCGCCGAGAAAAAAGGCCAGCAGCGCCGCGACGAGCTTGTTCTTGTCACCCACAACCAGGCCACCGCCGCCCAGGCTGTAGACGTCGACCGCGCGATCACCGGCCACGGCGAAGTCGACCGCCTGGCCCTGCCGCGGCGGCACGCGCTGCCGCCAGTCACCCGCGCCGAACGCGTAGCGCTGCCCGTCATCGCCCGAGATCTGCCCCTCGCCGACCCGCGTATCGAATCCCAATAGTTTGCCGCGCACGCCGTGCCCCCCATTCGCCCTGTTTGGTGCAGCTTAGCCTTGTCGTCAGGCAAGGGAAGGGACCAAAAATCCTCCCCGGAACGGAGCATCGGGTTGGATTGCCCCCGGCAATCCAAGATCGTGCCGGGGGCACGATCGACCCGATGCTGGGGACCGCGCTTGCGCGGTGGAGGGGCTTGGAGCGCGGTGCGCAGGCCTCGCGCTCCAAGCCAATCCACCACTTCGTGGTCCCCCTCCCCGTGCCGGGGAGGATCTTGGTCGACCCCGCACACGCCGATTCAACTTTCCCGGCAAAGGGCGTTTGGGAAACTCATGACCCCCACAACGCCGGCCCGAAAATCCCACAGCGCCCGCCGCCGCAATTCCCTGCCGGCGTACGCAAAAAACACAAAAGTTCCCTGCCAAACCGCCCCCGGCAGGGAATTCCCATCAATCCGCGTCGTCCGTTCAGACGGCCGGTTTCCAGTCCCAACCAAGCGAATCGCCGTCCATCACCTCGACCCCGGCGGCGACCAGCGCATCGCGCAGTGCGTCGGAGCGGCCGAAGTCCTTCGCCGCGCGCGCCGCGCGGCGTTCGGCGAGCTGCGCCTCGATCTCCTCGGCCGTGGCGGTTGCGGTGGCCGGCCGGACGCGCAGCGTCGCGCGGCTCAGCGTCGCGAGGCCGAGTCCGAGCACGTCGTCGAAATCGGTCAGCGCCTTGAGCCGCATCGCCGGCGACAGTTTCTTGTCGGCGAGCATCTCGTCGAGCACCGGCAGCGCCCTGGGTGTGTTGAGATCGTCCGACACCGCCTCGTCGAGCGCGGTCAGGTAACGCGTCGGGTCGCCGCTCTCCACGCCGTCGGCGCGCGCGCGCAGCGCGTCGACCGTCATCACCAGCCGCTTCAGCCGCGTGAACGCCGCACCCAGGCTCTCCCACGAAAATTCCAGCTCGCCGCGATACTGCGCCTGCAGGCACATCAGCCGGTAGGCGAGCGGGTGATAGCCGGCATCGACCAACGTCTGCAGCCGCGTGAAGCTGCCGCTCGACTTGCTCATCTTGCCGTCGCGTTCGACCAGGAAGTTGTTGTGCATCCAGAAGGTCGCACCGGTGTCGGCGCAGCCGCAATGCGCCTGGTTCTGCGCGATCTCATTGGGGTGGTGGATCTCGCGATGGTCGATCCCGCCGGTGTGGATGTCGAACGATGCGCCGAGATATTTCTGGCTCATCACCGAGCATTCGAGATGCCAGCCCGGCGCGCCGCGACCCCAGGGCGAATCCCATTCCATCTGGCGGTTCTCGCCCGGTGCGGATTTGCGCCAGATCGCAAAGTCCTGCGGATGGCGCTTGCCCGCGACCGGGTCGATCCGGCCCTCGCGCTCGTCATCGCTCACCCGCGCCAGCCGGCCATAATCGGGCACCGTCGCCACGTCGAAATACAGCCCGGATTCGAGCTCGTAGCAATGCTTGGGCGCAATCGCCTCCGCAAAGGCGATCATCTCGGCGATATGGTCGGTGGCGAGCGGAAAGGCGCTCGGTTCGCGAATGTTGAGGTCCTTCAGATTCTGCTTGAAGGTCGCGGTGTAATGCGCCGCGATATCCCAGATGCTGGTCGACGCGGCGCGCGCCGCCGCCTCCATCTTGTCGTCGCCGGCGTCGGCGTCGGAGGTCAGGTGCCCGACATCGGTGATGTTGATGATGTGGGTGAGTTTATAGCCCTTCCACGTCAGCACGCGGCTCAGCGTATCGGTGAAGACATAGGCACGCAGATTGCCGATATGGGCATAGTTGTAGACCGTCGGCCCGCACGAATAGACCCGGACATTGGCGGGATCGAGCGGGACGAACGGCTCCAGCGCGCGCGTCAGGCTGTTATAGAGTGTGGGGGTGGCACCGGTCATGTCCGGTGCCATAGCGGGCCGCGCTGTGGAAACAAACGCCCCGAACGCGACCCGCCCCTTTCCGCGCCCCCCGGCGCGGCAGGCTCGTCGGCGTCAGAGCGCCAGCTCGATCACCAATGGCGCCGCGATATTTCGCCGGTGTTGCGCAATGTTTCAGCCGCGATCGAGCGGCAAGGTCACACATATCCTGCCGCCGCCGGGATGGTTGTCGAGCGCCACGCTACCGCGATGCGCCTCGGCAATCGAACGAACGATGGCGAGGCCAAGGCCGGTGCCGCCGGTCTCGCGGTTGCGCGACGGGTCGCCGCGCACGAACGGCTCGAACAACCGGTCGTCGGTCTTCGGGTCGAAGCCGGGACCCTCGTCGTCGATCGTCACCACGACATTCTCGTCGACGACTTGCCAGGCGACCGAGGCCGACTGGCCGTAACGGATCGCATTCTCGACCAGATTGGCGAACAGCCGGCGCAGCGCCTGCGGATCGCCGCGCACGATGGCGCGGGCGCCGGGGGTGATCGTCACCGGGGCGCCGGCGATGTGCATGTCCTCGCTCAGGCTATCGAGCAGGCTGCCCAGTTCGATCCGCGCATCGGCCTCGGGCTTCGACTCGTCGCGCGCGAAGCGCAGCACCGCGCCGAGCATGCCGCGCATTTCGTCGAGATCGGCATTGGCGCGCAGCCGTGCGTCGTCGGGCAGCTGTTCGACCCAGAAGGCGAGTCGCGACAGCGGCGTGCCGAGATCGTGCGCGATCGCGGCGAGCATCGTCGTGCGCCCTTCGGCATGGCGCGACAGCCGGTCATGCATGCGCGAGATCGCGCGCGACAGGATTCGGACCTCGCCGACGCCCTCCAGCGGCATCGGGCCGAGCGGCACGCCGGCGCGCGCCTCGCCGGCGCTTTCCGCGATCCGTCGGATCGGGCGTGTGATGGCGCGCGCCAGCGCCCAGGCCGGCCAGGTCAGCGTGAGGATCGTTGCGAGCGTTGCCAGCAGCGTCACCCAGTACCAGCGCTTGATCAACGGGCTCGGCGGGTTGGAGACGACGCGCCACGACGTGCCGTGCTGCCAGGCCACCACGAAATCACCGAAGATGAACTCATCGGCGAAGGGGTCGTCGATGACGATCCGCGATTGGTTCGACCAGACGAGGACCTGGTTGGACGGAACACCAAGCAACTGCGCGATCCGCACTGCACGACGAGGCTGTGCGACCATCGAAGCGGGCGGAGCGGGGCGGTTCGGCTTTTCGGCGACCAGCAGCGCGGGGCCGAAAGGGTGCCGCGGCCTTTCGCCGCGCATCGCCGCCGCGACCTCGCCGACCAGATGCGGCGGATCGCCCGGCGGGGGGCCGCGAAACGAGATGGCAATAAAGATCAGGGTCGCGACCAGCACCGCGCCGATCACAAGCGCGAAAATCGACATCGCGATCGACCCGATCCGGGCGCGGGGCGCCATCACCGCGTGACGACGTCGGCGCTGAACAAATACCCTTCATTGCGCACCGTGCGGATCAGTTCCTCGCCATGATCGCGCTCCAGCTTCTTGCGCAGCCGGCTGATCTGCACGTCGATCGCGCGGTCGAAATGCTCGCTATTGGGGCCGCGCGACAGGTCGAGCAGTTGGTCGCGCGTCAGCACGCGGCGCGGATGCTCGACCATCGCGAGCAGCAGGCGGA
This sequence comes from Sphingomonas sp. AR_OL41, assembly GCF_029911635.1. Classification (GTDB taxonomy): domain Bacteria; phylum Pseudomonadota; class Alphaproteobacteria; order Sphingomonadales; family Sphingomonadaceae; genus Sphingomonas. The sequence goes on from NZ_JARYTI010000039.1 coordinate 24,064, forward strand.
ATTCGCCGTCCGACAGGTTGATCAGCACATCGTCGGGGTCGATCAGCTCGCGCCCGACCGGGTCGAGCCGCCAGCCGGCGAAACGCCGCCAGGTCCGCGTCGGCGCGGCCGGCGCGGCGCTGGGCGCGCTGTTGCGACGCAGGACCGAGCGTACCCGCGCCAGCAGCTCGCGCGGATTGGCCGGCTTGGCGAGATAGTCGTCGGCGCCCATTTCGAGCCCGACGATGCGGTCGACCTCCTGGCCGATCACCGACAGGATGATCACCGCCGGGCTGGTCGCGCGGTCGAGCGAGCGCAGGATGGTCAGCCCGTCCTCGCCCGGCATCATCACGTCGAGCACGATCAGCGCATAGGATTGCTGCGCCATCGCGGCGCGCATCTCCTCGCCGTTACCGGCGGTATCGACGAGATAGCCATGCTGGCCGAGGAATCCGGCGGTCAGTTCACGGATACCCGGATCGTCGTCGACGATCAGGAGGCGGGTTTCGAGGTCCATCGATGGGGCGCGCTGAAGCATCCGGCGGGAATGGCCGTCCAGCGTATCCGCCGCATTGCAGCGCTGCAACGAATCTCGCTTGGCCGCTTATGTGTTGCATCGCCGCCACAGTGCCGGTCGCGTGCTTGTCTTTTGCGGGACTCGCTGTTAGTGGCACGCCCATTCGGCGCGAGCAGGTGCTTGCGACGACCATATCCTATTGATTCGGAGTTGACGGGTTTTATGCAAATCATCGTGCGCGATAACAATGTCGATCAGGCGCTCCGGGCTCTCAAGAAGAAGCTTCAGCGCGAAGGCGTCTATCGCGAAATGAAGCTGCGCCGTCACTATGAAAAGCCCAGCGAGAAGCGCGCTCGTGAGCGTGCCGCCGCCGTGCGCCGCGCCCGCAAGCTCGAGCGCAAGCGGATGGAGCGCGACGGCGCCCGGTAAATCCGGGCTCCTACGCTTTCCTTCGTCTTCCCGGCGCTATTGCCGCTTCTCCCGCGTGGAGTGCTCCCATGTCGACCGTCACCGCCGTCCCGCTGCAACCCGTCCGGCGGAGCGTGCTGGTGTATCTGTGGCTGGGCATCGCGCTGGCGATCCTGTTGGCCATCGTCCTGTCCGAGAAGGGCACCGGCGAACAGCGCGCGCTCAAGGGCAGCAACGACGCTTACCTGGCGTGGCATCGCTCGCAGGCTGGCATCGTCGAGACGAAGTCCGGCTTGCAGTATCAGGTGATCAAGCCCGGCGAAGGGCCGCTGCCGACGACAAGCGACGTCGCCGGCGTGATGTATGTCGGGACGCTGCGCGATGGAACGGTGTTCGACGAATCGCCGCAGCCCGTGCCTTTCCCGCTGACCGAGGGCACGGCGATTCCGGGCTTCACCGAGGCGTTGAAGCTGATGCCCAAGGGCGCGCACTACAAGTTCTGGCTGAAGCCCGAACTCGCCTACAAGGAAGCGTCGCCGTCGCCGAAGATTCCGCCGAATTCGATGTTGATCTTCGACGTCACCATGCTCGGCTTCCTGCCTGAGGCGACCTATCGCCAGATGCAGATGCAGCAGATGATGCAGCAACGCGGCGCGCCCGCCGGTGATCCTTCCGGCGCCGGCCCGCAGGGCGAGCGCTGATGGCCTCGACCTTGCCGCCCGCCGCGCCGCGTCCTGCCGACGCCACGTCCGGGCGTTACGAGCCGCTGCTCTACATCCTGCTCGGCATCGTGCTCGGTGTCATCGGCACGGTCGGTACGACCTACGGCGCGAAGGCGTGGAAGGCGTACAACGAGCCCGCCGCGGTGTTCCTGCGCCACAATCGCAGCGCCGACAGCAGCATCGTCCAGACCGCTTCGGGATTGCAGTACAAGGTGCTCAAGCCCGGTGCCGGCGCGGCCAAGCCGACCGACGCCGATGTCGTGCTGGTCAACTATGAAGGCAAACTCGAGAACGGCACGACCTTCGACGCCTCGCCGCAGCCGACGCCGATGCCGGTCAAGGGCGTCGTTCCCGGCTTCTCCGAAGCGCTCAAGCTGATGCCCAAAGGCGCCAAATACCGCGTCTGGATCCCGCCGGTGCTGGGTTATGGCGACAAGGTGACGGGTCCGATCCCGGCCAATTCGGTGCTGGTTTTCGATCTCGAGATGCTCGACTGGAAGTCCGAGGCCGAGATCCGCCAGATGCAGATGCTGCAGCAGATGCAGGCGCAGGGCGCTGGTGCTGCACCGCCCCCTGGAGCCGTGAAGAAGCCGTGATCCGCATGCGGTTGTTGCTGATACTCGCGATGGCGGTGGCATTGCCATCGACGCTCGCGGCGCAATCCGCGCCCGTCGCCGCCGATCCGGTCGTGCTGTTCATGGCGCAGAACCGCAGTGCCGATCGTGCGGTGGTCGAGACTCCTTCCGGCCTGCAGTACAAGATCCTGACGCCGGGCAGCGAGGCGGTACGCCCGACCACCGACGATGTCGCGTTGATCATGTACAAGGGCAGCCTGACCAACGGCACGGTGTTCGATCAGAGTGAACGGCCGACGCCCATGGCGATCTCCGACGTCGTGCCGGGCTTTTCCGAAGCGCTGACGCTGATGGCGCGCGGCGCGAAGTACCGCGTGTGGATCAAGCCCAGCCTCGGTTACGGCGACCAGGCGAGCGGGCCGATCCCGGCCAACTCCGTGCTGGTGTTCGACATCGAACTGATCGACTGGAAGACACGCGCCGAGCTGATGCGGATGCAGCAACAGGCGCAACCGCCGGCGCCCGCCACGGCACCACCCGCGAAGTAGCGATTGCCGCAAGCGCGTATGCGCGGCGCGCACTTGCGCGGTTGGAGTCGCGGGCGCAGAGCGCCGCCATGTTCGACTCGATCGACCCGGTAAGCCTGGCACGCGCGCAGTTCGCCTTCACGGTCAGTTTCCACTTCATCTTCCCGTCTTTCTCGATCGGGTTGGCGAGCTACCTCGCGGTGCTCGAAGGCTTGTGGTTGAAGACCGGCAAGCAACGCTTCCTCGACATCTACCATTTCTGGCTCAAGATCTTTGCCGTCGCCTTCGCGATGGGCGTCGTGTCAGGCATCGTCATGTCCTATCAGTTCGGCACCAACTGGGCGGTATTCTCCGACAAGACCGGCCCAATCCTCGGGCCACTGATGGCCTATGAGGTGCTCACCGCCTTCTTCCTCGAGGCTGGTTTCCTCGGCGTGATGCTGTTCGGCATGAAGAAGGTCGGCCCCAAGCTGCACTTCGCGGCGACCTGCGCGGTTGCGGCTGGTACCTTCATCTCGGCCTTCTGGATCCTCTCGGCCAATAGCTGGATGCAGACGCCGACCGGCTATGCGATCAACGCGCAGGGCCAGTTCGTCATGGCGGGCTCGTGGCTGAAGGTGATCTTCAACCCGAGCTTTCCTTATCGCCTCGTCCACACCGTGATCGGCGCCTACCTCACGACCTCGCTGGTCGTCGGTGCGACGGGGGCATGGCACCTGCTCAAGGACCCGTCGGACCGGCACGCGCGGACGATCTTCTCGATGGCGATGTGGATGGCGGCACTCGTCGCGCCGATCCAGATTGCCGCGGGCGACATGCAGGGCCTCAACACGCTCGAACATCAGCCGGCCAAGGTGCTGGCCATGGAGGGCGATTACGAGCCCAGCCCGAACGGCGCCCCCTTGATTCTTTTCGGTCTGCCCAACGACGCGCAAGGCAGGGTGGACTACAAGGTCGAGGTGCCGCATGTCGGCTCGCTGATCCTCAAGCACGACGCCAATGCGCCGCTCCCGGGCCTCAAGGACTTCCCGCGCGACCAATGGGCGCCGGTGGCGATCGTCTTCTGGTCGTTCCGTATCATGGTCGGGCTTGGCCTGGCGATCTTCGGCCTCGGCCTGTGGAGCCTCGTCGCGCGGGCACGCGGCAAGCTCTATGACTGGCGCTGGCTGCACCGCGCCGCGCTGGTGATGGGGCCGGCCGGCTTTGTCGCGGTGATCGCCGGCTGGGTGACGACCGAATCGGGGCGTCAGCCCTGGACGGTCTATGGCTTGTTGCGCACGCAGGCGAGCGTATCGCCGCTCGCCGCGCCGGCCGTCGGCGCCTCGCTAATCGCGTTCGTCTGCGTCTATTTCGCGGTGTTCGGCTTTGGCACCTGGTATATTCTCAAGCTGATCAACAAGGGCGTCGAGAGCGGCGAACCCGCGCTCGACGATGCGCCGATCCGCACTGCGGGCATCACCCCGGCGGGGCAGCAGCTGTGAGCGTCGACATGGATCTCGCCACGGTCTGGGCGTTCATCATCGCCTTTGCGGTGTTCGCCTATGTCGTGCTCGACGGCTTCGACCTCGGCATCGGCATCATCTTTCCGCACTTCGCGGTGGGCGAGGAGCGCGACCAGGCAATGAACGCGATCGCGCCGGTCTGGGACGGCAACGAGACCTGGCTGGTGCTCGGCGGCGGCGGGTTGATGGCGGCGTTTCCGCTGGCCTTCGCGATCGTCATGCCGGCGCTCTACCCGCCGATCATCGCCATGCTGCTCGGCCTCGTCTTTCGCGGCGTGGCGTTCGAGTTCCGCTGGCGCGACCCGCGCCATCGCAGCTTTTGGGATTTCGCCTTCACCGCCGGCTCGGTCGTCGCGGCGCTGGCGCAGGGCGTCACGCTCGGCGCGCTGCTGCAGGGCATCAAGGTCGTCGGGCGCGGCTATGGCGGCGGCTGGCTCGACTGGCTGACCCCGTTCAGCCTGCTGACCGGCGGCAGCGTGATCGCCGGCTATGCGCTGCTCGGCAGCTGCTGGCTGATCGCCAAGGCGGAAGGGCAGGCGCAGCGCCACGCCTACCGGCTCGCGCGTCGCTTCGGGGTGGTGACGCTGGCGGCGATCGTCGCGGTCAGCGCGGTGACGCCGTTCCTGACGCACGATTATTATTCACGCTGGCTCACCATGCCGGGGATTCTGCTGACCGCGCCGGTGCCCTTGCTGGTCGGTGTGCTCGGCCTGCTGTTCTGGCGCGCGCTGGGGCGCAAGGCGGAATATGCGCCGTTCCTGCTGGTTCTCGCGCTCTTCGCATTGTGCTTTGTCGGGCTGGGCATCAGCATGTATCCGTACATCGTGCCAAATCAGGTGACGATCTGGGCGGCGGCGTCGCCGGCGAGTTCGCAGCTGTTCATGCTGGTCGGCGCCGGCATCATGATACCGATCATTCTCGCCTATAGTGGATGGTCCTATTGGGTGTTCCGCGGCAAGGCCGGGGCAACGGGTTACCATTGATGGAGGCCGATGCCGCCCCGTTGTGGAAGCGCCTCGGCTGGATGGCGGCGATCTGGGCGATGAGCGTCGTCGCGCTTGGCGTGGTCGCCTGGGGCTTGCGCTTGTGGCTGCACGCCTGAGCGGCTAATCGCGGCGGACTTTCCGGAGGACTATTCCCGCATGACGATCAAGCCGCTGCGCAAAGCCGTGTTCCCGGTCGGGGGGCTCGGAACCCGCTTCCTGCCCGCGACCAAGGCGTTGCCCAAGGAGATGCTGCCGGTCGTCGATCGCCCGCTGATCCAGTACGCGGTCGACGAGGCGCTGGAAGCCGGGATCGAGCAGATGATCTTCGTCACCGGGCGCGGCAAGTCGGCGATCGAGGACCATTTCGACATTGCCTATGAGCTCGAGACGACGATGGCGCATCGCGGCAAGTCGATGGAGCTGCTCCACCAGACCCGTCTCAAGCCCGGCGCCGTAGCCTATGTCCGCCAGCAGGAGCCGATGGGGCTGGGCCATGCCGTGTGGTGCGCGCGCGACATCGTCGGCGACGAACCCTTCGCCGTGCTGCTCGCCGACGATTTCATGGTCGGCAAGCCCGGTTGCCTGAAGCAGATGGTCGAGGCCTATATGCAGGTCGGCGGCAACATGATCTGCGCGCAGGTCGTCGCCGACGATCAGACCGACAAATATGGCGTGATCACACCCGGCACACGCAATGGCGCGCTGACCGAGGTCAAGGGCCTGGTTGAGAAGCCCAAGGCGGGGACGGCGCCGTCGAACCTGGCAGTGATCGGTCGCTACATCCTCCAGCCCGAGGTAATGCGCGTGCTCGAGACGCAGGAACTGGGCGCCGGCAATGAGATCCAGCTGACCGACGCGATGGCGCGGATGATCGGCGACCAGCCGTTCCACGGACTGACCTTTGACGGGCAGCGCTACGATTGCGGCGACAAGGCCGGCTATGTGCAGGCAAATCTCGCTGTAGCGGTCGGCCGCGATGACATAGGTCCCGCCGTACGTGCCTTTGCGGTCGATCTGCTTCGTTAACCATTCGCCGCTAGCCCGGATCCGGGGATAGCGACGGGCCGGGACATATGAAGGGTATCATTCTCGCCGGGGGCAGCGGCACGCGGCTCTATCCGGCGACGTTGGCGATTTCGAAGCAGTTGCTGCCGGTGTTCGACAAGCCAATGATCTATTATCCGCTCTCAGTGCTGATGCTCGCCGGCATTCGCGACATCCTGATCATCTCGACCCCGCGCGACCTGCCGATGTTTCGCCTGCTGCTCGGCGACGGGTCGGCGTTCGGCATCAACCTGTCCTATGCGGAGCAGCCCGAGCCGGACGGCTTGCCGCAAGCATTCCTGGTTGGCGAACGATTCATCGACGGCGGCGCCTGTGCGATGATCCTCGGCGACAACATCTTTCACGGCGATGGCCTGGCGCGCAAATGCCGCGCGGCGATGGCGCGGGCCGAGGCGGGACGCGCGACGGTGTTCGCCTATCGGGTCGACGACCCCGAACGCTACGGCGTCGTGACGTTCGACGACGATGGGCGCCCCCGCTTGATCGAGGAGAAGCCGGCTGTCCCGGAGTCGCCTTGGGCGGTGACCGGGCTGTATTTCTGCGATTCGCGCGTCACCGAGATGGCGCGCCGTCTCGCGCCGTCGCCACGTGGCGAACTCGAGATCGTCGACTTGCTCGACGCCTATCTGGCGACCGATTCGCTTGACATCGACAAGCTCGGACGTGGTTATGCGTGGCTCGACACCGGCACGCATGACAGCCTGCACGACGCCTCCTCGTTCGTGCGCGCGATCGAGCGGCGCCAGGGCATCAAGATCGCCTGCCCGGAGGAGATCGCGTTGGACCATGGTTATCTCGACCGCGCCGCCGTGCTTGCTCGCGCCGCAGCGATGGGACGCACCGATTATGCCGCCTATCTCACCCGGTGCGCGGCCGCGGCGTGAGCGTTCCGCCGGCTGAACGGACAGTGCTGGTGACCGGCGGCGCCGGCTTCATCGGCTCGGCAGTCTGTCGCCTGCTGGTGGCGGACTGCGGCACGCGCGTCGTCAATCTCGACAAGCTGACCTATGCCGCCTCGCCGACCGCGCTGGACAGCGTCGCGGGAGCGCCCAATTATCGATTCGTCGAAGGTGATATCGGCGATCGGGCCGTGGTTGCCGGTCTGCTGGCCGAGGAACGGATCGATGCGGTGATGCACCTCGCCGCAGAGAGCCATGTCGATCGCTCGCTCGCCGATGCCGGCCAGTTCATTGCCACCAACATCACCGGGACCTACCACCTTCTTGAAGCCGCGCTCGATCACTGGCGTGGTCTGGACCGCGCCAGGCAGGGGCGCTTTCGCTTCCTGCACGTTTCCACCGACGAGGTGTTCGGCGACCTGCCCTATGATTCGGGTTCTTTCGACGAGGATTCGCCCTATCGGCCGTCCTCCCCCTATGCCGCGTCCAAGGCGGCGGCGGACCATCTCGTCCGCGCCTGGGCGCGAAGCTACGATCTGCCGGTCTTGCTGACCAATTGCTCCAACAATTACGGGCCGTTCCAGCATCCCGAAAAGCTCATTCCGCTGACCATCACACGGGCACTGCGCGGTGAAGCGGTGCCGGTTTATGGCGACGGTGAGAATGTGCGCGACTGGATTCACGTCGAGGATCATGCACGCGCGCTCGATCTTGTGCTGCGGCAAGGCGAGCCAGGCCGGACCTATGCGATTGGCGCGCGCGAGGAGCAGTGCAATATCGCCGTGGTGACGATGATCTGCGACTTGCTCGATGCGCGGGTGCCGCGCGCCGGAATGAGGCGGCAAGATTTGATCCGATTCGTTGCCGACCGGCGTGGCCATGACCGGCGCTACGCTATCGATCCTGCGCGAATCGAGGCCGAACTGGCGTGGCGCCCCGCGCGATCGTTCGAAGAGGGGCTGGCCGCGACCGTCGACTGGTACGTCGCGCAGGAAGGCGCGGCGTAGCGACATGCGTGCGTGACTGTCCCATCGCGGGACGGCGCACAAAAAAAGGGCCGAGCTTTCGCCCGGCCCCCTCTATCCGATAAACCGAAGAGCCTTACGGGCTGGCCGGCTTCGAGCTGCTGTTGCTGGTCGCAGCGATCACGCCGCCGGCAACGGCCAGCAGCGCAAGGCCACCGATCACGTAACCCGAACCGCCCGAACCGCCTTCACCAGCGCCGCTGCTGTCGTCATCGCCACCAGCCGCGAACGACTTGGCCGACGAACCGCAACCGGCGACCGAGAGCATCGAGGTCGGCGCAACGGTGTAGCTGCAGCCCTGCGACTGAACCCGAGCACTTGCCTTGCCGCGCGTCACGATACGATCGCCGACGAACAGCTGCTGACCGGCGAATGCCGGAACCAGCTTGCCGTCACGAGCGACGAACGTGCCCTGATCGGCCGAGGTCAGCTTGCCAATGGCCTGGTCGGCACCTGCGAATGCCGGTGCAGAAAGGCTCGCCACTATAAGGGCGGCGGTTACCCGCGAAAATTTCATTATCAGTCTCCTCCTGAACCGCGTCGAAGTAGGCTCACAGGAGGGGAAATAGCTTGCCCCCTCCGCCTTGTCCACCCGAAAACGCTCGCGCTTGCACAACGGTTTCGTGTGAGTGGCCTAAACACCACAAACGGTAAAAAGTTTCTTTCAGACCTGCGCCTGAAGGTAATTTCGTGTCGTGCCTTCAATGCGGATCGCGGTCAACACGCCCGAGGCATAGGCGCCGGTATCGATCCCGATTCGGTTAGGCTGTTCGTCGGGCGCGGATGTGATTGTGTGACCGTGCACCACGACGAACGGGTGAGCGACGTTACTGTCGAGAAAATCCTCGCGAATCCAGCGCAGGTCGCGGGTCGACTGCGCATCGAGCGCGACGCCCGGGCGGATGCCGGCGTGAACGAAGACATAGTCGCCAAAGCGGAAGCTGTCGGCAAAGCTGGCGATGAATGCGCGATGTTCCGACGGAATCGCCGCATTGACCAACGCCGCTGCATGCTCGACGTCCATCGCCGCCAGTCGGCCGACCTCGACGCCGTAACTCTGCGCGCACTCATAACCACCATAAGTGAGCCAGTCGCGAAACTTCTCGTCGGGCTTGTCGAGGACGCGCAGCATCATCTCTTCGTGATTGCCCATCAGGAAGACCGGATGCGGCAGATATTTTTTGCTGCGAAGCAGCAAATCGATCACGCCGCGCGAATCGGGGCCGCGGTCGATCAGGTCGCCGACGAAGACGATATATTCGCGTTCACAGGGGTTCGCCCGGCTGTCGGCCTCGATCTGTTCGAGCAGGTTGCGCAACAGGTCGAGCCGGCCGTGAACGTCGCCGATCGCATAAGCACGCGCGTCCGCCGGTCCGCTGGGTGCGGTGATCATGGCTGGCGCGACCGCCTTGCGGCGAAACTTCTCAAACACTTCGATCTCAATCTCTTGTCGAACCGAACTTCTGTCGCACCGACAAAATAGCTGTGGCGGTCAAAGGACGGCAAACCCTCTGGCAAATTATCGGCGGCCCGTTAAGGGGCTTCGCGTGGAAAAACCTGTTTCCGCGCGCTGGTCGCGCGTCCCGACACTTTCGAACCCGATCGGAGCCTGTGCATGAGCCGCGTTCGCATGGCGATGGTCGGTTGCGGCGCGATTGCCGAGCTCGGCCATTTGCCCGGTGCCCGTCTGGCCAACAAGGTCGAGTTCACCGTCCTGATCGATCGCGACGAGGCGCGTGCGCGCGCGCTCGCGGCGCGATTCGGCATCGCCCATGTCGCGACCGACATTGCGGCGGCATCCGATCACGCCGACGCGGCCTGTGTTGCGCTGCCGCATCACATCCACCGCCAGGCGACCGAGCTCCTGCTTGAACGCGGCCTTCATATCCTGATCGAAAAGCCGCTCGCCACGACGCTGGCGGATTGCGACGCCATGCTGGCGACGGCGGCCAGGGTCGGGCGCAAGGTCGGCGTGGCGATGGTGCGACGCTATGCGCCCTCCTCGCGTTATCTCAAACAACTGGTCGATTCGGGCATGCTCGGGCGGATCGAGCGCATTCACATCGTCAGCGGTGTCGGCGACGCCTGGGCGGGTCAGTCACTCTACATGTTGAGCGCGCGCGAGAGCGGCGGCGGCGTGCTGATGTGCAATGGCTGCCACGATCTCGACGCGCTGACCTGGCTGCTGGGGTCGGTCGATGCGCTGCAATGCCAGATCGATTCGGCTTTCGGCCTGGAGGGCAATTGCCGGATCGATTGCACGATGGCGTCGGGCGCGACCGGGCTGATCGAACTCAGCCGAACGGTTACGATGAACAACATGATTCGCATCGAAGGCACCAACGGCACGGTGGTCGCGCCGCTGATCGGTGCCGGGCTTTCGGTCGGCCCGCGCGGCGGACCGCTCTCGCTGACCGGCGACGTCGATGGCGCGACATTCGATTTTCCGCAGTTGATGGCCGATCAGCTCGACGACTTCGCCGGCGCGATCCAGGACGACCGCGCGCCGCTGGCCGATGGCGCGGCGGGACGCGACATCGTCGCGCTGATCGAGCGCTGCTATGCGGGGGCCACGCCCATGTCATTTCCATGGGCGCGCCCGATCGCCATGCCGGTGGCGGCATGACCGACGCATTGCAGGGGCGGACCGCGCTGGTCACGGGCGGCACCGGCTTTATCGGTGGGCGGTTGATCGAGATCCTCGTCGGCCAATACGGCATGAAGGTGCGGACCTTGGTGCGCGGCACCTCGACCGGCAGCGGCGCCTATCGCGCCGCGGCGGCCGGTGCGTCGTTCGTCACCGGTGCGCTGACCGATCAGGCAGCGATGCGCACGGCGCTCGAGGGCGTCGACTATGTGTTCCACTGCGCATTCGGCTCGCATGGCGACCTTGCCGAGCAGCGCCGCGTCACGGTCGAGGGTACGCGCACGCTGGCGGCGGCCGCGGGCGAAGCGGGCGTGCGACATTTCGTCAATCTCGGGACGATCGTCTCGTTCGGCGCGGATACGCCGGCCGAAGTCGATGAGAATTATGCCGTCCGGCGGATGTGGAAATGGCCCTATGCCATCGACAAGCGCGACGCCGAACAGGTTATTGCCGAGGAGCATGGTCGTTCCGGCCTGGCCGCGACGACGTTGCGGCTTGGGGTGATCTACGGACCCTATGGGCCGGCCTTCACGCTCTACCCGCTGGCCCTGCTCAAGACATCGCGGCTCGCGCTGATCGATGGCGGGCGCGGGGTTTGCGCGGCAGCCTATGTCGATGACGTGATCCAGGCGATCCTGCTCGCCGCGCAGCGCCCGGCAGGACCGCCGGAAACCTTTATCATCAAGGGGCCGGACCGGGTCACCTGGCGGCAATTCTACGAATCCTATGAAGCGATGCTCGGCGTCGAGCGGCTCGTCGAGATGAGCCGTGCGGAGATGCGCGGCGCCAAGGGCAAGTTGATGCGCGCGGCGATGCGTGCCGTGGTCGGCGAAGGTCTCGCCGCGTTGAAGGCGAGCCCGGGCTTCAAGCGCGCTGCCGGCGCGCTGCCGCTCGTGCGCCCGGCCTATGGCATGATCAGCAAGCGACGCGCCGGCAGTGCGACCGATGCCGCGCCGGCAAGCGCGGCCGAAGCGCGCGCGCCGGATCTGCCGGTCGAGCTTATTCCGCCGATGATGATCGACTATTATGCCAGCACGACCGAATATCGCATCGATCGGGCGCGCGCCGTGCTCGGCTACGCGCCGGTCTACGATCTCGCGTCGGGCATGGCGCTGACCGCGCAATGGGCGCGCTGGGCCAATCTCGTCCCGCCCGAAAAGGTGTGAGCGTCAGGCGCCGCCGGCCTTGATGGCGCGCGTCGAGATGAAGGCGCGCACCATGGCCCGCTCGTCGCGGTCGAGGAGGAAATAGGCCGCGACGCAATAGCCGATCGCGAGACTGAAGCCGGCGATGGCGAGACCCAGCATGTTGTGAAAGACGAAAAGCTTGCCGATCGTGATCGCGCCGACGCAGGAAATGCCGAACAGCGCGGCGGCGACCAGCATCGGCGGATAGAAGGTGGAGCGCGGTTGCTCGATATTGCTCGCGGCATAGGGGATAAGGAACACCAGCTCCTTGATCGCCAGGCTGAGCCCGACCGCGCCGGCCACGCCGAGAATGCCGAGCGCGCTATGCGCGCCGATGAGCAGCGCGATGGCCACGCCGATCGCGCCGGTGACCAGCTGGATCAGCCCCGAAAGCATCACCCGGTCCGCCGCGAGCGAGATGGTATAGAGCGGCACCACCGTTGAGGTGATCGCGATCGGGGCGATCTGCACTACCATCAACGGCCAGTAGCTGACGAAATCGGGCCCGAGCCAGACATGCAGGATCTGATCCGACAGGCCGCACAGATAACCCGCCGGGAGCGCGACGCATATCGCCATGAACTTCATCGCGGTACGGGTGTAGCTGACCAGCTCGCGTGGTTGCGACCGCGCATAGAGCGTCAGGATGGTCGGCACGCACAGCACGGCGACCGATGTCGCGCCGTTGCGCAGGAACAGGGACCATTGGCTAACCGCGGCGTAATGACCGGCGAGATGCGCGCCGAACAGCTTGTTGGCGAGTACGAGCTCCGAGCTGCCGACGAGGATGGTACCGATCTGCATGATCAGCACCTTGGAGGCGATGCCCGAGATCGAGCGGAACTCCTTTGCCTCATAAGCGAAGGTAAAGAAGGCGAGATGCGGCGCCGCGCGCCGCGCGAACACCATGCTCAGTACGATGCCGATGACCGCGCTGGCGAGGATCGCGGTCGCGGCGTTGACGACGGTGGCGGTGAAGGCGCCGAACAGGGCGATCGTCAGCGCGACGCGCGTGATCGTCTGGATGGCCGCCGAGATGTTGCTGAGATCGAGCCGGTTGCGGCTGAAGACGATGCCCTGGAACGGCGTCGAGAGCACCGACAGCACGAAGGCCGCGGCGACGAAGGCGAACAACAGCCGCGTCGCCGTTTCCGCGCCGGGCGGGACGTCGAACAGGCTGGTCGAAAACCACGCCACGCCGGCAAGCGGGACGGCGAGGAGGAAGGCGAGGGCGCCGGCACCGGCCAGGGCCGAGCCGAAGGCGACGCTGGCACGTTCGGGATCGTTATGTTCGAGCGCGAAGGTCAGATTGCGGTTGAGCGAGGCACTCAATGTCTGGGTGATGATGCTGAAATAGGAGACGATCGTCGTCGCCAGCGGGATCAAGCCATAGGCGGCCGGGCCCAGCTGGTGGACGAGGAAGGGCGTGAACCAGATCCCGATCCCGATCGACAGTACGAAGCCGATCACGGTGGTGGCAAAATTACGCCGCGTTTGCCCGACAGACGTCATGGCAGCCTTTCTGGTTGATCACTGGGGCCCGATTTCATCGCTCTTCTGGCGGCTGGCTGTCCGGGGCGGACCCGACAAGGTCCATGAAGATCTCGCCCGTATCCGTTGCGCGGCGGCGCGCCAACCCGGAAAGGTGTTCCGCCGCGAAGAGATCGCCATCGTCGTGTGTGGCTAGCGCGTGGCGAATTTGGCGATGGTCGCGCGCAGCTGCGCGGCGATCGCCTCGGCCGTATGGCGCGCGAGGTGCGCGACGCGATCTGGCTGCGCCGGGTCGACCGGGTCGGCGCGTGCCGCAGCGATGGCGGCGGCGGCGCTGGCGGGGTCGTTGGGGGTAAAGGTACGGCCGCAAGCGCCGATCGCCTGCGGCAGCCCGCCGATATCCGACACGACCATCGCGCACCCGCTGGCCAGACCTTCCAGCGCAACGATGCCGAACGGCTCGGCCCAGACCGAGGGCACGATCATCACGCGATGCGCGTTGAGCGTGCGACGCAGCGTTTCGCCCGTCTGCGCGCCGAGAAACGCGACCCGGTCGGCGATCCCGAGCGTCATGGCGAGAGCTTCCGACTGCCCGCGTGCCGGACCGTCGCCGACGACCGACAGCCGCGCCGTGCCAAGCGGGCCGCCGGGCAATGCCATGGCGCGCAGCACGACATCGCAGCCCTTTTCGGGGACGAGCCGGCCGACCACGACGAGATCGCGATCGCGCGCCACCGTCGTGTCGATATGGAACAGGCTGGCGTCATAGGGATTGGGCAGGGTGAGCCGGGGGCGGCGGCTGGGTAGCCGATCGGTGATGAAATCGCTGCAGCCGAGATTGGCACGCACGCGATATTCGATCAGCAGCCGCTTCAGCTGTTGCGACGGCGTCAGCTTGCGCAGCGGCATCGCCGGGTCGCGATACTCATGCTGATGCCATACGAACAGCGGCGTACCGGCGGCGAGCACCGCCGGCGCGAGTTTCAGCCCGATATTGGGCATGATAGCGGCATCGGCGCCGCGGCAGACCGCGAAGGCCGCCGCGAAGCTCGGCCGCCGGATCAGGCGATAGGCGCGATCGGGCATCGGCCCACCGGGTTGCAGCGTCAGCACCGTCACGTCGTCACCGCCGCGGCCAAGCGCATCGGCGGTCATTTCCGACAGATTTTCGATGCCGCCAATATTGGGCACGAACGGTGTCGTGCAAATGGCGATCCGCATAGCATCCCCGTATTGACCTTGCGGCCGACCAACCAAAGGCAACCCCCGATGCCCGCCGGCCCTATGCCGAGTTTGTCGAACGATAGGAAGGGGGCAGGGGCGGATCAGCGCCGACATTCGCTCGGCGATGCCGATAAAGGGGATCATCGCTTGATTCATGCGGCGCGGTCGTTAGGAGATGGCCGAGATGGTGGAGCTAGGGTGATATGCGTACCAGCGGGACGAATCAGGTGTGGCGGCGATTGTCAGCATGGGTCGTGATGGCCGGTGTGGCGATGGCGCTGTCGGGCTGCGCTACGCGTGGCGGGCCGGTTGCCTATGCGACGGATCCGCTGGCGAAACCCGACATCCCGACCGATATCGCGCCAAGCAATGACTACCACCTCGGCCCGGCGGACGTTCTCAACGTCTCGGTCTATGGCGTATCGGAGTTCAGCGGCGACTATACCGTCGACAGTGTCGGGCGGATCAAGTTGCCGTTGGTCGGTGACGTCGCGGTCCAGGGCCAGACCAGCGATCAGGTCGCGACGGTGCTGACCCAGAAGCTCCAGGCGACCTATCTGCGCGACCCGAAGGTCCAGGTCGTGCTCAAAACGGCACAGAGCCAGCGAATCACGGTCGATGGGTCGGTCGCGCAGCCCGGCCTTTACGCCATCGGCGCGGATACCACGCTGATTCAGGCGATCGCGACGGCCAAGGGCGTGACCGATGACGGCAACCCGCGCCGCGTGGTCATTTTTCGCAAGATCGCCGGCGTGCGCCAGGCGGCCGCGTTCGACCTCACCGATATCCGGCGCGGCAAGGCGCCCGACCCGCAAGTCTACAGCAACGATATCATCGTCGTTGACGGCAATGGCGCGAGCAAGGCGTTCAAGAACGTTGTTCAGGCGTTGCCGATCGCCGCGCTGTTCCGGCCCTTCTAGAAAATCAGGTCTCAACTTCGATGAACGATTATAGCGGGACCGTACCCGATATCGCCGAGCGTGGCCGAGGCGGCGCGATTGCGCCGATCGGGCAGAATCTTCAGCCGGCGCTCGGGCCGACGATGTTCGACGTCGATGCGCTCGAGGGTGATTCCGGCGGTTTCAACCTGCGCGATGTGTGGCGTGTCCTGTTCCGCTGGCGCTGGCTGATTCTCGCGGTGACGCTCGTTTCTGTGCTGGCAGCGTTCGGTCTCAGCCTGATGACGACGCCACTGTACCGCGCCAATTCCTCGCTCGAAATCACCCAGCCGCAGTCCGAACTGATCCAGCGCGCCAACACCGAGCCCGTCGTGCAACGCGACCCGGCGTTCCTCGCGACGCAATATGGTCTGCTCAAGAGCCGCTCGCTGACCGAGCGCGTCGTGCGACAGCTCAACCTCGCCAACGACCCGACGATCGCGCCGGCGCGCATGAGCCTCGAGCAGCGCGAGCGCGTCGCGACCGGCTTCGTCTCGGCCAATTATTCGGTCAACCCGGTGGTCGGCAGCCGCCTGATCAACCTGTCCTATGTCGATCGCGACCCGACACGCGCGGCGCGCATCGTCAATGCCTTTGGCGACGCGTTCATCGCCTCGCAGCTCGAACGCAAGTTCGGCCAGACCGCCTATGCGCGGCAGTTCCTTCAAAGCCGCCTCGAAGCGACCAAGAAGACGCTCGAGACCTCCGAAGCGGCGGTGGTTAACTATGCCCAGAGCCAGGGCATCGTGATGGTCGGGCAATCCGGCTCGGGCGGGACGGGTGAGGGGGCCAGCGGCAGTGGCGGCGGCGGCGGCACCTCGCTCGAGGGCAATTCGATGGTGTCGATCAACTCCGCCCTGTCGGCGGCGACGAGCGACAGGATCGCTGCGGCGGCCCGCTGCCATCAGGGCCAGTCGGGTAGCGAGATTCAGCGCGATTCGGCGATGCAGGCGATGCGCACCAAGCGCTCCGAGCTGCAGGCCGATTACGACCAGAAGTTGACGCTGTACAAGCCGGAGTTCCCGGCAATGGTGCAGTTGCGCGCGCAGATCGCGGCGATCGACACGCAGCTGCGACAGCAGGGCGGCGGCATCGCGAGCGGCGTATGCTCCGACTATAGTGCCGCACTGGCCCGCGAGAGCGCGCTCAAGGCGCGGGTCGGCCAGCTGAAGGGCGCCGTGCTCGACACGCAGGAGCGCAGCATCAAGCTCAACATCCTGCAGCGCGAAGTCGACACCAACCGCACGGTCTATGATGCGCTGCTGCAGAAACTGAAAGACATCAGCGTGGCCAGCGGGGTCGGCGCGACGACGGTGTCGGTGGTCGATCGCGCCGATGTGCCGGGTTTCCCGTTTCAGCCCAACCTGTTCAAGAACGTGTTTCTGGCGGTGTTCCTTGGCCTCGGCATCGGCATCGCGCTCGCCTATCTGATCGAGTTCATCGACGACACGGTCAAGGCACCGGAGGACGTCAAGCAGAAGCTGAAGGTGCCCGTGCTCGGCGTGGTTCCGGTCGTCGCCAAGGGCGAGACGATCGCGGAGCAACTCGCCGATCCGCAGTCGCCGGTGTCGGAAGCCTATTTCTCGATCAGCGCGGCGATCCAGTTCTCGACCAGCGGCGGTTCGCCCAAGTCGCTGCTCGTCAGCTCGTCGCAGCCGGCCGAGGGCAAGTCGAGCACCTGCTATGCGATCGCGCAGAACTTCGCGCGGCTCGACCGCACGGTGCTGCTGATCGACGCCGACATGCGCAAGCCGAGCTTCTTCATCGAGGATAGCGAAAAGGCCAAGACCGTTGGCCTGTCGGCGTTGCTGACCAGCGATTCGAGCCTCGTCTCGCATGTCAGCGCGACGCGCAGCGCGAACCTCTTCCTGCTTTCGTCGGGGCGCGTGCCGCCCAACCCGGCAGAGCTGCTCGCCAGCCACCGCATGCGCGCGATCCTCGACGAGGCGATGTCGCGCTTCGACATGGTGATCATCGACGCCCCTCCGGTGCTTGGCCTGGCCGACGCGCCGCTGCTCGCCTCGATGTGTCAGGGCACGCTGCTCGTCGTTCAGTCGGGCGCGATCCGTCGCCCGGCGGTGAGCAACACGATCAACCGTCTGCGTTCGACCGGCGGGCATATCATCGGCGCGGTGCTGACCAAGTTCGATCCCAAGACCAGCGCCTATGGTTACGGCTATGGCTATGGTTATGGTTATGGTTACGGCTATGGTCGCGACGCTTATAAATATGGCCTGACCGCGGGCGACGATGGCGGTGCGCGTCGCATTCAGCTGTCCTGACGACTTTGCCAGGACCCCGGGGCATGGCAATGGTTGGTCGAACGACACGATTGATTGTTACGGGCGCTATTTCGCTTGTCATTGCCGCGATGGCTTTGACGTCGGCGGTCCACGCCTTTCAAAAGGCTGCGCGGATCGAGACGGAGAAGCGCTATCTTGGCGCGATGACCGCCGCGATGCTCGATCCGCAACAGGCGCGTCCGACCGCGCCGCCGTCGCTCGGCGCCCCGGCCGCGCGGCTGGCGCAGCGCCCGCTCGATCGCAACGCGCTGTCGCAGAAGGCACTCGAAGACACGCTGGCTGGGCGGCGCGACGCGGCCCGTCCGATCATGCAGGAAGTTGTGCGGCGCGATCCGCGCGCGACATCGGCGCGTGTCTGGTTGATGGCGGACGCGCTGGGTCGCAACGATCTGGCGACGGCGGTCGGCCAGATCGAGCGGCTGATGTCGGTCGATGTCGGGCAACGCAACGCCTATTTCCCGGTGCTGGCGGAAATCGCGCGGCAGCCGCGCGCCGAGCAACCGCTGGCTGCGGCGCTGGCGAGCGGCGTTTCGTGGCGGACCGAATTTCTCGGTTATCTGACGACCCGTGGCGTCGATCCCGCGCGGATCTTTCGCTTGAGCACGGGAACCGCGGGCAAGGTCGGCGCCGGCGCCGACAGTGCGCAGGGCGGTTTGATCCTGCAACTGATCGGGCGCGGCGATTATGACGGCGCCTATCTCGCCTGGATCAACTTCCTGCCGCAGGACGCGCTGACCAAGGTCGCGTCGGTCTATGACGGCACCTTCGTCGGCCTGCCCGGTCCGCAACCCTTCAACTGGACGTTCAACGATGGCGATGCCGCCTCGGTCGGGATCGATCGCGGCAATGGTCTGCGCCTCGATTACCCCGGCGCGAAAAGCGCCAGGCTCGCGTCCCAGACGGTGTTGCTCAAGCCCGGCAGCTATACGCTAGACTATGTCGCGAAAGGCTCGGGCGAAGTGGCCGATGGCGGAGCGCTGGGATGGCGACTGCTTTGCCTGCCCGCCAACAAGCCCATTCTCGACCTGCCGATCGCCGGGCTCAGCGACCGCGCAAGCGGACACGCGGTCCATTTCGCCGTGCCGGAAGGCTGCAATGCCCAGCTCTTGTCGATCGAAGCGACCCTCGGAACCTTTCCCCAGTCGCGATCGGTGACGATCGCGCGCGTTGCGATCAGGAAGGGCTCGTAATGGCAACTTCATCGCGATCGCGCCGCTCGCATCGCTCAGGCCGGTCGCGCCGCGCTGCGCTGGTGCCGTCCTTCGAGCCGCGCGCGCTCATGCTGCCCGGGTTTCTCGTCGCGGCGATCATCCTGGGCGGCGCGACCGCCGCAGGGGTGATCCCCAATCTCCTGCTGCAACTTGGCGGCGCGGGCCTGCTGTTCTTTGCGGCCATACGGCCTTTGCAGCGCGCTTCGACCTTCGCCGAACGCATGCTCATCTGGCTTGGCGTGGCCTTCGTGCTCATCGCGCTGGCACAGCTGGTCCCGCTGCCTGCAGGCTTGTGGTCGAGCTTGCCCGGCCATGCACCGCTGGTGCGCGGCTTTACCCTGATCGGCGCACCTGTGCCCGCGCTGCCGCTGTCGATCGACCCGGCTGCAACGATCGCAAGCCTGCTGAGCGTCACTGTCGCAGCCGGCATGTTCGTGCTCGTCGTGCGCGCCGACGATCGCAGCCTTGCCGCCTTCGCCCTTGCGCTGCCGGTGATGGCCGCGCTGTCGGTGCTGATCGGCTTGATCCAGCTCGTCAACGGCGACTCGTCGCCGCTCTACCTCTATACGAGCACCAATCGCGGTCAGCCGGTCGGCTTTTTCGCCAACAGCAACCACCTGGCGACCCTGGTGCTGACGGCGGTGCCGTTTCTTGCCGCGCTTGTCGCGACGGTGCGCGCGCGCGATGGCCGGGTCGAGGGTTGGGCAGCGGACACGGTCATGCTCGGCGCGCTAGGCGTGTTGCTCTTGCTCGGCGCGATCGTCGATGGCTCGATCGCGGGGCTTGGGCTGCTCTTCCCGACGTTGCTCGGTTCCTACTTTCTGGCGCGGCGCGGGCGTGACAGTCGCGTCCTGCTGATCGGCGCGCTGGTCGCGCTGGTGCTGGTCGGCGTGTTCGTCGCGCTTTCGTTCAACAGCCCGATCCTGGCCGGCTATGCCAAGACCTCGCTCGATGCGGGGCCGACGTCACGGCTGGGCTTCTATCGGCACACGCTCGCCGCGATCGGAAGCTTCTTCCCGTTCGGCAGCGGTCTTGGCAGCTTCATTACGGTGTTCCCGGCGTTCGAGGATCCGCACGCCGTCGATGCGATTTTCGTCAACCACGCCCATAACGATTATCTCGAATTCGTGCTGGAGCTCGGCCTTCCCGGCGCGATTCTGATCATCACATTTCTTGGCTGGTGGGCGTTGCGGACGGTGGCGATCTGGCGCGATGGCGACAGTGGCTTGCTGCCGCGCGCGGCGACGATCAGTTCGGCGGTGATTCTGGCGCATAGTCTGGTCGATTATCCGGCGCGGACCGCCGCAATCCTCGCGGTGATGGTGGCGTGCTGCGCGATCATGGCGCGACCGGGAAGGATACCGCCACCACCGCCTTTGGCCGAGGAAGACGCTGCGCCCGCCCGGCATCTCGCGGCGTGACGCGCACCATCTGAATATTGTATCGCAATGCAGCATGCGCCGCTATGCAGCGGCCGCTCCCAGCGGTGCTGGCACATCTTTAAGGGGTTTCTGTGACCAAGACGGCGCTCATTACCGGCATTACGGGTCAGGACGGTGCCTATCTCGCCGAGTTGCTGCTCGCCAAAGGCTATATGGTGCACGGCATCAAGCGCCGTTCGTCGTCGTTCAACACCGGCCGAATCGACCATCTCTATGAGGACCCGCACGAAAAGGGCGTGAAGCTCAAGCTGCACCATGGCGACATGACGGATTCGACCAATTTGATCCGCATCGTCCAGGAGACGCAGCCCGACGAGATCTACAATCTCGCGGCGATGAGCCATGTCCAGG
>NZ_JARYTI010000003.1 GCF_029911635.1 Sphingomonas sp. AR_OL41
TCCATACAGGCCAGCAGCCGTGATGATGGCTGCATCAGTAGGCCGGACACACGGAAGCACCTGAACCTGCGCGAACAAAATCTCTCACATACCCCTTGTATCCGGCGGGGCGTCCACACACGGACATGTGAGGCGACCTTTAGATGGAGCCATCTTCCGGTGAGATGCGCAAACATGGGCAAACTTCTTAGCCTCCTTCTTGCGTCCTTCATGGCGCCTCAGGCCCTATCAGCGGCCGATGATCCTGCGCTTCATTTAGTCCAAGAGTTTGTCGCAGCGGTGCGGCATAATCCCGGGCAGGCGAAGACATATGCCGAAGACGGCGTAAACCTCGATTTCGGTGATTATGTCGGGGGAAGAAGCATTGATCGCTTCGCCAAGGAGGCGAGTAACTGCCAGTTGCGGTCAATCTCGCAACCTTCCGTCCCGAAGAACTGGAATTTGGACGGCGCGCGCTATTTTCAGATCATCTGGCGGTGCCCTCCGCCCTTTGGCCCACGGATGGGCCCGGACCTGCGCGTTGCGCTCTTTGTGAAGCAAAAGATTATTGCTGGCGGGAGTCGCTTCGGCCGGTAGCTCCTGCTGCGATCATCGAGAGCGTCCACTGACCGAGCGGCGGTCCCAAGGGGAGGAAGCTGCCCCGCCGAGCCTCACCCAACCCCGCCATCGGCATCCCCCCACTCACCCCTTCCCCGCTCCGCGATCAATCGTCACATTCGCGAGCAGCGCGACGACCTCGGCCTGGCGGGCGCAGCCGGTCTTGTCGAGCACCTGGCGCAGTTGCGAGCGGACGGTCGAGATGGCGACGTCGCCGGCGGCAGCGATCTCGTCGAGCGTGTCGCCCTTGACGAGGCCGCGCGCGACGCGTGCCTCGGCGGCGGTGAGATCGAACAGCGAACGCATCAGATCCGACGAGGGCGCCTTTTGCGGCTCGACCGGGGTGAGCACGAGCAGCGCATAGCTGCGCGCGAACAGGTCGTGCGCCGCGCGGCGGATCGGCACGACATGCGCGACCATCGTCGCGCGATTATCGGCATCGCGCAGCGGGAAGGAGCGCGGCGTGGCCTCGTCCGTCGTCTCGAGCGCGCCGAGCGCGGCGAACAGCTGGGCGTTGGCGGCGCGATCACCCAGCGCGACCTGGTTGCTGGCGCGCCACTGGACCTGGCCGGGCATCGCCTCGATCAGCGCATTGGCCTCGACCACGGCGCCGTCCTCGTCGAGCAGCAGCGCGGGCAGGCCGAGCGAAGCGAGCGTGGCGTTGGCGCCCTGCGCGCGCTGCAGCCCGAGCCGCGCCGAGACGAAGGCGGCGCGGGCGAGATGCGGGCGCAGTTCGTTGAGTTGTTCTACCGGGGTCTTTTCCAGCGGGCCGCGGCCGAATTCGCGCTCGATCGTCAGCACGATATTGTCGCCGGTCGGCATGCGCAGTCCGGTGCTGGCCGACCAGCCGAGCCCGCGCGGGCGGAAGAAGTCGCGGTAGATCGGCACCTCGGCGAGCTGCTGTTCGGTCCAGAAATCGAACTCGCGGAAGAAGCGCGGTTCCTGCGCGCCCATCACGCAGACGCCGCGATTGCAGGTCGCGAACCAGCCGTCATGGACATATTCGTGGAAGACGGCGTCGAGATTGGCGCTGCCGGTCCATTTGACCGCCTTGCCGCGCACCGAGAAGAGCTGCCCGCCGCGCGCATCGGTGATGCGCGCCAGTTCGTCCATGATGCCGGGCCACAGCTCGGGCAGAAACGAGCATTCGTAGATGCGGTCGATCAGGTCGGTGTTCATGGCGCGCCCCCGTGCGGGTAGCTAGCGCCTTCCCTCCGCGCACCGCAACCTTTCCCGTTCGTGCGCGATCAGTCCGTCCGCCAATCTGCGCGCGCAATCCCCTGCGCGTAGAGCAGGGCCGTCAGGTCATTATGATCGATCCGCGCGGCGGCGGCGGCGGCGACGACGGGCTTGGCGTGATAGGCGACGCCCAGCCCTGCCCGCCTGATCATCGCCAGATCGTTGGCGCCGTCGCCGACAGCCAGCGTCGCCTCGGGCGGCAGGAACAGCGCATCGGTCGCCTCGCGCAGCGTGCGCTCCTTGGTGTCGGAGCCGACGATCGGCTTGGTCACGGTGCCGGCGAGCTTGCCGCCTGTGATCTCGAGCACATTGGCGATCGCCTGGTCGAAACCGATCGCGGCGGCGACGGGCTCAGCGAAGCGGGTGAAGCCGCCCGAGACGAGAATGGTGCGCGCGCCCTGCCCGCGCATCGTACGCACCAGCTCGACCGCGCCCGGCATGAGCTGGACGCGCTCGGCGTGGCAGCGTTCGATCACGCTTTCGTCGAGGCCCTTGAGCAAGGCGACGCGCGCGTCGAGCGCGGCTTCGAAATCGAGCTCGCCGCGCATCGCCGCCTCGGTGACGGCGGCGATCTGCGGCTTGATGCCGGCATAATCGGCGAGCTCGTCGATGCATTCGATCGTGATCATGGTCGAATCCATGTCGGCGACGAGCAGGCGCTTGATCCGCCCCTCGGCCGGCTGGACAACGATGTCGATGCCGTGAAAGGCGCCGTCGAGCGCGTTGCGCGCCGCCTCGGGATCGGCCGCGAAGCCGATATCGGCGGCATATTCCTCATCGATCCAGCCATGCGAGGCGGGCGTACAGCCGGCGATGGCGAGCCGGTCGCGCGCGGCCGAAATATCGCCCACGGATAGATTGCCCGGTGCTATCAGCGTGGCGATGAACATGACTTCTCCCTTACATGCGCTTTTGCTGTCGCGGGATTTGATGTGAAAAAACCGGTGCCCACTTTTTCACATCCCGCGGTGGCGCTCATTGCAGGGCCAACCGCCAGCGGCAAGTCGGCTGTCGCGATCGAACTCGCCGAGCGCCAGGGGGGCGTGGTGATCAATGCGGATTCGGCGCAGGTCTATGCCGATCTGCGCATATTGTCGGCGCGGCCGAGCCCCGATGACGAGGCGCGCGTGCCGCACCGGCTGTTCGGTTATATCGACGGCGCGGAAAGCTGCTCAGCGGCGCGCTGGGCGGCGGATGCGCGGGCCGAGATCGCGGCCGCGCATGCCGCGGGGCGGTTGCCGGTGCTGGTCGGCGGGACCGGCTTGTATCTGCGCACGCTTATCGACGGCATCGCGCCGGTGCCCGAGATCGACCCGGCGATCCGTGACGCGGTGCGCGCGATGCCCGTCGCTGAGGCGCATCGTGCGCTGCACGAGGTCGACCCGACGGCGGCGGCGCGGCTGGCCCCTGCCGATACGACGCGGGTGGCGCGCGCGCTCGAGGTGGTGCGATCGACCGGGCGGACGCTGGCGGCGTGGCAGGAAGATCGCGGCGGCGGGATCGGCGGCGACGTCAGGCTGGTCGCGACCGTGCTGCTGCCCGAGCGCGACTGGCTGCTGGCGCGGTGCGATGCGCGGCTGCAGGCGATGTTCGCCGGCGGCGCGATAGAAGAGGTCGCGCAGTTGCTGGAGCGCGACGACATCCCCCACACCGCCCCGATCCGCCGCGCGATCGGCGTACCCGAGATCGCCGCGCTGCTGGCGGGCAGGATCGACCGAGGCGCGGCGCTGGCGGCGGCGCAGATTGCGACGCGGCAATATGCCAAACGGCAATATACCTGGTTCCGCAACCAGCCTCCGGCGACGTGGAAGCGAACGAGCGAGTCCGAAAAAGACGTCATTGCCGATCAAATTGACATATTATTGCGTCATTAGCGGTTGACGTGCATTTTTCATGCCGCTAGCAGCACCCTTCCTTTGGCGCTATTGCAGCGCGGCATAACTTCCCTGGGGACGCGACGTGGTAGCCGAAAAGAGTGGAGCCGATATTCTGGTCGAGGCGCTGTGCGATCTCGGCGTGGAGGTCGTGTTCGGCTATCCCGGTGGCGCGGTGCTACCGATCTACGACGCGCTGTTCCGCTCGGGTCGCGTCAAGCATATCCTGGTGCGCCACGAACAGGCCGCGACGCACGCCGCCGAAGGCTATGCGCGTTCGACCGGCAAACCCGGCGTGGTGCTGGTCACCTCAGGCCCTGGCGCAACCAATGCCGTCACCGGCATCACCGACGCGCTGATGGATTCGATCCCGATGGTGGTGATCACCGGGCAGGTCGCGACGCACCTGATCGGCAGCGATGCCTTTCAGGAAGCCGATACGGTCGGCATCACGCGGCATTGCTCGAAGCATAATTACCTCGTGAAGGACCCGGCCTCGCTCGGCCCGATCATCCATGAGGCGTTCCATATCGCGACCTCGGGCCGGCCCGGGCCGGTGGTGGTCGACATCCCCAAGGACGTGCAGGTCGCGACCGCGCGCTATACGAAGCCGGGGCCGATCAAGCACAAGACCTATCGCCCGCAGATCAAGGCCGACCAGAGCGCGATCGAGGCGGCGGTCGACATGCTGGCGGCGGCCGAGCGGCCGATCCTCTATACCGGCGGCGGCATCATCAATTCGGGTCCTGCGGCGAGCATGTTGCTGCACGAACTGGCACGGATCACCGGCGCGCCGGTGACCTCGACGCTGATGGGTCTGGGCGCCTTCCCGGCCTCGTCGCCGCAATGGCTCGGCATGCTGGGCATGCACGGCACCTACGAAGCCAATTTCGCGATGAACAAGGCCGATTTGATCGTCTGCCTCGGCGCGCGCTTCGACGATCGCGTCACCGGGCGACTCGACGCATTCAGCCCCAACAGTCGCAAGATCCATGTCGATATCGACCGCTCGTCGGTCAACAAGACGGTGCGCGTCGACCTGGCCGTGATCGCCGATGTCGGCCATGCGCTGGAAGACATGGTGCGGGTGTGGAAAAGCCGCCGGCATCCCAAGCCCGACCTCGCCGAATGGTGGCGGCGGATCGACGGCTGGCGTGCGACCAAATGCCTCGATTTCGTCGACGGCACCGACGAGATCATGCCGCAGCGCGCGATCAGGGCGCTGTGGGAGGCGACGCACAAGCGCAGCCCGATCATCACCACCGAGGTCGGCCAGCACCAGATGTGGGCGGCGCAGCACTTCCATTTCGAGGCGCCCAACAAGTGGCTGACCTCGGGTGGGCTGGGCACGATGGGTTACGGCCTGCCGGCGGCGATCGGCGCGCAGCTCGGCAACCCCAAGGCACTGGTGATCGACATTGCCGGCGAGGCGTCGATCCAGATGAACATCCAGGAACTGGCGACGGCGACGCAATATCGCCTGCCGGTCAAGATCTTCATCCTCAACAACCAGTATATGGGGATGGTCCGCCAGTGGCAGGAACTGACCTATGCCGGTCGCTATTCGGAGAGCTATTCGGATTCGCTGCCCGATTTCGTCAAGCTCGGCGAGGCCTATGGCTGGAAGGGCATCCTGATCGAGAAGCCGGGCGAGCTCGACGACGGGATCGCCGCGATGCTCGCGTATGACGGGCCGGTGATCGTCGACTGCCGCGTGGCCAAGCTGGCCAATTGCTTTCCGATGATCCCGTCGGGCGCGGCGCATACCGACATGATGCTCCAGGCCGCCGAGGTTACCGGCGAAATGGACGACGAAGCGAAGGCGCTGGTGTGATGACGCCTCGCATCGTCATCCCAGCGAATGCTGAGATCTCGTGCCGCAAGGGCACGCTTTGCAACAGGGAGATCCCAGCTTTCGCTGGGATGACGCATTAAAATGCATATCAAGGAAGAAGCCCGCGAGCGGCACACGCTGTCGGTGATGGTCGACAATGAGCCGGGCATCCTCGCCCGGATCGCCGGGCTGTTCACCGCGCGCGGCTATAATATCGAGAGCCTGACGGTGTCGGACGTTACCGCCGACCATGCCGTCAGCCGCATCACCATCGTCACCTCGGCCTCGGCGCATGTGATGGAGCAGATTTTATCGCAACTCGACCGGCTGGTGCCGGTGCATTCGGTGACCGACCTGACCGCGCTCGGCGCGCATGTCGAGCGCGAGCTGGCGCTGGTCAAGGTCGCCGGCACCGGCGACCACCGCATCGAGGCGCTGCGCCTCGCCGATGTGTACCGCGCGCGCGTGGTCGACGCGACGACGTCGAGCTTCGTGTTCGAGGTGACCGGCGGACGCGAGAAGATCGATACCTTCGTCACGCTGATGCGCGAGGTCGGCCTGATCGAGGTCGCGCGCACCGGCATCGTCGCCATCGCCCGGGGAAAGCAGACAGCGTGAGCGGGATGTCTTTCCGCCTCGTCATGTCCGCCGCACTCATCTTGTGCGCGGGCGGCGCAGCGTCGCCGAACTTGAGCAATGTCGCCAATGTCGCGATCATGTCCGGCAAATGTACCGCGCTGATCATGCCTGAGGGGGACCGGACAGCGCACTGTAGCGGCAAGCTCATCAACACCGCCTATCGCGACAATTCGTCGAGTTTCATGGCGGTCACGGACGACACCGTCGCGGTCAGCTTTTTCGGCACCGATCATCCCGCCACCGGCGACAGCGCCTTGCTCGATGTGAGCAAGGTCACCGTTTCACGCGAGGCAGGACGCCAGGCGCGATCAACCGCGGCGCTCGGGCAGTGCCGTTATACCAACCCTTTCGCCGGCCCCAGCCATGTCGATTGCCAGGCGATGGCGAAGGGCAAGGTCTATCGCTTGTCATATCTGTCCGATGGCAATCCACCGAACGTCAAATATTTCTAGAATGAGCGCGGCCGGCCCGCGCATCTCCCGCAGCATTCAATCAAGGAAAGTCGAAATCATGCGTGTCTATTACGATCGCGACGCCGATCTGAACCTGATCACCGGCAAGAAGATCGCCATCATCGGCTATGGCAGCCAGGGCCATGCCCATGCGCAGAATCTACGTGATTCAGGCGTCAAGGAAGTCGCGATCGCGCTGCGTGCCGGCTCGGCGACGGCGAAGAAGGCGGAAGCCGCGGGCTTCAAGGTGCTGACCAACAGCGAAGCCGCGGGCTGGGCTGACATCATCATGATCCTCGCCCCCGACGAACATCAGGCGGCGATCTGGGACACCGACCTCAAGGACCATATCCGGCCCGGCACGGCGATCGCCTTCGCGCACGGCCTCAACGTGCATTTCGGGCTGATCGAACCGCCCAAGGACATCGACGTGATCATGATCGCGCCGAAGGGCCCGGGGCACACGGTGCGCAGCGAGTACGTCAAGGGCGGCGGCGTGCCGTGCCTGATCGCGATCCATCAAGACGCCAGCGGCAACGCACATGACGTCGCACTGGCCTATGCATCGGGTGTCGGTGGCGGGCGCTCGGGCATCATCGAGACCAATTTCAAGGAAGAGTGCGAAACCGACCTGTTCGGCGAACAGGCCGTGCTGTGCGGCGGCATCACGCATCTCATCCAGGCCGGGTTCGAGACGCTGGTCGAGGCGGGTTATGCGCCGGAAATGGCCTATTTCGAGTGTCTGCACGAGACCAAGCTGATCGTCGACCTGCTCTATGAGGGCGGTATCGCCAACATGCGCTATTCGATCTCCAACACCGCCGAATATGGCGACATCACGACGGGTCCGCGGATCATCACCGCCGAGACCAAGGCCGAGATGAAGCGCGTGCTCGCCGACATCCAGGGCGGGCGGTTCGTGAAGAACTTCGTGCTCGACAACCGCGCCGGCCAGCCCGAGCTGAAGGCGGCGCGCAAGGCGGCTGCGGCGCATCCGATCGAGAAGGTCGGGGCAGAACTCCGCGCGATGATGCCGTGGATCGGCGCCAACAAGCTGGTCGACAAGGAGCGCAACTGACCTTTGTGCCACGCTCCCCGGTCCCGCTCATCGCGGGACCGGCGCTTGTCGAAATATTGCGACATGGCCGATGCGCTGCGGTAACAGCCGAACAGGACGGTCGCAGGAAATCCGCATGCACGCACCCAATGCTTCGCCCCGCTGGTCGATCGTCGTCCCCTATTACAACGAAGAACCCTATATCGAGCGGACCATCGCCTGCGCGATGGCGCTGACGGGTCCTGCCTTTCGCCTCGTGCTGGTCAACAACGCCTCGGACGATCGCAGCGAGGAGCTGTGCCGCGCGATGCTCGCCAGCCGCCCGGATATCGCTGTCGATTATGTCTACGAGACCAAGCCGGGGCCGAGCCACGCGCTCGACGCCGGGCTGGCGCATGTCGATACGCCGTTCGTCGCGCTGTGGAATGCCGATACCTGGTACCCGACCGACTATCTTGCGCGGGCCGAGCAGCTGATCGAGCAGCCCGGCGTCGTCGCGGCCATGGCGGTCGATATCTACGCGCCGCCGAACCATTGGTATGGCTGGCTGACGCGGTTCCACAAGCGCAACATGGCGTGGCTGATGTCACGACAGACCCACACCGGCACCTATGGCCAGAGTTTCCGCACCGACATATTACGTGCCGCCGGCGGGCCACGCTCGGAGAATTGGCCTTGGGTCCTCGACGATCATGAACTGATGCAGCGCGTCTTTCGCTTCGGCAAGTCGCGCTATCATGTCGATTTCTGGTGCATGCCGTCGGCGCGTCGCGGTCGTAACGCGCATGTCCGCTGGTCGTTGTTCGAGCGGCTGATGTACCATGTCACGCCCTATCCGCTGAAGGACTGGTTCTTCTACGATTTCCTCGCCAAGCGCTTCGCCGCGCGCGGGATGCGCAACGCCAATCTGCGCGATCGCGACTGGACCGGAACGCAGGCCCAGGACGGCTCGAAACCCAGCGTTGCGGAATTGGTGTTTGACCCGGGTCCGTAACTGCCACGAGAAACCCCGTATCGCCAATTTCGGGATTTCATCGATGCGTCATTACTTCCTTTCCGTTTTCGCCATTCCCCTGATGTTGGCCGCGCCGCTGGTGGCGCAGCAGATGCCGACGACGCCGCCGGGCGCGCCGATCGCGTCGCGCGTCACCGCCGGCACCCACACGATCGATGGCGCCCACACCCAGGTGCTGTTCACCGTCAATCACCTCGGCTTCTCCAACTATACCGGGCAGTTCGCGCAACCCAGCGGCACCCTGGTGCTCGATCCCAAGAACCCGTCGCGCGACAAGGTCGAGGTGACCTTCCAGATCGACAAGGTACAGACCACAGTGCCGGCGCTCGACGCGCACCTCAAAAAGCCGGAATTCTTCGATTCCACGATGTTCCCGGAAGGCAAGTTCGTTTCGACCCGCGTCACCGTGAAGGGCATGACCGCGACGATTGCCGGCAACCTCACGCTGAAGGGTGTCACCCGCCCCGTGATATTGCAGGCGCGCTTCATCGGTGCCGGCAAGGCTCCCTACCCGCCCAACAAGACCAATATCGGGTTCACCGCGACGACGAGCATCAAGCGCAGCGATTTCGGCATCAGCTATGGCGTGCCGCTGGTTTCCGACAAGGTCGACCTGACGATCAACGCTGCTTTCGAGGCGCAGTGAGCGGCCGCGCCGATCCGGAGACCGAGGGCCAACCCGGCGTTGGCCGGGTCGAGGCCTTTTCGGACGGCGTCATCGCCATCATCGTCACCATCATGGTGCTGGAACTCCACCCGCCGGTGGCCGAGGGGCTCGGGCGGTTGTGGACCTTGTGGCCGGTGTTTCTCGCCTATGCGCTGAGCTACGCCTATGTTGCGATCTATTGGGTCAACCATCACCGGTTGTTCGGCCACGCGGTGCGCGTCACCAACGCATTGCTGTGGTCGAACATGCTGCTGCTGTTCGCGCTGTCGCTCGTGCCCTTCTCGACCGCATATCTGGGTGAGCATCATTTCAGCCGCGAGGCGACGTGGCTGTATCTCGTGACGATGCTGCTGCCATCGATTGCCTATGCCTGGCTGCAGGCGGTCATTTCGCGAACCGGCAAAGAGGGGCGCGCCGCGGACGAATATTATGCTGCCAGCACACGCAAGGGTCTTGCCGCGACGCTGATCTACATCACGGGCATCCCGCTGACGCTGATCTCACCATGGCTGGGAATCGGCTGTGCGGTGATCGTCGCAATCCTGTGGTTCCTGCCGCACAGCCGGATCGATCGGCTGTTCGCGCAATTCGGTTAGGTGATTTTGCGGGCTGGACATCGTCGGCCTCGTCACGCTAACGCACTTTGCATGACGCTGGCGCTTAGCCTTCCGCTGCTTCGACTTACGCGCCCTTAGGCGCGTACACCGCCGCGCGCCCCGAGCGTGCGCGATCCGCCTAAGGGCCATCATCGACCCGAAATCTCCTCGACCAGCGAGACCAGAGCCATGCTGCGCGACCCTTCCGTCAAATACCGACCCTTTCCCCAGATCGACCTGCCCGACCGCCAATGGCCGTCGCGTACCATCACCCAGCCGCCGCGCTGGCTTTCCACCGACCTGCGCGACGGCAACCAGGCGCTGATCGACCCGATGGACGCCGAGAAGAAGGCGCGCTTCTTCGATCTGCTCGTCAAGATCGGGCTGAAGGAGATCGAGGTCGGTTTCCCGAGCGCCGGTGCTACCGAATTCGACTTCATTGCGGGGCTGGTGACCGGCGGGCGCATTCCCGACGATGTGACGATCCAGGTGCTGACCCAATCGCGCCGCGACCTGATCGAAACCAGCTTCGCCTCGCTCAAGGGCGCGAAGCAAGCGATCGTCCACCTCTACAACGCCGTCTCGCCGGCGTGGCGCCGCATCGTGTTCGGCATGAGCCGTGAACAGGTCAAGGCGATCGCCATCGAAGGCGCGATGATCCTGCGCGACCAGGCCGCCGCGCAGCCCGACACCGACTGGCATTTCGAATATAGCCCGGAGACCTTCTCGACCGCCGAACTCGATTTCTCGGTCGAGGTCTGCGAGGCGGTGATGGACGTGTTGCGGCCGACGCCGGACCATCCGATCATCCTCAACCTGCCGGCGACGGTCGAGGCGGCAACACCCAACATCTATGCCGACCAGATCGAATGGTTCGGCCGCCATATCCGCAACCGCGATTCCGTTGTCATATCGCTGCATCCGCATAACGATCGCGGTACCGGCGTGGCGGCGGCCGAACTCGGGCTGATGGCTGGCGCCGACCGCGTCGAGGGCTGCCTGCTCGGCAATGGCGAGCGCACCGGCAATTGCGATCTGGTGACGGTCGCGCTCAACATGTACACGCAGGGCCTTCACCCCAATCTCGATTTCTCGGACATCGACGAGATCGTCAACACGGTGAACTATTGCACCAATCTGCCCGTCCATCCCCGCACGCCCTATGCCGGCGAACTGGTGTTTACCGCCTTTTCGGGCAGCCATCAGGACGCGATCAAGAAAGGCTTCGCGGCGCAGGAAGAGCGCAACGACCAGCTCTGGCAGGTGCCCTATCTGCCGATCGACCCGGCCGATCTCGGCCGGTCGTACGAGGCGGTGATCCGGGTCAATTCGCAATCGGGCAAGGGCGGCGTCGCCTGGGTGATCGAGCAGGACAAGGGGCTAAAGCTGCCCAAGCGGCTGCAGGCCGAATTCAGCCGCCACGTCCAGCAACTCGCCGACGAAACCAGCCGCGAGCTCAACGCCGCCGATATCTGGGCGCTGTTCGAGGCGACCTATCTGCCGGGTGAGAACGATCGCTTCGCGCTGCTCGACTATCACGAGAGCGGCACGGCGGGCGACCGGCTCTTCGTCGGACGGGTCGCGCTCGAGGGCGGCGAGCGCTCGATCTCGGGGCGCGGCAACGGCCTTATCTCGGGCGTGATCGCGGCGCTGGGCGAGAGCACCGGGCCGTCGCTTGATGTGGTCGATTATAGCGAGCATGCGATCGGCCACGGTGCCGATGCGCGCGCCGCCGCCTATGTCGAGTGCCGCACGACCGATGGGCGGACGGTATTCGGGGTCGGGATCGACACCGATATCGCGACGGCTTCGGTGCGCGCGGTGCTCAGTGCGGCGAACCGGGCGGACACGACGCTGCCCTGAGCGCCGGCGGCACAAATAATAAAATTGTTCACGCGGAGGCGCGAAGCGCGGAGGTGTTGGTTTTGCGGCAAAGCTCCATGCAAAGCGCAGGGGCCTGCCTTTGTGTAGTCGGAAGATTTGGCTGACACGCGCCTGTCGCACCAAGCGGAACCTCTTCGCGCCTCCGCGCCTTCGCGCGAACAATTTCCGACGGCGCCCCTCGCGAACGATCAGCGGCTACGCACGATCTCGCAGCCGACCCGGGCATCGGGAAAGATATCCGGTTTGCACGACCGGACGGTGACCCGTGCGACGCGCGGGTCGGCGAGGCACAGCGCTGCGATTTCCTCGCACAGCGTTTCCTGCAGGTTGAAGTGGCGCGAGGCGGCGAGAGCGCGGACGCCGGTATAGATCGCGTCATAGTCGAGCGCTTCGGCAATGCGATCCTCGGACGGTGGCGATGGATAGACGCAGTCGAGCCGGATATCGACCAGCACGCGCTGCGGTGCCTGCTCATGGGCGTGGATCCCCAGGCCCATGACCAGCGACAGCCCGTCGAGCACGAGCGCATAGCCGGCGTCAGCCATGCGCAACGTCGAACATCACGTCGCGCGCGCGCGGCAGAAAACGCTGTCCGCAATCGACGAACAGGTTCTGGCCGGTGACGCCCCTCGCCTCGAGCAGCCAGGCGACGGCACGCGCGATATCGTCGACCGCAACCGGCCGGCGCAGCAGATTCTGGCCGGCGACCGCGCGAAATTCCGCATCGGTCTGCCCTCCGCTTGGCAACGAGATCCCCGGCGAGACGGCGTTGACGCGAAGGCGCGGGCCGAGCGCCTGGGCCAGCATCCGGGTCGCGCCGTCGAGCGCGAACTTGGCGCAGCTATAGGAGAAGAAATCGGGATTGGGATTGGCCAGCTTCTGGTCGAGCAGATTGACCACAGCGCCTGCGGCAAGATCGTCCTGCAACGCCAGCGCCGCGGCGAGCATCGCCGGTGCGGCGAGATTGACCGCATGATGCTCGTCGAGCGCGGCCCGTTCGACCCGCGGCGGCGTATCGAAGCGGAACAGCGAGGCATTGTTGACCAGTCCGGCCAGCGGCGCGCCGAGGGCCTGGCGTGCGGCGGCGATCAACGAAGCCGGCGTGGCGGGATCGGCAAGATCGCCGGGCAACGCGACCGCGCCGGGGAGCGACTCCGCCAGCGCCAGCGCCGCTTCGGCATGTTCATGATAGTGAATGGCGACACGCCAGCCCGCACCAGCGAGGTGGCGCGCGACCACCGCGCCGATCCGCCGGGCAGCGCCGGTGACCAGCACGGTCCTGATCGCCGCCATCGCTCAGCGCCCCATCAGCGCGAGGACTTCCTTGCGACTGCGGTCGTCATCGCGAAACACGCCCATCATCCGGCTGGTGACCATCGTTACCCCCGGGGTGCGGACGCCGCGCGCGGTCATGCAGGCATGGCTCGCCTCGATCACCACGGCAACGCCGAGCGGCTTGAGATTGTCCCAGATGCAGTTGGCGACTTCCGCGGTTAGCCGTTCCTGCACCTGGAGCCGGCGCGCATAGGCATGGAGCACCCGCGCCAGCTTCGAAATGCCGACCACCCAGTTCGACGGCAAATAGGCAATGTGCGCCTTGCCGATGATCGGTGCCATATGATGCTCGCAGTGCGACTGGAACGGAATGTCGCGCAGGATGACGATCTCGTCATAGCCCCCGACCTCCTCGAAGATGCGTGACAGATGGTGCGCGGGATCGTCGTGATAGCCGGCGCAATACTCCTTCCATGCGCGGGCGACGCGCCTGGGAGTATCGACCAGCCCTTCGCGCGCTGGATCGTCACCGGCCCAGCGAATCAGCGTGCGGATCGCCTCGGCCACGTCGTCGGGCACGGCGATGCCGGGCGCGTCATCGACAAGATCGCCGTTTTCCGGCCCGGCGGAACGATTTACCATCTTAGAGTCCTTTGATCGGCTGGTCGCATGACGCTACGGCATCTGCGATTGGCGCGGCAGCAGGTCGCGGCCGAATTCATGTTCGATTTTGAAACTGTCTCATTTGGGCAACAACTGTGCAACCCCGCCGATTTGCGTGGAATACGCATTGACGATAGATTCGACGACACGCT
Organism: Sphingomonas sp. AR_OL41; assembly: GCF_029911635.1. Taxonomy (GTDB): domain Bacteria; phylum Pseudomonadota; class Alphaproteobacteria; order Sphingomonadales; family Sphingomonadaceae; genus Sphingomonas. The sequence continues at coordinate 13,945 of NZ_JARYTI010000003.1, forward strand.
AAAAAACCATACCAATTTTACGAACGCGCTCAACCAGCAGAAGACTTGGGGGCGAGCCAGAAGGGGATGTCACGATGAGAAAATACGAATTGCTCGCCGCATCGGCAATCGCACTGTTCGCTGCCATGCCGGCCATGGCGCAGACCACCCCGCCCGCTGCGCCGACGCCCGCGCCGACGGCGAGCGACGACTATAGCAGCGACGTCATCGTCACCGCGACGAAGCGCGAACAGACGCTGCAGGACGTGCCGATCTCGGTCGCCGTGACGGGTGCCGAGACGATCGAAAAGGCGCGCATCGTCGATCTGATCGATCTGCAGTCGGTCGTGCCGTCGTTGAAGGTCACCCAGTTCCAGAGCGCCGGGCAGACCAATTTTACGATTCGCGGTTTCGGCAACGGCAACGGCAATGACGGTATCGAGAGTTCGGTCGGTGTTTTCATCGACGGCGTCTATCGCTCGCGCTCGGCGGCTGCGCTCGACGATCTTCCCGAGATCGAACGCATCGAGGTGCTGCGCGGCCCGCAATCGACCCTGTTTGGCAAGAACGTGTCTGCCGGCGCGATCAACATCATCACCAAGCGCCCCGAATTCGAATGGCACGGCAAGGCCGAGGTCACGGTCGGCAATTACGGCCAGATCAACCCCAAGGGCACGATCACCGGCCCGATCAGCGACAGCCTGGCCTTTCGCGTCTCGGGCAGCATCAACGAGCGCAACGGCTATTTCAACAATGTGGTGACCGGCCGCGACGTCAACGAGCGCAACCGCTGGTCGATCCGCGGCGACATCCTGTTCCAGCCCTCGTCGGATTTCTCGCTGCGCCTGATCGCCGACTATAACGTCATCAAGGAAGTGTGCTGCGGTGCCGAGACCGTGTTCAACGGCCCGGCGACCCTCGCCATCGCCGCGATCGGCTTCAAGATCAACGACACCACCAAGACTTTCGATCGCAACCTGGTGTACAACACCAATCCGAACAACCGTCTGGTCGGCAAGGGCATTTCCGGTCAGATCGACTGGAACGTCGGAATCGGCAAGCTGACCTCGATCACGGCGTATCGCGATCAGGTCAACCAGACCACGCTCGACGTCGATTTCACCGGGGCCGACATTTCCAACCTGGTGAGCGCCAATCACATCAAGACCTTTACGCAGGAACTGCGTCTGGCGTCGGACAACGACGGCCCGTTCAGCTGGCTGATCGGCGGCTTCTACGATCACGAAAACCTCACCACCGGTCGCGACATCCGCTACGGCAAGGACACCCGTGCCTATATCAACGCGTTGACGAGCGGCGCGGTTACCCAGCTCGAGACCCTTCAATCGCTGGTCAATCCGACGATTCTGCCGGGCCGCACCTATTTTCAGCAGGGCCAGGGCATCGCCGACAATTACGCGATGAAGCAGACGTCCTATTCGATCTTCGGCCAGCTCGATTACAAGATTACCGATCGCCTGACGATCACGGCGGGCGGTGCGTATCTCAACGATCGCAAGGCCGCTCAATCCTTCGTTGTGCTGCAGGATCCGTTCTCTTCGCTCAATCTGCAGAATGTGCCTGAGCTTGGTTTCCTGCCGCTGACGATCCTCAACCCTGCCGCACCGGCGGGCGCCAAGATCCCGACCAACCTGTTCGGCGCCCTTGGGGCGGTGCAGTTCTTCTACGGCAATGCGCCGACACACGGCCCGGTGAACTATCCGAATGCCACCGAGACGGGCATTCTGAAGGCTGACAAGTTCACCTATGCCGGCCGCGTGGCTTATGATTTCGGCCCGGTGAACGCGTATGTCAGCTATTCGACGGGCTGGAAGGCCGGCGCGTTCAACCTGTCGTCGGACAGCCGTCCGCCTGACGCGAACGGGGTCGGTCGCTCGGCAGCGCCGGAAAATGTGACGGTCTATGAGGCGGGCCTGAAGGCCAAGTTCCATGGCGGTTACTTCAACCTCGCGGTGTTCAAGCAGACCATCAAGGGGTTCCAGTCGAATGCCTTCACCGGCCTGGGCTTCAATCTGGTCAACGCCGGCGCGGAGTCGGTTCGCGGCTTCGAAGTGGACGCGGCCTATCGTCCGATCCCGTGGCTCTCACTGACCGGTGCGGTGACGTATCTCGATCCGAAATATGACTCGTTCACCGGCGCGGCGTGCGTCGACTATGATACGGTGCAGTGCCCGGTAAATCCCGCCACCGGGCTGCGTCCGAATTTCCGCGATCTGACCGGCAAAAAGCCGGCAGGTATCCCGACATGGAGCGCCTCGACCTCGGCGACAATCACGCATCGCTTCGGCAATGGCTGGGGTTTCTATCTGCGCGGCGAGTATGACTATACCAGCAACACGCAGCTCACCGAGACGACCCCGCCGCAATATTCGACCTGGGGCCAGAGCCAGATAAATGCGAGCTTCGCGATCCAGGACACCAACGATCAGCTCGAGTTGATGTTCTGGGCGCGCAATCTCAACAACGACAAGTTCCTGCTGGCGACCTTCCCGACGGTGGCGCAGTCGGGCAGCTATAGCGGCTATCCGAACGAGCCGCGTACCTATGGCTTCACGGTTCGCAAGAGCTTCTGATCCGCGATCAGATGGCGTGAACAGCGGCCCCCGTTCCGAATGGAACGGGGGCCGTTCTTGTTTGAGGCATGCGGGCTTCCGTGCGTCGCCAACCTCGGCAGCCGTCGTGAAAATGACTCAAATTGATCGCGTGGGCAGGCTCAACCGAGGAGAAAGCAGCCCGAATGGACATTGTTAGGCGTGACAAGCGAGAAAAGGCGGCGCACAAGCGATGTGCGCTGCACGAAGGCGTAAGGCCGTCAACGGCCAGCACGATACACAGGAAGGACGATTTATGGCTACTACCCCCGCGAAGACCGGCGGCATCCACGCACCGGTTCAGCCCTCTGCCGAACTCGGCGCGATCGTCGGCAACGACCGGTTGCCGCGCAGCCAGGTGATCAGCAAGGTGTGGGAATATATCAAGGCCAACAACCTGCAGAACCCCGCCAACAAGCGCGAGATTCTCGCCGACGAGAAGCTGAAGAAGGTGTTTGGCCGGGATTCAGTGACGATGTTCGAAATGAACAAGTACATCGCCCAGCACGTCAAGGCCTGAACGTTACGGCAGTGCGGGCTTCGGTCGATCCTTCGCCGGAGCCCGCCGCCAGCGCGCGACAGCAGTGCGCGCGTCATGAATATTGGTGCCCCCGGCGAGATTCGAACACGCGGCCTACGGTTTAGGAAACCATAGGAACGCGACGAATTCGGACGTGGGTAACACCTCAAAACCCGCAGAAATCTGCCGGTTTCTGGCTTTTGCTCCAAAGTTGATTCGCCGTCAAGAATCGCCGAGCGTCATTCTCACGTCATTTTAGAATTCGGCCGTCATTGTCCGGTGCCCCCTGAGGCCCGCTGAGAGGCCCCGGCCCGCTTCCCCCACGATCTGCCCCGGAATGTATGGCGCTGCCGTACCGGCCCGCCCTGAGTTTATTTCGTGCCCGTTGCCGCCGTAGCTGCCCCAGCCGGGGGAGCGTGAAGAAAGACCTGATAACCGAGCGCCGAGATCGCCATCGCGATGGCAACGATTGCACTTTTCAAAGCCACGCCCGTTGTCGCCGCACCGCGAATCATTCCGTCCCGTTCGATCTGCCAATCTTCCACCGTATCAATCCGGGAAATAGTAAGATCGTGAGCTTTCCGATCGGGACGTACTGCCAATTCAATTTCCATAGTGGCGATTCGGGTTTCGTGAACATCGGCCCGACTATCCATGCGCGCCAATGTCGCCGCCAGTCCGTCCACCTTCGTGTCGACGCGAATCAATAGGTCGCGCATATCGTCGCGGCCTGAGGTTGTGCCGGTCATGCCGCGTCACCATCGCTCTTGGTGCTGGTTGGGACGAGCGCGCCGACCACGCCAATAGCGGCTAATATATAGCTCCATGGTGCTGTCAGAGCGCTTGCCCCGGTGACACCAACACCGATCGACATCCACGTGCTGCGCTCACCTATGCGAGCCTTGATGTAGGAAATAACTTTCATCCAATACTTAGGATGAGACCCGAAAATCAGGGAATCGGGGGGATATCGGCCGGGGGTGTGGGAACCGGCACCGCTGGCGTTCCCGCAGGATCATCCGCCGCGTCTGGCCACGTCATACCATCGGGGGCATCTTCGCCCGCGTCACGCATTAGCGCGAGCCTTTGGCGCGCCGACAAGCTGCCGCGCGAAAAGAAATTGCTTACCGCGAAAACCCCAAGCGCCCCAGCCGCGATGTTGAGCAAGATCGGCCCTACGGTCGTCTCTGAGCCACCACCGCGCGGCGCGTCATAGATTGCCCCCAGCGTGTTTTGCCAAGCGACAAGCTCGGCGGTTTGAGCGCGCAACATTTCGAAGATTGTGGCCGGGCATTCCTCAGGCTTATCGATCGTGAAATTGCGCACCGCTTGGAGCGCGTCAAAGAGTGTTTCGTAATGCTGGATCATGGCTTATTTAACTCACAAGAGCGACGCGGCATCGATTGTCCGGACTTCCGCAACACACGCGATGGCGCGTCTTATAGAGGCATTAAGGCGCACATCATCAGACCAAGGAATCAATGGCGCGCTGTGTGTTGATCCATCGCCGTTTTCATAATCGATAAGCGTAGCATCCTCCCCCAGCACCATTAGCAATACCTCACGTGCGAGGGTTTGCACCCCATGACGCGCGACCGCCGCACCATCGGCGGTATGTGAAAATGTTAGCGTGACGTGCTGCCCTTCCGGGCATGTATGGGAACAACCATCGCGATCAATCCAACGCGCCGTTGCCGAGATCACTACACCGGCACCATTGGCTAACCATGCTGGCGTTACAGCAACGGCGATCACGTGCCCGTCATCAAGTGTAACCGCTTGCTCGCCGATTGCGAGCCCTGAGCATTCTGTCGTGATTGTATAAGTCATGATGTATTTATCTTATGGTTTCGATGTATAATTATGAGTCGCAATCATCGCGTCGGTATGCTCACCCGCGAAATACATACCATCCATAACACCGATAAGGACAACGCTGCGCAGCCCGACAAAATCAACCGTCGTGACCTCTTCCCACGCCAAAGCGCCATCACGCTTAACCAAGGCCTCTTTGCCCAGCATATCGGGCACCCAAACGCTTGATAGATCGCGAAGCGTCATCGGCGTGCCACCGCTGGCCACTACCGTTGCGCCGCTTGTCGTTGTCAAACGGTAACTTGGTTGTAACCGCGTTGGCTTGATCGTCGCCGGGATAAAGATTGTCGCGACATCCGACATATCATTGCTCGCACATTCCACGAGATCGCCTGCCGCCACTTCACGAGCGCGAACAAGATCGTTGATAAGTGCAATCCAACTTTCTTCATCGACACAACCGCCGCCGCCGCCGCCGCCGCCCGTTCCGCCACCCGTCCCGGTAGTTGGGTAGGTGACATCAACCGAGCCAACAAAAACACGGATATTTGATGAGAAAAGATCATCAGCGTTAGTCGTCGCGACAAGCGTTTTGCTGCCACCCGTATAGCCTGAATCATCGAAATAGAGATAATAGGTAACAATGGTGCCGCCCGTTCCAGAGACGCCAACCGAGCTTGAGCTATATGATATCGAAGCCGAGCCCATGAGCGCGGTAAAAGCCGTTACAGAGATTGTGGCGGTAGCGGGAGAGCCCGCCGAAGCTGAATATGAGACGGTTTGCCCGGTAAAGCGCGAGCGCAAGTTTAGCGTTCCGACCGCTGGCATATTGCGCTGATCACCCAAGACCGCGCCAGAGCCCGCGACGCCAAGCTTAACAGCGCCGCTCGCCAATTCCGACGCCAAAACCTTGGCGTAACTTGACCCGTTCGGTAACGAATCATAAGCGATTGAACCGCCGCCACCGCCCGTGAGAGCGCCAGCGCTGGTTATTCCTATGCCGCTGTTGAGTATCGCCTCCGACCCGGTGAGTGCCGCGATGTTTGACGGACGCGAGCTAACCCCTGTCCAAGTCGCGGTTGTGCCCAGCCCGGCACCATCGGTTACCTGATTGGTGTTCGTTACATAGTTTGCGCTCGCCACCCATGCGCCCGCCACGCGTGTTTTGAGAACGTATGGCGAAGCTGAGGTGTCGACCCATGTATCGCCATCTACGGGGCTTGTGGGGGCTGTCGTGCCGCTCGTGATCCTGTTGACCGTTGCGCCATCGGCTGGCCTTCCCGTGCCGGAAACCTGAGTCCAAAGCTGTTTGGTGTTATCGACCGTAACACCGCTCGTGCCAATGTTTGTTATATTACCGCTCGCGTCGATAGTAATGGCCTGATTTTTGATCGAACTATCACCCAAGACGGTCCCGCCCGAATCCTTAAGGTTAGTGCCCGCTATCGCGCCCACGGTCGCCCCGGTGGCGATACCACCGAGCTTGGTATTAGCCGTGGAATCAAGCCCGGCTAAATTATTTGCCGTCGCGCCAAGTCCCTGCCCGGCGATATAAGCTGCCGTGCCGTTCGCCGTGATTGTGTTAGAATCGGTCAATAGCGTCGTGCCATCCGACGCTACCGCATTAAGTCCAAGCTGTGTAGCAAGTCTAAATTGAGGCTCGCTAACTTCCCACACACGGGTTCCCTGATACCCCGCGACGATAGCCATGTTCGCCGTTGTGGCAGTGGAAGGTGCGACCAGTAGCAGACTGAATCGCCCTGTAGCACCCGACGCGTTGTAGACGATATCTTGAACACTAATAGATGTGCCAGCAGCATTGAACCATTGAATCCATGCGCGGCACACATCCGTGGTGCCGCTCACCGTTTTCATGTAGACGCTTGCCTGATAAGATCTACCGGGCTGTACTGGCATTAATTTAGTCGCATACCAAGTGTAACCCGTAGCCGGTGCTGTCGTTGCCGTAATGCGGACTTTATTCTTGCCGTAACCCTCTCCAACTCCGGTGTTAGGTAATACTTGCCAGACTACCGCGCCGTTGTTCGCCCAAGATACTGAATCGATGAACTCAGGATCGGGAATGAGATTGACCGTATCACCGAGAGAGACGAGGCCCGGCGAATATTGGCGTTGAACGCGCGGCCCGGCGATCGTGATCGCGCCACCCGGAACGGGTGACGTGGGGCTCTGATAACCGTGATCGAACTCAATCCGCGCCGTGACGGCGTTTGTTGGGATCGTGATCAATGAAGTGGGAAAAAAGGCAGTATCTGCCGCCAGCGCCGATGCGCCAACAACGGGCCGATAATCAATCTTCACGATTGTTGAGGTAAGATCGGTGCCCGCCGCTGTCATGGGTATAAACTGCCCGCGTAAATATCCGTTAAAGCCAGCCGTCGCGTAATATTTCACGGTGAATAGGTAGGTAGCGCCCGCCTCGACCACGAACGGCTTAAGTAATTTTGCATCAAGGATTGCGCTCGTTGTCGTCGCACCGTTAAGCGCAGAGGTGACGCCAAGCGCGCTCAAGATCGTTGAGCTAACGCTGTTGTTCGTACCGCTCGCAAGCTGCCATATCGCGGGATCATTTAGACCGGGACCGATCACGAGATTAGCCGTATCGGTGAGGCCCATTCCGCTTAGGCTAAGCTGCGTCGATCCGCCCGCGCCATTGTTGAAAAGACCGGTAACGCTTACAACCGCTTTGCCATTATCAACGGTTACACCGCTCGTGCCGGTGCCAACCAACACGCCCGAACCGTTGACCGTGATTTTTCCGTTATCGATCACCGGGGTAAGCGTCGTCACGCCCGTATTAAGCTGGCCAGACCCGTTTAAAACGATCGTCGAGTTATCAATCACTGTCGTGTTGGTAACCGCCGCGATAGGCGTTGGCGTGCTGCTAATGTTTGTCCAATTAGCCTTGGTCGCCGCCATCGCCGCAATAGCGTTGAGCAGCGTTTGACGCGTGGTGTATTCATCGCTCCATTTTGTATTCCACGTGGTTCGCGTGATATTGGTGTCGGCCGTGGTGTCGGTGTACGCTGGCGACAAACCAGAGAGGTACGTCGAGAGTGCAGAATACGCGGTGTTGTAATTCGTGTTTTCCGTGGTGATGCCCAAGCTTGTGGCCTGAGCGTTAAGCCCCGACTTGCTCGCCGTAAGCTGGGAAAACATTTGATTGATCTGCGCTTTCTCAGAGCGATCAAGGATGCCATCATTTGCGATATCGTTGAGGCGCGAGATCGCGAGATTAGCTTGCGCCTGAGCGGTTGCCGCTGCCGCCGCTGCCGCACTTGCTGCCGCCGCGTTCGTCAAGATATCGGCCTGAGCATCCGCAACCGCTGGACTTATGTCGCTGTCGCTCATCACCGTGAAGTTACGGCCATAACCGATCTTCACCGAATAATTAGGCGGTGCCGTTTGCTCAAGCTTGATTGATCCGGGCATGATCTGGGGAGCGGTTGAGCGATCTTCATTGAGCGCAATGGGTGTCTTGGTGCCAAACCAATTGCCAGCCTGCCACGTGCCCGTTGGACCGCAAAAGAGCCAGCCCCCCGCCTTCTCGAATGACTCTCGCGCCGCCTCACCGACTGAGATTTGATCGGTGTAATACCGGCAATCTGGATAACCAGAGAATGCCCCCAGAGAGGTGGTATCGATCTTGCCCGACGCTACGCCGCCTAACTTCAAGATTGCCGCGCCGATCGTCGCCACATTGGTGATATACGTGCCGCTATCAAGCGCGCCCTGAATATCGCTCGTGACCTTGCCCGTTGGCTGGCTTCCAAGACGAAAACAACCGATCGCCGGGGCTTTAGCCCATTGCCCAGCCGTAAGCGTCAACGCCTGTAGCGCGCTCATCGTCGTTGGAACGGTCGCCACGGGTGCCCCGAGATCGATCGCATTCTCATAGACCTTGAGAATGTCGTTTACAGCGCCGTACCCGTGCACCTGATAGATAATATAGGCGGTGTCGATTTCCGGGGCTTCGATATTGGTACAAGCTCCCCACGCCATCGGCTTAAGCATACCCTTGAGCCCGGCCGCGCCATCAAGCCCCCCGGTGCCGCCATATGATGCGGTCAAGAGATTGACCGCCGTTAGCGCGGTATCCTGTCCAAAGAGCGTGACCTTGAGAGAATTGTTATCGCGAGAATGTGGCCCGCATGATCCTTCAAACACTTGGGTATAAGACGAGAATGGATCACCAAGATTACCGTACCATATACGGCCAAGCGCACCTTCCCACGCGAGCGTAGACCAAGACATTGTGCCCAACGCGGCCTTGAGGTTGATGGTGATATCACCATGGCTCAATGACAATGGTTGAACCTGTCCCGAGCTAAAGACACTTCCGCTTGTGGTTGTGGTTCCGGTGATCACGGGCAACCACTGATAGCCATTAAGGATGGTGCCCGACGCATCAGCCGAAACCAGACACATTCTCAACGTAGTCGTGAGACCAGTCGAGGGATTAACGGGGGATACTTCGAATAGGATGTTGCGTGTTGTCGCCATCCCCTATTTATCAAGGGGCAAGCGCATCAATCGTGAGATCAATCGTACGGATTGTGTAACCGATCGCCTTTGCCGTCGCATCATTCCGGATACGTCCAAAGACAGAGTCGGTTTGCCATGTTGATGGCGTGGTGGTGTCCACAACCATCAAAAGCGGCCAGACCTTCCCACAAGAGGCCAAGAGGTTGACCCAATCGTTACGCCATGATCCGGCATCAACATAGCTCATTGAAAACTTCCAACGTGGGCGCGCCAGTGCGATGGCATCAATGATATCGATTCCCAGCGTTGAGCTAATCGACGTTGGATCAATAAGGGTATGCTCAGCCGTGTAATCCACGCCCGGCGACAAAATGCTCTTCCCGATCACGATACGCTGCGCCTGTATGAAACCATCAGGGTGAGACGGTGCCGAAAAATCAAGGCGGACATATCGCTCTGAGCGCGTGCCCGTCTGATAGATCGACTTGGTGGTGAAGCTGGTTGGCTTTGTGCCCGTGAATGCCACTGTGGCGGCCCCTGAGTACCCCCCAGTCGTGCCCCCGCTATCGGTGCCCGATCTAATCTGGATAGTGTCTGTAGAGCGGAGATTTGAGCCCAAGATCGCGACGGTATCCCACGAGCCAGCGTTAGGCCCGAGATCGATCAAGAGATATACGGTTGTCAGACCATTGGAGCGCCAGACCATGCCGGGTTCATCCAAATTAGCGTTGCTGGCGGGTGCCGTCGCTATCTCACTGGTTACAGCCGAGAGCGTAAAAGGCAGGGGTTTGACGAATAGCGCACTCATTAGCCGCGCACCGTGATTTGAGTCCGGTTGTTAATCCAATCGGTCTTGAATGACACGAGCCGACAAACGCGAGCAGAGACGCCAAAGGTTGACGATGTGAAAGTGTATTGCGGCACCGTACCGGCGAGATCGGCAAGCGTAATCAGTCCATCGATTGTCATGGTGTAAGTCTGAGCAGCGCCCTTGGTCGCGTTAAGCATCGTGGTTGCCAACGTGCCCGCCGTTGTGGCGTCAAAAGGCGTATCAATTTCGATCTGGTTAGCAGTCGGATAGAGCGCCAAAACGGTATAATCCACCGCCTCAGACGTTCTATAAGATTGGCTCACAAAAGCGGCGCGTACTGGATCAACGGGAGTCGTCATCACCTATTTAGACAGAAAGCGAGCGCATCTGCGCGAGTTGGAGTGCAACCGGCAATGTAAAGCCCGCGCCGCCCCCGGCCCTGAGCGCGTCTATGATGGCTTGCGTCTGATTATAGATCGCGCCCGTTACTGCCGTCGTGTTGGCGTCGATGGCTTGAACCGTCGCGTTCGATATCGTCGTGTTGACATTCGCGATTGCGCCATCAGTCGCCGTGACGAGCATGTTGCGGATATCATTGAATTGGCTCGTTGACGTACCGTAGACCGTCGAGGCCTCAGTATTGATCTTGCCTGCGAGGTTCGAGAACGCGGTTTGATCGACCTGTTTGCCGCCCGCGATATCAGTCTTGAACTTCTCGAATGCCGAAAGATCGGCGTTAAGCTGTTGTAACACCGGCTTGCCCGTGTTTGTCAAAGTCTCCTTTAGATCGGTCAAGGTCTTGGTCTGATCCTTAACAAGCTGCTCAATCTTGGCGGCACGGTATTGCTCAAGCTTCGTTAGTTCCGCAGTAGTCGCACCAATTTCGTTAAACGTGTCCTTAAGGCTATCGAGAGGATTCTTAACAGCATCAATCGCCGCGCCAAGAGGATCAAACATCGCCTTAAAATCATCTTCATATGTCTTGATCTTAACAGCCGTCGAAAGAGCCTTATCCAAGTTCCCCGCCAGTGTCTTAAGCGCCTTGTCCATCAGGTCAGAGATACCGATGATAGCACCATCTTGGATAGCATCCTTAATCGCTATCCTAATAGCCATCGCCTCGTCTTTGCCGTCATAAATCAGGCCGCTAATATACTTTGCCTTTTTGATATCGACGTTGCTCGCGCCGGTTGATGATACGCGGAAATTATCTTTATATTTTCCGAGCGAAACCATGAAGCTGCCAACCGAACCGCCAAGTTGCGAGGCGATCGATTGCAAGCCATTTTGAATTGAGCCCGTGGTCGCGGCCAATTGGTCGCGAACGTCAGCCTTATTACCTGTAATTTGTGAGGACGTGCCGCTTGTGATGATTGATGCGCCCTTTGGAGCATGGTAAAAGAGCGAACCGATAAGACCGCCGACGACGCTCGCGCCTAAAGCGATGAGTGGGTTTCCGGTGAGTCCACCGATCGCACCGCCAATTTTTGCGCCATCTTGCGCACCTTTGTTAAGACCGACGATCTTAGCGAGCCCCGCAACGGACTCGCCAATTTGTAGGCCAGCCATTGCGCCGCCTACGGCCTTGCCGATGCCTTGAGCCAATGGACCTTGCGAGTTTGAGCCAAAGAGTGACGTGACCTGATCGCCGAACTTCTTAGATGTATCGGCAAAGCTACCTTTCGAGGTGAGCCCGACTATATCAGAAATTTTGTTGATCGCATCACCAAGCGGGCCGCCGATCATACTGCCAAGCTCATGGCCAAGCTTGGAAAACGTATCATAAAAATCGAGTCCGGCTTTCTTGAGATCATCCCTAAGCTCGCGCCCGGCCTTAGTGACCGCCGCGCGGAACTCGCCACCGGGCATACCCGAACCAAGCGCCGCTTGGAGGTTGGCCAAAAGTTTGTCATATTCACCCTGCAACAGTGCGCGCTTTTCGGCTGGGGTGCCATCGGTCTTAACCGCATCTTTGGCGTATGCGATAGTATCCGTAGAGGTCTTGGCCATCAAATCGTTGCGCTGCCCCAACAGGTAGTTTTCGCGCTCGCGAGCGGTCAAGACGGCGAGTTGCTTCTTAAGCCCCTCATCCTCAAGCGAGATACCCGCCTCAAGCGCCTTGAGCTTAAATGGCCAAATCTTTTCTTCGATCGCGAGATTAGCAGCCAAGGCCTTGCCCGTGCTGGTCGTCATGATCGTCTGCACCTCTTGGAGGTGCTGATTTTCGAAGTTGGCGTTACGCGTTCCGATCTTGATATCACGGATGATTTCGCCCAAAGCCTTTTGCTGCAAGAGTGCTGCGATCTGCGCCTTCTCTTGCGCCGTTAGCTGGCGTGCCGTTTCGAGGTTACCATCACCCAAGATTTTGCGTAACGCTTGTTCCTTATTGTATTGCGCTGCCTCAGCCGGAAGCATCGCAGCCGTTACGGCTTCATTCTTAAGCACCGCCCAAAAGTTTTGCTCATTCTTAAGACGCTCAGCCGCTTTCTTAGCCGCCTTGGAGCCGTCTTTATCATCGCCGCCCTCGTCACCGGTAATGACGTGATTAGGCGTGGTCGCCCCAGCCGGTGGCCTGAGAGCAGCATCGGCCCGACGCTTAGCGCCGATCTGCCCGGCACGAGCCAACAAGGCCTCTGCCCCATCGCTGGCGCTTGTGGTGTATGCCCCAGCCGTCGCGGCCTTGAGTTTGTCTTGGAAGCCCCCAGCCTCGACACGGCCAAGCTTTACGTTGGCGATTGTGGAGATGTTGACGCCAAGGCCTTGGGCACCCTTGATCACGGTGTTGATGGCACCAACGATGCCATTGGCCAGAGCCTCGACTTTAGAAAGCGCGAGGTTAGCCGCGCTTGCAAAGATGGCTTGGAGGAAGCCGGGAAAGTTATTCCACAATACCGCCATGACGTTGAACGCGGTACGCATCCCGTTGACGAGGAAATCGGCAAAGCGCGCCACGGCACGGATGGCCCCGGCGATGCTGAAATCGAAACCTTCGAACGTGACACCGAAAATATCCGACACGGCCGACATAGCGCCGCCAATCCAGCCGGTGATTGAGCCAAAGACCGATTGGATTACTTCACCTACCTTTGTTACCATCGGCCCTATGGATTCCCATACAGCCCGGACAAGATCGCCGAAACTCGCCATGGTGCCGCCGCCAAGACCGATTGAATCCCTGAACTCATACAAGAGCCCGATCACAACGGTGATCGCCACGGCGATTGCACCAATCGGATTAGCCGCAATGGCACCCGTCAAGATGTCAACGCCTGCCGCTGCCGCTGCAAAGCCTGCCTTGAGGTATGACATCACCGTACCGGCACCGGTCGCGGTCTTCATGAGGAACGCCAGAGCGCTTGCCTCAGTCATGAGCTTAGACGCCATGGATACGGCCATTACGCCAGCAACGGCGATACGATAGGCGACCCAACCCTCAGCCATAACCTTAATGAGTTGGATGATCGCCGGGGCATTGTTAAGGATAACGCCAAATAGCGGCTTGATGGCTTCCCACGCTGCCGTAAAAAGCGGCGCGAATGTCGAGACCGCCGCTTTGAACGCCTGCCCGATCTTGATGAAAGTTTCTTTGGCGCTCGTGCCCCAAGCCGCAATCTTTGCATACAGCACGCCAAGGGATTCATTAATCCCCGCCCCGCTCATGAAATCGCCCGCAAGCTGAATAAGTGTATTCTTAATGGCGGTACGCACGTCTTGGAATGATACGGGAATCTTGCCAAACCGAGCTTCAATCTCAGCCACCATTTTGGGGTCTGTCAACGCAGTCTTAAGCGTCTCGCCCGTGATCTTGCCCTCATGAGCAAGTTCTCCAAGCTTGGCTTTGCTTACGCCCATGCTTTGAGCAAGCATGTTCATAAAGACCACGTTGTCCATCATCATGGCCATGAAGTGACGGCCTTGAAGCTTGCCAATATCGAAGGCATCGGCAAGCTGTAGGATAGCGCCTTTTTGCTGCGCTACGTTCGAACCCGAGAGCTTAAGGGTTTCGGCAAAGACCTTGGTGGCGATACCGGCTTGAGTTTGTGTAATGCCCAGCGCTTCACCCGCCAGTGAGATTTTTTGGTAAAGCTCTGAGATGTTTTCCAATGGCTGCCGCGTCTCGGTAGCGATGCGCGCAATTGATGCCTGAGCTTCCGCCGCTTCCTTAGATGAAGTGGCGAACGACATAACACGCGCCGTTACCATCGTGGCCTCATCCGCCGCCTCGATGAAGGCGTGGGCAAGCTCATGAACGCCTTGGGCAAAAAACCCAATGCCTGCCAAGGCAAGAGTCATTTTGCCAAGATGCCCGATGGTTTCGAGGATGCCCCCGCTGGCCGATCGCGCCGCGTCGCCGATGCCCCGGATGTTATCGTTGGCGGCACGCAAAGAGTTTGAGGCACCACCGGCCGCAGTCGATACACCCGTGAGATTAGAAGCGACCTGAGCAAGCGCCGGGTTAGCTGCGCCCATGCCCTGTAGCGCTTGTGTTGTGGCGTTTAGCCCAGCCGGTGCAGAGTTGCCACCGATCTGCCTAATCCGTGCGTCCAGAGCCGCAACCGAGGCATTAGCCGCAGCGTCGTCGACTACTATTTTAATGCCATATTGTGCCGTCATCGTGATCTTATTTAGACTGTTCGTCAGCCTTACGACGCTTGGCATTCAACAGATTTACGTGGTGATTATCGACCAAGCGCAAGATGTGAAAGAACGCCTCGCGCTCATGCCCCTTGAGCCCATATTCTGAGGCATAGGCACGCATGGCGACAAAGGGGATGCCACCCGTTGCCATGCCGCTTGAGCGATCGGCGTTGAGGTGTTGGTACGCTTCCCAAAACCATAGCCCGGCCCGCGTGATTGGCGGTGCCTGATTTAGTATTGAGGTGGCGTACGCCTGTTGCTCGCCTATCGAATCCCGCGCGAGATCGATCAAGAGAGCGAGTTCCGAATCCTCGAAACTCAACTCCCAATCGATGCGGGCGATTAGTTTTTTGAGATATCTTCCGCCGCGAACTCTTCATCTGGGGCGAAGTTCGAATCGTCGGCCGCAAGCTCAACGAGCTTAAGCGCGATCCAACGGGCATTTTCATTAGCGAAGAATGCCAGCGCGGTCTCTACAGAGAAAGGCACTTCCTTGCCCTTTGCGGTAATGCCTTCCCAGCCGGTGAGATAGACGTGACACAACACGGCACATGCCGCCTGATATTCATCAAGCTGATTGGTGCGAAGCTGCTTGGCATACATCGCGCGAACGCGCTTAAACTCAAGCTGGCCTTTGGTCTTGGAGCTATCGACGTAACGAAGGGTAAAGGTGCCGTAATACTTGCCGTTACGCTCGATACGGAAAGGCAAGCCAGCGTCAGCCGTGGCTTCGTCGTAAGGGGATTCGATGTCGAATTCGATCATGGGTTTTATCATCCTGCTAAGATTGTTGAGCCAGTATTTATGCAAATGAAAAAGGCCCGGACCGTAGTCCGAGCCTTTCCCATGATCGCCCTTGATCTTAGCAGGAATTAGAGGCGAGTAATCTGCACATCCGTACCAAGAGTCGTATCATACTGAGCGGTAAAGCTGAGCGTCACAAATAGCTTGGAGTTATCTTCAACATCTTGCGGCGCGGTCGTCAAAACCACGGCCGGGAAGAGGAAGGTATAACCGGTGCTAACGGCACCAAAGGTGATGCTTGCGGCGATCGGCGTATCGTTCAACAGCGCGGTTTCGATCGACCAATCACGGCGGAACATCGTAACGTCAAAGGTGACCTTGCGCATACCCGAGGTGCCGATACCAATGGCGTTCGCCGAGCCCAGAGCGAATTGCGCTTCGCGGGTGTGATCGATCGTGATGGCAAACTTTGCGTACTGACCAGTAACGCCAGCGATCGTTACCGTACCGGCATCAAGACCGGTGAGCTTACGCGTGGTGCCTGAGTTGGCATAAGTTGCACCCGTGATCATCGTTGCCGAGCGCGCATCATTCGTGCCCATCACGTCAAACGAGAGATCAATCGCGCTCGTGGCATCGCCAGAAATCGCGATTTTATCGGTCGTGCAATTTTTGAATTGACGGTAATAGCTTACGCCAGCTTCCGTAAAGCGCTTTTCCAACGTGTAATAAGAGTCGGTATTGCCCGCCTTAAGAACGTTGGTAGTCCACGTGCCGCCCATGCCGCTTTGAAGCATTAGCTCAACCGATGCGTCACGCTGGAAATGAGTCTTAAGACCACCCGCCGCTTTGTAACCCGCCTTGGTAACACCAAAGCCAGCGCGACCGGGTGCGATCGTGGCACTCTGAATCGTCTCGTTGGTAAGCTGGACGGTATCACCGAGAATGTTAGGGAAGCGCAAGAATGCAGGAGTCGCCGGGGTTGTGCCGGGGGTAGTTTCTGCAATGATTGCGTATTGAATATCGCTGGGATTTGCCATTAAAAAGGACTCCAAAAAAATCTAAAGGACGCGGCTTGCACGTCACTCCGGTATTTATTGGAGGCGAGATTTTGAGCGGTTTTGGCCTTACGCTTAGGAGTAGGGTCTTACGCTGTCCCAAGGGATCGAAACGGTAAACATCATCATTCCGGACTTATCCAAAATCGGCCCTTGATGGTCTGGCGTATAGCAATGCACAACACCATCGGCGCTTGTCCAATTGCGGAATACGGTTGCGAATTGATCGCTCAGAGCGATGGCCACAGCATCACCGCCTTGTGCCGGGATGAAGATTTGCAGCCATACGCGGCCAAGTTGCTTTAGCGTGCCGTTGGTGCCCGAGCCGGTGTAATGCTGGCTTGCGCCCGGCCGAACGCTGAAATGGACATAAGGCGCATTCGTGGGACGTTCTGCCACGGGAGCGAGATCATAGAATACCGGAATCGAGCCCGACCATTGATCGGCGAAACGTTGGCGCAATGTCTGGATATCTTGAGCGAGCATATGGGTATTTAGAGTCGCGTTAC
The DNA here is from genome assembly GCF_029911635.1 of Sphingomonas sp. AR_OL41. Lineage (GTDB taxonomy): Bacteria > Pseudomonadota > Alphaproteobacteria > Sphingomonadales > Sphingomonadaceae > Sphingomonas. The sequence continues at coordinate 31,137 of NZ_JARYTI010000003.1, forward strand.
CGCGTCAATCGTATTCTCAACGTACCCGGCTGGGGCTTGCTTGGAGTGCCCCGCGTTCAAGGCCTCGATATACTCGACATTGTTTTCAATCGTGCCCGCCGCAAGGTCTGGCACCCAACCGAGGCGAGCCCTTCCGGTATCAACCGGAGTGGCCAACACGAGCGCCTTATGAAGATCGCCCACGAGCTTGGCGCGTACATCCGCCACCATATCCTTGATGGAATCTTGAACGTAGACCGAGACCGAGAGTTTGATACCGCTCATTTCTTCGCCATGGCGTAAAAGATAAGGGGAACGCCAATCGGCGACTCTGCGTCTACGTTGCTCAACACATAGGTCTTGCCCCCAAGGGTGAGCCTGTCGCCTTCTAACGGTTGGACGCTCAGCGTAAGCTCTGTGGACGTAATTAAGGTGCCATCTTGCGCCACGGTGGTGATGGTCGCGGCGACGGCGCGGCACGGTATAGTTACATCGCTGGCTGGGGTGGTGGCACCCGTCACCGGGTTGAACGCCACAGAACCGGGACGCGAGAGTACGGCATCGCCGAACACATCCGACGCCACGAGCTTGGCGATCTTCGCCGCTACCTTGTCATACGTGCTCAACGCGGCACCGGAAAGCCATACATATAGCCCCACGGGTAAACGTCACGTGGCGCACTCATCGCCGTTGAGGATGCCGAGGAGCCGCGCCGGGATGCCACTTTCTTGAGGAGTGCCGCAATCTGGGGGAAACGATCGGCGGTGCGGTTATTGAGATCATAGGTGGTCTTGGAGCGTACCTTACCAACCCATACCTCTTCATCGGTAACGCGGCTCTGGGGCAGGACTTCGAATAGATCATTAGTCAACGAGATCAACGCGACCTCAAGGCACGCTTTGACAACGGCCGGGTTAAGGACCGTCTCGCCATAGCGTGGATTCTGCAAGCTTTGAGTATCGAGTAACGGCACCGATCGAAACACAAACATTGTATCAAGATAATCGGTCGCACGGATGAGCGCGGCGGATTTATCGCCGCTCGATAGTGCGGCCCATTTCGTTACCGCGCGATCGGCAAAATATGTATCGGCATCCGTTACCGACACGTAAGAGTTGGCGTTGGCGAGCCCTGCGCCTGTTTCGACTATGATCATGCCGGTATTTAGGCAAAAGAAAAGCCGGGGCATCTCTACCCCGGCTCTTAATTCCCTTGATGATCGCCTTAGACGTTGGCGTTGACCTTGAGCGCAATGATCGGGCAGTTCTTACGGTTAAGAACGCGAGTCCAAGCGCCAGCGACTTCATACGCGGTACGCAACGGCGAAAGACCGTTGGTGACCGTGCCAGCCGCCGAGGAGTGGCCAACCGGGTGCAGGATGACCTGCTTACGAACGGTCAGCGTCTCGTTGCCCCAGCCGTTGCCAGCCGTTGGATTCTTCCAAGCCTCAACGGCGCGGACACCGAGATCAGCCTCACCGTAAGCCAGCGCGCCTTCACCCAACAGGTAGCAAGTGAAGAGCTTCTTATTGGTGCCGTTAACAACCGGGACGGTATCGTCAAGGTAAACAGGGATGCCCATGTAGGATGGGAATGGCGTGGTTGCGGAAGCGCGAAGCGTGTTAGCGCCATCGTTCTTCATCAAGAAACCATAGACAACCGAGTGCATGATCACGAGCGAAATCTTGCCGCGATTGTCGCCCATGGTCGTCATGGCATCGGTGAAAGTCGAGACCGAGGGACCGGTAAGCGAAGTGGTCGCGGCGACGGTATCGAGATTGACGTTAACAACCATGTCGCCGCCATCGGTCGCGATGTTGTGGGCGATCACACCATTAAGCTTCGACATAGCGAACGAGTTGATGATGCGGTTAACGTCAGGCACGACTTTGTTATCAACAATCTGCTGAATCATATCGACACCGTTGACGGTTTCCATAAGCTCAGAGACACCGTAGGTACGGCTCAGATAATCCTTCTGGAAAATCTGGGGCTTGATCTGCGCCGCCGACAGCGTCGCCTGTGTAGCGTCGTCGGTAGCGATGTCGGGATCGCTGTAAGCCTGAACGTTGAGCACCGGCAGGGTGCCAACCGAACCGGGCTGGCCAGCGCGAAGGTTAAGCTCGTTGGAACGAACGATTGCGCCGCTCGACAACAGAGCGTTGGTAGCAAAGACGCCTTCCGTAATCAAATTGGCAAAAACGTTGGGATTCAGACCGTCAGTTAGTGAAGAATAAGCCATTAATGGGACTCCGAATAAATTGTTATCCGGGGTCGCGCGCGGCTAATCCCGGATCAGTCTTGAGGACCGATCCGGTATTTATTCGGGTGCTAAAAATGAGCGGTTTAGGCCCTGAACTTGAGTCCAAGACTTGCCGCGATTGCGTTGGCTTGTTCGGGATTTGTGTTGGCGAGCTTGCTAAACTCTGTCGCGTTCAAGTTGTCCTTAGTCCAACCGCCAGTAACCGATGGACGCGTACCGCCCGTGGCACCCGCGCCGGTATTCTGAGGCGCAGAGACAAAAGCCTTGCCCGCATCGGTGGCGAAGTAGCTGCCAAGGAAATCATTAAGCGGCTCGTCACCGTACAGCGCGACACCATCCTTAAGCGCGGCCTTGGCGTTGAACATCGCGGTCAATGGCTCGTGAAGGTGCTTAGGTACGTCATTGGCCACGAGTGCCTTGGCGATCGTGTTATCAACAAGCTGCGTCTTTAGCGTAGTTGTGGTGTTGTCGAGTTGATCGCGTAGCGCCTTCATCTCGCGCTCATACTTGGTCTCAAGGCTTTTCTTGACCTCATCGACCGAGCCTGTCGCGGCGATGCGCGCATCTTCCGCCTCTTGTGCGGTTTGCTCCAATGTGGTCTTGACGGTCTTGAGCGTCTTAACCTCTGTCAAAAGCTCTTTGTTCTTAGCCGCAAGCTTTTCAGTCGCAGCACTAACAGCCGCATCAATAGCGGCTTGCATCTCTTCTGTAATATCCATCGTCTTGACCCTCGTTTCGCAGAATTGCGGGTGTGGCTCACAGAGCCGTTGCGGCCGGGCACAACCCGATCACGAGAGTATTTAGTTAAAGGCGCTGGGATGGAGCTTCTTAAGCTCATCAAGGGTGATGACTTCCGAATCATTGCGGATGAAATCTTGCAACGAGAGCTTACCGCGACGCCATAAATCGGCGCGCGTCTTACCCAATACCTCAAGCTGTCGCTCTGGGGGTTGCTTCTTAAGCCATGCGTCGAATGTCTGGGGCTTAACCTGTCCGTCAATGCTGGCGCGTTGCTGTGGTGTCACTTCCTTGAGATCAAGGCCCATCTCTTTGAAGCTCTTGGTGGATGCCACAGATATGGAGCGACACCGGATGTGCCGGGGCGGAATAGGCCCCTCCCCTACCGGGTAAACCGAGCCATCAAGCGAAGCGCAGATTATCGTGGTGCGGCTATCCAGTGTCGCGACAAACTCCCATCCCTTCACCACATTTTGATTAGCGCGCCACGTCTCTTGAGCCGCATGGTTGGCGGTATGGTTGATCGCGGTACGGACTATGGAGCGTGCGGAATTGCGGCTCACGTTAGCAACGCCATCGCGGTAACCCCCGGCCTTGGTGCCCATGATCCGGCGAACGATCTTGTCGACGCCTTCGCCCTCAACCATCCCGATGTTGATTTCACGCTGGATACGCGAGAGCGCCCCGGCTTCCATATCCTTGACGATCGGCTTTAGAAGCGTGCCCATGATCGGCCGCTCTGTCGCTATACTGGCCAATAGCTGGGGCGATGGTAACGCGGTGGCAAGCTTGACCGTTAGTGCGGTGTTGATGGCGCGGGTTTGAAAATCTGCCTCAGTCGTCGCCAGACCATGGAGTTGCTCAACGAGCGTATCATATAGCTGCCCGTAGACCGGCCCCAGAACCTGCGAGACTTCATCAATCAAGAGCTTGAGCCGGGCTGTGGTTGATGGCCCTAAGTCGATGCCACGCTCTTCAATAGTGCTTAGCCGCGCGGCGATCTTGGCCACGAGATCGGCTTGCACGCTATCCAAAAGCTTGATGATCTTTTGCTCTACGCCATTGCCGAACCTCAAGAGGTGTATAGCGTGTTGTATCGCGAGATCGGTTAGAGCGGCATTGGCCATGCCTTATTTAGGCAAAGGGAGAAGCCGCGCCGTTGGTATCAAGGCTCGCCGCGTACGTCTCGAAATCCCAATTCTCATTGAGCAATTCGCCGTTTTGTAAAATCTCAAACAAGGCCTCAAGGGGAAGCTTGCCACTGTTGTGCAGAGCCATGACTTGCGCCAAAAGCTGGGGATCAATCGGCATCGGGATAAAGTCAGTCGAGAGGATATAGCTTACCTCAACCGGATCGATGCCAAGACGCTGCGCCGCCAGCTTAAGGCCTTGCGTTAGCTTCTCAGAGATATGGCGCGCCATGCTGGCGAGAATCGAGTTTTCGCTCGATTGGCGTCGTGCCACGGTTTCGGCCGCTTCCGCCGCCGCTTTCTCACTCGCGAGCATTCGAGAGCCCAGCATCGCCATATGAGATTCGAGCTTATCAAGCTTGCGTTCAAGCGCCGGGACGCCTTGCCCCGTATATTCGTGCCAAAATACCTTGGCATCAACGCTTTCAAGACGCCAATGAGCCCCAGCCTCTACGGATAGCTCGACATCTTCCGCAACGCCCGTGGTGACCGTTACCGGTGCGGTGATCCACTTAAGTGCGGTGGCGAGATTGGCGCTTTGCAGATAATGAACGTTATTGGTCGCACAAATATCATCCATGCTCGCGCCCTCCTCGCCATCGGCGAAAGAGACGAACGGAATGTACGGTATCGGCGTACCATTTTGTAATGGTGTGGTCTGGCTTTCGAGGTGCCACGTTCCATCAACAAGCGTCCACTTCAAAACCGTGTAGGCACCATCAATCAATTGAAGATCGCGCACCGTATCCGAGCCTTCGCGCAAACGAACGCGCATGAGGGTTTTACGGCCACCAATCACGCCATGGGTAAGCTCAAGAATATTCTCAGCACAATAAGGCGCAAGGTATGGGCGCACATCAAGCGCAGCCGCCATGGCCTTACTCATACCATCTGGCGTATCGACGTGATCGACAAGCAAGCCGCCGCAGTTGGTGATGGAATATTCGCGGAATGCCCAGCGCGCCACGGCTTCCAAGCTCTGGCCATCACAAGAGATGACATCAGCCATTGCGGCGAGCGTATCGGGTGCTCTGAGTGCCGGGCTCTTACGAAACACGAGCCCGATAAAGCTTTGCAGCGTTCGCGCCGCTGCCGGGAAATATTCGGTTTCATTCTTAAGCGCGATATAGTCGCCCCAAACATTATTGGGGTTTGTATCCGCCATGAAGGTGGAGCTAACCTTGCGGTGAAGATAGAGCGTACCCGCGTCCTTAACCGCGTCAATGCCGTTGGTGTGATCGCGATTGCGACGCCAGCGCGCGAGGTGGCAGGAACGATGCGCGGAATATGTGGAGATATCTTGACTCATGCGAGTATTTAGCCCGGCGTGTTGATGCTCAGCCCCAGAGACCTGTTACGCGGCCTTGGCTTCCGCCCCGGCCCGGTGTCTCGTTTACGATCAAGACGGTGATCGCCCAGACCAACGCGTCAAGACGATCTGGGGAGCCATCGCGGTTGCGATTCCAATCGATCTTGAACTCTTCAAGCTGCCCCTCAAGTTTCTCGAATGAGCCGCAATGCCATACGTGGCCTTGCTCATATTGCGTCGCTACCGGCCCGGCCCGTACATCTTTGCGTTTACCCTTGGTCTTGATCGGAACGACGTTGACCGCCTTATCAATCGCGGTGATGGTATTCTTTACCATCTCGCCGCCATAATCAGCCTCGACAATAATCTCTGTCGCGTTCCAATCCCAATACGCCTTGATGGCACGCCCGCCCCATTCATGGGGTTGATAGCGACCTGAGCAATCTTCCAAGACAAAACAATCGTTGGTATCATCCTGCCCAACCACAATGATGCCTGTCTCATCGCTTCCCAGCTTGCTTGAGCCAGCCGGATCGACCGAAACCACGATACGCTTAAACCGCTGCCAATCATCCTTATCAACACGCTTAAGCCGACGCTCGCCGCTCCACCATTGCTCAAGGAACATCGCATTTTCAGTATCAAGCCCCCATTCGCCTTCTAAAAAGCGCTTGCGATCATGAACGCTAAGGTTTTGGAGATCGTCAAGGTATGTGCTGGCGATATTCTCAGCGTTATCTTCCGGATTCATGTGTATCTCTGCCCACTCATGGGCACGAGGGTGAGGCTCGCCACTAATGGGTTGCACGCCTTGTTTAAACGCGCGGTACGTCCAATGTTTACGTGATTTTGGCGGGTTACAATCGAGGAAGAGCTTAGGCGTTAACGGCTTGCCCGACTCCATCGGTAGTTCAAGACTCAGGCGCGTGATGAGCTTTTGGATGATATCGAAGTCACGGAATTGCGAAACCTCGTTGACGAATATTGTTGAATACTCATCGCCTAAGATGCGCTCTTGTCGGGTGGAGTCATCAAGACCGGCAAAGAGGATGAGCGCGCCATTGGGTAGCTCAATCGTCATCTCTGATTCGTTGATCTTGCCCGTTCGCTTAAGCTCATCCCATAAGCCGGGATAAACCACATTCATCATATCTTTGAATGTGAGATCGAAGAGCGTACGGCGGACATCAACCGCCGTGAGCCTGAATACACCATGCCGTGAGCGAGGCGTTACAAGCGCGCGATTTAGGACAAAGTAGCAATTGGCAAAGCTCTTTCCAGAGCGTGAGCCGCCACGAAAAAGGATGAAGCGCGCGCGGCTTCGCGCCAAGGTCTGAGCTTCTAACTGTTTAGCTGTTAGGGTGAATGTCACCCCATATTTAGCTTAATCCACGTCTTTGAAGCCGATCGAGGGATTTGCCCCCGCATCCATCAACAGCGTATCGCGCAAAATCTGCGCCCGCTTCTCATCCTTAAGCACTTTGAGAAAGGCATTGTGCGTAATGACCGTGAGGTAAGCAAAGGCGTTATCAGTGCGCGTGTCATCAAACTTAAGAGCGCCATGAGAGAGTGAGATCAGCGCGTTTGATCGCATCTCGTCAATGTAACTGTACCCGGCGAAGTTACCCCGCCTGCCGTACGCGGTAACGAGTGCGATAAACTCACGCCCGAGCCGTTCGGTGATGCGCCCGCGATCGGTGGCGAATTCGCCGGTCTGGGAATCACCGCGCCAGTGAGAGCGCACCACCTCGCGACCATCACGGAAAATCTTGAACGGGCGAAAGTTGGTGAAAGCCTCGCCGGTATGATCGGTGGTGAACTGGCGGGTAAGCCCCGCGTCGGTGAATCCTTCGCCTGAGTAATCAAAGTCGCAAGCGCGGATGCGGTCGCACATTGGCTCAAACTTATGGCAATATGTGAGCTTTGATTTCCAAATCTCTGCTATGGTCTCTCTGTTATTGATGTAATGCGTTATCTTTTGCCGTGCCATTACCTTAATTATCGCGCATTTGACTATGGCGAGGCTATATAAATCGTGTCCCGATAGTCGACTTGACGAAAGTTAGTTCTATCGCGATGTAGACGGATTGTTTGATGGAGGAGTGACTATGTTTAAGATTATGATTGCCGGTGCCTTGATGGTGCTGGCCGTGCCTGTTGTGGCTCAAAACAGTGCAGAGGAACAATCGCGCATCGATGCGGCACGGGTCGCGATGCTCCAGCCCGGCTTGGAATGTGTTGCCGAAGCTGCGCGCGGCTATGCGTCATCACATGAGAGCGCCGATACGATCGCCACCCTTGCGATTGAGAAATGCAGCGAAATTAGCGACAAGATCGGCCAGTCAATGGGGGTGATCGAATATGCGGCACCCGGATATAATGCCACCGCGCATTGGGTGGCCTATCAGAAATCGTTACGCGCCGCCGCGATCGAGGCGGTGATCAAAGCCCGGTAAGCGGCCTGTACGGCACTGACATACAAAAAGGGCCGGGTGCGAACCCGGCCCTTTTCTTTTGCCCTGTACGGGGCTGAATTAGGCTTTCTTGGCCTTCTTAGCCGCGATAGCTGCCATCTGAGCGGCGCGACGCTCTGGCGACCATCCCGCGCGCTTGGTGCCAGCCGTCGCGGCCTTTACCGGCGTGGTGCCGCCCTTAAGCTGAGCGTCAAACTCCCCAGCCTCTACGCTTGCCTTGAACGCCTTGAGGAAATCCGGGAAGCGCTCAGACGGAACATAGACCGTCTCTTTGCCGCCTATCGGGAACGCCGCGCCATTGTGCTGGGGTGCGAACGCCACAACGTTATTCGCCGCTTTCCACCACTTGCGGCCCTTCACGGGTTCCGGGTTGGCGTATTGGGTAGCGGTCTTATCGATTCCCTTGAGCAGCGGCGCGCGATCTTTTGCGGGATCATGCGGCTTAGCGGCGAAAACATCAGCGAGCTTGTCGTCAACGAGTTTCAACAGGTCTTGAAGTGCCATGGTGGTAATCCCTTCCTTCTTAAGCCCGGCCGTATACGGCGAACGTTTTGGCTTAAGTCAAGCTCTATCGGATATCAGGCTTAAGAATGTCTCAAGATCGATTACCGCCAAGGGTCGCTTACGATCGGCTTTGATCACCGCAAGGGGGATACGGTCTGGCGAGCGTCGGGCTTGATCAAGCGCCTCATACACCATGGCGATCTTAGCTCTTGCCTTGCATTCGAAGTCGAAAGGAATCGCGGCCTTAGCGGCTTGGCTCAGTTTGATATCCGCGCCATTGCTGCCCATGGGGCAAGACACAACATCATCGGCGGTTAGCGTCGGGTGACGCTCCAAGAGGCTTGAGACAACGCTCTTTTGAAGATTGCGGCCCTTGGCCTTGGCGCTGGCGGTGGTGATCGCCATTAGGAGCGTTCGCCCTTGAGTATCTTGGTGATGAGACCCGGCGAGACGCCAAACTTGCGCGCCAGCGTGGCATTATTCATGCCTTCGCCCTTGAGCTTCCACATGAGCGCCCGGCGATCGGTAAGGCTGGGATCACTGAGACGAGGCGCTTTGCTAACGCGGTCTTGACATTGCACGATCACGAGACGGCGAGGCGCACCAACAGACCACGTTGCATCAAGCAACCCGTCCCATTGCTCAACGGTGTAACCCGCGAGTGTCTTGGCGTTCGTCTCGTGATCCACAAATCACTTCGATTTGCCGCCCTTTGCCGGTGCCTCTGGGGCTGGGGGATTCAAGATCGCCGAGATAGCGGCCTCAAAGTCAGTCCCGGCTTGATCATCCTCAAACGATACGGTGATGAGCGCGGAATCAGTCGGATGGTTGGCAGAGGTTGCGCCATTGGCGAGCGCGGCGAGAACGATCGGGCTCAGCAAGTCACCGGGCACATCGTAAGCTGGGAGTGATATTGTTTTCATGCCCCTATTTATGCGGGGGCTTAGGCCCATGGATCGAGCGCAATAGCTTTACGACAAGATGCTCAGTTTCACGCGCGATAAAGACGCGGGTGGCCTGATAATATCCCGCGTTAGAGAATATCGCGGTGATGTCGAGATCGAGGATACAGCCGGGTAACACGTCATGAGCGTAATGGAGCCGCGCCTGTCTGGCTGGCGTCGTGATGTCGATACGATGGACGGTTTTACACTCGTGGCAGAATACGCGCGTCTTCATGGTTTCACCGTCATTGTTGTGATCTTGCCGCTGGTCCAAACATCACGCTGAGCGGCCAGCGCCACGGCGTTGGCTGGGGTTGCTCCGGCTAACATTGCACCGATGGCAAAATCACTGCCCGAGCCGATCGCCGCAGGGAGAGAGATCGCGCTAAGGTCCCCTACGCCAGATAAGAACATCGCGCCTTCATCATCAACGATTAGCGCAATGATATCCCGGTCGTCGTCTGGCTCTGGAAATGGGTACGGCGTCGCCATACCATCGTTGAGCCAAGCGATCACGGCATGACGCCGGGCATTGTTCCCAGCCGTGCCTATGAGTGCCCCGGTGTTGAGACGAGCTATCTTGATCGCCGCATCATTAACAATGGTGTTACCAAAGCTTGATTGGCCATCACTCGCCATAGTCTGGCCATCGGTCGCAATTGTCGTCACGAGGTATTTATTAAATATCGACTTTGCGGAATCGTGGCACGTAAAATGCTCCGGATGATAAATATCAGCGGAGGTAATGACTATGACAAACGATGAAGCCGACATGGTAATGATGATGGCCGATGCCATTGACGCCATAAGCGCGACCTTGAGCGATCTTGAAACCAAGCTTATGGAATTGGCAGAGCGCGCCGGTAAAGGCCCGGATGCGTAAGATTAAGGCGACGGTTGGCGAGCGCTGGGGCACCCGCGTAATAATCGAAACTGATTTACCCCGGATTGATCAACACCCGCGTGTAAAAGTGCGGTGTGATTGCGGGAAAGAGCAGGATGTCGCTTATAGTACCTTGCGGTACGGTTTCGGGTGCAAGCCGTGCGCGGCTGTCCTGAGGTTTTATGATAGCCGGGAAACGCAAGCCAAGATCAAGGCAGAGCGAGAGGAAGCTAACCGCGTGAGAGTCGCGGCCAACCGTTTGAGGAATCAAGCGGTAATGACTGAGCGTCGGGGTGATCGCCGCACTACAATCCAAACCATGCTTGATCAAGGTATGAGACGTGTCGATGTGGCGCGAGCGCTCGACCTGTCGCCAAGTATGATTACGAAGATCATGAAGGGTGAGCGGTAATGGACCTGTTTCCGCCCCAGCCCGACTATTCCGCAACCATGGGAATTGATCAATGGTCTCTCCCCGGCGCGATAGCCGAGATGTGGCCAGAGGCGGATTATCTTGAGCGGCGCGATATTGACCGGATGATTGAGCGCTTGAGGGTTGAGAGCCTTATGCCGGATGAGCGTTGATCACTTAAGGCAGGAATCTACGTCCCGGCGATCTTCCATAGCCTTCGCGACACAACCCCATAAGCCAAGCATCGAATTAAAACGATGAGCAAGAGCGTTGTATCGCTGATCATCCGTCGCACCGTTGATAATCGCGCCCTTGAGGCTGTCATCGGTGATCGGTGCAAGCCGGGTCGCCGGGCTCACGAGTTCTGCCGGAAGGTTGGGCATGTGGGCCGGTCTGGCCAGACCCGTGGGACCATGAGCGCACCCTGAGAGTATGGCGACACCGAACAACGCGGTGAGAGTGTGGCGCTTCATTGTGGTAACGCCTCATCGGCACGGATGGCGTTGCGATCTTCAAGTATCGGCGCGGGAACGTGGCAATCTGGAATCGTCGCGGCATCCTTGATGATACGATCGCGGTAAACCGTCTCGCGCCCTACCCTCACTCCCTCTTGTGCCGCGTAACGCTTGCCCCAAGCGTCGATTTGGCTTTGCAGCTTGGTTTCAAAGTCTCGGTTAGCCTTATCCTCACGGGCGATGAGATCGGTTGTGCGCTGGCGCTCTTCCATCACGCCGGTTTGTTTCACGTGGTTGAGATACAGTTTCGCCCCGACGATTAGGCCAAGGCTTCCAACGAGGATAAGGATTAGCTTAACGGGCATACAACACCGCTTCCGCCGCACGGCGCTTAGTCAATCCTGCCATGACCTTACCCGCCGCCTTGTTCCACTTCGCGAATTCCAACGCTGCGCCTTTATAATCGCCCGCCAGATGCTTTTTTATTAAGGTTGAGGCCTTGAGGTTGGCCAGACCACAGTTGAACGCAAAGCTTACCAAGGCATCGAACTGGCCTTGTGTGGTCTGGTGATTGCCCAAGAGCGCCATGACACCCGTGGCCTTAATCCCCACGTCTTTGGCGAGCGCGGCATCGGCCATGGCTTGAGTCCAGACCATGCCGGGCTTGATACCGCTCGGGCTGCCGTAACCGATCGTCCAAGGCGCGCCCCCGGTGCCGGGGTCTGGATAAGCCTTGAGGCGGCATCCTTCGAATTGCTTGATGAGCGAGATACAATTTGAGCTTGGAGTCATCCCGTATTTAGCGCGGGATTTAAATATGGACTTTATGGCGGAGGATTTGAGATAAATATTGTTCGGAGGTAATGACTAATGGAAACAACCATACAAGAATTGAAAGACCGTTACGTAAGAGAACGGAATATCATTGAGGCGGCGCTCTTCAGGCTGAATGATGAAATTGATATTGATCAACTTCGCGAGACAATTCAGCGCGAAATGCTTGAGGAAAAGGCACGGTTTTTGATCAAACAGCAAGAGATGATTATAAACATGCTCAATAGCGGGATGCTTGATCGAGAGCTTAAAGCTCGCAAGGGGTGACGCGTCATGATCACCCCAGACCATAACCAAGATGTGGTGCGCGCCTATGTCGCGGCCCTCAAGCGCGAGAATCTCAACACCCGGCCGGGTGCCGTGTTGTTCCCCAGCCATTGCAAGCGCGATGGTTGGTCTTGGTGTTGGTACACCACGGAAGATTTGAGCCGCATCGTTGAGGCGTTCACGGTTGAGCAGGACGGTGACGCGTCATGATGAAGCGCCGCCTTATGGCCACAAGCTCACTCAAGGTGATCGGCGAGCAATGGCTTAGACACGCCTATGAGACCCGAGCCCGGATGATGGCACGCCAAGACAGTGAGCTTGATCTTGAGCGCGAGGGTGACGCGATGATCAAGCGCCGCGATGCCAACGATATTGAGTTTGATATCGGTGACGCGTCATGATTCAGACCGCGCGCCGTCTCTACGTCGAGAATATCGCGCTAACGATCGCGGCCGATTGTGCCATGAGCGCTCTTGCCCACGTGATCGCCCCAACATGGGCGCATCAACATCCTAACCTGATTATCTGGATAGCAACCGGCATTACGGCGGTTTGTCTTATCTGGTATCGCACCCGGCCTAACCGAACGTCGCCCCAACCTCACGCCTGATAGTCTCGCGCCGCGCCTTGTTGGCGTTCCAATCGTGCCAAAGCTGGCGCTGCAATAGATCAAGCGCGATACGGTCTTGCTCTTCTACATCATCGGCGAAGAATGCGGCGATACGGCACGCAAGATCATGGCTCAACGCCACCTTACAATTGATCACATTGTTGAGGTTGGGGCGGTTGATGCCCAACAATCCAGCCACAAGACCTATCGGGTAATGACGCTCTGCTATCATTTGGCGGATACGCTCGCCGGGATGTTCGGTGGTGTCGTACATCCGCGCTTCACCGATCGTCTTTGAAGTGTTCGTAATCAAGCGCGAAGTTATTGCGCACCCCGGCATCGCGCAACCAAGCGTGAGCTAATTGCATCTCCATAAGATCGAACGCGATCGTATCCTCAAGATCGTCGCGCTCTTGGTCTTCCACACAATCAAGCCCGCGAATTATCGTGGCGAGCAGCACGGCGATACGTGAAGCAAGATCGTTACTGAGATCGACCTTGCCATTGATGACGTTGGTAAGGTTGGGACGGTTGACGCGTAAGACGCGTGCCGCTCTTGCGATTGAATAACCATTGATGAAGAGCAATCGCCGTATCTCTTCGCCGGGGTGGCGACCATCGGCATACTCGAAACGTGGCCAACCGCCATAAGTCGGAAGGCCAACCAAACCCGATCTTAGCTTACGATCGAGCCAGACTTCCGCGCGTTCGGTGATATACTCTGGTACGGTGTTACGATACTTGGACATCCGCCGCTATATAGAACGCCAGAGAGGCACCGCAAGCCATGAGGGGCACGAGCGAAGGCAGAGAGGCCTAATCGCGCTGTACGGGCTCCCACGGGGCAATCTGGGGCATCCCAGACACCACCCTGAGCAAGGGGTGATGTACGGGCAACGCTGGGGGCACAATCTTGGCCACGATCATTCCCCCGATCGTCTGGCGTCACCATCGATTCAGAACGTGGGGCAGGACGATCGGCGGGCAGAGTCAGATATCGAGATCGCGCCGCTCTATCTCTGCCAACAAGGCCATGGCTTCATCATCATCCGGCTCACCGCTCGTGGCCAGATATGCGGCGACAAGCTCGCGGTCATCCATGGTCTGGGGATCGATCGTCATAGCCAGACCATTACCCCAAAATCAGCCCCAAAATCAGCAAAATTGACGCCGTTGTGACGTTTGGAGCCCGATGGTTGGCCAAGACGATCTTAAAGCTATGATTTAGCACGAGATTTTATCCAGAGCGACGGTTTTTGTATCCTTCGCACGGGATTTTGCCCGGCTGGGATCACCAATCCGCCGCATCCTTGTCGACGTTGATCGTGATCGAGCGTTGATCAACCTGAATCTTGTCGCCAAACACTCGCGACGCCAGCCTCGTGGCCATCCAATGGGCATGATCCATCAAAGCTTTGTCACGAGCTACCGAGCCGGTGCCATTCTCAAGACGATCTTCCGCATTCTCAAGGCGTGCCCATACACCAATGGCCAGAGCAGCGTTGAACGCCTTGGCGAAATCCTCATCAACAGAGGCGCGCTTGAGCAATGATGCCCGACTAATCTTTAGATGAGTCGTTACATTCTTAATGGTGTCGCCAGAGGCTATGCGCTCAAGTGCCCAATCATATTGTGCGGCCGAAACCTTATAGCCGTCGCCTTTGGTGATGGCGCGATCTTCTCGCTCGATATTGGCGGCGATTTTCGCAATATCCGTGTTGGCGTGCGGGGATTTCCCCTTTCTTGATGGTTTACTTTCGCTCATCAAAATATTTAGGCTCACTCGCCGTAGCGTTCGGTTAGCGCGATCATCCACGCCGCATAATCTCTCTCACCATAGCGGCTTAACGGTGGCATAGTCTCCACCATGCGCGCCGCGTGGATATCTGGCGCGGTGGATTGAGTACGGCGACGCCATACAGGTTGAGACGCGCCATCACCGAGTTATTGAGCGCTCGTGGCGCGCCTCAAGATTACTTAGTACGCGACCCCATGCATACAAATAGAAACCGCCGAGTGAGCAAGACCAATAACCGCCCTCCTTGCCTTTATTAGGAATCAATGAACTTCTGTTTTCTATTACCGCGTTAGCGGTTATTTCCACACCTTTGGTGTGGCATCAATTTTGATCTGGCATCACTGGCATCACTGGCATCACTACTTTTCTAAAAACAGCCTAAATCATTGAATATAGAGAGAAAAAAGCTAAATTACCTATTAGGGCGTTTCAAAATGGAAAAAAACGATGATGCCAGTGATGCCAGTGATGCCAGACCTCGAAAAATGACGGTTTTCTGCCGTTTTTTGCGTGATGCCAGTGATGCCAGATGGTGCGCGAGTGATGCCAGTGGCATCAAGAGTGATGCCAGATGAAAGACCATCTGGCATCATTTTCGAGCCAATTTGATGCCAGATGGTGCCATTTGATGCCAGACCAAAACCCGTATTGATGCCAGACCGCGAAGAATAATATTGCTACCTGCGCAGAGTTTTCACTACGTTGCATAAATAAAGTGCGGCTGTGGTGGCGGCAGGTTAGATCGGTAGCATAAATATATTGCGACTTGGGCAATCATGAGCCTAATGTTGTGAAACTCCCGAAAAGACGCGTTGCCACCACAACGCGTCTTTTTATTTTATACGGGAGTTTTATGACAACATTATTGAATACGGTGGCGTTTCGGGATGGTGACCCGCTGCCACTACTTACCAAGACATTCCGCCAAGACGGCGATGAGATTACCAAACGCGATTATGACAACGCGGCATTGTTTGATGCCGAGCGCCTTGATGTCGAGAATATCGATGATTTGAGCGCCGCGCTCCAATGGCTTGAGCAAGAGCCAACGCGCTGCCTCGTGAGGGGCGAAACGGTGACCGGTACGCGTCGTATCCGCCGCACGCTCGCCGATACCGTACAGCACGGCCCGGCGAAGCTCAGAGCGGCCCCCACGGGCTTGCGTTGGGTTATGCTCGATTTCGATAAGCTGCCGGTGGCGAGCCTTGAACTTGAGGATGAGCGCCGCCGCTTGCAATACCTCGTGTCATGCCTCCCGGCAGAGTTCTGGGGCGCATCCTATCACTATCAGTGGAGCGCGAGCGCGGGTGTACGGGGCTGGGATACACTATCCGCGCACCTGTGGTTTTACCTCAGTGAGCCATGGCTCTGCCGTACCCTGTATGAGCGTTTCGCCAATGGTGGCGATTGGCAGAATTGCGAAGTCGACCCGGCACCCTTCACGCCCAACCAAATCCACTACACCGCGTCACCGATCTTTGAGGGGATGGTTGACCCGGTGACATCGCGCTCTGGTCTTGTCCGGGGCGATCGTGACGAGGTGACGCTATGTCCGTGGATCAAGCCGGTTGTCCCCGCCCCTCAGTTCACGCCCCGTGAGCATTACGCTTTGTTTGGACTGGCGCGGTTTGAGGAATTGTTGGCAGAGATCGGCCCTGACTATCATCGCCCGATTCTACGTGCCGCCGCTCATTATTACAGCGTCGTGCAAGAGCCGGATGAGGATTATTGCCGCTCAGCGATCGAGAACGCGATACATCAGGGAATCCACGGGAAAAACTCTAAGGCGGATTATCTCAAGCGCTCTTACCTTGACCGCGTGTTGCGCGGTGCAGCCTCGAAGTTTGGGGGTGCACGGTAATGAGCAAGTTTCCGATCGAGACCCTTCCCGCGATCATCCGTGACGCGATCGAGGGGCAAGCCGCCATGGGTGACTATCCCATAGAGGCAATCGCGCCTTGTGCCTTGGCGGTGATATCGTTCGCCACCCAAGCGTTGGCTAACGTTGATTCGCTTCATACCGTTGGGAAGTCATTTCCCCTGTCCGGTCTCTTCATGGTGCTGGCGAAGTCTGGCGAGGCCAAATCAACGCTCTTCGATAAACTCATGGTTGGCGTTACCCGGTGGCAGGACGCAGCGCTTGAAAATTACGATAGCAAGATGATCGAGTATCAGGTTGATCGCAAGATTTGGGATGCTGAGCGCGTCAAGGCAGAGAAAGCCAGCGATAAAGAGGCGATGATGCGCCTTGCTGAGAATGAGCCGCGCTTACCGGCCGACCCGCGCAACACCCTCACCAAGGCGACCACGAACGGCATTTATTCGACCCTTGAGAAAGGTTGGCCAACGCTTGGCCTCTTTACCTCTGAGGGTGGATCGATGCTTGCCGGGCACTCGTTGCGTAAGGAAAACTCACCGGCCGAATTCGCCAGCATGATGACGCTGATGTGGGATGGTGCACCGATCGACCGCACCACGGGCGATATCACGCTAAGGCTTCGCGGTCGTCGTCTGGCGGGTCTGTTGCTCGTGCAACCGTCCGTCGCAACATCGTTCCTCAATGATCCGATCTTGAAGACTCAAGGCATCCACGCCCGTTTCTTGATCGCATCGCCACCGGCATGGCCGGGGCAGGAATTGGACATAACGAGCGATACAGAAAAGACGCGAAAAAAGCGTATTGAAGATACCAAGATCGCGCCGTTTAATGCGCGTGTCGAGGCGTTGCTATCCCAGCCCCTTAGCCTTCACGGATCATCGCACCGTGAATTGCGCCCTCCTGTTATCGGCTTCGATATGGATGCGTGTAAGCATTTTGAGGATTGGTATAACACCAAGGCCTTGAAGTGGCGTCGCGAAGAGACCGAGACGTTCTTTGCGCGCGCCTTGGAGCATGCCCAGCGTATCGCCGGGATGTTGTCGGTATTCGAGCGCTGGCATGATCTTAAGCTCAACGTCTTGGCTCAAGATATTGATGAGCGCCTTGATAACGCCCGTGAGCGTGCACGCTCGATATCGCCCGTGATCGGTATCGATAACGCTCGTGCCGCAACGGCGATTGTTGAATGGTACGCCGACCAGTTGCGTAACCTTGATGTTCCGGTTGGCGACGATCGCGACACGCGGCAAGCGCATTACGTTGATAAGGTCTTGGCGTTCATGAAGAAAGAGGGTGCGCCTGTATCGGCGCGCGATATTCGCCGTGGTGCACTTCAACGCATCGATATCAAGGTACGCGATAGCGTTATCGAGACCATGTTACGCGATGAGTACATCACCGCTCAAGAGATCGTCACCGGCACGAAGAAAGCCGTAGTTTATTCACTGATCTAACCATCTAACAGGAGTTAATACCAATGACATACCTTGAAAAAATTGCAGAGATTATCCGCCAATACCCGAGTTTAACAACGGCTGGATTCAACGTCCGAGGCGAGATGAATCAATCGTGGGAGGATTGCGAAGATGCCTTTAACGCGTGCGTCGCCGCAATCACGCCGCTTAAGCGGAATATCCGCCCCAGCCCCAGCGCGCCAAGCTCATACGGGCTCAAGCATGACGTTGAGCGTCTATCGCGTAACAACGGTATCAACCTCTACGTTTCTAATGGTGCGGCTTGTGCGGCGCTAATCTGGTTGGGGATACCGTTTGTCGTGTACGGCCCTAACGCGTTCGCTGCCTTTAATCTCATAGAATATCGTAAGTTTCGGAATGATATATTGCGGGTTTATGAGGCGCATCGTTTAGCCGCTTGATACTAAATACATTGTCCGGTTGATCGGTACGCATACGATCAACCGGCATCCTCCCAAGGGATTGTTTCGGGAAGCCTTCAGTTTAATCGCTGGGGGCTTTTCGCTGTCTGGGGTTAAATGAGCGCCGCCCCCGGCTTGGAGAACAAAATCCTACGGATAAGGTGGCCGGGGGCGACTGGAGGGAGTCTCTTACGAGACCAGCGGTGACTAAGCCGCATACCTATTTAGTCAAAACTCTTGCTTATATGCAACATAAATCACCCCGATGATAATTAGTCTTGGAGGTGATCGAAATGACTAACGATCTTATCAACGCACTACATGATTATTACCTGACACTATTGATGGAGATCGCGGGACGCGAGCGTCGGGATGGCCGATCAAGGCCTCATGATGCCCTGCCCCTGAGCGAGCTACGCGAGCTTTGCACCGCTTGCGGGATAATGCGGGACAAGCTGCGCCGGGACTCTTGTGATCCGCACGCGCTGGCGATGAGCCGCGCCCTTGGCGACATTTACAATGGAATGAAGATAAACTGGCGTGAGAATGCTTGAAACGCATTTTTTTTGGGGGTCGAAAAGAGCAGACTACCACCTTTTTGAGACCCAAAAGACTTTGAATGACTATACGCCAAGTGAAAACTACCACTTTTTGCACGTACACAACAAAAGGTGGTAGAAAATAGGTGTTTCTTTTCGCAAAATATGCTGTATATGGTGTCCCCGACGCTGATTCGACCAATCGAGGTCGCAGCGTTTGGGAATGCCATATGCGCACAATGCAAAAGTATCTGGCCGGTTTGGTGGCCAACGACGATAACGCGCGCGTCTTAGTTTACCATTCGCTGCGAACTATGAAGAGCGGACATACTTCCCCGGTGACGATTGCGTCCACTAACGGAAAACGTTACGTAAGCGATCTTTCCAACATCGCCCAAGTCATCGCCCGCGATTATTGTGATGCTCATCCTTATAAAAACGTGCTGGTTGCTATCGGGTCCAGCGCTAATCGTTGCTGGCGTGTGGGTTATCTCAAGATCGCCGAAGGCGCTCTTCTCCTCAATGACCCGCGCAACGAGCCGGTTTGGCTCCATAGTGCGCCGGTTTCTACTTCGCGCGAGCAGGGTGAAACGATCGCCGACCTTATCGCGCGCCTGTATGGTCTTACCCATGAGGTGGCGGCATGATCGGCCAGAAAATCACCCGCGACGATATCACCGATGACGATATCAGGATGCTTGAGGTGTTGGCATGATCACGGAGCCCCCAGCCCCGCCCCTGCCCACGCTCGCGACCTTCCGCGATATGCGCGCTCTGTATGGTGACGCCACACTAACCCACTTCCAACCGGGTTGCACCACCTACACTTGGCACCGGGAAGATTGCTCCATCGTCTTAATCGACCTTAGGACGCATCGTCTAACGACAACCATCCCGTTGCCCGAGGCGGTTGATATCGGGTCTTGTTATGCGTGAGCTAATCCACGGCATGGCTCAAGGCGTTGCGATCACCGCCGCGATTGTCGCGCTGAGCTATGCCGTGGCGTTCGCCACCATCTTGGGGGCAATGATCATCATGGCTTAGGGTGGCACGAAAACCACCCCTCACCCTAAGTATTTTTATGAGACTCATCGATTATTACCACCAAGATCAAAAAGGCCTTGGCTCTAAAGCCGCCTCGCGCAACCGCTCATTGTGGCATTCGACAATCACCCGTTACCTCAATCTCATGAGCATCACGAGCGACCCGGCCCAGCCGTTGACTGTTCGGAAGATCAAGGTTGATGTCTGGGATATGAGCGAGACGGCCGAAACGTACGATACCACCATACTACCCTTCACGCCTTTCTTTTTCAGCCGTGGCGATGATGAACTTGAGGAAGTTTATCGCGCGACCAAACCCCGGAAAAAATGATGCCTCTTCAAGCCCCCAAGAAAATGACACAAGCCGAGATGTGGGACGCGATCACACGCGGCCACCTGCAAATGGATGCGCTTAAGATCGCTGCCGCACTTAAGGTGACGGCCGATGATCGCCCTATGATGACGGCCGATGAAGTCGCCGATTTAGTCCGTATGTCACGCCGTCATTTCGATAATCTGCGCAAGGCTCCACCGCCCGGCTTCCCGAAGGAGTACCGAGCGGCTAAGCGGCCTCTCTTCAAGCGCGCGGATGTTCTGGCATGGCTTGAGTTTGATCATCGATTCTAACGTCAAGCGCGCCGCCAACGCCAGCCTCTACAGCCATCATTGCTAAGCGACGTTCCCACGCGAGAAAACCCGCTGCCATGGCATCCGCGCGCTTGTTGCGGCTATAGATGCGCTTAACGCCCGTGAGCTTGTGATTGATCATCCGCTCTGCCATGGCCTCATCAACAAGTTCATCAACGTGCGAGCGCATCGTACGCCTGAGATCATGTAGCGTGAAATGCTCTACCGGCGAACCGTTAAGCTTCGACATCCGATCTTCGATCTTCTTAAGGCGACGCTCCCAGCCATAGCGCTGAGCCTTACCGGGCTTGCGGCGAGATTCGATTATAAAATCGCCATTGGTATTGATCAACGATTGCGCCCACGGCCCCAGCTTAATCGATAGTTCATCACCGTTCTTTGTGCGTTCGCCTGTGATGTGCCACGTTCCCTCACGTAGCTCCCGCGATGGCGCGGCGGTCAATTCGCTACGGCGGCAACCGGTCAAGAGGAAGAGCAACAAGGCGCGCTTATAGTGCCGATCGTCCGTCGCCAGCGCCTTTAGGAAAAGAGGCAGTTCGTCATGATCAAGCCAACGGTCGCGCTCTTCCTCAGCGTTCCAAAGTTGATCGACCTGAGAGGTTGGATCGATCGCCAGTTCCACGCCCGCCGCCTTACCGCGAAGGCTTAGGCACCACTTGAAAAACACACGCAATTCGCTTGCTGTACGATTGGCTTGAACGCCCTTATGCGTACGATTGGTGATACCGATGATCAAATCATTAATCATTTTTGTGGTAACTTCACCGATCGGCTTATTACCGATCACCGGCTTAACGTTCCGATCAAAGATCGCCTCTTTGTCGTCAATCGTCCGCTGCTTTAGTGCGGCCTTTGCGCCGGTCTTTTTCTTCTTCACGATCTTATGGGTGTTAGCCTCTACGGCGACCATGTATTTTTCATGAGCGCCAGCAACGGTGAGCGCCGCAGCCTTGGCGGTAACGCGTGGATCAACGCCAGCCTCTAAATCCTCATTGATCGCCCCGGCCCATTTCTGCGCCTTGTCCAACGAGTGCGCGGGGAAGCTGCCCAGCGTCATACGGACGATATCGGTAGAGGGGTGAGGCATCTTGCGCCGGTATTTCCAGACCCGGACGCCCGACGCGTTCGCTTCAATATAGAGTCCGGGATTTTGCGGGTCCGGGAGCTTGCCAGACCTGAGCGCGGCGAGCGCCGCCATCGTGAGCATTTTTGCCATGTCGTGCCTCAATCGTTGATGAGGCCCCTTACCGCGTCATTTTCGCGTCATTTTCAGCGCAATATTAGTGCTGAGAAGTGCCTATTTCTTCTAACACTATTTGTCTGAGCGCGAATCAGAAAGTGGTAAAAAGGCCTATTTTCAATGATTTGAGGTGGTGCCCCCGACCTGACTCGAACAGGTGACCTACGGTTTAGGAAACCGTCGCTCTATCCGGCTGAGCTACGGGGGCAATGCGACGAGCGGTATCGCCGCCCCGCCCGCCGGTCAATCGCCTCGCGGTCAGTTTAACGCTTCGGGCGGCACGACGGGCACGAGCAACGGTGCAACCGGCACACCCTCTTCGATCAGCGCCTCAGCCTCGGCCCGCGTGGCCTGACCATGAATCGGTGCGACATCGGCCTCACCGCTGTGCATCGCGCGCGCGCGGTCGACAAAGGCGCGGCCGACCCATTCGGATTTTTCGAGCATCTGCGCCTGTATAGCGGCGATCGCCTGCATCGCCGCCTTGATCACCGCGGGCGAAGGCGCGTCGCTGGCCGGTGTTGCTGCCGTCGGCATCACGGCCGGGACCTGCCGGGCATTGCCCTTGGCGGCGACGTTGGGCGCCATCAGTGCCTTGACCACGTCGCTGTCGCCGCAGACCGGGCAGACCAACAGGCGACGATCCCGCTGCTCTTCATAGGCGCTGCTCGAGGCGAACCACGCCTCGAAGACATGCGCGCCGCTGCAGCGCAGATCGAACACGATCATTGCGTCTGCACCACCGGCGGGATCGCCCGGCGATGCGCCAGCACGGGGATACGTGCGCGCACGTCACCGACGCGCGCCTGATCGATCTCGGCAAAGCCCAGGCCTGGCGCCTCGCCCATATCGAGCACCACCGCGCCCCACGGATCGACGACGAGCGAATGGCCATAGGTCGCGCGCCCATCGGCATGCTCGCCGGTCTGCGCTGCCGCGACGACCCAGGCGGCAGATTCGATCGCGCGGGCGCGCATCAGGACATGCCAGTGCGCGGCGCCGGTCGGCCGGGTAAAGGCGGCGGGAACGGCAAGGATCGTCGCGCTGGCGTCGCTCAGCGCGCCATAGAGCGCCGGGAAACGAAGATCGTAGCAGATCGACAGGCCGAGCATGCCGGCCGGCGTATCAACGACCACCGCTCCCTGCCCCGGCGCATAGGCGGCGGATTCGCGCCAGCTCTCCCCGGTCGGCAGGTCGACGTCGAACAGATGGAGTTTGTCGTAGCGGGCACGGATCGCACCATCGGCATCGATGACGAAACCGCGATTGGCCAGCCGGCCATCGGGACCGCAGACGGCAAGCGAGCCGAGATGAACCCAGATGCCGTGCTTGGCCGCCGCCGCACGGACGGCCGCGAGCACCGGATCCTCGCCCTCCTCATGCAACGATGCGGCGGCGCGCGCACGGTCGCGATCGAGCAGACCGGACATTTCCGGGGTGAACAGCATGCTTGCACCTGCCGTTGCGGCATCGGCGATCGCAGAAACGAGCGCATGCGCGTTCGCTGCCGGGTCGATGCCGGTGGTCATCTGAAGCACGGCAATCTTCATGCCGCGAGCAGTGCGTCCAGCTTGCCGTCGCGATCGAGCGCGGCGAGATCGTCCGATCCACCGACATGCTGCCCGTCGATAAAGATCTGCGGCACGGTGGTACGGCCGTTGGCGCGCTCGAGCATTTCACCGCGCCTAGGCCCGCCCATCGTGATATCGAACTCGTCGACCGCGACGCCCTTGCTCGCGAGGAGGTTCAGCGCCCGCGAGCAATAGGGGCAGAATGCTTTGGTGTAGATTTCGACCTTTGCCATGACGCTACAGGTGTGGATACGGACCGCGCTTGTCAATCACCGGCCTCACCCGGCAGCACGCGCGCCCAGCATAAAATCGTCACACGCGCAGCGCCGGCGCGCAACAGGATGCGCGTACAGGCATCGCTCGTCGCGCCGCTGGTATGGATATCGTCGACCAGCACGACGTGGCGCCCGCGCAGATTTTCGCGCCGCGCCGGGTCGATCGCGAACACACCGGAGACCGCGCGAGCGCGGGCGCGCGACCCCATCGCGCGTAGTGGCGCGGTGGCCCTGACGCGGCGGAGGACGAAGGGATCGTGGCTGACATTGCCGATCCGCGCGAGTGACGCGGCAATCAGCGCCGCCTGGTTGAAGCCGCGCGACCATAGCCGCCAGCGATGCAACGGTACCGGCACGAGCAGATCGGCATCGTCCGGCAACAGCCGCGCCATCTGGCGCGCCACCGTCTCGGCAAAGGCGGTGCGCCCGCCATATTTGAGCCGCAGCGCGACGGTGCGCGCGACATCGCCATAGGCGACCGCGGCGCGGATGCCGGCATGGCGTGGCGGCTTGGCCGCGCAGGCGGCACAGCAGGCGCCAGGTCCGCGATCATAGGCGAAGGGCACATGGCATGTCGCGCACCAGGGCGGCGCAAGAAAGCGCATTCCGTCCCAGCACACCACGCAGAAGCGGTGATCGTCCGAGGTGACGGCGCCGCAACCCGGGCAGCGCGGCGGCAGCGCCAGATCGGCGGCAAGGCGCAGCGGAGCGGCAAGGCGGCGCATCACGGACACCGGCAATCGATAGCGCGACCGGCGCCAAGGGCAAAGTCACCGACGGCCAACGCAATCCCGCGCGGCAACTCCGCGCCAGCCTTGCCGTGCGCGCGCCGCAGCGGCACAAGCCGCGCCATGAGCAATGCCGAGATCTTCGATCGCGCTGCACGACGCCTGCGCCGCGACCGCGCCCAGCCGCGTTTCGCCGAGCATGATTTCCTGCGCGCCGCGATGCTCGACGGAATCGCCGATCGGCTCGCCAGCGTGACGCGTTCGTTCGAGCATGTGCTCGACCTCGGCACCTATGACGGCAGCTTCGTTCCGCCCGCTGGCGCCGCGGTGACCCGCAGCGATGCCGGCGCGCTTTTCGCCGCGGCGGCGGGCGGCATTCACGCCGATGAGGACCAGCCATGCTTTGCCGACGGGACGTTCGATCTCGTCGTGTCGGCCGGGGTGCTCGACAGCGTCAATGACCTGCCCGGCGCGCTCGCGCTGGTACGGCGGGCATTGCGGCCCGATGGCCTGTTCCTCGCCGCCTTTACCGGCGCCGGCAGCCTCGCAACGCTACGCGCGGTATTGCGCGACGCCGAGGGCGACCGGCCGGCAGCGCGGCTGCATCCGCAAATCGATGTGCGGTCGGCCGGGGACCTGCTGGTCCGCGCCGGTTTTGCGCTGCCGGTGGCCGATGTCGAGACGTTGACGGTGCGCTATGCCGGGCTCGGGCGGCTGCTCGGCGACCTGCGCGGCATGGGCGTGAGCAATGTGCTGCGCGACCGTCGCCCGCTGCGGCGCGACATTCTCACGCGCGCCGCCCAGGCCTTTGCCGATCGCGCAGACCCCGATGGCCGCACCGCCGAGCGGTTCGATATCGTCTATCTCACCGGCTGGGCACCCGCACCGAGCCAGCCCCAGCCGGCGCGGCGCGGCAGCGCGACGGCGTCGCTCGCCGCCGCGCTTGCGCCGCCCGACAACCGCACGACCTAGATTTGCGTGGCGGCGATGATCGGGCCGCCCTTGCCCTGCTGGACGAGAATTGCGCTGCGATAGATCGGGTCGGCCGCCGGCAAGGCGAACGACGCGGGGCGTCCATGCCAGCCACCGAGTGCGGTAAGCGAGCGGACGATATTGCGGTGGTCGAGCGTGCGCCCGCCATTCTCGCCGGCGCGGATCGGCACGGCGAGATTGCGCGGGTCGTAGCGCACCAGCCACACGGTTGCGTCGGCTGACGCCGGCGCCGCGCCGATGGTGACGCGGCCCCCGTCGGCGGCAATCACCGGCCCCGGGGTTGCCCGGGCATTGGCGGTAATCGCGGCGGCGAGCGTCGCGGCATTGCTCCCCACCACGGCGGCGCGGCCGTTGATGATCACCTGCGGTGTCGATACCTGCGCGCCCCCCGCGGCCTGCGCATAGGCCCATTGCCGCGCCGTATAATCGGGTGAGGCAAAGCTGTCGTTCCAGCCGAGATAATCCCAATAGGTCACCGCAAAGTTGAGCGCGAGGATACCGGGTCGATCGGCGATCGCGTTGACATTGGCATTTGCCGGCGGGCAGCTCGAACAGCCCTGGCTCTGATAAAGCTCGACGACGGTCGGGTGCGCCGCGTCGAGCGGCGTTGCCGGCACCGCGGCGACCGTCGCTGTCCGGGCGACCGCGACCGCCGGCGAGCCGGATTGGAACGAACGCGCGGCAAGGGCAACACCGCCCATCGCGGCCAACAAACTGACGCCGATGGTCAGACGATTCGTCGACATCATTGCACGTGCGCTCCCGTTGCTGATCCGGCCCCATTGGGCTTGGCACCCGCCACGCGGCGATATCCGCTGGGATCAGCGCCATAGGCGGCACTGAACGCGCGGCTGAAATGGCTGCGGCTGGCGAAACCGACGCTTGCGGCGATGACCTTAACCGGCAGGCGAGTCGCGGCGAGCAACTCGGCGGCATGGTGCAACCGGGTGCGCGCGACGAACGCCATCGGACTCATCGCGAGATTGTTGGAAAATTCGCGCGCAAAGGCCGAGCGGCTCATGCCGGCGACACGCGCCAGACTAGCGACGCTGTGCGCCGCCGCCGGCCGATCGAGAACACTGGTCACCGCCTTGCCCAGCCGCGGATCACGCAACGAACTGAGGACGCTCGAGCCCTGCCCCTCGCTGGCGAAATGGCGACGCAACAGCACGACGAGACACGCTTTCATCAGCGCGCCCGTCAGCGCACGGGCACCCAATGCTTCGCCGCCAATCTCGTCCAGCATTGTGGCATAGCTTTGCCGGACCATCGCGAGATCGCTGAGATCTTCCACGAGCGGCTGTTTGACCGCGTCGAGCAAGCCGAACGAGCCGGATATGTTGGCGGCAATCAGGCCGCACAGCACGCGGACATCGCCCACACCCCCCTCCGCCGCGTCGAACAACAGCAAACCGCTGCGCGTCGGGGTGCAGTTGTCGGCGGCACGCACGTCGATCGCCGGGGCAGTGTCGGCCGCCATAACCTGATGAAGTCCCGCCGGAACGACGATGATGCTGCCCGGGCCACAGCGCACTTCAGGGCCGTCGCCGACGGTCAGGTGCAAAGTACCCGTAAGCACGTAGTGGACCTCGACGGCCGCGCTCGCCCCGCCGATCAGTCGAAGGCCGCGCCGCACTTCACATATCGCAAACGCGTCGACCGCAACGTCCATCGTGGTCAACAAGCGATCGAGGATTACATCTGACAAGGAACGCTCCACACGGCTTGATCGCCATATGGTTACTTCGCCCTGGAACCGGAAGTGGTTACATCCGCATCGGATACAGTTGTTTACGTTGTGAGACGATAAGGCACCGATGAGGCGCGAGGGCGGACGACATCCAGACCCCGCCGGGCGTCAGTCGATCATCCCGGCACCCGGCTTGGCGAGCATGCGGCCGATCGCATCGAACAGCGAATCCATCGCCACCGGTTTGAACATCACTTCGTCGGCGCCCGCCGCGAGGCAACGGTCCCGCAGGTCGACCGCTGTATCGGCCGTCACGATGATGACCGGCAGGTCTGCCTTGGCATCGCCGCGCGCACGAATGCGCCGCAGCGCCTCGAATCCGTCCATCCCCGGCATCCGCAGATCGAGCAGGACGATATTGAAATCATGCTCGTCGATCAGCTTGAGGCCGATCTCGGCGCTCTCCGCTCCCGTCATCACCGCACCGGCAACGTCGAGCATGTCGCCGACGACCCGCCGATTCATCGGATCATCCTCAATGAAAAGGATATTCACGGCCATAGCACCTTAGGGCGGGCGGCATGAAGTGCGTTCCTCTGCTCGTGATGGCGCATTATCGGATCAAGCCGCCTGTGTGGCAAGATGGTTCGGTGCTTTATCGTCGCACGTCTTAGCGGGATAAAGCGCGGCTGCAAGCGCCGGACCCGCGATTGGCTTGGCAATGATGCGCGCCATCCCCACGGCGGAAAGCTCTGCACGCTGCGCATCGTCGAGACCCGCCCACAAGATCGCCATGCCCGCACCGGCATTCTCGGCGGCACGTACGAGCGCGCCCAGGGCAGCGGCGAGATCTTCGGCGGTCTTGGCGGTCACGTCATCAACGAGGACGAACGCGATGCCGCCTGCTGCGACGCGTTCGCTTGCCTCATCGAGCGAACCGGCAAAGAGCACGTTGCCGGCACGCGGCGCGAGAATTGCCCGCAGCATGGCGCGGCTGATCGGGTTGCGATCGACGATCAGCAGCGCACCCTCCCCGCTTTCCGTTGCGACGACCTCGCCGGCCGGTGCGTCGGCGCGCATCAGCGGCAATGTCAGGGTGAAGGTTGCGCCTTGCCCTTCCGCGCTGTCGACGGTGACCTCCCCTTTCATGGCTCGGGCAAGGTTGCGACAGATCGACAGGCCGAGACCGGTACCCCCGAACTTCCGGGTCGTGCCGCCATCGGCCTGGCGAAAGGACTCGAAGATCAATTCATGCTTGTCGGGCGATATACCGATGCCGGTATCGCCGACGGCGATGGTCAGCAGCGGACCTGTCGGTCCGACGGCTTCGCCCGCACGCAAGGTGACCGACCCCGCATCGGTGAATTTGAGCGCGTTGGACAGCAGGTTGAAGGCGACCTGTCGCAACCGCGCCGAGTCTCCGGCGATCCACTGCGGACATGCGGCGAGATCGAGCTCGAAGACCAGCCCCTTGGCCTGGGCCTGCTCCTGCCACATCCGCGAAAGGTCAGTCAGCGTTGCGCGCAAATCGAACGGCGCCTCTTCCAGGGTGAGGTTGCCGGTTTCCATCTTGGCGACGTCGAGAATGTCGTCGACCAGCGCGCGCATCGTCACGCCGGCACTATGAACCACACCAATACGGTCGCGTATCGTCTCACCAAGCGCACGATCGGCCAGCATTACCTGGGTCATGCCAAGTATACCGTTGAGCGGGGTACGTATTTCATGGCTTGTCGTGGCGAGGAACTCGGTCTTGGCCGCCAGAGCCTTGGCCAGCGCACTGTTGGTATTGGCGAGATCAACGTTTGCGGCCCGCACTTCGTTGCGGCTGCGGCGGATGGTGACGAGGCCGAAGCCAAGCATGGTGACGATTACCACCGTGACGACGCCAAGACCGACGAAAATAAACAATTGGGTCTGCGCGCGAGTGCGCTCGAACTCGGCCTTGCGCCGCTCTTCGTCACGCTGCAGCTTCGTGATCTTGAGTTCCTGATTGGCAAAGTCGAAGCGCGATGCCGCAAGCGCGGTGTTAGCCGAGGCAGCGAGTTCGGACGTTTTGTCATCGAACTTCTTGAATGCCTCAAGATGGATCAGCGCCTTCTTCTCGTCGCCCAGTTTGCGATAGATGGCATAAGCGGTCTCATGCCCCTCCCGCGTGCTAAGGCTGCTGTCGTCGCTATGGGCGAAGCTGCGCTCGATCAAGGTGCGGGCTTTTTGCAGGTCACCACGCTGGAACGCCGCCTGTGCAGCAATACCCCAGAATTGCTCGGTCGCCGCCGCAGCCTCGCCGCCGCCACGACCGACAGCGAATCCCTGCGCTATCGTCTGCTCGGCGGCATCGAGATGCCCGGACTTGATCTGCGAGCGCGCAATGTTACTCAGCACGCGTGCAATAAGTACGGGATTCTTCATGGTTCGCGCGAGCGCTAACGCCTCGCGGAACTGCGCCTCAGCCTCGGCGTAGCGGCCGATTTCTTTCAGCGCATTGCCACGATTATTGTAGATCTGCTGCAGCAATTGCGGCTCGCCATGATAGACATCGCGTACTTGATCATAATATTTTAGGGCGTTGGTCCAATCCTTCGCCTCCTGATACAGCAGCGCGATGTAGAGCAGCGCGACGGCGCGGCTCCGAGTTTCGCCGATATCGCGGAAGATGTTGTGCGCGCGCTGATAGTCGTCGAGCGCGGCGGCGACGTCTGTAATCGCGGTGTGATAGCCGCCGAGCGACAGCAGGATATCACCATTGAGCTTGGTTGGGGAGCGCGCACCTGCGACTGCCGCGAGCGCTTGCTGGATCAGCGGGCCGGCATGAATCTTGTCATCGAGCCGCAGATACGCTTCGCCCTGCAGCCACTGGGTCGTCGCGATCGCTGCCGCTCGCTGCGCGGCGGGCAGGCGCTCGGCAACCACGCGCGCTGCCTGCGCCTTGGCGATGGTTTGATGGGGGTCGACCAGCATCGACGCCTTGGCATCGTCGATCATCGCCTTGAAGCTCGCGGCGCTCACAGCAGGAGTTGCCGGCGCTGCCATACAAGGGGTCGCGCTGATCCCGCACATCAGCAGCAGCGCCGCCACGAGCGATGCCAATATCCGTGAATATGAAGAGCCGCCCATCGCCGTTACCCTGCACACCGATACGTTAAGGCCGCGCTAAACACGGTTCGGTCAGGCGCTTTTCCAGAAGCTGGCCGGTCGGGCGAACATCGTTTTGGCCTGTTCCTCGGGCGTGGCCGCCTTGTCCGCCGCGAGAAAATGGCGAAACGCATCGATCGAAAGCGGGCGGCTGAGCAGATAGCCCTGGACCATATCGCACCCCATGACAGTCAGCAGTGCCATTGCCGCCTGCGTCTCGACGCCTTCCGCCGTGACTTCCATGTCGAGCGCATGGGCCAGGTCGATCGTCGAGCGGACGATCAACGGATCGCGGTTGCTGCTGGTCAGTTGCAGCACGAACATCTTGTCGATCTTCAGTTCGCGCGCGGGGAGTTGCTTGAGATAGGCGAGCGACGACAGGCCTGCACCATAATCGTCGATCGCGATCGTGATGCCGACATCGGCAAAGGTCTTGAGGTTTGCGATCGCGCTCTGCGGATCCCGGATTACCGCGGTTTCGGTAATTTCGAAGCCGATCTTCGCACCACTGTCGCGGACCTTCGCGCACGCCTGCTTCACGAAACGTGCGTCACCGAGCAATTGGCCCGAAATATTGATGAAGACGGTCAGCTGGTGGCCATCGGCCGCCAGCAGGCGCTGATCCTCGATCACCTTGTCGAGCGTCCAGAGCGTCAGCGCACAGATCTCGCGCGCCTCTTCGGCGACGGTAATGAAATCGCCCGGCAGGATCAGCCCCCGCTCGGGATGTTGCCATCTGACGAGCGCCTCCGCACTCGAGATTTCCTGGCGGCGGACATGCACCTTGGGCTGGTACTGCAGGAACATCTGTTCCTGCGAAATCGCGTTGTTGAGCTCGCGAGTCAGCGTGCGACGGTCGAATGCGGGTGCGCCGATCGACAGGTCGCGCACGACGGGATGCCGTTCCGCCCGGGCCAGATCGAGCGCGCTCTCGGCTTCCTCGATGAGGCGCACTTCCTCGGTATTGCCGCGGGGTGCCGCAGCGCCACCGATCAACAATTCGATGCGGTGCGGTTCGCCGTCGAGATCGAGGACGGGTTCGAACAGCGCCATGATCGCACCCGTCAAGGCCTCAAGATCGGAGAGCGCGTCGCCGTCCGCCAGAACTTCAAGCTGGGTTCTACCAACTTCGCAAATGCGGACGGATGGGAAGGCTGCCAGGATTCGATCGCTGACATCGACGACCAGCATATCGGCGCGCGCTACGCCGACGTGGCGACGCAGCGCGACGAAATTGGCAATTTCGATCAGACCGAGGAACTGCCATGATTTCACGGCCGGTGGCAGCGAAGCGAGATCGTCAAGTGTGATGGCGCCGCCGGGCGACGACAGGCTCATCGCATCGATCGCGCCGAACGAAACCTCGGCGCTCTCGCGACGCCAGGCACCCCCTACCGGGGCAAGCGTCGTCGAAGCGAGCCATCGGCCGGAAGGCCTGCTCGCCGACACCGGCATACCGAACTTCTGTGCTGACTGGCCCATCACCTTCAGGGGCTAGCACGCGACATTGAACGAACCCTTAAGCCGCCGTGATCGCACGCGAAACGGCCCCGCAATGCGGTTGCTTTATCCTTAACTTTCAATTAATAATCGACGGCACTCTCACGGGTGCGACAAGGGAGAAAGCGAATGCTTCGTTTCATTCTTGCGCTCATCTACGGCGACAACATCCGCCCCTGGTAAGCGCTCCGATCGGCCCGATATGCCGGCATTTTTCTTGATTTTTGAGAGATTTGCCGACACGTCGGGTCGATACCTTGTATGACTTCACGGACCTTGAAATTGCCGCGGCGAACGCACGGCATAGCGTTCAGACTGGGTCACCATCCCGATTCGGGATTCCGGTGGTAAGTGGCGACGTTTAGCAATTTTTTCGCGAACTTTTTTACACATGGGCGATCAGGCAAGATCGTCGCATCGGGTCATTGCTGCGTTGAATCGCTGCCCACTTCGCGCCAACCGCCACCCATTGCCTTGAAGAGCGACGCGGTATCCTGCCGCAACTGCGCGTCGCTGGCGGCGAGCTGTTCACGGGTGACGAGCAGCTGGGTCTCCGCGTTGAGCACACCGTCCTGTGCCACCAGCCCGGTGCGGTACTGCGCGTCGAGCGCCTGGGCGATGCGGCCGGCATCCGCCACTGCCTGACGAAGCGTTGCGTTGCGCTGCCGTTCCCGATCGAGCCGAACCAGCGAATCCTCGACATCGCGCAAGGCACCGAGAACGGTCTGCTGGTAACGTGCATAGGCCTGGACGCGATCCTCCTTGCGCATGCCGACGGTCGCCTTGCGTCGTCCCCAATCCAGCAGTGGAAAGCTGATGCCGGCACCGGCCGATGCCTGGACACTGTCGGTCGAAACGAGATTGCCGAGTGACATCGAGAGGAGTTGGGCGACACCGGTAAGGCTGATCTTCGGATAGAGATCGGCAACCGCCACGCCGATATCCGCCGTCGCCG
This sequence comes from Sphingomonas sp. AR_OL41, assembly GCF_029911635.1. Taxonomy (GTDB): domain Bacteria; phylum Pseudomonadota; class Alphaproteobacteria; order Sphingomonadales; family Sphingomonadaceae; genus Sphingomonas. The sequence continues at coordinate 63,870 of NZ_JARYTI010000003.1, forward strand.
CCGCGAGCTGACGCTCCGCTGCACGAATGTCAGGCCGACGGCGCAACAACGCCGAGGGCAAATCGGGAGGTACGATCGGTATCGGAGACGGCGCGACATGGGGCGCTTGCAACGCGCTGGGCAGGCTTTCCGGCGCCACACCCAGCAAGATGCCAAGCGCGTGCATGCGAACCTGCGCATCGGCGCGAACCGGCTGCAATCTTGCGTCGAGCGTGGTCAGCGCGCCACGCTGGCGCGGCACGTCGACGCCCGGCGAGAGCCCGACCTGCGCGACATGCGCGGCGATTTCCTGCGCGCGCCGCTGCCGCGACAGCTCCTGCTCGCCGAGCGCCAGTTGATCCTGATCGAGCCGCAGCGCGAAATAGGCCTGTGCAACCTCGGCGGCGAGCGTCACCGCGGCGTCGTTGAGGCTCCAGTTCGCGGCATCGGCCCGCGCCGATGCCGCCTCCACGCCGCGGCGCCCGCCGCCGAACAGATCGATCTCCCAGCTGGCATCGAAACCCACGGCATAGGTCGTGATGCCACTGCCAGGCAGCGCCACGCCGCCGCTTGACCCGCTTCCCGACCCTGAGCCGCTTCCGCCCGAAAACAGCCGTGCGAGCGACGAGAATCCGGCATTCTTGCTGAACTCGACATGGCTGGCGTTGGCGCTGGCATCGACCGTCGGTTTTCCGACGGCGCCGGCGGCGATTTCCTGAAGCCGAGCCTGACGAACGCGTGACGCTGCAATGGCGATGTCGGGATTGTCTTTAAGCGCGCGCGTGACGAGCTCGTCGAGCACCGGGTCGCCGAACGCCGTCCACCACTGCGCCGGGTCGATCGCCGTGCCGGACGCTACTGCCGGCTGCGGCGCGGCGAATGCCGGCGGGACTGCCATTTCGGGCGGTGCATAATTCGGCCCGACGGTGCACGCAGTGGCGAACAAGGCGGCAAAGGGGGCGGCGAGGCTCTTGCGCATCAATGCATCATTCCCTGTTCCTTGCCGCCACCGCGTGGCGGGCGCATCAGCAGCACGAGCGGCGTCACGACGAGCACGACGATCATCAACGAGCGGAACACGTCGAGAAACGAAAGCATCGCCGCCTGGCGCTGGACCTGACTATAAAGCACGGCGAGCGGCGTCGTCTGGTCCCCTGCCCCGCCAAAGGCATTGGATGCCTTGCCGATCCAGTCATTATAGTTCGGGTCGATCGGGCTGAGCTTCTCGACCAGTGCCGCCTGGTTACGCTGCAGCGAACTGGCGAACATGGTCTGTGCCGTCGATATTCCGATCGTCCCGCCGAGATTGCGCGCCACATTGAGCAGGCTCGACGCCTGCGCCGTCTTGTTCTGCGCGAGACCGACATAGGCCACCGCGTTGATCGGCACGAACAGGAAGGGCAGCGCCATCGCCTGGTAGAGCCGGGCGAGCGCGGCGTCCTGGAACGTGATGTCGGGCGTCAGATGCGACATGTTCCACAGCGCGATCGCCTGGATGAGCAGCGCCGGGATCAGCAACAGGCGCGGATCGACCTTGCCGGTCAGCCGTCCCGCAAAGGGCACGGCAACGAGCGTCGCGATGCCACCCGCCGTCAAGGCGAGGCCCGCCTGGAATGAGGAATAGCCCAGCACCTGCTGCAGCATCTGCGGAATGAGCTGGGTCGTGCTGAACATGATCATGCCGACCACCCCCATCACCAGCAGCGTCAGTGAAAAATTCCGGTTCTTGAGCAACCGCAAGTCGATCACCGGATCCTTGTGGTTGAGCTCCCAGAAGACAAGCGAGATCAGCGACGACGCGGAAATCGCCGCCGTCGCGACGATGAAGCCGCTGGCAAACCAGTCCTCGCGCTCGCCGCGGTCGAGCGTCAGTTCGAAAAAGCCGAGGCCAAGCGCGACCAGCAGCACGCCGATATAGTCGATACGCAGGCCGCCCGCGAGTTTCTCGGCGCGGTCCTGCTTCACACGCTCGGGCTCGTCGACGAAGATTTCGGCGAGGATGAAGGCGGCGATACCCACCGGCACGTTGATCAGGAAGACCCAGTGCCAGCTCGCCATTTCGGTGATGTAGCCGCCCAGCGTCGGCCCGAGCACTGGCCCCACCACGACGACGATGGCAAAGGCGGCGAAGGCCATGCCGCGCTGCTGCGGCGGAAAGGTATCGGCCAGCATCGATTGCTCGACCGGCGCGAGTCCCCCGCCGCCGATCCCCTGAAAGACGCGGGCGATGACGAGCGTCGAGAGATCGGGCGCGAGACCGCACATCAGCGACGACAGCGTGAACAGTGCGATCGAGATGAGGAAGTAGCGCTTCCGCCCGATCGCATCGCTGAGCCAACCCGATATCGGGATGATGATCGCATTGGCGACGAGATAGCTGGTCAATACCCAGGTCGCCTGGTCCGTGCTGATCGACAGGCCGCCGGCGATGTGATCGAGCGAGACGTTGGCGATCGAGGTGTCGAGCACCTCCATGAAGGTCGGGATGCTGATCAGCGCGACGATCAGCCACGGACTATAGGATCCGGCGGCGGACCGCTCGCCGTTCCACGGCGCCACGGCGGCGCTCGCCACCTCAGCGCCCCCCGAGCTTCACCGTCGGGACGACCGACATGCCGGGGCCGATCGGATATTTGCGCGGATCGGGTCCGCCCTTCACGTCGAACTCGATACGCACCGGGACACGCTGCACGACCTTGACGTAATTGCCGGTGGCGTTTTGCGGCGGCAGCAGTGCGAAGGCCTGGCCGGCGCCGCGCTGGATCGAATCGACATGGCCCTTGAACGCGACGTCGGGATAGGCGTCGACCTTGATCGTCACCGCGTCGCCGATGCGCATATGGCGCAACTGCGTTTCCTTGAAATTGGCCGTGACCCAGACATGGTCGGGAATGATCGCCATCAACTGCGTGCCCGGGCCAACGAACGAGCCGACATTGACCTGACGGTTGACCACCTGTCCGGCGATCGGCGCGGTCAGCCGGTTGTCGCCCAGCGTGACCTGTGCCTGGCGCACCTGCGCCTGGCGCGCGGCGATCAGCGCCTGCGATGCGCCGATCTGGCGCCGCGCCACTATGATCTGGGCCTCGGCGCTGTCGACCTGGCGCCGCGCCGCCATCGCCTCCGCGGCCGCCGACCGCGCCTGCGCCCGCGCTTCGTCAAGCTTTTGCGCCGCGATGGCGCCGGGATCGAGACGATGCAGCGCCTCGTAACGTGCGAGATCCAGCGCTGTCTTTACCGACGTCGCGAGCGGGGCGCGGGCCTGTGCCGCCGCCTGATCGCGCGTCGCCTGCGCGGCGACGATCTGCGCGCGTGTCTGGTCCAGCTGTGCCTGGGCCTGGGCGCTATTGGCACCCGCCTCGGTGACACGCGCTTCGGTGCCGGCGGCATCGATCACGGCGAGCAGCTGACCGGGCTCGACATGCCGGTTGTCGGCATCGGCGACGAAACGCAGCGTTCCGGCGACCGTCGGCGCGATACGCACGATATGCGCATCGACGAACGCATCGTCGGTCGATTCATATTGCTGTTCGTGCAGATAATAGAGTGTGCCGCTGATCGCGATCGCCGCCACCACCGCGACGAGCACGATCCAGAACAGCGGTTTGCTGAAGATCGAAGCCTTGGCGGGCTTGTCCACGCCCACGCCGTTGCTGTCCGCTTCCGGTCCGGAATCGACCGCATCGCCCGAGGATGACGGGTTGTCCTGCTTGTCGCTCATTGCGGCTCCTGCTCGGCGGTCAGCGTGTCGAGGGTTGCGTCGATGTTCGTTGCCACCCGCGCCTTGATCGCGCGGATGTCGGCAGCGTCGAAATCACTGCACTGCAACAGCTTGAGGCACGAGGCGCGCGAGGCGCGCAACACGATCACCTGGCCGAGCAAGGTGATGCTCGCGACGCGCGCGGCCTTCGCGTCGCGCCGTCCTGTCGCGTGGCACACCAGGGCGACGATGCGCTCCATCATGCGCCCCAACATGCCGCTCCAGATCCGTTCGAAGGCGGCGGTAGGGTTGATTTGCTCGCGGACGATGAACAGCGACCACAGCGCACTCTGGTCGCCGATCATCTTGTCGATGAAGCGATCGATGATGTGGTGGATCATGCGCCGCGCTTCGTCCGGACGCGGCTCGCCGACATCATCGAGGATCGGGTCGCCGATCATGTCGCGGCCCATATGCTCGGCAATATGATCCGCCACGGCGAGGTACAGCCCCTCCTTGCCGCCATAATGATAGGTAATCGACGACATCACCGTGCCCGCGGCGGCGGCGATTTCGCGCGTACTCGCGCCTTCCAGCCCTTTCAGGCTGAATTCGCGTGCCGCGATGTCGAGAAGCCGTTGCTGAACCACGGGCGGCCGATTAGTTCGGTCGAACGAACAATGCAACACTCGGCGTGAAAAAGCCCGCCCGTTCGCAAACGGGCCGACCGGCAATCTGTTCCATCTTGGCAGTTAAGCCGCGACCGGCTCCTTCGCCGGCGCGGCGACCACGGGCGCCGGCAAGGGGTTCGAAAACTCCATGCCATCATCGACCGAGCCGAATTTCAGCGTGACGAGGTCCTTGGCGTAGTTCTGGTAGAGCTTCCACGGCTTGCGGTCGCCCTGCTTGGGGAACTTCTCCATTGCACGGGTGACATAGCCAGAGCTGAAATCGAGGAACGGCTCGGGCTCGAGCGGCGCGCCGGTGATGCGCGGCGTCGCCTGGCGCAAGCCGCGTGCTTTCATCGTGTTGAGCAGGCGGCAAACATAACCACAGGTCAGGTCGGCCTTCAGCGTCCAGGACGCATTGGTATAGCCGAACGACGACGCCAGATTGGGCACATCGCTATACATCATGCCCTTGTAGTTGAACGTCTTGGACAGATCGACCGGCGCGCCGTCGACGCTGAACGCGACGTCGCTGAGCAGTTGCAGTTCGAGTCCGGTCGCGGTGACGATGACGTCGGCGGGCAGGATATCGCCAGATTCGAGCTTGATGCCCTCGGGCACGAAGCGTTCGATCCGGTCGGTGACCACCGATGCCTTGTCGCTGCGTAGCGCCTCGAACAGATCGGCGTCGGGCACCAGGCACAGCCGCTGGTCCCACGGATTGTAGCGCGGCGTGAAATGCTTGCCGACGTCATAGTCGGGGCCGAGTTCCTCGCGAACCATCGAAATCAGCCGCTCCTTGGTTTTCTCCGGGCGCTTGCGAGCAAGATTGTAGAAGAACATCTGGAACAGCACGTTGCGCCACCGCACCAGCCCATAGGCCAGCTTCGACGGCAGGTGGCGCTTGAGCCGGTTGGCGAAGCTGTCCTCCGCCGGGCGCGACACGACATAGGTCGGCGAGCGCTGCAACATCGTCACGTGCGCGGCGCTCTCCGACATCGCCGGCACCAGCGTCACCGCGGTCGCACCGCTGCCGATCACCACGACGCGCTTGCCCGAATAGTCGAGGTCCTGCGGCCAGAATTGCGGATGGACGATCCGACCAGCGAAATCCGCCGCCCCGGCAAAGTCGGGCGTGTGGCCCTGCGCGTAATTATAATAGCCCGAGCACATATGGAGGAAATTGCAGGTGAAGGTCACCGGCCCTTCCGGCGCATCGGCTTCGACCGTCCAGCGCGCGTCGGGCGTCGACCAGTTGGCGCGCTTGACGTGATGGCGATAGCGGATACGGCGATCGATGCCGTACATCCGCGCGGTTTCGTTGACATAGTTGAGGATCGACGGGCCGTCGGCAATCGCCTTGGCCTCGGTCCAGGGACGGAAGGCATAGCCCAGCGTGTACATGTCGGAGTCGGAGCGGATACCCGGATAACGAAACAGGTCCCAGGTCCCACCCAGCGCCTCGCGACCCTCGAGAATCACATAACTCCGGTCGGGGCAGCGCTCCTTGAGATAATAGCCCGCGCCGATACCGGATATTCCGGCGCCCACCACAACCACGTCGAAATGTTCTGCTGTCATCGTCGCCTCCGCAATACCCGATATTCGATTTTTGCGGAGACGCAAAGTGTGGCTGTCCATTTAAGTGGCGAAATCAGCCCGTCACCGAGTCCAGCGCAGCGGCGGCAATCTCGATCCGGTCGAGCATCGTCCGGAAACGGTCCAGTTCATCGGACGTGAACCCCGCGAAGATGCGCGCCTCGAGCTCGAGTGCCTTCGGCGCGACGCTTTCGTACAGCGCCCTGCCCGGCCCGGTCAGCGACAGGAGATGCGAGCGCTGGTCGCCGGGATTGGGTTTGCGCTCGACGAGGCCGCGCTCGACCAGCGCGATCGCCGCGCGGCTGACGCTGACCTTGTCCATCCGCGTCGCCGCGACCAGCGCCTGCTGTGTCACGCCGCCGGCTTCGGCGATCACCGCGACCAGCCGCCATTCCGGAATGCGCAGCCCGAACATCGCATGATAGGCGGTGGCGACCGCTTCCGACACGCGGTTCGATGCGATCGATAGTCGATAGGGCAGGAACTGGTCGAGCTTTAGCTGGGTCATTGCCGTCCTCCGCCCGGCGTGATGGGCGAGCGGCGGCGCGGAAACAAGTTCGCGACGCCGTTGTTTCGATGGACGGAGTCGCCGAATCGCGATATAGTTTCACGTGATACTAAATCCGGAGCCTCCCCGATGACCGACCAACACGACAATCCGATGGGCCTCGACGGCTTCGAATTCGTCGAATTCACCGGACCCGACCCCGATGCGTTGGCCGACCTGTTCGTCAAGATGGGCTTCACCCATGTCGGCACGCACCGCTCGAAGAATGTCCGGCGCTATGCGCAGGGCGACATCAACTTCCTGCTCAACATGGATGCGAGCGGCCAGGTCGCCGATTTCCGCAAGGAACATGGGCCCTCCGCCAACGCGATGGCGTTCCGCGTGGCCGATGCCGCCAAGGCGCTGAAGCTGGCGGTCGAGCGCGGCGCGGTAGCTGTCGAGGGCAAGGTTGGACCGGCCGAACTCAACATCCCGGCGATCGAGGGGATCGGCGGCGCCAATCTCTATCTCGTCGACCGGCGCGGCGCGGCGACGATCTACGACATCGATTTCGAGCCCGTCGCGGGCAGCGCCGCGGACGACCACAGCGTCGGCCTGCATACGCTCGACCATCTCACGCACAATCTGCAGCGCGGCCGGATGGATTATTGGGCGAATTATTACGAGCGCATCTTCAACTTCCGCCAGATTCGCTATTTCGACATTGAGGGCCAGGCGACCGGTCTCTTCTCCAAGGCGATGACCGCGCCCGACGACAAGATCCGCATCCCCTTGAACGAAAGCCAGGACGAGCATTCGCAGATCGAGGAGTTCATCAAGGACTATAAGGGCGAAGGCATCCAGCACCTCGCGCTGGCGACCGACGATATCTTCGCGACCGTCGACAGGCTGCGCGCCAACGGCATCCGCTTCCAGACCACGCCGCAGACCTATTTCGACCTGATCGACAAGCGCCTGCCGGGCCACGGCCACGACGTCGAGGAAATGCGCAAGCGCGACATCCTGATCGACGGCGCTCCGGAAACCGGCGGCGGACTGCTGCTCCAGATCTTCACCGAGAATATGGTCGGGCCGATCTTCTTCGAGATCATCCAGCGCAAGGGCAATGACGGCTTTGGCGAGGGCAATTTCAAGGCACTGTTCGAGAGCATCGAACTTGACCAGATCCGCCGTGGCGTCGTGCCGGGCGCGGTCGAGGCGTAATGCGATTTCCCTCGCCCCTGATAAGGAGAGAGGGATAGCGTAGCTTGGCAGCTTGCTGCCTAGCGAAGCTTGGGAGAGGGGTTGAGCGGTCCGTTGGACCGCGCGGCGCAAGTGCGCCGCCACCCCTCTCCCAGCTCCGACTAGGCCCGCGTGAAGGACGCGGACCAAGTCTGCGCAACCCTCTCCCCTCTGCGAGGGGCGAGGGAGAGGAGAGAAAAATGACCGATCCCACTTACATGACAGGCTTCGGCAACCATTTCGCGACCGAGGCGGCGGCAGACGCCCTCCCCGTCGGCCGCAACTCGCCGCAGCGGCCGCCCTTCGGCCTCTACGCCGAACAATTATCGGGCACCGCCTTCACCGCGCCGCGGCACGAAAATCGCCGGTCATGGCTCTACCGCCTGCGCCCGTCCGCCGCGCACCCCGCCTTCACGCCCTACAGCGGCGCGCCCTTGTTCGCGCCGGGGGTCAGCGAAGCGCCCCTCGCCCCCAACCGTTTGCGCTGGAGCGCGCTCGCTATCGAGGACGCCGACTGGCTCGACAGCCTCACGGCGATGATGGTCGCCGGCAACGGCGGCCCGGCGAGCCAGGCTGGCGTCGCGATCCACGTCTACCGGGCGCAACGCGACATGGTGAACCGCGCCTTCGTCTCGGCCGATGGCGAGCTGCTGATCCTGCCCGAGCAGGGAGCGCTACGACTCCTGACAGAATTCGGCCGGATCGATGTCGCGCCCGGCCAGATCGCGCTGATCCCGCGCGGCGTGCGCTTCCGCGTCGAACTGCCCGATGGCGCGGCGCGCGGCTATGTCGCGGAAAATCACGGTTCGCCGTTCCGCCTGCCCGATCTCGGCCCGATCGGCGCCAACGGCCTCGCCAATCCGCGCGATTTCGAGACGCCCGTCGCGTGGTTCGAGGATGTCGAGGGCGAGCATGAGCTCGTCCAGAAATTCCTCGGCGACTTGTGGACGACGCAACTCGGCCGATCCCCGCTCGATGTCGTCGCGTGGCACGGCAATTACGCGCCGTGCCGTTACGATCTGGCGCGCTTCAACACGATCGGCACGGTCAGCTTCGACCATCCCGATCCGTCGATCTTCACCGTGCTGACTTCGCCCAGCGACGTGCCCGGGACGGCGAACATCGATTTCGTCATTTTCCCGCCACGCTGGATGGTCGCCGAGGATACCTTCCGTCCGCCCTGGTTCCATCGCAACACGATGAGCGAGTGCATGGGCCTGCTCTACGGCGCCTATGACGCCAAGGCCGAAGGTTTCCAGCCCGGCGCGTTGTCGCTGCACAACCAGATGAGCGGCCATGGACCCGATGTCGCCAGCTGGAAGGGCGCGAGCGAAGCCGACCTTAAGCCGCACCGCATCGACGGCACGATGGCCTTCATGATCGAAAGCCGCTGGGTATTCCGACCGACCGACCATGCGTTGCAGACGAGCACGCTCGACGCGGATTATGACGCGGTGTGGACCGGCTTTCCCAAGGCAACGCTGCCTCGCTGAACGCCAGCGCTATTTCATCTGCCGCTTCGCGCTCGCTACCGTCGCCTTGCCGTAGGGCGCCTTGAGCCCGGCGAGTTTGGCGACGTCGAGCTTCGCCTGCTTGTAGATCGCCTTGGCGTGGCTGAAGGTGCGGAAGCCCTCGGCACCGTGATAGGCGCCCATGCCCGACGGGCCGATGCCGCCGAACGGCAGTTCCTCCATCGAGATGTGGAAGATGACATCGTCGAGCGTCACGCCGCCCGAGATGGTGGTGTCGAGCACGCGCCGGCGCTCGCCCTCGTCGCTGCCGAAATAATAGAGTCCGAGCGGCCGGTCGCGGCGATTGACCTCGCCGATCGCCTGGTCGATCCCGTCATAGCGGCGGATCGGCATGATCGGGCCGAAGATTTCCTCCTGCATCACGGTCATGTCGTCGGTCGCGTTGCGGACGATGTGCAGCGGCATCTTGCGTGCGTTGGAGGCCGAGAAATCCTCATTGCCCGGATTGACCGTGTCGATCGTCGCGCCCTTGGCGCGGGCGTCGTCGAGCCAGTCGTTGAGGCGCTGGAAATGCCGGTCGTTGATGATCGCGGTGTAATCGGGATTGGCGAGCAAGGTCGGATACATCGCGGTGACCGCCGCCTTGAGCCCATCGACCACCGCCTCTTCCTGCGCCGACGGCACCAGCATGTAATCGGGCGCGAGGCAGATCTGGCCGGCATTGAGCATCTTGCCCAGCGCGACGCGCTCGGTCGCGCGCGCCATGTCGACGCCCTTGCCGAAGATCACCGGCGACTTGCCGCCAAGCTCAAGCGTCACCGGCGTCAAATTATCGGCGGCAGCATGGAGGATATGCTTGCCGATGCCGGTCGCGCCGGTGAAGATCAGATGATCGAACGGCAGTTCGGCAAAGGCCTTGCCCACCTCGGGCCCGCCCGAGATGAAGGCGAGTTCGTCGGCCGCGAAATAGCGCGGGCACAGTTCCTCGAACAGCGCCGCGACGCGCGGGGTGAATTCGCTGGTCTTGACCATCGCGCGGTTGCCCGCGGCGAACACCCCGGCAAGCGGCGACATGACCAGCTGGACCGGGAAATTCCACGGCGCGATCACCCCGACCACGCCCTTGGGCTGATACTCCACCCATGCCCTGGCGCCGAGCAGGCCGAGCGGGAACTGCACCGGCCGCTTGTCGGGCCGCGACCAGCGATCGAGCGACTTGATGGCATGGTTGATCGGCGCGACCGAGGCGGCAATGTCGGTGATCAGCGACTGCTCGCGGCTGCGATGGCCGAAATCCTCCGACAGCGCATCGCAGAAGGCGTCGCTATTCTCGCGCAGCATCGCGGCGGCGCGTTTGAGGCGATCCTTGCGTACCGCAAGGCCAACCGGCAACTCGGCCATGAACGCGGCGCGTTGTGTCGCGAGTATCTCGTTCATCGTCGCCATCATTTCCCCCTCAACTGCAACCGATCATCCCGGCAACCGGCAGCACGACACTATCCTTGCCCTCACGATCGAGCCGCAAGGTAGCCTCGGGCACCGCCGCGCCATCCTTGAGGTCGGCGCGTGTCTTGACGCTCATGACGAGCGTGGCGGTCGTGGTGCCAGCACGATATTCGGCCGTTTCGGCAAAGCCGAACCCGGCCGCGCCGCGCTGGCTGTCGCGCGGCAAGTCGGTGACCGAACCGTCGATCGACAGTCGCAACAACGCCGGATCCGCGCTGACCATAGCGACCAGCGTGCGCGTGGCACCGCTGCTCCACAGAAAGGCCGCGCAACCCCGCGGCGGCAGCGTCTGGCGCGGCAGCGCGCCCAACGGCAGGCCGTCGGCCGATGCCGGCGGCGCCGCCTGGCCAAGAAGCAACGCGGACAGGATCACGGCAATGCTCATGCCGCACTGCCTAGCAGGAACAGCCATGCCGGGTAAGCCGCGATCGCCAGCAGCGCGCCGAGCGGCACGCGATCGTCGAGCTTTGCCGGGCGACCCGCGACCATGCCGACCAGCACGAAGGCGAGCCCCGTCAGCGCCGCAAGCAGCAGCACCGCCGGCAGCATCGCCCAGCCGAGCCAGAGCCCAATCGCACCGAACAGCTTGGGGTCGCCGCCGCCAAGTCCGTCCCGCTTGCGCACCAAGCGATAGCCTTGGCCGACGAGCCACAGCCCGGTAAAGCCGCCAAGCCCGCCGATCAGGCGCGCGGCCAACGGCGGCTCGACTCCGAGCGCCCCGATCGCCAGACCGCTCAAGGCGAGGAGCGCAGTAAGCTCGTTGGGCAGCCAGAATTCGGCGATGTCGAGCGCGGCCAGCGACAGAAGCAACCAGCCAAAGGCCGCGCCGGCAAGCGCCACCGGTCCTGGCGCCGCGATCCCCGCCAACATGCCGATGATGGAGGCTGCAAGTTCAACCTGCCAATGGCGCGGGTCGATCGGCGCGGCGCAACTCCGGCAGCGCCCGCGCGCGATCATCGCGCTAAGCAATGGCACAAGGTCGCGCGGACGGAGGGCGATGTCACAAGCGTCGCAATGCGAGCGACCGGAAATAACTGACCGCCCGGCCGGCCAGCGGATCACCAGCGTCGCGATGAAACTGCCGATGATCGCGCCGAGCACGCCCAGCGCGACCGGCCAGACCCAGACATCAGCCATTGAGTTTCTTGCGGATCAGGTAACGATAGACGCCCAGCAGGTTGATGCCGAACAACACGGCATTCTGCGTGCCGAGCGCCCAGTCACGCGACAGCGCGGCGCCCGCGAACCAGGCAATCGACGAGCCGACGAACAGGACGAAACCCCAGCCCGTCACCTTGCGGCCCGAATCGAGCGAGACCATCAGCGCGGCGATGATGCCGCTGCCCGAGGCCAGCCATTTGAGCACGGTGATCAATGTTTGCATCGGGATGAGATAGGCGGATACGACGGGCACGTCTGCCGATAAATGCGTGTCGGTCGGGGTCTTGCCGCTCGCTAATTCTTTCCGTTTACGTTAAGTGGGGAACATGATCGCCCCCACCTTTGCGTCGCACACCTACAATGTGGAGATCGACCCGGCCGACATCGACTTCATGGGTCATGTCAACAACGCCAGCTATCTGAAATGGGTGCAGGCGGCGGTGATCAATCACTGGCAGCGTTTCGCGCCGGCCGAGGCCGTCACCGAGCATCTGTGGGTCGCGCTCAAGCACGAGATTACCTATCGCAAGCCGACCTTTCTCGACGATGTCGTCATCGCGACCGTGCTGCTCGAAAAGGTCCAGGGCGCGCGTGCCTTTTACGAGACGGTCATCCGGCGCGGCGAAGAAGTACTCGCCGAGGTCAAGTCGAGCTGGTGCTGCCTCGACGCGCAGACGCTGCGCCCGGCGCGCGTTGCGCGCGAAGTGATTGAGCACTTCTTCAAGCGCTGATCCGCGCGGCACGTCATGACAGCGGGTCGGCGTTTGTAAATCGCCGGCAGCGCGACTAGATCGCGGGCACGTCATTTCCGCAGAGGTCGCCCGCATGTCCACCGATCCCGTCGTCATTCTGTCCTATGCCCGCACCCCGATGGGCGGCCTGCAAGGCGCACTGTCGGGCGCCACGGCGACCGAGCTCGGCGCCACTGCGGTCGGCGCGGCCGTCGAGCGTGCCGGCCTTTCGGGCGAGGCGATCGAGAAGATCTATATGGGTTGCGTGCTGCCCGCTGGCCTCGGCCAGGCCCCCGCGCGCCAGGCGGCGATCAAGGCCGGCCTGCCGAACCATATCGAGGCTACAACGGTCAACAAGATGTGCGGATCGGGCATGCAGGCCGCGATGATGGCGGCCGACACGCTCGCCGCCGGCTCGGCCGACCTCGTCATAGCCGGCGGCATGGAGAGCATGACCGGCGCACCCTATCTCACGCTGCGCCACCGCAGCGGCGCACGCGTCGGCCATGACCGGTTGCTCGACCATATGTTTCTCGACGGGCTAGAGGACGCCTATGAACCCGGCCGCCTGATGGGCAGCTTCGCCGAGGAATCCGCGCAGCATTATCAGTTCACCCGCGAGATGCAGGACGCCTACGCCATCGCCTCGCTCGAGCGCGCGCAACGCGCGCAGAACAGCGGCGCGTTCGTGCGTGAAATCGTGCCCGTGGAGATCAAGGGCCGCAAGGGCGTCGAGACGGTCAGCCACGACGAACAGCCCGCCAAGGGCGATGCCAGCAAGATCCCAACGCTGAAACCCGCCTTCGCCAAGGATGGCACGATCACCGCCGCGAATGCCTCGTCGATCTCGGACGGCGCCGCCGCTCTCGTCATGACGCGCGCCAGCGTCGCCGAACGCCTTGGCCTTGACCCGATCGCCCGCGTCGTCGCCAGCGCCGGCCACGCCCACGCCCCTGCCCTGTTCACCACCGCGCCGGTGTTCGCGATGCGCAAGGCGCTGGAGCGCGCCGGCTGGTCGACCAACGATGTCGACCTGTTCGAGGTCAACGAGGCGTTCGCCTGCGTCGCGATGATCGCGATGCACGATCTCGGGCTTAGCCACGACGTCGTCAACGTCAATGGCGGCGCCTGTGCATTGGGTCATCCGATCGGGGCATCTGGCGCGCGGATCATCGCGACCTTGCTGTCGGCACTACAGGCGTCGGGCCAGAAGCGCGGCCTCGCCTCGCTGTGCATCGGCGGCGGCGAAGCGACCGCGATGGCGGTGGAACTGCTGCACTAAGCTGCCGATCCCGCGACTAACAGGACCGGGTCAGTTCAATTCCATGGTGTAATAGCGGCTGAACCCGGTGTCGGTGTAATCGGCGAACGGCCCGGTCTCGGTGAAGCCAGTCCGCTCGTATAATGCGCGCGCCGGCGCGAAGGCGTCTGTGGAACCCGTCTCCAGGCTGATCCGACGATAGCCCTGCCCTCGAGCTTGGGTGAGCAGGTGATCCAGCATGAAGCCGGCCACGCCGCGCCGCAGCTGCGCCGGCGCGGTCCGCATCGACTTGATCTCGCCATGGCTATCGTCGAGCCGCTTGAGCGCGCCCATGCCGAGCAGGTTTGCACCCTCCCATGCCGTCCACAAGCTCACGGCCGGATCGCGTAACCCCGACAGGTCGAGCGCGAACACCGCGCCAGGCGGCGAGTTTTCGAAGGCCGAGCGAAGATGCAGCTCGATCAGCGCGATCACCTGCGGATGCGTCAGGTCGTCGCGAACGATCCGCCAGCCGGGCGCGCTCAGTTGAGCGTCTCCTGCGGCTCCACGCCCCACAAATGGTTGGTCTCGACGAAACCACCCCGCCCATGGACATCGAAATAGCACCAGCCGCGCGCGCATTTGCTCAGCCGCCCGACCACACCCGGCGCCGCGCGCCACAGGATCTTGCCGCCGAAGCGCGGCGAATCACGCAGCTCGGCAACCATGCCCATCACCAGCCCGGTACGCTTTTCGCTGACCAGCGCGCCCATGATCCAGCCCTGCGTACCGCTCGGATCCTCGACCTTGTACCAGGCACCGTGATCGTAGATGTCGAGCACCTTCACCGGCAGGTCGGCGCGCCGGAACAGCCAGCTGGCGGGATAGGTCCGCCCGGGGCCGGTGCGCATGCGCGCCTTGCTCGCCGCGATCGAGCCGTAATAGGGCGTCTTCTTGTTCACCAGCCCGGCCAGCGCGGGCGCGACGCCGGCGATGGTGAGGGCGATCGCCAGCCCCCATGTCGTCGCCTTGCTTCCGATCCGCATCCATCTGCCCTTTTCCCGGTCGACCGATATCTACCGCGTCGTCGCACGCCGCGACAACCACCGTTGACGCGGCCGCGCACCTCCGCCAAGCCGAATCCGTGCCCGAAATGAGACGCGTAGCGAACCCCAGGGTGATCGTCACCCGCGAACTGCCCGATGCGGTGATGGACCGCATGGAGCAGCTGTTCGACACGCGCAACAATCGCGGCGACACGGCAATGACCCGCGACGAGCTCGCCGCGGCGATGGCCGACTGCGACGTGCTCGTCCCCACCGTGACCGACCAGATCGATGCCGACCTGATCGCCGGCGCGGGAGAGCGGCTGAAACTCATCGCCAATTTCGGCGCCGGCGTGAACCATATCGACCTGCGCGCGGCGCGGACGCGCGGCATCATCGTCACCAACACGCCCGGCGTGTTGACCGAAGATACCGCCGACATGACGATGGCGTTGATCGTCTCCGTCCCGCGACGGCTCGCCGAGGGCGAAAAGCTCGTCCGCTCGGGCCAGTGGAAAGGCTGGAGTCCGGGCGGCATGCTCGGCCACCGCATCGGCGGCAAGGCGCTCGGCATCATCGGCATGGGGCGGATCGGCCAGGCGGTGGCGCTGCGCGCGCGCGCTTTCGGGCTGTCGATCCATTATCACAACCGCCATCGCTTGCCCGCCGTACTCGAAGCCCAGCTCGCGGCCACCTGGCACGAGAGCCTCGACGAGATGCTCGCGGCGATCGACATCCTGACGATCCACACGCCGCGCAATGCCGACAGCGAAAACCTGATCGACGCCCGCCGCATCGCGCTGCTGCGCCCGCACGTCTATCTCATCAACGCCTCGCGCGGCGGCATCGTCGATGAAGAGGCATTGGTGATCGCGCTCGAGAATGGGCGTCTGGCGGGCGCGGGGCTCGACGTTTGGCAGCACGAGCCCGAGATCGATCCCCGCCTGCTGGCGCTACCCAATGTCGTGATGACGCCGCATATGGGGTCAGCGACGTTCGAGGGCCGCATGGCAACCGGCGACAAGGTGATCGCCAACATCCGCATGTGGGCCGACGGCCACCGCCCGTTCGATCAGGTGCTCGAAGGCTGGGCGTAGCAGCGCTATCTTTCTGACTTCCCCGGCGAAAGCCGGGGCCCAGTTGAGATAGCAGACATAACGAGCGGCGACGCCCGTCGCAGCATCCCCCACCTGGACCCCGGCCTTCGCCGGGGAAGCGGTAAGGGATGCGACTAAGTCAGATCTTCCGCACGATGATCAGTCGCCGGTCAGGATCCGATCGACCAACTGCTTCACCGTCGGCACGAAGCCGTTGGAATAAAACGGGTCGCGCTTGAACTGATAGGCGCCGTGGCCGGCGAACATCAGATTCTGCTCGACATCGCCGCCATGCGCGATGTCCTGCAAGGTCTTCTGGATGCAGAAGCTGCGCGGATCGGCGAGGCGCCCGGTCGAGTTGGTGTCGCTATCCGCCCAGGACGAAAAGGCGCACTGGCTGAGGCAGCCCATGCAATCGGCCTGATCCCTGCGGATGACCTGCTTCTCCGCCGGCGTGACGAAAACCAGCGTGTTGTCGGGCGTCTTGAGCGCGTCGGTAAAACCTTCGCCGAACCATTGCCGCGCGCGCAGCAGGTCGTTGCGCGTCACCCAGAAATTCTTGCCCTTCACGCCGACATCGAGCTGGAAGGTATGGTCGCCCGCTTCCTGGGTCGAGAAGGGAATTTGCCGCTCCGAGCGCGCTTCGAGCGCCTGCAGGAACGGATTGCGCACCGCGCTGGAATAGAAGCCGGTCGGGGAAAAGCGATGCAGCAACACCTCGCCTTCCTCGATGTTGGTGAGCCGCGCTTTCCAATCGGCCGGAATCGGGCTTTCTTTGGTGAGCAGCGGGCGCGTGCCGAACTGGAAGACGATCTGGCCGAGTTCGGGATTGTCGATCCAGTCGTTCCAGTCGCGCAGATACCACACGCCACCAGCCATCACGATCGGCACGCTGTCGGCGATGCCGCCCTCGCGCATCGTCGCGCGCAATTCCTTGACGCGCGGATAGGGGTCCTGCGGGACGAGCGGATTTTCGGCGTTTGACAGGCCGTTATGTCCGCCGGCGAGCCAGGGGTCCTCATAGACCACCGCCGACAGCCACTCCGCCGCCTTGGAATAGGCACGCTTCCACAGCGCGCGGAATGCCCGGCCGGAGCTGACGATCGGCAGGTAGCTGACGCCGTAAGACGAGGTGATCTCGGACAATTTATAGGGCATCCCGGCGCCGCATGTCACACCGGCGACGAGGCCACGCGTCCGCTCGAGCACGCCGTGCAGGATGCGCTGCGCCCCGCCCATTTCCCACAATACGTTGATGTTGATCGCGCCCTTGCCGCCGGCAATGTCGAACGCGCGCTTGACCTGCTGGACGGCGCCCTCGATCGCGAACTCGATCAGTTCCTCATGCCGCTCGCGCCGGGTCAGCGCCTTGTAGACTTGCGGGATGATCTTGCCGTCGGGGTCGTAGCTGTCGGCATTTACCGCCGACACCGTACCGATACCGCCCGCCGCTGCCCAGGCGCCGGCGCTGGCATGATTGGTCGCCGCGACGCCCTTGCCGCCCTCCACCAACGGCCAAACCTCGCGGCCGGCGTACATAATTGGCTTCAGACCTTTGAACACAACACGCCTCCGGGACCCTTTCCCGCCGCTATAACGTCAGAATGGTGACAAGCGAGCAAATTGACTCAGGTGAAAGTAGTGGGTCGCCCGATCGCCTGCCCATATAGGGTAGCGTAGCGCGCGATCATCGTCTGCTCATCAAATTCCGCTACGGCCTTGGCGCGGTTCTGCTGCCCGAGCCATGCGCGTCCCTCGGGTTTGGCCGAGGCGACGCTCTGCAATGTGTCGCGCAGGCGGACCTCGTCATTATCGGGTGGCAGGTACGGCAGGTTCTCGGCCGCGACCATCATCGGAATGTCGCCGACCGCCGGCGCGACAATCGGCAGGCCCGCCGCCATCCCTTCCACCACCGCGATCGGAAACTGCTCGCTTTTCGACGACAGCGCCATGACATCGAACAGCCCGACATAACGGTGCGGATCGGGCAGGAAGCCGGGCAGATGCACCCGATCGGCGATGCCCATCAGCTCGGCCGTCGCCGCGATCTTCTCGCGCTCGGGCCCCTCACCGACGATGACGAGCCGCGCGCGCGCCGTCATGCCGCCGACCGCGCGTACCAGGGCTGGCAGGTCCTTCACCTCGCGGAGGCCGGCCAGCGTGCCGATCACGATCTCGCCAGGTTTGCGCTTGAACCCCGGAATGGCAGCGGGGTTTGGCTTGGCGGCGTAACGCGCGACGTCGATGCCGTTGGCGATGCGGTGGACCTTGTCGCGCGGCTGGTGCCATGCCTTGAGCGCGATCCGTTCGAGCGTCTGCGACGGCACGACGAGCGCGTGCGCCGCGCCGAGCGCGAAGCGGCGATAGATGTTGCGCTGCGGCTTCAAGCCGCGCGCCTCGTCGGCGTTGAAGCCGTCTTCATGATGGATGATCGGTGGCATGCCCTTGGAGAAGACACGACCTGCCATCACCCCGTCGATCGCGCCCCAATTATAGGTCAGCACCAGATCGAAGCGGCGCATGAATTTGGCGATCGCCTCGAAGCGCGCGACCGAGGGCCTGCCGGTCAATGGCGGCGGGTTCTGCGCAATCTCATATTTGATCCCCGGTGCGATCGCTGCGCGGGCATCGAGTTGCTCGGGCATGCCGGAGACGATGGTGTGGCGCGCCCGGTTCCCGAACGCGTTCATCAGCCGCACCGCGCGCGCTTCCTTGCCGCCCAGCGCGAAGGTCGAGTGGAGATGGAGGATATGGACCGGCTGCGACATCGCCGCGGTGCTTAGCGATGTTTGGTCGAGAAATCAGCCCGCATGGAAAGCGACGCCCGAATTGCGTTGCACTTCCCGGCTTGCTCGGCTGATCTGCGCCAAACCAGCAGGAAGATCAGCATGATGAAAACAACCCGCCGCGAGATGCTTGCCAGCGCCGGTGCCCTCGGCACCCTGGCGCTCGCCCCTACTTTGGCGCGGGCCACGCCGGCAGGCGAATCGGCACAGGCATTGCTCGCCGGGATCGCCGAGGAGATGCTGACGGATTATCCCGAAACCGCGCTGTACCTCGGGATCGACAAGGGCGCGCGCGCCACGCTGCGCGGGCGTTTCGCCAATCGCACGCATGGCGCTGACGTCGATCGGGCGTCGCGCGCCGCCAAGCGCCTTGCGCAATTGCGTAAAGTCGATCGCCGCGCCCTGCCCGCGGATATCGCGCTCGACGTCGATACCGCCGAGGCCGCCTATACGCTGGCGGTCGACGGGTGGCACGCCATGCCGGTCGGCACGGTGGCGACGCTCGACACCAACAACAGCTTTCGCAACACGCCCTACACCGTCTCGCAGCTCGCCGGCGCCTATTCCGACCTGCCCGACCTGCTCGAGAACAAGCACGACGTCGCCGACGCGGGCGACGCCGATGCCTATCTCGCGCGGATCGAAAGCTATGCCGCGGCCGTCGATGGCGAGACCGGGCGCACGATCGCTGATGGCGCCAAGGGCGCGATCCTGCCCGATTTCCTGATCGGCATCACC
The DNA here is from genome assembly GCF_029911635.1 of Sphingomonas sp. AR_OL41. Classification (GTDB taxonomy): domain Bacteria; phylum Pseudomonadota; class Alphaproteobacteria; order Sphingomonadales; family Sphingomonadaceae; genus Sphingomonas. The sequence goes on from NZ_JARYTI010000003.1 coordinate 83,322, forward strand.
GCCGGCCAGCTCAAGGGCATGGTCGCCCAACCGATCGCTGAGTGGCCGATCGTCGAGAGTTTCGCGGCGAAATGCGTCAAGGCCGGCTTGCCGCCGCGCCATGCCGAACAGGCCGCGATACTGTCGCGCGAAAAGGTGCTGCCGGCGCTGGAACGGCAAATCGCCGCCTTCGACACACTGCGCCCCAAGGCGATCGCGACGCCCGGCGTGTGGGCGCGACCCGGCGGCGACGGCTGGTATCGCTGGCTGGTCAAGGCCGGCACGACGACCAACGAAACGCCCGAAGCGCTGCACCAGCTCGGCCTCGCACAGCACCGTGCGATCAATGCCGAGATCGACATCCTGTTGAAGGCACAGGGACTGACCATAGGCAGCGTCGGCGAGCGCTTGACCGCGCTGAGCAAGCGACCCGATTTGCTGTTCGCCGACACCGATGCCGGGCGCGCCGATCTGCTGGCCTATCTCAACGGCCGCATCGCCGATATCCGCACCCGCCTGCCGCGCGCCTTCGGCACGCTGGTGAAGGGCAATCTGGTCATCAAGCGCGTGCCGCCGGCAATCCAGAATGGCGCGCCCAATGGTTATGCTGGCCCCGGATCGATCGACGGCTCGCAGCCCGGCATCTATTATATCAACCTCAAGAGTACCAAAACCTGGCCGCGCTATTCGCTGCCGACCCTTTGTTATCATGAAGGCATTCCGGGCCATATCTGGCAGGGCGAATATAGCTATCGCCTGCCGCTGATCCGCTCGCTGCTCGCCTTCAACGCCTATTCCGAAGGCTGGGCACTCTATGCCGAGCAGCTCGGCGACGAACTCGGCGCCTATGACGGCGATCCGCTCGGGCGCATCGGCTACCTCCAGTCGATGAACTTCCGGGCCTGCCGGCTGGTGGTCGATACCGGCCTGCATGCGAAACGCTGGAGCTTCGCCCAGGCGCTGGCCTGGTTCCAGGAAGCGACCGGCATGCCCGTCAACCAGCTGACGGCGGAGCTGCAGCGCTATTGCGCGATGCCCGGTCAGGCTTGCGGCTACAAGATGGGCCATAACGAAATCAACCGGCTGCGCGCCGTCGCGAAAGCGAAGCTGGGAACAGGATTCGACCTCAAGGGGTTCAACGATCTGATCGTGAAAACCGGCAATGTACCGCTGACGCTGCTGGATGGCATTGTCGCGCGTTACGTCGCTGGAACCTGATGACGAGGGATAGAAAAACATGACGACCAGCAACGCCGTAAAGATTGCCCTTCTGCTCGCCGCTGCGGTGCCGAGCGTGGCGAGCGCCCAATCGGGGCAGGACAACAGCACCGGCGCCGAGGTCGGCCGCATCGCGGTACGCCCGGCGCAGGACATCGGCGTCGTCAAGACCAAGGTGCCGCCATTGCTCGAAGCGATCGGCGATAACCCGTACAGCATGAACGGCACACGCAGCTGCGCGACGATCGCCAACGGCATCCGCGCGCTGAACAACGTGCTTGGGCCCGATTTCGGCGACGACACGCCGGCGCGCGGCAACCGCAAGGGCGCGATGGCCAAAGCCGGCGGCAAGGCGCTGGTCGACAGCATCATCCCGTTCCGCGGCCTCGTTCGCGAGGTGACCGGCGCGGCGAGCGCCGAACGTCGCGTGCAGCTCGCTACCTTTGCCGGCGTCGCGCGGCGCGGCTTCCTGCATGGTCTCTATCGTTCGCGCGGCTGCCGCGGCGCGCTGTAGTCTTCAGACAAACACCGCTTTCGGAATATGTGTGATGCGGCAGGCTAGATCGGCCTCGCCGCTCGCCACGACATAATGGTCACCGGCGTCAACAATGCCAGTGGTGAACACGACATTGTCGATATACATCAGATCCTTGATCGGATCGGTCAGCATCGCGTCAGGCTCGATCAGCGGCACATCGCTGGTGCGAAGCACGATCGACGGATCGTCGCGATCGAGCAGCGACCAATAGGTGCGATAGATACCGATCACACCCGACGGCTCGACGCCGTGCCACAGGCTGAGCCAGCCCTGTTCGGTACTGATCGGCGGCGCCCCGCCCCCCATCCGCGCCGTCGCCAGCGTCGCGGCATGCGGCCGGATGCCCGGCTTGTCACAGGGCTTCCAGTGCAGCGCGTCGGGCGAGTTGGCGAGGTTGATCGACGGGCCTGCGCGCCACGGGCTGCCCGGCGGATAGGCAAAATACAGGTCGCCCAGCGGCCGCGTCTGCGCCCAGTAAGTGTCGCCGATCAGCCCCTCGAAGATCAGCATGTCCTTGTTCTGATGATCGAGCACGATGCCCTCGAGCTGCCAGTCGAGCGCGTCGTCCGAGCTGTACAAGGTCGTCGAATGGCGCTCGGGGCTGACCGAACAGGTCGTCATCAGCCAGCGCTCACCGACCCGGCTAATCCGCGCATCCTCGACGCCGTAACATTGGTAGGGTGCGCGCGGCACGATCGCCCGGTCATAATGCACCGCGACCACCGCGCGCCCATCGGCCGACAACTCGACCGGCAACAGCCACGACAGCGAGGTCAGCGCCATCACTTTCCAGCCCGCGCTGCGCATCATGAACTTGCGCGGGTCCGAGGTGTCGACCAGGTCAAGCGGCCAAGGATCGCGCACATAGCCACCATCGTCCCAGCGGAGCGCATGGATGTGTCCGTCATGGATCGGGTTTCTGAGCGCCTCGGCGACCCGCACCATCAGCAGCAGATTGCCATTGGCCAGCCGCGTCATGCCCGGGTTGAACGCGCCGAGAATATAGGTCTCCGCGCCGATCTTCCCGGCAAGCGGCGAGCGCGCGAGATCGACGTCGCGCGGCGAGAAGACGATCTTGTCGAAGGAAAATGTCATATCTGCGCCCGTCCCATGCCGACCAGACGCGCTCAGGCGGCTACCGGTTCCCGCGCTACCTTCGCCAGCAGCCGATCGATCGCCGCCACTGCCACCGGTTCGTCGAGCGTCGGCGTGTGTCCCGTGTCGGGCACCACGACCAGTTCGGCATCGTCGAGCGCCGCGACCATCCGCGTCGCGGTGTTCGCCGCCAGCACGTCCGAGCGGTCGCCACGCACGATCAGCGTCGGCACCGCCTTGAGCTGGTCGAGCGCGCGCCACATGTCGGGCCCCGCCTCGTTGCCCGGCACGCGGAACGGCTCGGCGATCTTCATGTCGTAATCGAGCACGATGCGCCCCGCGCTGTTGAGGCGGTAGAGCCGCTTGGCCATCGCCAGCCAGTCGGTGATCTCCCAGTGCGGATAGACGTCGGCGTTGTTCTCGGCGATCGCGCGCGCGGCGTGCATCCAGGTCGGCCACGAGCTCGCCTTGCCGACATAGCCGCGAATGCGCCCGAGACCCGCTGGGTCGATTTCCGGCCCGACATCGTTGAGCAGCGCGCCCGCAATGCGCTGATGCGACGCGCCGGCAAGCAGCATCGTCACGATCCCGCCGAGCGAGGTGCCGAACGCGACATAACGATCGACCCCGAGCTCCCCGAGCAGCGCCTCCATGTCCTGGACATAGGTCAGCGGGACATAACTCATCGGGTCCTTGGCATAGCCGCTCTCGCCGCGCCCGCGGAAATCCACCGCGATGACGCGCCATTCGCCCGCCAGCCGTTCCGCCACGCTCGCATAGTCGCGCGCATTGCGCGTCAGCCCGGGCAGGCAGATGATCGGCGGCCGGTCCGCCCGCCCCGCATAATCGCGATAATGCAGCCGGAGCCCGTCATTCGACCACCAATAGCGATTTTCATAGGCGGCCATGGTTGCGTCCTGCGGTTGTCAGCCTCCATATTGCCGCATGCGCCAACCCCCGCAAGCTTATCGCCCCGAAACCTCGATCCTCGAACTCGGCGACGCCTTTTACGATCCCGTCGCCGCGGCGGATTTCCCGCAGACGATACTGCGTTTCCGCAACGATCGTGCCGCCGCCCAGGTCGGGCTGGACCATCTCGACGATGCCGCCTGGCTGGCGCATTTGGGGCGCTTCGAGCCCCTGCCCGGCAGCCTGACGACGCCGCTGGCGATGCGCTATCACGGCCATCAGTTCCGCGTGTACAATCCCGAGATCGGCGACGGCCGCGGCTTCCTGTTCGCACAGCTGCGCGATTCGGCCGACCGGCTGATGGATCTCGGCACCAAGGGTTCGGGCCAGACGCCGTGGAGCCGCTTCGGCGACGGGCGCCTGACACTCAAGGGCGGCGTGCGCGAGGTGCTGGCGACCGAGATGCTCGAGGCGCTCGGCGTGCCGACCTCGCGCAGCTTCTCGCTGATCGAAACGGGCGAGGCGCTGCAGCGCGGCGACGAGCCCTCGCCGACGCGCTCCTCGGTTCTGGTTCGGCTGAACCACGGCCATATCCGCATCGGCACCTTCCAGCGCCTCGCGCATGATCGCGACGCGGAGAACATGCAACGGCTCGTCGGCTACGTCCTGCGCCACTTCTACGGCGAGGAGCCCGGCGATGACGCGCCGGCGCGGCTGCTCGACCATGTCGTCGACCGCACCGCCACGCTCGCCGCCTCCTATATGGCGGCCGGCTTCGTCCATGGCGTGCTCAATTCGGACAATATCAACGTCTCGGGCGAGAGTTTCGACTATGGCCCGTGGCGCTTCACGCCGAGCTGGGACCCGGGCTTCACCGCCGCCTATTTCGACCATGCCGGGCTCTACGCCTTTGGCCGCCAGCCCGAGGCGATCCATTGGGACGTCGCCCAGCTCGCCATTTCGCTGCGCCTGCTGAGCCCAGCCGAGCCGCTGATCGCGGTGCTCGAAAGCTTCGGCGACCAATATCAGCCGGCGGTGTCGCGCGCGATCCTGTGGCGCCTCGGCCTGACCCCGCGCGACCCAGGCAGCGACCGCGCGCTGATCCAGGCGATCGAACCCGTGCTGCGCGCGACCGCAGCCCCGCTCGATCGCTTCTTCTTCGATGCGTTTGGCGGGCAACTGCCCGACAACTATGGCGAGGCATGGGCGGCGGTGCGCGCGGCGCTGGCGCCTTATCGGCCGCGCAAGCCGCGCGACGATCATTATTGGCGGGGCAGTCCCTGCGCGATGCAGATCGACGAGGTCGAGGCGATCTGGTCGGAGATCGACCGCGCCGACAATTGGGCGCCCTTCTACGCCAAGGTCGCGGCGATCCGGTCGATGGGCGCGGCGCTTGCCTGACCTGCGCCCCGGCCCGAACGGCACCCCTTCGACAAGCCCGAATCCTGCGGTTAAGAGAGGCTGATGGCGGAACTGCTTTCGATCGAACCGGCGACCGGCGCCGTCCTGTGGCGCGGCAATAGCGGCGATGTCGATGCGGAGGTTGCCGCCGCGCGGGGCAGCTGGGCGGCGTGGGCGTCGCACCCGCTCACCTATCGCATCGAGGCGCTCAGGCGCTACGCCAATGTCGTGCGCGCCAAGGCCGAGCCCTTTGCCGACCTGATCGCGCGCGAAACCGGCAAGCCGTTATGGGAGGCGCGCACCGAGGTCGATTCGGTCGTCGCCAAGGTCGACATCTCGGTCGCCGCCTATGCCGAGCGCACCGCGCAACGCCGGCTCGATTCGCCGATGGGCAGCCGCATGGCGCTGCGCCACAAGCCGCATGGCGTGCTCGCGGTGCTCGGCCCGTATAATTTCCCCGCGCATCTGCCCAACGGCCACATCGTGCCCGCGCTGCTCGCCGGCAATGCGGTGGTGTTCAAGCCGTCGGAAAAAACCCCGGCGGCCGGCGCCTTCATGGTCGAATGCTTCCACGCCGCCGGCATCCCGGAAGGCGTCGTCCGCCTGCTGCTCGGCGGCCCGGCCGAGGGCAAGGCGCTCGCCGCGCATGACGATATCGACGGGCTGCTGTTCACCGGCTCGGCCTCGACCGGCATCGCGCTCAACCGCGCCTTCGCCACACGGCCCGAAAAGATCCTCGCGCTCGAAATGGGCGGCAACAACCCGATCATCGTCTGGGATACGCCCGACCTGCTGACCGCCGCGACGCTCATCGTTCAATCCGCCTTCACCTCGGCCGGCCAGCGCTGCACCGCGGCGCGGCGGCTGATCGTCGACACCAAACTCTACGACCCGCTGATCGCGACGTTGCTCAAGCTGCTGTCGCGCATCATCGTCGGCGCGCCACACGATGATCCGCAGCCGTTCATGGGCGCGGTGATCGATAACGAAAGCGCCGACCAGCTGACCGAGAGCTTCCTCGCGCTGATGATGCGCGGCGGCAAGCCGCTGCGCCATCTCGAACGCCCCGTCGCCGATCGCCCCTTCCTGCTGCCAGCGCTGATCGACACCACCGACCTGGCCGAGCGCCCCGATATCGAGCTGTTCGGCCCGATCCTCCAGGTCATCCGCGCCGACAGCTTCGACGCCGCCATCGCCGAGGCCAACAACACGCGCTACGGCCTGTCCGCCTCGCTCGTCAGCCAGGACCCGGCGCTCTACGACCGTTTCTGGGCCAATGCCCGCGCCGGCATCGTCAACTGGAACCGCCCGACCAACGGCGCCTCCTCCTCGGCGCCGTTCGGCGGCATCGGCTGGTCGGGCAACCACCGCCCCAGCGCTTATTACGCCGCCGATTATTGTGCCTATCCGGTAGTCAGCAACGAAGCCGACCAGGCGCGCGCGAGCATCGGGATCGGGCTGCGCGACGGGTGAGGCGTGCGCCACACGTCGGCGGGCGGTCAACGAGACGCGATTGAGGGTCCCAGCCACGTCTGGTGGCTTGGCTTTCCCCCTCGGTTATGAGACCGTTAGCTGCTTTTCGATTTCGATCCGAGGGGGATGCATGAACGCACAGGGTCACGGGCGCCTCATCGGGGCGCGCGGTCGGAACGCGATCGCGGCATTGCTGACCTTGGCGCTGGTTGCGGGAGCCCCCTCGTCGCCGGCCGCCCCGCTGCAAGCGGCGGCGCCATCGACACCTCGTGCCGCCACCGCGCAACCTTCGCCCGCCAGATCGCTCACCCCGGCCGAAATCGCGCGCCTTGCCATCCCGTCGATCGTGCTCATCCGCACACCCACCGGGCAGGGCAGCGGCTTCTTCGCGGGCGGCGCCGGGCGGATCGTCACAAACTATCATGTCATCCGCGGCGAGAGCGAGGCGGTGATCGTCACCGCCGACCGCGTCGAACACAAGGATGTCGAGGTCATCGCGATCGACAAGGCGCGCGATCTCGCCGTTCTGCGCATTGGCGGCGGCGGTAACAAGCCCCTCGCGCTCGGCGATTCGCAGGCGGCGGGCGTCGGCGAGCATGTCGTGGCGATCGGCAATCCGCTCGGCCTGGGCGACACCGTGTCCGACGGGTTGTTGAGCGGGGTGCGCGAATTCGGCGACGGCGTCGGGGTGCTGCAAATCTCTGCGCCGATTTCGCCCGGCTCGTCTGGCGGCCCCGTGCTCAACGACCGGGGCGAGGTTATCGGCATCGCCACCTTCGTCGTTAATAGCGGGCAAAACCTCAACTTTGCCGTGCCGATCAACGCGGCGAAAACCATGCTCGGCGGCGGTGTTGGCAAGCCGCTCTCCGCGTTCGTCGAAGCCGGGTCAAAGGGAGGCCTGGTGCGGCACATTCCGCATCTGCCCGCCGCGACGCTGAAGGACTGCCCGACCACGGGGCTGCGTGCGACCTATGAGGCGATCATCCGCGCAATCAACCTTGGCGCACCGTTGTACAATGACGGCAACGCCGAAGCGACCTACCGCATTTACGCTGGCGCTGCGCGCGAGGTGGAAAGCACGGTGAGCGCCTGCGCAGGTCCCAAGGCGGCGCTGGCCAACGGCGTTGCCAATGCGGACAAGCTGTCCGCATGGTCGGACAAGGCATGGGCGATGCGCGACGCTTTCGACGGACTCATTGCGCTCCTGGAAACCCGCGGCCCGGACGGGGGCGGTGCGGCGGGTCCGGCACCGGGCCGGACGAAACCGGCACTTGCCGCCGGCGCGCTTGCCGGTTGCGCGTCGGGGGATCTGGACAAGGTGGCCGGTGCTATCCGCTCGGCGGTTGCTGTCGGCGCGCCGCTCTATGAAGCGGGCAATGCGGAGGCCACTTTCCGCATCTATGCCGGCGCAGTGGCCGAGATCGATAGGCAGACGACGACCTGCCCGGCCCCGCGCGCGTTGCTTGACCAAAGCCTGCGCGATGCCGACCTCCAGCACGAAGCCGGTGCCAGGGCCGCGCTGTTGCGCGACGCGTTCGACGCAGTCGCCGGCGCGATCGAGCGCGGTCACCCGGCACGCAAGGACAAGCCCTGATCGTTACCGCAAACCGAGGACCACGACCGAGCGACGGCCAGCGGTCGATCCGATTTCGTCTGCATCGTCGCGGTAGCGAAACGGCACGCCCGCCATCGTTCGGGCATTTCCGTGGCGGCACACCCGCCTCGACGAGGCCGAAGGTGAGGCGCGATCGTTGTCGCTGACACGCAACTCCCTCAGCTATTTCCTCTCGCTGCTGGCCGCCATGGCCGTGTTCGCGATGCCGCTGCTGGCCCTCCTCTGGCTAACCGCCGTCCCCGGCGTATCCTTCCACGGCCCCCTCCCCGCGCTGACTCGGGACGAGCACACCCTCGCCACGCGCCTCCACGACCATTTTGTCGCCATCGCCAGCGAACCGCACAATATCGGCCACCCCGCCGCGCTGGAGAATTCGGCGCGCTATATCGAGCGGCAACTTATCGGCATGGGCTACACCGTCCACCGCCAGTCCTTCGACGTTAACGGCCACCGCGTCCGCAACATCGAGGTGATGATCACCCCGGGCGTCGCGGAATCCCGCACCCTGGTCGTCGGCGCGCATTATGATTCCGCCTATGACGCGCCCGGCGCCAACGACAATGGCAGCGGCGTCGCCGCGCTGCTCGAAATCGCGCGCGGCATGCGCCGGGTCGATGGCCGCGCGATGATGCGCTATCGGCTGGTCTTCTTCGTCAACGAGGAACCGCCCTATTTCCAGACCCACAAGATGGGCAGCTATGTCTACGCCACCCATCTCGCCCAGACCGGTGAACGCGTCGCCGGCATGCTCGCGCTGGAAACGATGGGCTATTACAGCGACCGGGCGCACAGCCAGCGTTACCCCTTCCCGCTCGACATGATGTATCCCGACACGGGCAATTTCATCGCCTTTGCCGGGATGACTGGGTCGCGCGGCTTCGTCCGCAAGACCACCGCCGCCTTCCGCGAAACCGCCGCCTTCCCCAGCGTCGGCGGAAGCGCGCCCGGCTTCCTGCAGGGCATCGACTGGTCGGATCACTGGTCGTTCGCCCAGGTCGGCGTGCCCGCGCTGATGGTCACCGACACCGCGTTGTTCCGGTACCGCTTCTACCACACGGTCAACGATACCCCGGAGCGGATCGACTATGACCGGCTGGCGCGGGTGGTGACGGGGCTTGGCGACGTCATTATCGCATGGCGCGACTAGGCACTCGGGACCGCACCGTCTGCCACAATCTGCCGCCCCGGTTGTGGACATGGTGTCGTGTGAGAATATTAACTGTCCCCACCCTGATCGTGAGGAGGTAGAGATATGAAACTGATCGCCCTGGCTGTGATTTTTTGTCGCTGCTCAGGCGGCAACCTATCCGTCGCCTCGTGAAAAAGTACGGCTGATGAAAGCGATCGACGCGACTGTTCACCTGCCGCACAAAGCGTATCCGCTGCGCAAATACGCGCGCTTCTATGCGCTCCGGCCCGACGGGAAAATCGCTGCGCTGTTCTATGCCAACACGAAAAGCAAACGCCCTGCAGGCCGGTTTTGTTCGTCGGATGGACCCGAGGGCAAACTGCAATCCATTCCCTGCCCGGCTGATGATCGGCCGGAAGCTAATGAGCAACGCTGGGTAAATTACAACGAACTGCCGCTGATTTTCGATGGGGGGTGCGGCGTAATCGACATCATTTACAACCCGCAATCTGCTGAAATCGAGGAGACCGCCTGCCATGGGATGGCCTAGCGGTTGACCCCAAATTCGGTGTTCAATGCGCTGTCCTCGAGATCAGTAGCGGACTTCGAATTTGCGTGCGATTGCTGAGCTATGGAATATCTGATCGATGAGACGGCCCAAGATCGACTTTACCTGAAAGGGTTAGCGGTTCGATACGAACGGCGAGTAGGTTTGTGGATGCCAATCATGTGGCACCTCGCGCTCGGCGGCCACACCGGGGCGATGATCGAATTGGCGGATTGGTTCTCAAGCGACAACAGCGCCGAAGCCTTCGGCACACCCGCCGAAGCGTTTAGCGCGGCAGGTCTCTATTATCGTGCCTATCGAAAAGGTGACGCTCGCGCGGCGGACAATGCGGCGATGAGTTGCTTCAATCGCAATGACATGATCGGCTATCGCCAATGGCTGAGGCGAGCCGCACGAGCGGGCGGTGCAGCGGCGGCTAAGCAACGACGCCACTTCGAAACGCGCCTCTGGCATTCCGCCGCTCGAAACGTAGGTCGATTGCGGCCCGAGCAAAAACGAGATCAGTTCGCCTAGGGCGAATGGCGGCAAGTCACCCCTCACCCGTTCCGCACCGACCGCGTCCGCGTCGCCGCGCCGTCCAGCTAAATGCCTTCCGACCTCGGCATCGCCGCCGCTCATCATGACGACGTACGCTGTGCTGCTTACAGCTGGCATCGTTAACCCGATCAAGCGTCTCTGACGGTAGAGCCGCACTCTTCAGGAGAAATCGCAATGAAGTTTATTGAGCTCAAGTCGCGCGGCGGCGACTATTTCGTCGTCGCGGCGAACATCGCCTATCTCCGCGCAGATGAGAACGGCCAGACCAAGATCGGCCTGGTCGGCGGCGACTCGCTCCTCGTCGTGGGAAGCATAGCGGAGATCGCGGCACTGGTGTTGGCTGGATAATCCAGCGCCCGCACAGATAGCGTTGCGCCGCCCGGCTCGGTCCGCGCAACTCTTCGTCAGCGGGTACCGCCATATAACGAACGATCGCGAAGGGGCGGATGTCCGCAAGCGCGTCCCAGCGAAGCGGCCGCCTAAACCCTCAGCCCCTCACCCGTTCCGCACCCAGCGCGTCCGCGTCACCGCGCCGTCAAGCAGCTTCGACTTGAACGCCTTGCGCACGATCTCGGCATCGTCGCCGTTCATCATCACGACGCGCGTACCGCCCGACAGCAGCGGCTCGATCGCGCTGATCGGGGTCTTGAGCTTGGCGCAGGTCTCGATCACGTCGGACTGCTTGGCGTTGATGTTCATGGCGCGGGACATGGGCTGTTTCTCCAGATGATGACGAGCGAGCGCGGCAAGGTGCCGGCCCAGTGCGGTGTCGGAAGGAACAGCGTTCGAGAACACGGCACACTCCCCAGCGTAAGCGGGAGCACGGCGTGTCTCTCAGTCGCCGGCGCCTACGAAGCGGCCATGCCAGCGATGTTTCGGCTATGGCACATCCGCGCCGGGAATCATAGCGCGCGCGCGGCGACGCTCGCGCGCGTCCGTTGAACGCTTTCAGCAGCGGCCCGCTTGAATAACAGGCAACAGTCCATCAGCGCCGTCATATCGGCAAGGTCAGACATCGCTCGGCTTCTGATACCTCGGCCGGCGTCATCGCATGCCCGTGCCGCGTGGCGAATTCCACCCTTCGGTCGGCGCCTTCGTCGCTGACGACCGTCCTGACGCCCCGTCCGAAATCATAGCTCCGTTCCACCCGCCGCGTGCCGGCAATATCTTCCCATATATGGCGGCGACTGCCCGTCGGCGCGAGACATTCGAGCAAGTCACGCATCGGAACAACCGACGGCCGGGCGAGGACGACCTGCCACACTGCCGGGTCTTCCTGCGTCGATCCTTGGGCCGCCCAATACAGGAACCCGGCCAGGGCGATGAAGATGGCCGCGAAGCCGTAGATGACGATCTCGACGGTCAGCGCGGCGGTGCTCCGCGGCTTCTTGGGCCGATCGGACAACCATCGCATCCAGAGCAGGAACCCACCTGTCGAGGCGGCGGAAAGCATCGCGATCGCCATCAGGCCCTTTTCCAGATGGGTCGCCAGTCCCGACTGTCCCTGGGCGACGATCAGCAATATCTCGGCAAGGGCGATTCCGACAATTGACGGCCAATACCAGGGCCGCGCGCGGTAGCTACGCATGAGAAACGCGGCGCCCGCGACACCGGAAAGTGCGCCGAACGACCATTCCGCGATCCCGCCACCGCCAAACTGCTCCAGCGCAATCTGGATCGAGACGAAGGATATCCCGATCGCTGCGCCGACCACCCTCGGCCCTTGCCGCCATTTGGCCTCTGTCGCGTCGCTGCTGTCGTTAGCGGTCGTCATATCAACACCTTAAGCGCGACATGGCAGAGGCGCCAGCAGGCCCGATCCCACGCCGAAGCATCGGGCGCGATTGGCGGCACAAAAGTTTCGCTACCGTCCGCCAAAGCAACCATCCGTTGCCGAGGGCGCGCGCCGCGCCCATTTGCCGCGGATGGCAAGTCTCCTCGATCCCACGGCGCGCGGGCGCGTCATTCTCGTCGGCGCTGGTCCGGGCGATCCCGGCCTGCTCACCGTCCGTGCCGTCGCCGCGTTGAAGGCGGCCGATGTTGTCGTCCATGACGGGCTGATCGATCCCCGCGTGCTCGATATCGCCCCGCCGGGCGCGCAGCGCATCTCGGTCGCCAAGAGCCGCGCGCGCCACACCCTGCCGCAGGACGCGATCAACGCGCTGATCGTCGCGCATGTGAAGGCCGGCAGCGTCGTCGTGCGCCTGAAAGGCGGCGATCCCTTCATCTTCGGGCGTGGCGGCGAAGAGGTCGAGGCGGTGCGCACCGCCGGCCTGCCGGTCGAGGTCATTCCCGGCGTCTCCGCCGCGCTGGGCTGCGCCGCCGAGGCGATGCTCCCGCTCACCCATCGCGACCATAGCAGCGCGGTCAGCTTCGTCGCCGGCCAGTGCAAGGGCCTGGCCGAGCAGGACTGGTCCGGCCTCGCCGGCCAGGGCCGCACGCTCGTCATCTATATGGGCGTCGCCACCGCCGCCGACATCGCCGACAAGCTGATGGCCGATGGCGTCGCGCCCGACATGCCCGTCGCGGTGCTCGAAAAGGGCACGCTGGCCGGCAGCCGCGCGATGCGCACCTTGCTCGCCGATCTCGGGCCGATGGTGGCGCGCGAGCGTGTCGCCAGCCCGGCGATCATCGTCGTCGGCGAGGTCGTCGAGCTGTCCGACGCCGAGGACAAGCTCGCCCGCTGGGCCCGCGTCGCCGAGGGGATGGCCGCATGAAACTTCTGACCGGCAACGACCTGCCGAGCGGCGACGTCATCTGGTGGACCGGCAGCGGCTGGTCGCGCCATGTCGAGGATGCGACCGACGTCACCGACCAGGGCGAGGCGATCGCCCGCGCCGAGGAAGGCGCGCGCCATGTCAACGCCGCCTATGTCATCGACGCCACCGCCACCCCCGAAGGCCCGCGCCCGGCGCACATCAAGGACCGCGTCCGCGCGCTCGGCCCGACGGTGCGCCCCGATTTGACGCTCAAGCCGGCCGATCCTGCCGCCGGGGATTGGGTGATATGAGTTATTTCACGCGAAGGCGCGAAGGCGCAAAGATGACTTTTCGTGAAATTGCATCTGAACCCGCACCTGTTTCACACGCCTTCGCGCCCTCGCGCCTTCGCGTGAATCCTTTATCTTCCTCCGCGCCTCCGCGCCTCCGCGTGAACAAATTTTCTTTCTCACGCGGAGACGCGGAGACGCGGAGAAGTGTCGTGCGCTTCGCTCCATCACGCCTTCACGCGAACAATTCTTCCGGGTCCTTCGCCAATGTATAAATACGACCAGTACGACCAGGGCATCGTCGACGCGCGCGTCGAGGAGTTTCGTGATCAGGTGAAGCGCCGCCTCGCCGGCCAGATCACCGAGGACCAGTTCAAGCCGCTGCGGCTGATGAACGGGCTCTATCTCCAGCTCCACGCCTATATGCTGCGCGTCGCGGTGCCCTATGGCACGCTTGACGGGCGCCAGATGCGCATGCTCGGCCACATCGCGCGCAAATATGATCGCGGCTATGGCCATTTCACCACGCGGCAGAACATCCAGTATAACTGGATCAAGCTCGACGAGGCGCCCGACATCCTCGCCGATCTCGCGACAGTCGAGATGCATGCCATCCAGACCAGCGGCAATTGCATCCGCAATATTTCGTCGGATCAATATGCCGGCGCCGCCGCCGACGAGGTCGCCGATCCGCGCCCCTGGGCCGAACTGCTGCGCCAGTGGAGCACCTTCCACCCCGAATTCAGCTATTTGCCGCGCAAGTTCAAGATCGCGGTGATCGCCGCCGACGAGGATCGCGCGGCGATGCGGCTGCACGATATCGGCATCCAGCTGGTCGAGCGCGACGGCATACTTGGGGCGAAGGTCTATGTCGGCGGCGGCATGGGCCGCACCCCGATGATCGCGCCCGAGATCAAGGATTTCGTCGGTGCCGACGACCTGCTGAGTTATGTCGAGGCGTGCCTGCGGGTCTACAACCGCTATGGCCGGCGCGACAATATCTACAAGGCGCGGATCAAGATCCTGCTCCATGAGCTGGGCGCGGCCGAATATGCCCGCCAGGTCGAGGAGGAGTTTGCGCTGGTCAAGCAGCTCGGCATCGATCCACCGCTCGCCGAGCTGGAGCGCATCACCGCGATGTTCGCCGCGCCGGCGTTCGATGCGACGGCCGCCGACGACATCGACCGGAGCGACCCCGATTTCGCCGTCTGGGTCGACCAGAACGTCAAGCCGCACAAACAACCGGGCTATGCGATCGTCAATATCAGCCTCAAGCCGATCGGCGGCATCCCCGGTGACGCCTCGGCCGACCAGATCGACCTGATGGCCGACCTCGCCGAGCGCTTCAGCTTCGACGAACTGCGCGTCACCCACGCCCAGAACATCGTCCTGCCGCATGTCCGCAAGGCCGATCTTTACACGGTGTGGCAGGCGCTCAACGAAGCGGGCCTCGCCGAGGCCAATCTCGACCTGATCAGCGATATCATCGCCTGCCCCGGTCTCGATTATTGCAGCCTCGCCAATGCCCGCTCGATCCCCGTCGCGCAGAAGATCGCGACGCGCTTCGCCTCGCCCGCGCGCCAGCGCGACCTCGGCGAACTCAAGCTCAAGATCAGCGGCTGCATCAATGCTTGCGGCCACCATCATGCCGGTCACATCGGCATCCTCGGTGTCGACAAGAAGGGCACCGAAAATTACCAGCTGCTGCTCGGCGGCTCGGGCGCTGAGGATGTCAGCCTCGGCAAGATCACCGGCCCCGGCTTCGACGAGGACGGCATCGTCGATGCGATCGAGCGCGTCACCGACAAATATCTCGCCACGCGCGAACAGGGCGAGCGTTTCCTCGACACCTATCGCCGCATCGGCTTCGAACCGTTCAAGGAAGCGATCTATGGCTGATGACGAACAGCCCGCCGTCACGCTCGACGCCTTTCTGGCCGGGCAGAGCAACGCCACCTCGGTGCGGCTCGAGGCCGGCGACGATGCGCGCGCGCTCCTTCCCCATATCGAGCAGCTCGCGCTGATCGAGGTGAGCTTCCCCACCTTCCGCGACGGTCGCGGCTACTCCGCCGCGCGCGTGCTGCGCGAGGGCGGTTATCGCGGCGAATTGCGCGCCGCCGGCGACGTGCTGGTCGACCAGGTGCCGCTGATGCGGCGCTGCGGCTTCGACAGCTTCGCGCCCGAGGCCGAGATCGACGCGGCAACGCTCGACGCCGCGCTCGCCCGCTACGAGAATGTCTATCAAAAGGCCGCCGACGGCCGCGTACCGGTATGGAAATTGCGCCATGGCTGAGCCGGCGCGTCGCCTTGACATCATCGACACCGCGCCCGCCTTCACGGCGGCCGACGCGGCGGCGATGGAACGGCGCTTTGCCGGCGTCGATACCGGCGACATGCTCGGCGAACTGCTGACCGGCGAACTCAAGGGCCGTGTCGCCGCGGTCTCGTCATTCGGTGCCGAGAGCGCGGTGCTGCTCCACCTGATCTCGCAGATCGACCGCGATATCCCGGTCATCTTCCTCAACACGCAGAAGATTTTCGGGGAGACCCTGGCCTATCGCGACGAACTGTCCGAGCGCCTGGGCCTGACCGATCTGCGCGTCTTCCGCCCCGATCCCCATCTGCTCGCTGCGAAGGATTCGACCGGGCTGCGCTGGTCCTATGATCCCGACGGCTGCTGCGACCTGCGCAAGGTCCAGCCGCTGCGCCGCGCGCTCGCGCCGTTCGATGCGTGGATCTCGGGCCGCAAGGGTTTCCAGGCCGGCACGCGAACGCTGATGCCGCGCTTCGAGGAGGATGAGGGCCGGTTGAAACTCAACCCGCTCGCCGACTGGGACAAGCCCCGCCTCGAAGCATGGTTCGAGGAGCACAAGCTCCCGCGCCATCCTTTGGAAGCGGAGGGCTACCCCTCGATCGGCTGCGCCCCCTGCACCTCCAAGGTCCAACCCGACGAAGACCCCCGCGCCGGCCGCTGGCGCGGCTGGGAAAAGGTCGAATGCGGCATTCATGTGCCCGAAAAGCCCGGCGAAGAACCGGTCTTCTAAAAGCTCCTCCCCGGCACGGGGAGGGGGACCATTCGCCTCTTCGGCGAATGGTGGAGGGGCTGGTCGAGCAAGACCACGCCTCATCAGATATCAGATTGGTTTGCCAAACGAGATCGGGGTTTTGCCGGCGTGCACCCGCCCGACCAGCCCCTCCACCGCTTCGCGGTCCCCCTCCCCGTTCCGGGGAGGAATTGATTCAACATCGCGCCTCCCAGGTCAAACTCGCGCCCGCTCGACCCCACGCCGCTCACCGGATGTTGGATCGGCGACCAAAAGCGAGACGGACACGGACAATGGCGATCACGAACAAAGCCACGCTTCCCCATAAATGGTCGAATAAAGCCTGGCTAATCGCGCCGCGCACGCATCGCCGCGCCGGCGAAGACGGTCAGATTCCGATGTTGGATATTCCGCCCATATCGGACACGCCACTTACCCCCGGCAAGTACAGGCAAAGAACAGCAAAGCGGCCCCATATGGTCGTCATAATAGGTCGATTACTTGAGGTGGTCCGCGCACCCGACTTGAGCATTACTTGCCGGCACGCCCCACGCCGATCCAACATCGCAGCTTCTGTCTCAATACCCCACAAAGTCCGAGAAGCGCGTCACGCTCGGCTCGAACTTGAGGATGACCTTGCCGGTCGCGCCGTGGCGCTGCTTGGCGATGATCAGCTCGGCCAGGCCGAACACGCGCTCCATGTCGGTCGCCCATTGCGCGTGATCCTCGAAGATCTTGGCGCTGTCGCCCTCGACCGGGCGCTTGGGCTCCTTCGCCGCGACGTAATAATCCTCGCGATAGACGAACATGACGATGTCGGCGTCCTGCTCGATCGACCCCGATTCGCGCAGATCCGACAGCTGCGGGCGCTTGTCCTCGCGCTGCTCGACCGCGCGGCTGAGCTGCGACAGCGCCATCACCGGCACGTTCATGTCCTTGGCCAGCGTCTTCAGGCCACGGCTGATCTCGGAGATTTCCTGCACGCGGCCGTCGCTCGACGCCTTGGCCGAGCCCGTGAGCAGCTGGAGATAGTCGATCACCACCAGCCCGATCTCGTTGTTATGGCGGCGCTGCAGCCGCCGCATCCGCGTGTGCAGCGCGCCGATCGTCAGGCCGGCGGTATCGTCGATGAACAAGGGCAGGTTTTCGAGGTCGGCGGCGGCGGCGGCGAGCTGGTTGAACTCGGCCTTGCTGATCTTGCCCATGCGCAACGCCTCGGACGAGATGCGCGCCTGCTCCGACAAGATACGCGTCGCCAGCTGGTCGGCCGACATTTCGAGGCTGAAGAACGCGACCTTGGCGCCGACCGATTCGGACGGCGAAATGCCGTCGCGCATGTCGCGCATCCAGCGCTGTGCCGCGTTGAAGGCGATGTTGGTGGCGAGCGAGGTCTTGCCCATGCCGGGACGTCCGGCAAGGATCATCAGATCGCTGTGGTGCATGCCGCCGATCTTGGCGTTGACCGAGTCGAGCCCGGTCGTGATGCCCGACAGATTGCCGCCCGAATTGAGCGCGCGCTGCGCCATCTTGACCGCCATGGTGGTGGCCTGGGCAAAGGTCTTGATCGCGCTCTCGGTGCCGCCATCGGCCGCGACCTTGAACAGCTCCTCCTCGGCCGCCTCGATCTGCGCGCGCGGATTGACCTCTTCCGAGGTGTCCATCGCGCGGTCGACCAGCCCGCGCCCGACCGTCACCAAAGTGCGCAGCATGGCGAGGTCGTAGATCTGCTGCGCGAACTGCCGCGCGCCGATCAGCCCGGCGCCCGAACCCGTCAGCTGGGCGAGATAGCTTGGCCCGCCAAGCTCCTTCATCCCCTCATCGGCCTCGAACATCGGGCGCAGCGTCACCGGTGTCGCCAGCATGTCGTTGCCACGCAGCGTCTTGATCGCGGAGAAGATCCGGCCATGGACCGGCTCGAAGAAATGGTCGGGCTCGAGCTTGTCGATCAGATCGTCGGCGAGCCGGTTGTCGATCATCATCGCGCCGAGCATCGCCGCTTCCGCCTCGACATTCTGCGGGAGGGTCTGCGCTTCGGGAGTCGCGGGATGCATCAGGATGGTGGCCATGGCGTTCTCATAGCCTTCGGCGCGGCAGCCTCAAGCGACTTGCGGCCAAAGCGTTCGCAAACGACTGTGGATTACGGGCATGACCTTTGTCAGCCGCGTCCGACATGGCTATCAGCCGCGCCATGACACATGACATCCACATCATCGGCGGCGGCCTCGCCGGGTCGGAAGCCGCCTGGCAGCTCGCCGAGGCAGGCTTCAAGGTCCGCCTGTCGGAAATGCGCGGCACGGGCGAGATGACCCCGGCGCATCATACCGACGGCCTCGCCGAACTGGTCTGCTCGAACAGCTTCCGCTCGGACGACGCGACGAGCAACGCCGTCGGCCTGCTCCATGCCGAGATGCGCGCGCTCGGCTCGCTGATCCTGCGCGAGGGCGACATCCACCGCGTGCCCGCCGGTTCGGCGCTGGCGGTCGATCGCGACGGCTTCTCGGCCGGCGTCACGGGCGCGCTCACCGCGCATCCCAACATCACGATCGTCCGCGAGCGCGTCGACACCCTGCCCGATAACGGCCTCGCGATCATCGCGACGGGCCCACTTACGGCAGCCCCCCTCGCCGCGAGCATCGGTGCGGCGACCGGGGCCGATGCGCTGGCCTTTTTCGACGCGATCGCGCCGATCGTCTATTTCGACAGCATCGACATGGAGACGGCGTGGTTCCAGTCGCGCTGGAACAAGGGCGAGGGCAAGGACTACATCAACTGCGCGCTGTCGAAGGAGGAGTATCTCGCCTTCCACACCGGGCTGATCGAGGGCGAGAAGACCGAGTTCAAGGAATGGGAGCGCGACACGCCCTATTTCGAGGGCTGCATGCCGATCGAGGTGATGGCCGAGCGCGGGTTCGACACGCTGCGCTTCGGCCCGATGAAGCCCGTCGGGCTCGACGATCCGCGCACCGGGCGCTGGCCGCATGCCGTGGTGCAGCTGCGCCAGGACAATGCGCAAGGGACGCTGTGGAACATCGTCGGCTTCCAGACCAAGCTCAAGCATGCCGATCAGGTGCGGCTGTTCCGCACCATCCCGGGGCTCGAAAAGGCCGAGTTCGCGCGGCTCGGCGGCCTGCACCGCAACACCTTCATTCGCTCGCCCGAGCTGCTCGACCCGACCCTGCGCCTGAAGTCAAAGCCCAACATCCGCTTTGCCGGCCAGATCACCGGCTGCGAAGGCTATATCGAGAGTGCAGCGATCGGCCTGCTCGCCGGCCGCTTCGCCGCCGCCGAGCTGCGCGGCGAGACGCTGGCGCCGCCGCCGGTCGAGACCGCCTTCGGCGCGCTGCTGCATCACATCACCGGCGCGGCCGAGGCCGCGACCTACCAGCCGATGAACGTCAATTTCGGCCTGTTCCCGCCGATCGAAGGCCGCACCAAGAAAGCCGACCGCAAGCGCATGTACACCGACCGCGCCCGCGCGGCGCTGGCGCAGTGGCTGGCGGCCTGATCAGCCGTCCTCGCCCGGTGTCTCGGCGGCCTGATCGCTCGCCGGCTTGTCGTCGGGGCGGCATTTCGGGCGCGGGCGGGTCTTGCGCTTGACGGCGGTGGCGGCGAACTCGGTCGGGTTCATCGCGCCGGACTTGTCGCCATCGGCGGTCGCGAACTTGGTTTCGGCCTTGATCGCCCATTCGTCGAACGACAGCACTCCGTCATGGTTGGTGTCGAGCTTGGCATAGGCCTTGCGCCGCGCCGCGAGATACTCTTCGCGTGTCACCTGGCCGTTGCGGTCCTTGTCGTAACGGTCGAAGCGCTTCTGCTCGCGCGTTCTGTCGGACACTTCGGGGACGGTGTCGGGCAGCGGCGCGGTCGCCTGCGCCGCGGGCGCTGCCGCCAGCAAGGGGATCGCCGGCCGGCCGCGGGAAGAAAAGAAGGTGATGCCCGCACCGACCAGCATCAATATTGCAACACCACCCGCAAAATACCGCCACATAGCGCCACCCCCGTTACAGGTAGCGTCAGGCTATCGCATCCGCCTTCGCCTTGAAAGTTCAATATCCGGTCAGACGATGCCACAGCAGCCGGCCGACGCGCCCAGGCGAGCCCGAGGGTATCGGCCGATCGAGCGGCACGGCCGTGTCGCGCAAAGCGAGGCGTGACAAGGCGCCGAGCGCACGCACCTCACGACCCCATCGATGGGGCGAGATACGGGCCAGAATAGCCCGCGCCTCGGCCAGCGCCGCTTCGGCGGCGGCGCGGTCGGCGAGGTGACGCGCGAGATCGGCGAGCGCCCAACCCGACCCAGCAAGCGCGAGCGGCGGATTGCCGCGCGCGCCGAGCACGGCTCCCGCGGCCCGGAACAGGTCGCCACCGCGCCGATCGCCGAACAGCGCACGGCCCTCTGCCTCTCTTGGCCCCGGGTCGAGCAGCGCTTCCCAGCCTTCCACCATGGTCGCCAGCGCGGCACCGGAAACGCCGCGCGGCAGAACGTCGTCGAACAGCGCCTGCAAGATCGGCTCGGCGGGCGGCGGCGCGGTATCGAGGCGGGTGAGCGCGTCATGCCACCAGGTCAGCCGCATCTGGCTGATCAGCGGTTCGCGTCCGGTGCGCAAAATCTGGCCGAGCACCTCGTCGAGCGCGAAGAGTGCATCGATCGCCGGGCGCGCGCCGCCCGGTGCATAGCCAAGCGCAAGCGCGCGCTCCGCGCATTCCGCGCGGCGCGCCGCCTCTGCCGACGGCGGCGCGCCGGCGCTCGTTACCGCGTCATTAACCATATCGTTTGAAGCTCGCTTATCCAGTTTGCGACCATAGCACCGCGTTCGTGTGGAACTAAGATTGGGGCGGGGCCATAGAATGTCGGGCACGAAGCCGAAAGTAATCACCGATCGGCGGGGCTTCATGAGCGCGCTGCGCGGCGACGTGCGGGGCAACACGCTGGCGATTCTGGCCATCTCGCTCGTCCCGCTCGCCGGCCTGACGGGATCGGCCGTCGACATGGGCCGGCTCTACGTCGTCAAGGTCCGCCTGCAACAGGCGTGCGACGCCGGCGCGCTCGCCGGGCGCAAGTTCATGACCGATGCGAGCACGTCGACACCGCTCGATTCGACCGCGACGACCCAGGCCAACAAATTCTTCGCCAACAACTTTACCGCCGGCTGGATGAACACCAGTGCGGTGACCTTCACGCCGGCAAAGACGTCCGACGTCCAGGTCAGCGGCACCGCCTCGGCAACGGTGCCGATGACGATCATGAAGATGTTCGGCAGCGCCTCGCAGACCATCACCGTGACCTGCCAAGCACGCTACGACGTCGCCGACACCGACATCATGTTCGTGCTCGACACGACCGGTTCGATGGCCTGCACGACATCAGGGACCTGTGGCAGTGGCACCACCAGTTACACCCGTCCCGACGGCACCACCGGCTATTATGCCCAGGAAGCCTCGGGCTCGAAAATCTCCGGCCTGCGCTCGGCCGTGCTCAGCTTCTACGACACGATGACCGCTGCCTCGAGTACGTCCTCGCATATCCGCTACGGCTTCGTCACCTACACGTCGACGGTCAACGTCGGCTACCTCTTGCCGAGCAACTATCTGGTAACGAGCTGGAATTATCAGACACGCAAGGTGGTCGGCGACACCAATGACGGCAATGCGACCGTGACGAGCACCACCTCGACATCACAGACCACCTGCAATTCGCGGGCCGGGCGGACTCCGTCCAGCGGCTTCGGGACGGATGGCAGGGCCACCGTCGTCACCGTGTCATGGGTGTCCTCAAACGGCGGCAAGTGTACATCGACCTCGCAGCCGGTCCAGCCCACGTGGCGCTACGGTCAGTGGCCGCTCGATGTCAGCCAGTTCATCACCGGCGCGTCGGTGACCGACCCCAGCAAGATTACCGGCGCGACGTCGAAATGGCAGGGATGCATCGAGGAGCGTGACACGACGGCCTCTTCCAGCTTCAACGTCAACAGCTTGCCCTACGACCTCGACCCGGATCTCGTGCCGACGAACGACGCCACGAAATGGCGGCCGATGTGGCAGGACGTGGTTTATTTCCGCAACGGCGTGACCAGCGGAACGGTCGATTATTCGGGCAGCAGCAATTCGCCCAATGGCGATGATCCCTCTGGCTATGGCAATTATTCGAACGTGGGCAATTCGTCATGGATGTCGTCGGGTTATGTCAGTTGCGGCAAGCCCGCTACGCGGCTCGCGACGATGACGCGGACCGACGTTTCCAACTATGTCAATGCGACCGACTTCAAGGCGCAGGGCGGCACGTACCACGACACCGGCATGATCTGGGGAACGCGCCTCATCTCGCCGACCGGCATTTTCGCCTCGGATACGGCAGCCTGGGCCGGCCACAACCCGCCCAATCGCTATATCGTCTTCATGACCGACGGCGACATGGCGCCGAACACGTCGATCTACGGCATGTACGGCATGGAATATTATGACCGGCGCGTGACCGGCGGCGCCTATTCCAGCGACACCGATTATCACAATGCCCGCTTCCTCGCCGAATGTGCCGCCGCCAAGGCGCGCAACATCAAGATCTTCGTCGTCGGCTTTGGCCAGACCCTGACCAACGAGCTGACGACTTGCGCGTCGCCTGGTAGTTCCTATTATGCCAACAACAATACGGCACTGACAGCGGCCTTTCAGAGCATCGCGGGCAAGGTCGCGATGTTGCGGGTTTCGCAATGAGATTGCCCGAGCGCCTGCCCCGCAAGCTTGCAACCGATCGCCGCGGTGCGACGATCGTCGAGTTCGCGCTCATCACCCCGGCGATGATGTTGCTCATCATGGGCCTCGGCGACCTGCTGTATCAGGAGTACACCCAGGCGGTGCTCAACGGCGCCGTGCAAAAGGCCGCACGCGATTCGGGTATCGAGGGCGGCGCGGCGCAAACCTCGACGATCGACGGCAAGGTCATCGCCATGGTGCAGACGGTCGCCAAGAATGCCACCTTCGTCTCGTCGCGCAAGAACTACGACACGTTCACCGCCGTGGCACCCGAACCGTTCACCGATACGAATGGCAACGGCATCCGCAATGCCGGTGAATGCTACACCGACATGAACGGCAACGGCCAATGGGATTCCGATCCCGGAGTCAGCGGCCAAGGCGGCGCGAACGACATCACCTTGTACACGATGACGGTCACCTATCCGCGGATATTCCCTGTTGCCGGCCTGTTCGGCTGGTCGTCGACGCACACGATCAGCGCGCAGACCCTGCTCAAGAACCAGCCCTACGCGGCCCAGACCGTGACAACGCCAGCGACGATATGCACATGACCGTGACCACCAACCGCCTCGCCAGCGCACCATCGCGACTGCGCGCCGGCCTTCGCCGGCTCCGTCGCGACCAGAGCGGCCTCGCCCTGCTAGAATTTGCCTTCGGCATGCCGCTCGTGCTGGGGATCGGCCTGTACGGCGTCGAGACGGCGAACCTCGCGCTGCTCAACATGAAGGTCAGCCAGATCACCCTCAACCTCGCCGACAACGCCTCGCGCGTCGGCGCGTCCAGTTCGCTCGCCACCCAGCAGTTGCGCGAAGTGGACATGAACGACGTGTTGCAGGCGGCGCGCTATCAAGGGGCCAGCATCAAGCTGACGACCAACGGCCGCATCATCGTATCGAGCCTCGAGAACCAGTCCGGCACGCAATATATCCACTGGCAGCGTTGCATCGGGCTCAAGAGCGGTACCGGCTACGATTCGAGCTATGGCACGACCACCACCACGGCCGGCACCAATACCACGTCGGGCAATGCCGGCACCCTGGCGCCGAACGGCATGGGCGACACCGGTGCGATGGTGACCGCGCCATCGGGCTCGGGCGTGATGTTCGTCGAGATCAATTATGCCTATCGCCCGTTGACCGGCACCTGGCTGATGCCGGCCGGGCGTATCCACTATGTCGCCTCGTTCATCGTCCGCGACGTTCGCGACTTCACGCAAATCTACAATCCGTCGCCAACCGCCACGCGCTCGACCTGCAACCTCTATACGAGCTGAGCGCGCGGCCGGCTCAGCTGCGGAAGGTCACCTTTTTCACGGTCGCGACGATCTTGTCGGCCGAGATGAGCGCGAGCTTTTCGAGATTGGCGGCATAGGGCAGCGGCACGTCCTCGTTGGCAACGCGCAGCACCGGCGCGTCGAGATCGTCGAAGCCTTCCTCCATCACGAAGGCGGCGACTTCGGAAGCGATCGAGCAGGTCGGCCAGCCTTCCTCGACGACGACGAGGCGGTGCGTCTTGGCGAGCGATGCCAGCACCGTGGTCTTGTCGAGCGGCCGCAGCGTGCGCAGATCGATCACCTCGGCGTCGATGCCCTCGGCAGCAAGCGTTTCGGCGGCCTCGAGCGCCAGCCCGACGCCGATCGAATAGCTGACCAGCGTGACGTCGGCGCCTTCTCGCATGATCCGCGCCTTGCCGATCGGCAGGACATAATCGTCGAGCTGAGGCACCTCGAAGCTGCGCCCGTAGAGCAGCTCATTTTCGAGGAACACAACCGGATCCTCGCTGCGGATTGCGGCCTTGAGCAGGCCCTTGGCATCGGCCGAATCATAGGGCGCTATGACGATCAGGCCGGGGACGGCGGCGTACCATGGCGCATAGTTCTGCGAATGCTGCGCGCCGACCCGGCTCGCCGCGCCATTGGGGCCGCGGAACACGATCGGGCAGCGCATCTGGCCGCCCGACATGTAATTGGTCTTGGCGGCCGAATTGATGATGTGGTCGATTGCCTGCATCGCGAAGTTGAAGGTCATGAACTCGACGACCGGGCGCAACCCGCCCATCGCCGCGCCCGCGCCGACACCGGCAAAGCCATGTTCGGTGATCGGCGTGTCGATCACGCGCTTGTCGCCGAACTCGTCGAGCAGGCCCTGGGTGACCTTGTAGGCGCCCTGATATTGCGCGACTTCCTCACCCATCACGAAGACGCGACCGTCGCGGCGCATCTCCTCGGCCATCGCATCACGCAGTGCCTCGCGCACGGTCGTCTTGATCATGGCGGTGCCGGCAGGGGCCGTGGGATCGACAACGGCGCCGCGCGCGGCGGGCGCGGCCGGCGCAGCGGCGGCAGGCTTGGCCTCCGCAGGAACAGGCGCAGGTGCCGGGACCGGCGCGGCCTTCGCGGCCGGTGCGGTAGTGTCCTCACCCTCGCCCGCCAGCGTCGCGATGACAGTGCCGACCTTCACATTGTCGGTGCCTTCGGCAACGAGGATCGCGGTGATCGTGCCCTCATCGACCGCCTCGAACTCCATCGTCGCCTTGTCGGTCTCGATCTCGGCCATGATGTCGCCGGACTTGACGGTATCGCCAGCCTTGACGAGCCACTTGGCGAGCGTGCCCTCTTCCATCGTCGGCGACAGCGCCGGCATCTTGATCTCGATCGCCATCAGTACGACTCCACCAGCACGTTGGTGTAGAGTTCACCGGGCTCCGGCTCGGGCGTGCTTTCGGCGAAATCGGCGGCTTCGTTCACGAGTTTCCTGATCTCCTGTTCGATCGTCTTGAGTTCGTCGTCCTTGACGCCCTCGGCCTCGAGCAGCTTCTTGCAATGCTCGATCGGGTCGGACTTGTCGCGCACCGCCTGGACCTCATCACGGCTGCGATATTTGGCCGGGTCGGACATAGAGTGACCGCGATAACGATAGGTCTTCATCTCGAGGATGATCGGCCCCTTGCCGGCGCGCACCCAGGCAAGTGCCTCTTCGGCGGCGCCGCGCGCGGCGAGCACGTCCATGCCGTCGATCTGGATGCCGGGGATGCGGAAACTCTCGCCGCGCCGGTAGAGCTGGTCTTCGGCCGACGAGCGGTTGACGCTCGTGCCCATCGCATATTGGTTGTTCTCAATGACGTAGACGACCGGCAGCTTCCACAGCTCGGCCATGTTGAAGCTCTCATAGACCTGGCCTTGATTCGACGCCCCGTCGCCGAAATAGGCGAGGCACACCCCGCCATCGCCGGAATATTTGTGGGCAAAGCCGAGGCCGGTGCCGAGCGAGACCTGCGCGCCGACGATGCCGTGGCCGCCGTAGAATTTGTGATCGACGCTGAACATGTGCATCGAGCCGCCCTTGCCGCGCGAAATGCCCGCGGCGCGACCCGTCAGTTCGGCCATCACGTCCTTGGGCGGGATGCCGCACAACAACATGTGACCATGGTCGCGATAGCCGGTGATCACGCTGTCCTTCTCGGACAGGGCCGACTGCAAGCCGACCGCGACGGCTTCCTGGCCAATATAAAGATGGCAGAAGCCGCCGATGAGCCCCAGCCCGTATAATTGCCCGGCCTTCTCCTCGAAGCGCCGGATCAGCAGCATTTGCCGATAGAATTCGAGTAGCTCGGCCTTCGACGCCTGGTAGAGCGTCGGCTCGGCCGGGCGCTCACGGTTAGGCGTCGCCGGCACGGCAGAGCGGGGTTTGGCAGGGGCTTTGGCCAAGGGGAAAACCTCGTTTCCGTAGGGGAGGAAGCGCGCCTATAGGCCTGATCCTTGCCCGGTTTCAATCTTGCAGCGCGGCAGCACGCATGTCGCGTCGCGGTATGCCCGCGCCCGACAAGGCCAGGCTTTGTCCGCGCAAAGCAAAGGTCATTGCCCGTCGCGCCGCCAGCCGCCTAAAGCAAGGCGGATGTTCCCCGCCACACACCCGTTCCGCATCGCCAATTTCCGCGCCTATTGGGCGGCGCGCTTCGCCATGACGATCGCGCAGAACGGCATGATCATCGTGATCGGCTGGCAGGTCTATACCATCGCACGCCAGACGATGATCCCCGCCGCTGCCGCCGCGCAGCTTGGTCTAATCGGCCTGATGCAGTTCGTGCCGCTGTTCGTCACCACGCCGCTGACGGGATGGGTCGCCGACCGGTTCGATCGCCGCATGATCGCACGCGCCACCGTCGCGCTGCAGCTCGCCTGCGCATTGATACTCGCGCTGGCGACATATCAGGGCTGGATCGCGCTGCCGGTGCTGTTCGGCGTCGCGATCCTGCTCGGCTTGGCGCGCGCCTTTGCCGGCCCGGCCTTTTCCGCGCTCGCGCCCAATCTCGTTCCGCGCGAGGTGCTGCCGACGGCGATCGCGCTGAGTTCGATCTCGTGGCAGGTCGGCACGATCATCGGCCCGGCCGTGGGCGGCTTCGCCTATGCGCATGCGCCCTCGGGTGCCTATTGGCTGGCGGTCGGCCTGTTCGGGACGGCACTGTTCTGCATGATGCTGATCGGCAAGGTCGCCCAGCCGCCGCGCTCGAGCGCCCATCCGGTGCGGCAGATCATCGATGGCCTGGCCTATGTCTGGCAGAACAAACTCGTCTTCGGCACGATCACGCTCGACCTGTTCGCGGTCTTCCTCGCCGGCACCAGCGCGCTGCTGCCGATCTACGCGCATGACATCTTCAAGGTCGGACCCCAGGGGCTGAGCCTGCTCGCAGCGGCACCCGCTGTCGGTGCGTCGGTGGTCGCGCTGTTCTTTTCGGTGCGGCCGCTGAAGACCAATGTAGGCCCCAAGATGCTCGGTGCGGTGATGATCTACGGCACGGCGACGATCATTTTCGGCATAGCCCATTTGATCGTCCCGAGCATTGCGTTCGAGGTCGCCATCGCGGCGCTGGCCGCAGCCGGCGGCGCGGACATGTTCTCGGTCTATATCCGCCAGTCGCTGATCCAGCTCCACACGCCCGACGACAAGCGTGGCCGTGTCGGCGCCGTCTCGCAACTGACCATTTCTGCCTCCAATGAGCTGGGCGAGGCCGAATCGGGTTTCCTCGCCGCGGCCTTCGGGCCGATCGGGGCGGTGCTGATCGGCGGCGGCGGGGCGATTGTCGTGACGATCCTGTGGACCTATCTCTTTCCCGGTATCCGGGCCGCCCGGACTTTCGACCCCCCTCAAGCGGAGACCGCGTCATGAAGGCCAACACCATCCTCGAGACGATCGGCAACACCCCCCATATCCGGGTTGCGCGACTGTTTCCCGACGCCGAAGTGTGGATCAAGTCCGAGCGCGCCAATCCCGGCGGGTCGATCAAGGACCGCATCGCGCTGGCGATGATCGAGGCGGCCGAGCGCGACGGCCATCTCAAGCCGGGCGGCACGATCATCGAGCCGACCAGCGGCAATACCGGCGTCGGCCTGGCGATGGTCGCGGCGGTCAAGGGCTACAAGCTGGTGCTGGTCATGCCCGAGAGCATGTCGATCGAGCGTCGCCGCCTGATGCTGGCCTATGGCGCGAGCTTCGACCTGACGCCGCGCGAAAAGGGCATGAAGGGCGCGATCGAGCGCGCGCTCCAGTTGGTCGACGAGACGCCTGGCGCGTGGATGCCCCAGCAGTTCGAGAACCCGGCCAATATCGAGGTGCATCAGCGGACGACGGCACAGGAGATCCTCAACGACTTCGCCGAAACGCCGATCGACGTGATCATTACCGGCGTCGGCACCGGCGGACACATTACCGGCGTCGCCGAGGTGCTCAAAAAGGCGTGGCCGGGGCTCAAGGTCTATGCGGTCGAGCCCGAAGCGTCGCCGGTCATTTCGGGCGGCCAGCCCGGTCCTCACCCGATCCAGGGCATCGGCGCGGGCTTCGTCCCCGCCAACCTCCACACCCAGGCGATCGACGGCGCGATCAAGGTCGATGCCGGCAACGCCAAGGAAATGGCACGCCGCGCCGCCCGCGAGGAAGGAATGCTCGTCGGGATAAGCTCGGGCGCGACGCTTGCCGCTATCGCGCAGAAATTGCCCGAGCTGCCAGCCGGGTCGCGCGTGCTCGGGTTCAACTACGACACCGGCGAGCGTTATCTTTCGGTGCCGGACTTCCTGCCCGAAAGCTGACCTCGCACCGCCGCGCGAACTGCGATATCATGCTCCTGGCACGCGGGGGCGTGGTGCGGGGGTGAACGATGCGGAAATGGATGATTTTTGGCTGCGTGGCGTTGGCGCTGTTTCAGCTGTGGCCGGTCGTGTTCGGGCACAAGCCCAATGCCGAGGTGGCGGCATCGATGTCTGCGCCGCGGCTCGTGCCGGCGGTCGCCGTGATGAGCAAGGCGCCGGTGCCGGCGGTCAGCCGGCAGATGGGACCACCGCAAAGTTGCTATGCGCATTATCGCGCCGCCTATACGGGCTGCGCCACGGGTGATCGTGCGTGCCATCTGCGCGCCGCCGATGCGTGGGATTTGTGCGAAGCTACAGGCACTTGGGGTAAGTAACTCACGCTTGGCTCGAATTGTGCCTTGGCACTATTGACGAAAGTGCACGGCGCGAGGCCGGCCCGGAATTGCGAATTTGAGACGGAGGCGCCGCGCCGCGCGGCGCGATCCGCTGCCGACCGGATCAGCATGACCGCGCTGTTCAGATCACCGACTCTCGGCGCCATTACCGCGCGCGCAGCCGCCGAATTGCGCACCTTTCCGAAACCGTGCCCGCGACCGGCGCTCCACCGCGACTCGGGACACGGATGGCCCGGTCGGGCACGCTACGGGCGCGCCCGTAGCGCGAACGCGCGTCCAACTTCGAGACTCGGCGCAGCGGGTTCGCATTCATCTTGAGATCGGATAGAGAGCGCCATTCGATCGCCAGGAGCCTCGTTTGACCCCCTGCCCGCGCCGCGCGTTCGGCACCTGATGCCACATCCCATGCCGATTCCATCGATCCCGCCAAGTCTCGCCTTGCGCGCGCTGCTCGTGGCCATCGCCGTCGCGGCGATTGTTGTGCCGGCGCTCATCGTGCTGCGGGCGCCGCCGGTCGTGCCAACGCGGCATTTTCGCACGATACCCGCGCGTATCGTGCCCAAGGCCGAACTGCCGCCGGTCGAGCCGGTTGCGTTCGAGGACATGTCGCTCGATGACGCGCGCGCATACAACGCGTCGATCCCGTTCGTCGGCGGCCCCAATCCGGCGGCGCGGCCGTTCAAGTTCGTCGGCAGCGACGAGCAGCGGGCTCGCGCGCGCGACTGCCTCGCGGTGGCGGTGCTTTACGAGGCGGGCGACGATGCGGTGGGGCAGCGCGCCGTTGCACAGGTAGTGATCAATCGCGCGCGCCATCCGGCCTTTCCCAAGACGATCTGCGGCGTGGTGTTCCAAGGGTCGGAGCGGAGCACGGGCTGCCAGTTCAGTTTCACCTGCGACAACGCAATGACCCGCCACCGCTTCGCCGACGCGGCCTGGGTCAGGGCACGGCAACTCGCCGACCTGGTGCTCAACGGCGCGGTCTTCCGCCCGGTCGGCTACGCGACGCACTATCATACCGACTGGGTGGTGCCCTATTGGCAGTCCAGCCTCGACAAGATCGTCGCGGTCCACACCCATCTCTTCTTCCGTTGGACCGGTTGGTGGGGCACGCCGCCCGCCTTCGCGCATGTCGTTTCCGCCGACGAACCGGTGATACCGGCACTGGCGCCGCTCTCCGACGCGCACAAGACGGGTGCTGCCTTGGTCGAGGCAGCGGTCGCGACCGCCGAGGGGACTGCCGTCACACCGTCAGTCTCGCCGCTGGCGGGCGGCGACAATAACAGCTTCCTCGTGGCGCTCGACCCGCACATGCTGCCCGAAGCCTATGCCGCGATCGCGACGCGGACCTGCGGCGAGCGCCCTTATTGCAAGGTGATGGGCTGGACCGATCGCAGCAAGGTGCCGACTGCCCTGCCGCTGCAACAGGCGCAGGTCGCCGCGATGTCGTTCAGCTATCTGCGCGACAAGGCGCATGGCTTCGACAAGGCCTTGTGGAACTGCGCCGAGTTCCGCCGGGCCGACCTGACCCAGTGCATGAAGCTGCAGGTGCTGGTGCCCGTTACCCGCCAGCAGGCCGACGGGTTCAAGCTCGAGAACCTGCCCGGCGCGAAGCGTGTCGTGGCGCCGCCGGTTGTGCCGGCGGGGTCGGTGTCAGTGGTGAAACCCCGGGCCGAGGCGACACCGGTGGCGAAGGCTGCGCCCGAGGGGCGGTAGCGCGTCGTGCGCGAAGACTGACCTGGCGCACTGCCTTTACTCACTTCCCCGGCGAAGGCCGGGGCCCAGTCGGAAAGACCGATATGGCGAGCGGCAACGCCCGTCGCAACGTCCCCCGACTGGGCCCCGGCCTTCGCCGGGGAAGCCAGTAAGAGTAAGCCCGCGATCGGCAGCAGCACCGCCGTACCAGGGCGATCCCCTCAAGCCGCCGCGAACATCTCGGGCGGCAGCGCCATCAGTGCCTCGGCGCCGCCTTCGATCTTGCGACGCAGCGACCCCGCCTCGGGCATGATGCGCTCGGCGAAGTAGCGCGCGGTGACCAGCTTGGCGTCGAGGAACGCCACATCGCCCTCCCCAGCCGCTTTCAGCTTCGTCGCGGCGACCGCCATGCGCAGCCACATCAGGCCGACCGCGACGATGCCCATCAGGTGCATGTAGCTGTGCGCGCCGGCGCCGACATTGTCCGGGTTCTGCATGCCGTTCTGCATGAACCACATGGTCGCCGCCTGAAGCTCGCCATTGGCCTTTTCGAGCCGGCTTGCGAAATCGGCGGTCGCCGGATCGGCCTTGGCCGCCGCGACTTCCTCGGCGACGATGCGGAACATCGCCTGTACCGCGCGGCCGCCATTCTGCGCCAGCTTGCGGCCAACCAGATCCATCGCCTGCACGCCGTTGGTGCCTTCGTAGATCATGGCGATGCGCGCATCGCGGACATATTGCTCCATGCCCCATTCGGCGATGTAGCCATGGCCACCATAGACCTGCTGCGCGTTGGTCGCGATGTCATAGCCTTTGTCGGTGCCATAGCCCTTGATCACCGGGGTGAGCAGCCCGATCAGGTCGGCGGCGAGTTGGCGATCCTCCTCGCTTTGCGCGGCATGTTCGAGATCGACCTGGAGCGCGCCCCACAGGCACAAGGCGCGCAAGCCCTCGGTCAGCGCCTTGCCGTCCATCAGCATGCGGCGCACGTCGGGATGGACGAACAATGTATCGGCCTTTTCGTTGGGCTCCTTGGCGCCGGTCAGCGCGCGGCCCTGGCGGCGGTCATGCGCGTACTGCACGGCGTTCTGATAGGCGGTCTCGGCGACCGCGAGCCCCTGCAGGCCGACGCCGAGCCGCGCCGCGTTCATCATGATGAACATCGCGGCGAGGCCCTTCATTTCCTCGCCGACCAGCCAGCCGGTAGCGCCGTCATAGTTCATCACGCAGGTCGAATTGGCGTGGATGCCCATCTTGTGCTCGATCGAGCCGCACGACACCGCGTTGCGCGCGCCGAGCGAGCCGTCGTCACCCACCATGAACTTGGGCACGACGAACAGCGAGATGCCCTTCGAGCTCTCCGGCGCGCCCGGCGTCTTGGCCAGGACGAGATGGATGATGTTCTCGGTCAGGTCATGCTCCCCCGACGAGATGAAGATCTTGGTGCCGGTAATGGCATAGCTGCCATCGGCCTGCGGCTCGGCGCGGGTGCGGATCAGCCCGAGATCGGTGCCGCATTGCGGCTCGGTCAAGTTCATCGTGCCGCCCCATTTGCCCGACACCATGTTGGGGACGTACTTCGCCTGCTGCTCGGGGCTGCCCTTGACCAGCAAAGCGGCGATCGCGCCGTGCGTCAGGCCGGGATACATGGCGAAGGCCATGTTCGACGAGATCATGAATTCCTGAAAGGCGGTCGACACGACGTGCGGCATGGCCTGCCCGCCAAATTCCTCGGGTGCCGAGAGCGTGCCCCAGCCCGATTCGACGAAACGTGCATAGGCTTCCTTGAAACCGGCCGGCGTCGTTACCGAACCGTCCTCGTGGCGCGTGCAGCCTTCCTGGTCACCGCTATGGTTGAGCGGGAACAGCACCTCGGCCACGAACTTGCCGCCCTCATCGAGGATCGCGTCGACCGTGTCGGGCGTCGCATTCTGGAAGCCCGGCAGATTGGCATAGGCGCCCAGACCGACGACATGATCGAGGACGAAGCGCACGTCGCGCACGGGCGGGGTATATTGGGGCATGTGACTTCCTTCAGCCTTGCTGTTCGAGCAGCGCAACGAATGTGTCGAGTTCGCCGATTGCGGCGTCGATGTCGTGTTTCTGGGTTTCGAGCAGCGCGATGCGGTGGCGGCAGCGCTCGATCGTCACGGCGCGCTGGCTCTTGCGCCCGTCGCCGAGATCGTAAAGGTCGATCATCTCACGGATTTCGCCCAGGCTGAACCCGACGCGCTTGCCGCGCAGGATCCAGGCGAGTCGCGCGCGATCGCGGTGCGAATAGATCCGTGCCGTACCGCGCCGCTCCGGCGCGATCAGCCCCTCATCCTCGTAGAAGCGCAGCGCGCGCGCCGTCACGCCGAATTCGGCCGACAGGT
This sequence comes from Sphingomonas sp. AR_OL41, assembly GCF_029911635.1. Lineage (GTDB taxonomy): Bacteria > Pseudomonadota > Alphaproteobacteria > Sphingomonadales > Sphingomonadaceae > Sphingomonas. The sequence goes on from NZ_JARYTI010000003.1 coordinate 117,114, forward strand.
CGGAAATCGAGAAATGGTCGCGATCGGGGTGACGCTCGATCGCGGCATAGGCGGCAACGCTCGACATGATCGCTCGCCTACCTTCCCTTTACGTGAACGTCAAGCTCACCCGCCGCTCGCGCACAGCAGCCGGCCACGGCCATCGCGCAGCGTCGAGGCTTCCGAAACTGATTCGCTCAGCCGGTCGACATCGAGCGCGGCCAGCGAGGCGCGGCGCGAACAAACCTTCTGACAGGCATCGGGCACGCGGCCGGGAAAGACGAGGCGATCGCCCTCGAAGCGCGCGTCGAAGCTGCACCCTTCGACGGCGTCCATCTGGACATGGACGGTGTCGCGGACGCGCGTAGCGATGCCCGAGCCGCCGCAATTCTGCTGCTCGTCATAATCGACATAGACGCCGATGCGGTACGCCGTCGCGCCCGGCACGATGCACACCCGGTCGGTGTCGCGGGCATAGAGGCCGGTAATGTCGGTATCGGCGGGATCGGGAATCACCCCGGCCTGGATCGCCGCCGCCTCGAGGCCGGTCGCCGGCGTGGCGGTCCGCTTCTCGCTCGGCGGGGCGCCGCGCGAACAGGCCGCCAGCACAATCAGCATGGCGAGACCGACGCGCCTCACGCGACCGCCACCAGCCCGTCGCCGTCGATCCGGCGATAGAAGCAGCTGCGCTCGCCGGTGTGGCAAGCCGGCCCCTGCGCATCGACGATCAGCCAAAGCGCGTCCTGGTCGCAATCGATTCGCATCTCGACGACGTGCAGCACGTGCCCCGAGGTTTCCCCCTTCTTCCACAAACGGCCGCGGCTGCGTGACCAGAAATGCGCCTCGCCCGTCGCGATGGTCGCGGCGAGCGCCTCGGCATTCATATGGGCGAGCATCAGCAGCTCGCCGCTGATGCGATCAGTGGCGACGGCGGTGATCAGCCCGCTCGCATCATATTTCGGATCGAGCGCAAGGCCGGTTTCGCGGGGGTCGGGCATGTTTTGCCGTGTAGCGCGCCCGCCCCGACCCGTCACCTGACAAGGTAAATGGGCGGAACGCGACGAATGACCGGCGCAATGATGACAAACAGGCGACAAACCCGAAGCGCCGCTCTATAGGCCTCTCGCGACGCTACCCCCCTGAAGGGCGCCATGTTTACAACAAACCCATTCGATGACGATCACCTGCACGAGGAGTGCGGGATTTTCGGCGTATCCGGCAACGCCAGCGCCGCCGCGCTCGTTGCGCTGGGCCTCCACGCCCTGCAGCATCGCGGGCAGGAGGCGGCGGGCATCACCAGCTTCGACGGCACCGAATTCCACACCTATCGCGCCATGGGCCATGTCGCGGGCAATTTCGACCGCGACGAAATCATCCAGGCGCTGCGCGGCACGGTGGCATGCGGCCATGTGCGCTATTCGACGACCGGCGAAACGGCGCTGCGCAACGTCCAGCCGCTCTATGCCGATCTCGCCTCGGGCGGCTTCGCTATCTCGCATAACGGTAATATTTCCAACGCGATGCGGCTGCGCCGCGACCTCGTCCGGCGCGGCTCGATCTTCCAGTCGACCTCCGACACCGAGACGATCATCCACCTCGTTGCGACCTCCAACTACCGCACCGTGGTCGACAAGTTCATCGATGCGCTGAAGCAGGTCGAGGGCGCCTATTCGCTGATCGTGATGACGCCCGAGGGCATGATCGCGTGCCGCGACCCGCTCGGCATCCGCCCGCTCGTGATGGGCAAGCTCGACGATGCGATCATCTTCGCTTCGGAAACCGTCGCGCTCGACGTGGTCGGCGCGACCTTCGTGCGATCGATCGAGCCGGGCGAACTGGTGATGGTCAAGGGCACCGAGATCAGCTCGCACCGCCCGTTCGCTGCGGTCAATCCGCGGCCGTGCATCTTCGAATATGTCTATTTCTCGCGCCCCGACTCGATCTCGGAAGACCGCAGCGTCTACACCGTGCGCAAGGCGATCGGCGCGCAGCTGGCGATCGAGAGCCCGGTCGACGCCGACCTGATCATCCCGGTGCCCGATTCGGGCACGCCGGCGGCGATCGGCTATGCCCAGCAGTCGGGCATTCCGTTCGAGCTCGGCATCATCCGCTCGCATTATGTCGGGCGGACCTTCATCCAGCCGGGCGACAAGGTCCGCCACCTCGGCGTCAAGCTCAAGCACAATGCCAATCGCGCGCTGATCAAGGGCCAGCGCGTCGTGTTGATCGACGATTCGATCGTGCGCGGCACGACCAGCCTGAAGATCGTGCAGATGATGCGCGAGGCCGGCGCGGCCGAGGTACATATGCGCATCGCCTCGCCACCGACCCGGCACAGCTGCTTCTACGGCGTCGACACCCCCGAGCGCGCCAAGCTGCTCGCCGCGACCAAGAATGTCGAGGAGATGAACGCCTTCATCCAGGCCGACAGCCTTGCTTTCGTGTCGATCGACGGGCTGTACAAGGCGCTGGGCGAACCCAAGCGCGCCGATATCCGTCCGAGCCACTGCGATGCGTGCTTCACCGGCGACTATCCAACGACGCTGACCGACCAGGACGATGTTGCCTCGGTCGACCAGTTCGCGCTGTTGGCCGAGCGAGTCCGCTAAGACGGGCTTGTCCCGGCCGGCTGGCTGGGGCAAGCGCGCGTCCATGACGGACAAGCCTCTTTCAAACCAGACCGCCCTCGTCACCGGTGCCAGCCGCGGCATCGGCGCCGCCACCGCGCTCGCGCTCGCTGCGCACGGCGCGCATGTCGTGCTCACCGCGCGCACCGCGGCGGGGCTCGAAGAAGTCGAGGAGGCGATCTTCGCCGCCGGCGGCTCGGCGACGATCGCCCCGCTCGACCTGACGCAGACCGACGCCATCGCGCGACTCGCCACCGCGGTCGGCGAGCGCTGGCAGGCGCTCGACATCATGGTGCTCAACGCGGCGACGCTCGGCAGCCTCGGTGCGGTGCCGGCGATCGAGCCCAAGGAACTGGCGACGATCATGACGCTCAACGTCAGCGCCCAGGCCGCGCTGATCACCGCGTTCGACCCGATGCTGCGCAAATCGGCCGGCGCGCGCGTGATCGGCCTGACCTCGAGCGTCGCGCGCCATCCGCGTGCCTATTGGGGGCTGTACGGCGCGTCCAAGGCGGCGTTCGAGACGCTGCTCGCCGCCTATGGCGCGGAGATGGCGCAGGTCAGCAAGGTCCGCACCGCGCTCATCGACCCCGGCGCGACGCGCACCGTGATGCGCGCGCGTGCCTATCCCGGGGAGGACCCCGCCTCGGTCAAGGAGCCGGCGGTCGTCGCGGCGCGCATCGCTGCGCTGGCCGTGTCGGGCTTCGAGACCGGGCATTTCGAGCGGGTCGAGCAATAAAGCTTCGGCGTGCTCGACGCTGATAAGCAGCGCCTTTCCATGTGTATTGCTCGAATAATACGGCTGTGATACTCCAAGCGCGATGATGCTCGGGGGACATGGCAATGATGGCGCGTAAACTCTTGCTCTTGCTGGCGGCGGTCTCGGCCGGCGCGATGGCGCAAAGCCAGGCGCCCGCGCCGTCGGCGACGCTGATCCGCAACGTCGCGGTGTTCGACGGCATCCGCAGCCTCGGCCGCCACGGCGTACTGATCCGCGCCGGCAAGATTGCCGATATCGATTATCGCAGCGCGCCGACCGCCGACATGAAGGTCGTCGACGGCACCGGCAAGACACTGCTCCCCGGGCTGATCGACAGTCATGTCCACGCCTTTCAGGGCCAGGATGATGCGCTGCTGTTCGGCGTCACCACGCAGCTCGACATGTTCAGCGCACCGGTTTCGACACGGGCAGTCCGCGCGCGGATGGCGAGCGGCACCAACAGCAAGGCCGCCGACATCTTCACCTCCGGCATTCTGGCGACGGTGCCCAAGGGCCATGGCACCGAATATGGCTTCCCGATCCCGACCCTGACCACGCCGGCCGAAGCCGATGCCTGGGTCGACGCGCGGATCGCCGAGGGATCGGACTATATCAAGATCATCGACGAGCCCGGCACGACCGTCGGCCGGCCCTTCCCGACGCTCGATCGCGCGACGATCCATGCGTTGGTGGTCGCGGCGCACAAACGCGGCAAGCTAGCGGTGGTCCATGCCCAGAGCCTGGCGACGGCAACCGAATCGATCGAGGAAGGCGCCGATGGCCTCGCCCATCTGTTCATCGATCTGGACGGCGGCAGCGCCTTTGCCCAGCTCGCCAGGGCGCATCATGTCTTTGTCGTGCCGACCTATAGCGTGTTCGAGGTGTTCAGTGGCCGCTCCGGCGGCGCGGCGCTGCTCGATCGGCCGGCGCTGAACGGCCTGCTGCCCAAAACGGCCGTGTCGACGCTACATCAGTCCTTCGGTTCCGATCGCAGCGGCAAGCTCGATGCGCTGGAAGCGGCGAACATCACGGCGCTGGCAAAGGCCGGCGTCCCGATCCTCGCGGGTACCGATGCCGGCAACCCGGGCACCTGGTACGGCCTGAGCGTCCACCGCGAACTCGACCTGCTCGTCAAGGCCGGCCTGAGCCCGGTCCAGGCGCTGACCGCGGCGACCGCGGCACCGGCGAGCGCCTTCCACCTAGCCGATCGCGGGCGCATCGCGCCGGGGCTCAAGGCCGATCTGCTGCTGGTCGATGGCGACCCGACGAACGACATCGGCGCGGTTCATGACATCGTCGAAATCTGGAAGGACGGCGTGGCCGCCAGTCCATTGCGCGCCGCGCGCCGTAGCGAACTGGCCAATGCAGCGCCCGAAGCGACCGCGCCGCCCATCGCACTGCCGGCAGGCGGCCGGATCGAGGCCTTCGCCAATGTCGATGGCAAACCGGTGCTCAAGGCGCAGTTCGGTGCGGGCTGGCAGGTCTCGACCGATTCGATCGCCGGCGGCACCTCGCGCGTCTCGCTGTCGGTCGCCGGCGCCGCGCCCGATGGTAATGCGGCATTGGTCATGAGCGGCGAGGTCACCGCCGATTTCATTGCGCCCTGGGCCGGGGTCGGTTTCAGTCCCGGCGCGCAGCCCTTCGCCCCCGCCGACATCAGCGCGGCGAACGCGCTGCGCTTCTGGGTGCGCGGCGAGGGCAAGAGCTTCGGCCTTATGGGCTTCTCGCCCGCCGGCGGCCAGCGCCCCGCCGTCGCGCCGATCGCCGTGACGAGCGACTGGAAAGAGGTCACGATCCCCTTTGCCAGCCTGCGCAATTTCGATTCCCACAACGCCATGCTGCTACTCGTCGCGGCGGACCGGCCGGGCGTCTACAAGCTCGAAATCGCCAATATCCGGCTGATCCACACCGAATGAGCAGAACGGCCGGACGCTATTTCACGGCCGCGTCGAACAGCTTTTGCGTGAAAGCGAATCGCGCCAGCGAATAGGCGCGATCGCTCGCGTGCGGCGCTGCGCTCGATATCGCGATGACGATATGGTGTGCCGGATCGATCGTGATGGCCTGCCCGAAAATGCCCTGCGCGCCGAAGCGGCCCTGCGGATAGGTCCACCATTGATAGCCATAGCCGAAGCCCGGCCGGCCGATCTCGGCATGCGCAGCGGTGGCCGAGGCGAACCAGCCGTCGGGCACCACACCCTTGCCGCCGTCGAGCACGAACTGCCCCATCCGCGCATAGTCGCGCAGGCTCACCGACAAGCAGCAGCCGCCGATTTCATGCCCGGCCTGGTCGACCATCCAGAAGCCGTCGCGCTCCATGCCGTAGCGCTTGAAGACCTTCTCGCTGAGATAGCGCGCCAGCGACTTGCCCGTCGCGCGCTGGACCAGCGTACCGATCAGGTTGGTCTCGCCGGTCTTGTAGACCCATTTCGTCCCCGGCGCGTCGGCGCGCGGCAGCGTGCGCATATAGGCGACGGTCGGATCGGCACCGGCCGGAACGGGCTTGGCGAACATCTGCGCCACGTCCGAGTTCGGATCGGTATAATCCTCGTTCCAGCGCACGCCCGAGGTCATCGTCAGCAGTTGCGCGATGGTCACGCCGTCATAACCGCTGCCCGCCAGGTCGGGGATGTAGCGCGTCACGGGCTCGTCGACCGACTTGATATAGCCGTCGCGGATCGCCGCGCCGACCAGCGTCGAGGTGAACGACTTGGCGACCGAGAAGGACGTCCAGCGCCCGTCGCGCCCATAACCGCGCGCGTAGCGTTCGAGGCGGATCTTGCCGTCCTGCAGCACGATCAGCCCGGCGACATTCTGTGCCGCCATGAACGAGTCGATCTCGTCGTCGGCGATCGGCAGCTTCGTGCCCGCCGGCAACGGGTGAACCCGCCCGCCGGCCTTGACGACATTGCCGGGGAACTGCGCCTCCATATGCGGAAAGTTGGCGTCGCGCTGCGCCTGCGACCAGAACAGGATCTCGGCCCCGGCTTGGCGAATGTGCGCCTCGGCAGCGGGATCGCGCGTCGCGGTCGCCGCAACCGGTGCCGGCCGCGTAGCGGTGTTCGCGCATCCGGCCAGCGCCAGCGCGATAAGCGCCAGGATCGACTTGTTCATTACCCCTCCTTGACCAGCGTTACCTGCGCGACGTCGATACCGCCGCCGCGAAAGCCGCCTTCGCAATACATCAGATAGTAGCGCCACATCGCGACGAAGTCCGCATCGAACCGCGCCGGCAAACGCTTTTCGACCACCGCCGCGTCGAACGCGCTACGCCAGCGGAGCAGCGTCTCGGCATAGTGCAGGCCGAAGCCGTGCCGGTCATGCCACACCAGCCCGGCGCGCTCGGCGATCGCGCGAAAGCGGCTTTCCGAAATCAGCATGCCGCCGGGAAAGATGTAGCGCTGGATGAAGTCGACGCTCGCCGCATAGGCGTCGAAGATCGCGTCATCGATCGAGATGAGCTGGATCGCGGCGCGGCCGCCAGGCTTGAGCACCCCGGCGACCACGCGGAGATAGGCGGACCAGAATTCCTCACCGACCGCCTCGACCATCTCGATGCTGGCGACCGCGTCATACTGGCCACGGACATCGCGATAGTCGGTCAGTGACACCGTTACGCCTGGCAGCCGCCGATCATCGACGAAGGCCTTCTGCTCCTCGGACAGCGTGATGCCGTGCACCGCGATACCGGCAGCAGCAGCGGTAGCGGCGAACGATCCCCAGCCGCATCCGATCTCTAGAATCGTCTCGCCCGGCTTCGCGGCGGTACGCTCAAGGATCGCCGCGAGCTTCGCCTGCTGCGCGCTCTCCAGGGACTGCGCCGCCGAAATCGGCTCAGCAAACAGGCCGCTCGAATAGGTTCGCGAAGGATCGAGCCAGGTCTCGTAAAAGTCGTTGCCAAGGTCGTAATGCGCCGCGACATTGCGTTTCGCGCCGGCGCGGTGATTGCGGCGCATCCAGTGCCATGCGCGCCGCGCCAGCTTCGACAGCCCGCGCGCGCGCGCGGCACGACCAAGCGTGCGACGGTTGAGCATGAACAGTTCGAACAGCACGACCGGATCGGGGCTGGTCCACTCGCCGACGGCCCAGGCTTCGTACCACCCGGCCGAACCGCCCGCCGCGAGCCGGCGCAGCGCGCGCCAGTGCACGACATCGACGACCGCGCACGGGCCGGGCGCATGGCCGCCGAGCACGCGCCGCGCACCGTCCGGAAGGGTCGCCTCGATCGACCCTTGCGCCAGTCCGCGATCGATCCTTGCGAGCACCCGATCGGCAATCGGCGCTACCATCCGAAACCCCACATCCCGCCAACCGCGCTCCGCTTATCGCGCCGCGCTTGCCGCCGCCAGCGCGCGTTCGCGCGCGGCGCGATGGCCGATGATCTTGGCGGGGTATCCAGCCGGCCGGCGCCCGGCCTCTTCAGGGTCGTGGATCACCGCATCCGACAGGCCAGCGAGTTCGGGCACCCATCGCCGGATATAGCCCGCGGCGTCGAACTTCTCCGACTGGCTGAGCGGCGCCATGATCCGCACGAACATGTTCGAATCGACGCCGGTCCCCGCCGTCCACTGCCAGTTGACCGCGTTGCTGGCGTAATCGGCATCGAGCAGCGTGTCCCAGAACCATTGCTCGCCGTGGCGCCAGTCGATCAGCAGATGCTTGATCAGGAACGAGGCGGCGATCATCCGCACGCGATTGTGCATCCACCCCGTCGCCCAGAGCTGGCGCATGCCGGCATCGACAATGGGGTAGCCCGTCTGTCCGCGTTGCCATGCGCGCAGTTCCGTATCGGCTGCGGGGCCCGATCGCCAAGGCAGATCGTCGAGCGCCGGCCGACCGTTCCGCGTCCCATAGTCGGGGAATTGCAGGATGACGTTCTGCGCATAATCGCGCCAGCCGATCTCGCCGAGAAAGGTCTCGACCGAGCCGCCCAAGTCGGCGGTGCGGTGCCACACCTGCGCCGCAGAAAGCTCGCCGAAATGAAGATGCGGCGACAGGCGTGAACTGCCCTCGATCGACGGCAGGTTGCGCGTCGCCTCGTAGCGTGCAGCGTGATCGCGGAAGGCCTCCAGCCGGACCTGTGCGCCCTGCTCGCCCGGTTTCCATTGCGCGGCGAAGCCCGTCGCCCAGTCAGGCTTCCTCGGCAACAAACCCCAGTCGCCCAGTGCATCGCTGGCAGGCCACGTCGCGGGGCCGGAAAGCTCTCCCGGCGGCGGCAACGGCGTGGGGGGCGGCATCAGCTGCTGGAGCGCGCGCCAGAACGGCGTGTAGATCTTGTAGGGTTGCCCGGCCCCGGTCGTCACCGATCCCGGCGGCACGAGATAGTTGCCGTCATGACAAACGAGATCGAGTCGCTTGGCAACCGCCCGCTCGGCATTGCGCCACCATGGCTCATAATGCCGGATGGCATGGACTCGCCTGGCGCCGGCTTCCTCGGCGAGTGCCGCCAGCACGTCCTCCACCCTGCCCCGCCGCAGGATCAGCCGCGAGCCCTTCTCGCGCAGACAGGCGTCGAGCGCGGCAAGGCTGTGATGCAGCCACCAGCGCGACGCACCGCCCATCCGGCGATGTTTCGGCGTCTCGTCGTCGAGGACATAGACCGGGATGACCGGCCCCTCTTGCGCAGCCGCAATTAGCGCCGCCTGATCCGACAGGCGAAGGTCGCGACGAAACCAGACCAGCGTTGGCGCCGTCACATCTCGTGCGGTTGTGCTTCGACCATCCAGGTCTGGCCCTGGCTGAGCAGCTTCTGCAGGTTGGGCGTCTTGCCCTGCGCGGCAGCAATGTTCTGCTCGATGACCGCATCGTCGAAGGTCGGCGCGGGATCGTCATAGATCACGCCGAGCGCCATCGGGAAGGCGCCGAACGGCATCTCGACCAGCATGTGCGCAAGACCGCGATTGGTCTGGTCGTGCACCGCGACGCCGACCGACTCCCAGTCGCCGTCGACCACGTCCACCACCTTGAGCGTCAGCCGCGCAATATCCATCGCCAGGCCCTTGGTGCCGCCGGCGAACAGCAGAGGCTTGCCATGTTCGACCCACAATTGGTTGGTGCCCGCATGGGCCTTTTCGGTGAAGGCGCCGAACACCTCGTCATTGTAGACGATGCAGTTCTGGAAGATTTCGACAAAGCCCGTGCCCTTGTGCGCATAGGCCGCCTTGAGCACCGCCGGCAGGTTCTTGTTGACGTCGATCGCCCGCGCGATGAAGCGCCCGCCCGCGCCGAGCGCAAAGGCGCAGGGTTTGGCGGGGTGGTCGACCGAGCCATAGGGCGTCGACGGAGAGCGCGTGCCCTCGCGGCTGGTCGGCGAATATTGCCCCTTGGTCAGGCCATAAATCTCATTGTTGAACAGCAGCACCTGGCAATCGAGATTGCGGCGGATCAGGTGCATGGTGTGGTTGCCGCCGATCGACAGCGCATCGCCATCGCCGGTGATGATCCACACATCGAGTTCGGGATTGGCCAGCTTGACCCCGGTCGCCACCGCCGGCGCGCGGCCGTGGATGGTGTGGAAGCCATAGGTTTCCATATAATAGGGGAAGCGCGACGAGCAGCCGATGCCGCTGACAAACACGGTGTTCTCCGGCCGCGCGCCGATCTCGGGCATGGTGCGCTGCACCGCCTTGAGGATCGCATAGTCGCCGCAGCCCGGGCACCAGCGCACTTCCTGGTCGGTTTCCCAATCCTTGGGCGTGGTCAGCTTCGCGATGGGGGTCATGTCGTTCATGTGAGCATCTCCTCGATGGCTTGCTCAATCTCGAAGATGCGGAACGGTTGGCCGGACACCTTGTTGAGCGGCTTGGCGTCGACCAGGAACTGGTCGCGCAGCACCGTCTTGAGCTGGCCGGTATTCATTTCGGGAACGAGAATCTTGTCGTAACTCTTGAGCAACGCGCCCAGATTTGCCGGCATCGGCCAGATGTGACGGATATGGACATGGCTGACGTCGAGCCCCTTGCGACGTCCGCGCCGCACCGCCTGGTGGATCGGCCCGAAGGTCGAGCCCCAGCCGACCACGACCAGCTTGCCCGAGCTGTCGCCCATCGCGACCTCCTGATCTGGCACGGCGATATTGGCGACCTTGTCGTGGCGAATGTTGGTCATCGTCTGGTGGTTGGCGGCGCCATATTCGATGTTGCCGGTGCCGACCGCCTTTTCGATCCCTCCGATGCGGTGGAGCAGCCCGGGCGTACCGGGCTTGACCCAGGGCCGCGCCAGCTTCGCGTCGCGGGCATAGGGAAGGAAGCCGCCTTCCGGCGCAATATCCATGAATTCAACAGGGAACGGCGCGAAGCTGTCGATCGATGGTACCTTCCACGGCTCGGCAGCATTGGCGATATAGCCGTCGGTCAGCACCATCACCGGCGTCATATATTGCGTCGCGATACGCACCGCCTCGATCGCCACCTCGAAGGCGTCCGACGGCGAGCGTGCCGCGATCACCGGCATCGGCGCATCGCCATTGCGTCCATAGACCGCCTGGTAGAGATCGGACTGCTCGGTCTTGGTCGGCAGGCCGGTCGACGGGCCACCGCGCTGCGAGTTGATGATGACCAGCGGCAGCTCGGTCATGATCGCCAGACCCATCGCCTCGCCCTTGAGCGCGATGCCAGGCCCCGACGAGGAGGTGACGCCAAGCTGCCCGGCATAGGAAGCGCCGATCGCACTGGCGATGGCGGCGATCTCGTCCTCGGCCTGGAAGGTCGTGACGCGATATTCCTTCAGCCGCGACAGATGATGCAGGATCGCCGAGGCCGGGGTGATCGGATAACCGCCGAAGAACATCGGCAGATCGGCCAGCTGCGCGCCCGCGACGAGGCCGAGCGAGATCGCCTCGGCCCCCGTCACGGTGCGATACAGGCCCGGCTCGGCCGGGGCTGCGGCGACATGCTGCTGGTGGAGCCGCGTATTGCCCAGGCCGCTGCCCGACAGTTCGGCGGTCTCGCCATAGGCATGCCCGGCATTGAGCGCGGCGATGTTCGCCTCGGCCAGCGTCGGGTTCTTTGCGAACTTGGCCTTGAGCCAGTCGATGATCGGCTCGCGTCCGCGATCGAACATCCACAAGGCGAGGCCGAGCGTCCACATATTCTTGCAGCGCAGCGCTTCCTTGTTGCCCAGCCCGAACGGCTTGACCGATTCGAGCGTCAGCTGCGAGATGTCGAACGCCAGCAACTGCCACTTGGCGAGGCTGCCGTCGGTGAGTGGGTTGGCGGCATATTTCGCCTTGGCGAGGTTGCGGTCGCCGAACTCGCCGGCGTCGGCGATGATCAGCCCGCCGGTCTTGAGCGCATCGACATTGGTCTTGAGCGCCGCCGGGTTCATCGCGACGAGCACATCGGGCGCGTCACCGGCGGTTTCGATCGCGGTCGAGCCGAAGTTGATCTGGAAGGCCGAGACCCCGAACAAGGTGCCCTGCGGCGCGCGAATTTCGGCCGGAAAATCGGGGAAGGTCGCGAGATCGTTGCCGGCCAGCGCGGTCGACAGCGTGAACTGCCCCCCGGTGAGCTGCATGCCATCGCCGGAATCGCCCGCGAAGCGGACGACGATCGACTCGGCAGGTGGGTTGGCAGACGCCTCTTGCGGCGTGGTCAGGTGGGCGGCGGTCGCCATCATCATTATCCCGTGGACTTCGTTGCGCCGCCCTTATGCGCTGGACGGTGGCGGGCCAACCTAGTTTCATGCGCGGGTGGTGCAACTGCTACTTTCCCGTAGTGCGCCTCACCCAAGGTCAGAATGGTCCTGACATGCCGCTCGGCGATCGCCAAAGCGTCGTGACCATAGCCGCCGCCGACGGTGCTCGCGAGCGGAATGCCGTGCGTGATCATCAGCTTGGCGACCAATCGCTCGCGCGCCATCAGCCCCGCCTCGCTCAGCGCAAGCCGCCCCAGCCGATCGCCGGCGAAAGGATCGACGCCTGCCTGATACAGCACCAAATCGGGGCGCTCGCGATCGAGCATCGGCGCGAGAGTCGCCTCCAGCGTGGCGAGATAGGCCTCGTCGCCGGTCCCGTCGGGCAACGCCACGTCGAGCGTCGAGCGCGCCTTGCGCACCGGAAAATTCTTCTCGGCATGGATCGAGTAGGTCGTGATGCCATCGTGCCCGGCGAGCAATGCCGCCGTACCGTCGCCCTGATGGACGTCGCAATCCACGACCATCACCCGCGCCACGCGCCCCTCCTCGACCAGCCGCAGTGCCGTGATCGCGAGATCGTTGAAGACGCAATAGCCCGCGCCGCTCGCGGCCAGCGCATGATGGCTGCCGCCCGCGCTGTTCGCGGCGAAGCCACGCTCGAGCGCGAGTTGCGCGGCAAGCCAGGTGCCGCCGACGACATGCGGCGCACGGTGCGCCACGGCTTCGCTCACCGCAAAGCCGATTCGTCGTTCCTTGTCGCGCGGCACGCGCGCCGCCAGCACCTCATCGACATAGTCGGGGTCGTGCGCCGCCTCGATCCAGGCGCGCGGCGCCGGCGCGGGTTCATGCCAGTCGATCGCCGCGCCGCGGGCAAGCAGCAAATCACGGATCAGGCCGTTCTTGTTCCATCGATAGGCACTGCGCGACGGCGCCTCGGCTATATAGCTTGGATGATGGACGACAGCGATCACGCGCCTTACCTAGGCACGGACAAGGGCTGGCGCCACCGGCCGATGCGAGAGGACCGACCATGACCGAACCCTATGTCCGCCCGGACGCCCGCGCCTTTCTCGATTTTCTCAACGCGATGCCCGGTCCGAAAATGCATGAGATGGACGCTCCTGCGGCGCGGCAGGTCTATCTCGCGATGCGCGACGTGACCGATCTGCCGGTCGGCGACCTCGGCACCCGCCTTGACCTCGCCATTCCCGGACCGGCCGGCACGATCCCGGCGACATTGTTTGATCCGCGCGCGTCGCGTGAACCCGGCCCCGTGATGGTGTTCTATCATGGCGGCGGGTACGTGATCGGCGACGTCGAATCGCACGCCGCGATCTGCGCCGAGATTGCCCGGACGCTCGATTTGCCGGTGGTCTCGGTCGATTATCGCCTCGCCCCCGAATCGCCCTGGCCCGCCGCGCCCGACGATTGCAAGGCGGCGGCACGCTGGGTCGCAGGCAGCCCGGCCGAGCTTGGTCGCACCATCACCAGTCTGGTGCTGTGCGGCGACAGCGCCGGCGGCAACCTGACGATCGTCACCGCGATGGCGTTACGCGACAAGCCGGCCGCGGTGCCCGTGATCGCCCAGTTGCCCTTCTACCCGGCAACCGATTCGACGGTCGAATATTCCTCTTATGCCGAGTTCGCCGAAGGTTATCTGCTGACTCGCGCGACGATGGAATGGTTCGAGGCCAGCTATGCACCCGAGACGAGCGACGTGCGCGCATCGCCGCTGCTCGGCGCGATGGCGGGGATGCCCCCGGCGGTGGTGGTCACCGCCAGCCTCGATCCGATCCGCGACCAGGGCCGCGCCTATGCCGCCGCGCTGGCCAAGGCCGGGGTGCCAGTGGTCTTCCGCGAGGCGGTCGGCAACATCCATGGCTTCATCAACCTGCGCAAGGCGATCCCCTCGTCGGTCGGCGACGTCTCGGCCGCCCTCGCCGCGCTGAAGGGCATCATCGTCGAGGCCGAGGCCGAGCGCGTCATGGCGCAGGCGGCGGCGTGAGCGATTTCGCGACCCTCCCCTACCGCCTCTGTGCCGGTATCATGCTGGTCAACCGCCAGGGTGAGGTATTCGTCGGGCAGCGCATCGATAGCAGCGTCGAGGCGTGGCAAATGCCGCAGGGCGGTATCGACGAGGGCGAGGATGCCGAGGCCGCGGCACTGCGCGAACTGGGCGAGGAAACCGGCATCGCGCCCAACAAGGTCGAGCTCGTCGCCGTGGCGCCCGGCGAATTCCGCTACGACCTGCCCGACGAGCTGATCGGCAAGGTGTGGAAAGGCAAGTATCGCGGACAGATCCAGCGCTGGTTCCTGTACCGCTTTGTCGGCGAGGATGGCGACATCGACATCGCCACCGCGCATCAGGAGTTTCGCGCGTGGCGCTGGCTCCCTCCGCAGGAACTGCCGGCGGTGATCGTGCCGTTCAAGCGCGAACTCTATGAGCAGGTGCTGGCGGCCTTCGGCGAGCATCTCGACTGAAAGGTTGCCAGCGCACCCTCAAAATCGTTTGATTTGTGCGCCTTCGGCGATATCCAACGGGCATGCGCCCGCTTGCCTTGCTTAGCCTCGTTCCCCTGCTGATCGCCGCCGCCCCGGCGCCGATCCCCGCGCCCGTCAAGGCGATGCTCGATGCCGCGATCGTGACCGGCAATGAAGCCGAGGTCGCGACCGTCGCCAAATATGCCCGCGCCGCCGCGCCCGAGGCAAGCCAGGCGATCAACCTGCTGATCGACGATTGGCACAAGATTGTCGCGACGAAGAAGGTGGCGGCGGACAGCGCCGCGTCCGACATCTGGAAAGGCAAGGTCGAACTGGGCGGCTTTGCAACGTCCGGCAACACCAGCGATGTCGGCGCGAGCACGGCGATCGACGTGGTGCGCGAGACGAAGCGCTGGCGCCACAAGCTGCACCTCGCCGCCGACTATCAGCAGAGCGCTGGCGTGGTCAGCCGCGAGCATTACCTCGCCAGCTACGAGCCCAATTTCAAGTTCGGCGAGCATGGCTATGTCTATGGCTCGGCGCTGTACGAGAGCGACCATTATCTCGGTTATGACGAGCGCTATTCGGCGTCGGTCGGCGCGGGTTACAGTGCGATCAAGCAACCGCGTGTGACGCTCGACATCGAGGTCGGCCCGGCGTTTCGCTACACCGCCTTCACCGACACAACGGTCGAGAGCAGCGCGGCGGCGCGCGGTTCGGTCAATTTCGGCTGGAAACTGACCGACGCTGTCTCGCTCAGCCAGGTCGCCTCAGCCTATCTGCAGCATTATAACAGCACGGTCAGCAGCACGACGGCCGTAAAGGCCAAGCTGATCGGTCCGCTCGCCGCGCAGCTGTCTTATGGCGTGCAATATGAGAGCATGCCCCCGGTTGGACGCGTGACCACCGACACCACCAGCCGCGCATCGCTGGTTTACAGCTTCTGATATCCCGCCCGGCCATAGCCGCGATCTATCCGCCTCGGATCGGTCCCTTGGTTCCCAAGCGCGGCGTATCGGGCTAACACGCCGCGATGACCCAGCTCTCGCCGATCGAAGTGACCGCGATCGAGACCATCCACGACCAGCCGATGCTCGATCAGGTCCAGCGCTGGGCGGCGATCAACAGCGGCACCCGCAACCTGGCCGGCCTGAAGACGATCGCGACCGCGCTTGGCGACGCCTTCTCGGCGTTGCCGGGCGAGATCGAGCTGGTCGAGCCAGTGCCGGTCGAGAGCGTCGCCGCCGACGGCAGCGTGTCGCAACTCGACCATGGCCGGCATCTCCACCTCAGCGTTCGCCCCGACGCACCCCTGCGCATGCTGTTCACCGGGCATATGGACACCGTCTATCCGGTCGATCACCCGTTCCAGACGCTAACGCTGCGCGACGACGGGTCACTGCACGGCCCCGGCGTCGCCGACATGAAGGGCGGGCTGGCGGTGATGCTCGCCGCGCTCGGGGCGGTCGAGGCAAGTCCGCTGGCCGCGCGGATCGGCTATGAGGTGGTGATCAATTCGGACGAGGAGACCGGCTCCTTCTCCTCCGCCGCGCTGCTCGCGCGCGCGGCGCGCGGCAAGGTCGCCGCGCTGACCTATGAACCCGCGCTTCCCGACGGCACGCTGGCCGGCGCGCGCGGCGGCACGGGCAATTTCTCGATAGTCGTCCATGGCCGCAGTGCGCATGCCGGCCGCAACCCCGAGGACGGCCGCAACGCTTTGGTCGCCGCCGCCGATCTTGCCGTGCGCCTCGCCGCCGCGCGCGGTGCCGGGCTGGCGGTGAACCCGGCACGAATCGAGGGCGGCGGCCCCAACAATGTCGTTCCCGACTTCGCGTTGCTGCGCGTCAACTTCCGCCCCGCCACCCCTGACGATATCGCCCGCGCGCAAACGCTGCTCGACAGCACCGTCGCCACCGTCACGCGCGAGCATGAGGTGCGGATCGAGCTGCATGGCAGCTTCAATCGTCCACCCAAGCCGATCGACCCCGGCGCGGCGCGCCTGTTCGATCTGGTCAAGGCGGCCGGCGCCGATCTGGGCCTGGCGATCGGCTGGCGCGCCACCGGCGGGGTGTGCGACGGTAACAACATCGCGGCGTGCGGCGTGCCGGTGGTCGATACGATGGGCGCGCGCGGCGGCGCGATCCATTCTCGGCAAGAATTCATGATCGTCGACAGCCTGGCGGAGCGCGCCGCGCTTTCCGCCGTGACGATATTGCGTATTGCCGAACGAGGTGGCCTGTGACCTTTCTGATCCGCGCCGCGCGCGATTCCGACCTGCAACCGCTCTATGAAATGGCCAAGCTGACCGGCGGCGGTTTCACCAACCTGCCGGCCGACCGCAAGGCGCTACAGGCCAAGCTCGATCGCAGCCGCGCCGCCTTCGCGCGCGAGGACGATGCGCTCGCCGACGACCTGTTCGTCCTCGTGCTCGAGAATAGCGAGACCGGCGAGGTGCGCGGCACCTGCCAGATCTTCACCCATGTCGGCCAGCAATATCCCTTCTATAGCTACCGCATCGGTACGCTGACCCAGCACAGTCGCGAACTCAACCGCACCTTCCGCGCCGACATGCTTGGCCTGACCACCGATCTCGAAGGATCGAGCGAGGTCGGCGGGCTGTTCCTCCACCCCGGGGAACGCGCCGGCGGGCTCGGCATGCTGCTCGCGCGCAGCCGCTATCTCTTCATCGCCGCACACCGCGCGCGCTTTGCCGATCGCATCCTCGCCGAGCTCCGCGGGATCATCGACGAGGCCGGCGGCTCGCCCTTCTGGGATGGGCTGGCGGGGCGCTTCTTCGGGATGAATTTCCAGGACGCCGACCAGTTCAACGCCATCCATGGCCACCAGTTCATCGCCGACCTGTTCCCCAAACACCCGGTTTATATCGCCATGCTGTCGGAAAGCGCCCGAGCGGCGATCGGCCTGCCGCATCCGTCAGGCCGGGCAGCGATGCGCATGCTCGAAAATGAAGGCTTCGCGTTCGAGCAATATGTCGACATTTTCGACGGCGGCCCGACGATGACCGCGCGCACCGACCAGGTCCGCACGATCCGCGAGGCGCGTACGCATGAGGTCGTCGCCATCGATGACGATGGCGGCGAGCAGGCGCTGGTATCCGCCGGCCGGCGCACCGCGTTCCGCTCAGCCTATGGCCGGGTGCGCGAATGCGGCAACGGCATCGCGCTGAGCCGTGCCTGCGCCACCGCGCTCGGCGTGATCGAAGGCGACAGCGTCAGCCACGTCGCGCGGGTCTAGCGCCCCGGACGTCGCGCCGCCGGCGTCGGATTAACTTACAGCTAACCATAAGCGTTAGGACGAAAGCACGCGAATCCGCGCTTGGCCCGTTCATTGCTTTATCCCGGGCATGTGGACCAGGATCGCCCGACTGTTCATCATCAAGACCAAGTTCGAGGCATTTGCCGTGATCTATGGTCTCGGCACCGGCGCGGTCGAGCGCGGCGTGCACTATCTCCAGCAATATCCCGGCGTCGGCGGCTGGATGCTCTTCGCGGTCTGCCCGGTCGCGGTGTTCATGGCCGGCGCGCGCATTCTCGATTCGGTCGAACGGGGCCATCGGCCGTGAGCACGGCTTGTTCGCCGCACAGCAATCGTTGGTCGCATGGCGCGCAAATCGCGCTATCAGACGCGACCATGACCAACATCGCTCCCGCCGTCGATCAGCGCACCGACGATCAAGTCGCCCGTGACGTCGCCCTCGCCGCCGCCGCCCTGCTGCGCGACCTCGGCGCGCCGGGGGGATGCCCCGATGCCGACTTACGCGCGCGGGGCGACAGCGAGGCCAACACACTGATCCTCGATCTGCTGCGGGCCGCGCGCCCGGATGACTTCATCCTGTCGGAAGAATCGCATGACGATGGCGCGCGCTGTGCCGCGCGGCGCGTGTGGATCGTCGATCCGCTCGACGGCACGCGCGAGTTCGGCGAGCGCCGTGACGACTGGGCCGTTCATATCGGCCTGGCGATCGATGGCGCCCCGGCCGTGGGCGCGGTGGCGCTCCCCGCGCTGGACAAGGTGTTCACCACCGACGATTCCGCGCCGGCCTTTGCCGCGCTGCCGGCGCGGCCGCGCATGCTGGTCAGCCGATCGCGCGCCCACGCGATGGTCAACGCGGTCGCGCACGCGATCGATGCCGAACTCGTCCCGATGGGATCGGCCGGCGCCAAGGCGATGGCGGTGGTCGCGGGCGACGCGGAAATCTATCTCCATGCCGGCGGGCAATATGAATGGGACAATTGCGCGCCGGTGGCGGTCGCCGCCGCGGCGGGCCTCCACACCTCGCGCATCGATGGTGCGGCACTGGTCTATAATTGTCGCGATCCGCTGCTGCCCGACCTGCTGATCTGCCGTCCGGAATATGCCGCGACGGTGCTCGCCGCCGTGGCGGCATGGGTGCCGGCGCGCGAATGAGGGGCATCGGTCCGATTTGATTGTTTCGCGTTGCTATCCACGCTAGCGCGCATGGGGGCCTCCGGGGGGCGGCCTGAAATAGGGGAATGGTACGTTGCGCTTGTTCGCCGGCCTTTACGTACGTCTTACCGCACAGGCCCTGCTTGCCGCGGCGTTGCCCGGCGCGCTGCTGGTATGGAATCTCGGTCGCGGGCAT
This sequence comes from Sphingomonas sp. AR_OL41, assembly GCF_029911635.1. Classification (GTDB taxonomy): domain Bacteria; phylum Pseudomonadota; class Alphaproteobacteria; order Sphingomonadales; family Sphingomonadaceae; genus Sphingomonas. The sequence goes on from NZ_JARYTI010000003.1 coordinate 136,219, forward strand.
GACAGCTATGTCGCCGCGCAGGACGACCAGGCGCTCGCCGCGCTGACCGCACTGGTGTCCGCCGAGATACGCGGCGGCGCACCCATGTCGGGCGCCCTCGCCGCGGCACAGCACGATTTCCGCGACAATCAGCGCGACGGCGACCCCGCCGCGCCGCTGATCGGCCGTGTCGCGCTTTATGCGCCGGGCGGCGGCCGCATCGCCGGCGCGACGCCCGATGCCGATGGCGTCCGCGCCGTGCGTCCACTGAAGGTCGACGGGAGGGAAGTCGCGCAGTTGCGCATCGTCCGGGCGCCGGTCGGCGACGGCGCCGGCTACACCTTCATGCGCGACCAGGTTGTCGGCATCGTCGCGGCGATGGCCGCGATCCTGCTGATCCTGCTCGTCGCCGGCTACAGCATCGCCGCCGCCTGGACCCGCCCGCAGCGCGCGCTCTATCGCGCCAGCCGCGCCATCGCGCAGGGTGATTACGATGCCGATGTCAGCGAGGAAGGGCCGGCCGAGACGCGTGCGACGATGCGCAACCTCGGCCGCATCGCGCGCTCGTTCGACCGGCTCGAAACCGCCCGCCGCACCTGGCTGGTCAACGTCTCCGAAGAATTGCGCAAGCCGGTCCAGCTGCTCGGCGACAAGCTGATCGCGCTGCATGCAACCTCGCCTGTCGACGACCAGGTCGCGTTCGAGGACATTGTCGGCGACGTCCAGCGTCTGTCGGAAATGGCCGAGGACCTTCATGCGGTGGCGATGGCCGATCTCGGCCGGCTCCCCGTCACCTTCGCGACGGTCGATCCCTGCGCGCTGATCCGCAACGCGATCTGGACGAGCAAGCGCCGCGCCGATGCGCTGCGCGTGACGCTCGAAACCGGCCAGATGCCCAGCCACACCGTGCCGGTAAAATGGGACGGCGCGCGGATCGAACAACTGTTCACCGCGCTGATCGAGAACAGCCTGCGCTACACGCCGGCCGGCGGGCGCATCGCGCTCGGGCTCGAGGGCCAGCGCGGGGCGTGGCGCCTGATCGTCGACGACAGCGCGCCGGGCGTCGATATCGACCTGGCGCGCGAACTGTTCGAGCCCTTCTACCGTACCTCGCTCGCGCCGGGCGAGTCGGTCACCACCTACGGCCTCGGCCTCGCCACTGCGCAATCGATCGTCGAGGCGCATCATGGCCGCATCGAGGCGAGCCCCTCGCCGCTCGGCGGCCTGCGCGTGACGGTCATCCTGCCGGCCGCACCGCCGACGGCGTGAGCCGAAGGTCGCGGCAGGAGCGCCCAGCCGCGACCCGCGACCCCAAGAGCCCACACTGCCACAAAAGAAAACGGCGCGCGTTCCACGAGGAGCGCGCGCCGTTTTCGGAGCGAGGGAAACCGCCGCCCCTTAGAACTTCACCTCAGCCTGCAGCGTGAAGGAGCGCCCGCGCGGATCGGCGACGCGTGGTTCCCACGAGCTGCCCGAACCGGTGTTCGAATCATAGGTGATCGCGAACGGCGGATCGGTATCGAACAGGTTCTTGACGCCGGCGGTCAGCGTCAGCTTGTTACCGAAGCGCTGCGAGATCGTCGCATTGTAGATGATGTAGGGCTTCACGCGCGGGTTGAAGTCCGGACGCGTCGCGCTGAGCGGCAGCTGCTGGTTGACGTAGCTGTCGCGATAGATCTGCGAGAAGGTGAGCCCGAACCCGTCGCGCCGGTAGGTGATATAGGCATTATATTTGAACTTCAGGCCCAGATCGCCCGCCAGCGTGAAGACGCCCAGCGTGTTGGTATAGGCGAGATTGGGCAGCAGCTTCTCCTTCTTGAGAAGCAGGAGCGTACCGTCGAACCCGGCGCTGAACGTGCCGCCAAGACCGTCAATGTTGCCGTTGGCGGTAAAGTCGATGCCCTGGGTACGCCGCGAGCCGAAATTACCGGTGCGCAGATCGAGCAGCGTAATGATCCCGTTGGTGCGCGTAATGCGATCGGGGAACGCCCCAATATTGGCCAAGAGCTGCGGGATGGTGATCGAGCCGATGACGTTATCGACATTGATCGACCAGAAGTCGGCCGAAGCGCTGAAGTGACGCGACGGCTGGAACACACCACCGACGCTGAACTGCTTCGACGTTTCCGGGTGCAGCGTCAGGTTGCCGCCGCTGAGCGAATCCGGGGTAATCGCCGTGCAGCCCACGGAGGACCCGACGACCGAGCCCGCCGGGCAGGTGGTCGGATCGACCAGCGTGTTGCCCGGGTTGGGCGACTGCGTCACGCCATTGAAGATCTGGTTGAAGCTCGGCACGCGGAAGCCGGTATTGTACGACGCGCGGAACATCAGCCAGTCGACCGGACGGAACTTGGCGGTGAACTTCGGATTGAAGGTCGAACCGAACCCGGTGTAATCATCGACGCGCCCGGCAGCCGACAGCTCGAGCATGCTGAACACCGGGAACAGGATTTCGCCGTAAGCGGCCTTCACGTCGCGCGTCACCTTGCTCAGCGCATTCACGTTGTCGAACGCCACGTTGAAGATGTCGGGACCCTGGGTCGGGTCCGCTGCGGAGGAGCCGTTGAAGCTGTAGCTCTCGTGGCGGAAATCGACGCCTACGGCGACCTTCACCGTGCCGCCGGGAAGGCTGAACAAACCGCCGGATACCGAGGCGTCGAACTGTTGCACCTCATATTTCCCGCCATAGAGCTTCACCCCCTTGGCGGAAACAGCATCGAGTGCGGCAAGCGCCGCGGGCGTTTGGGTGAGCGAGAAGGGATTGATAAGGCCGCTGTTGAAAACGCCAACAATGCCGGGTGCGCTGGCACCGGGCGCAGTCGGCGCGCGCGGATCGGGGCCATTGAGATAAGCGGCGGGATTGCCATGCGTCTTCGCATAGTCAACCGCTGCCTGGGTCGTGTACGTACCACGATAGCTATAGCCTGAACCGAGCACCGAGCTTGCCGTGCTGCTCGCATAGGACGCACCGGCGCGGTAATCCCATCCGGCGAAAAGCGGACCGTCGATCCCGATCGCCGCGCGGAAGGTCTTCGTATCGGTAGCGTATTCGCGCGGGCCGCAGGCAACGCAGCGATAGCGGAAGGCGATCGGCTTGCCGTAGTTGGCGGCAACTGCGGGAAGCACAGCGACGATGCTGTTGTAGACGGCGTTATAGGTCGCTGCCGTCAGTGCGTTGAGGGGATAAGCGATCGGCAGCGAGGTGTTGTTCGCGCTGTACTGGTTGTTCGAGAAGATCTTGCTCGACTTCGCGTCGGAGCCGGTCACCTCGGCGTAGATTTCATGACCGCCAAATTTTGCGGTGGCGCGACCATAATAAGTCAGCGTCTGGATCGGCTGCTGCAACGTCGCGGCGCGCCCCGTGTCCCACGAACAAGCGAGCGCGGCCGACGGCGTGTTGTACAGCACGGAGTCGTAATCCATGCCGCCATCGACCGAGGCGCAGCCGGCGCCGCCCGGCAGACGCAGCGGATTGACGCCGCCCGTAGCTTGTACGCCATTCGGCAAGGCGGCCGTCACCGTCCCCGGAATAGCGAACGTTGGGCCGGAGAGCCCACTGAGCAAGGAGCCGGGCTGCAACCCCCCGACACCGTAGGTGATGCCAACCCCGGCGGCAGTCGGGTTGATCGCGAAAGCTGTGGCGATCGGCGTGCCGCGCGTGTCGATCGACAGGCCGCGATTGGGCTGGTTACCGTTGACGAAATCACGCTGGTTGCCGAACAGCGCGCTGTTCCAGCTCTTGCTGACCGCGCCCATCACGTTGAAGCCCTGTTCGTCGAGCTTGCCCCAGCCGGCGGTGGCCGACAGGCGATAGATCGGTGCATCGCCGCGCTGCGTGACGTCGGAGAAGCCGCTGACATCGATACCGGTGAAATTGGTCTTGGTGATGAAGTTGATCACGCCGCCGACCGCGTCGGTGCCGTAGATCGCCGAGGCACCGTCCTTGAGAACCTCGATGCGCTGGATCGCGGCGAACGGAATCTGGTTCACGTCGACCGCCGAACCCTGCAGGCCGTGGGCGGCGACGCGCCGACCGTTGAGCAGGACCAGCGTCGCGGCGCTGCCCTGGCCGCGCAGGTTCGCGGCGGACAGGCCGTTGGTGCCGCGCGCGGCGCCGGTGACGACATCGGAGTTGGAGGCGAGGTTATCGGCGCCGTTGCCGTTGGCCGACAGGAACGAGATCAGCTGCTCGGGGCTGTTGATTCCCTCGCGGCTGAGATCCTGGTTGGTGATGATCTGCAGCGGCAAGGCGCTGTTGTTGGGATCCTGCTTGATGCGCGACCCGGTGACCACAACCTCGGTCTCTGCCGGGGCAGCTGCCTCGGCCGGCTTGTCTTTCGGCAAGCTGGCCTGGGCGGATGCGGCAGCTGGCACCATCAGCGCGGCGAGCGCGGTTCCCGAAGCGAGCATGAATTTAAGATGCGTCGAGCCAAGCATATTCAAACCCCCTATTACGCAGCCCCACTGCGAAGGCGGCATTAAGTAACAAGAGTGTCACGGCGCGCCATAGTTTCTGTTGGTCGCTCCATAACCTGATGGCAACTCCTGCCCGGATTTCGCCCAAAGCGTGGCGCGCGCGCAACAGTCGCGCGAACGAACGCCATTGACCCGCGCGGCCGCCCGGTCGAGCGTGGCAATCGGCGTAGTTGGGGGACGGGTGAATGACGGCTGTTGCGAGCGACCTGCCGGGGGCGACGGTCGCAGATGTGGCCGTCGCGCCGCGCCAACCAAGGTCGCGCCTGCTGCTCTATCTCCTGCTCGGCTTTTCCGCCGGCCTGCCTTTCTACATGTTCTCGACCGTGCTGTCGGCGCGGCTCTTCAAGCACGGCGTCGATATCGTCCTGATCGGCTTTTTCAGCTGGGTGTCGCTGCTGGCGACGGTCAAGTTCCTGTGGGCACCGCTGCTCGACCGCTTCCCCGTGCCGGGCTTCGCGCGCTTCTTCGGCAAGCGGCTCGGCTGGATCATGTTGTCCCAGCTCGGCATCTTCCTGTCGATGGTGGCGATGGCGTTCACCTCGGCCGACACCAACCTGCCGGTGGTCGCGCTCTTCGCGGTGCTGCTCGCCTTCTGGACCACGACGCTCGAGGTATCGGCCGATGCGTGGCGCATCGAACTGGCGCCGACCGCCGAGGAACAGGGCCCGCTGACCGCGGCCAATCTATGGGGTTATCGCACCGCGATGGCGGTATCCTCGCTCGCCGCGCTGACGGTCGCCGACCATGCCGGCTGGGTCTGGGGCTATCTGGCGGTGGCACTGGGCGCCTTCTTGCCGCTGCCAATCCTGGCGAGCATGCGCCGTGTCGATGTCGACGGCGAAAGCCGGGGCGGTGGTCGCGGCATCGCCCTCGCAACGGGTCTGGCGGCGAGCGCGGTCGTGCTGGCGGCTTCGCTGCTTGTCACGCTGGCCATCGGCTCGCTGGTGTTGTCGGCCGCAGCGGCGCTCGGCATCGGCCCCAAGACCGACGTCAAGACCGCCGTGCTCGTGCTGTGCCTGCTGCCCTTCGTGATCATGGCCGCAGCCTTGCCCTGGATCGTCGCGTTGCCGCCGACGCACTGGGCGCGGCGGTCGACGTGGCTCGGGCCCTATATCGATATCTTCTGGCGCTTTCGCTACACCGTGCTGCCGCTGCTCGGCTTCGTCACCTTCTACCGAATGGGCGACGTGCTGACCTTGTGGGGCGTCAAGCCGCTCGAGATCGCGGCGAAATACGATCTGACCACGATGGGCATCGCCGACGGCTTCGTCACCACGCCGTCGAGCATGGCCGGCGTCGCGCTCGGCGCGGTCCTCGCGGTAAAGCTGCGTATGCCCTGGGCGCTGGCGATCGGCGCCGTGTGTTCCGCCTTCGGCAACTGGATCTTCGTGTGGCTGTGGTACGCGCCGCCAAGTGGCGTTGCGATCTATACCGCGACCGCGATCGACCAGTTCGCGCACGGGCTCGAAGGCGCGATCTTCGTGGTCTATCTCTCGCTGCTGGTGAACCCGAAATATCCCGCCGCGCAATATGCCTTCCTGTCGGGCTTCGCCTTCCTGTTGCCGCGCCTGCTGCAGGGGGCGGGCGGCAACATCGTCGAGGCGGTCGGCTATGACGGCTTCTTCTGGCTGTCAGGCACGCTGAGCCTCGCGGCGGTGATCTTCCTTCCCTTCATCGCGGGCGCCAAGCCCCGCCCGGACGATTCATGATCGACATCGACCACGCCTTTGCGCCCGCCGCGCGCTACGTTGCTGAAGGCCGCATCCCCGGTGCGACGCTCGGCCTCGTGACCGCCGATGGCCGGCGCGCGGTCAGGGTCGTCGGCCATGCCGCGCTGGAGCCCGAACGCGAGACGCTCTCCGAGGATCACTGGTTCGACCTCGCCTCGGTATCGAAGGTCGTCGCCACCACGACGATGATCCTCACCCTCGCCGATCAGGGCCGGCTCGACCTCGATCGCCCGCTGACCGACGCGATCCCCGATCTGCGCCAGTACGACATTGCCGGTGCGCCAGAACGGCGGCTGACCTTCCGCGACTGCCTGTCGCACCGCACCTTCCTCCCCGCGGTCGAGCCGGTCTACACCTATGGCGACAACCCGCAGCGGCTGCGTACCTTCGTGCTGCAGCGCGAATGGAAGCATGGGCCGCCGGTCTATTCCGACATCAACTTCATCCTGCTCGGCATCGCGATCGAGCGGTTGACCGGGCAACCGATCTCGGCCTGGCCGCTCGGCGACGGCCTGAGCTACGGCCCGCCGCCCGGCCCCGCCGTGGCGACCGAGCGCTGCCCGTGGCGCCAGCGCGTGCTCAAGGGCGAAGTGCATGACGAGAATGCCTCGGCGCTGGGCGGCGCGACCGGCCATGCCGGGCTGTTCGGCACCGTCGCCGGCGTGCTCGACTTCGCGCACGGGCTGCTCGACGGCAGCGGCGCCTCGGAGGCGATGCTCTGGGCGATCCGCACGCCCTTTTACGAGCACCGCACGTGCGGCTGGGAACGCCGCTTTGCCGGCTGGTCGGGCGGGCAGGCCTGCTCGGCCGAGACGATCGGCCATACCGGCTTTACCGGCACCGGCCTGTGGGTCGATTTCGAGCGCGGCCTCGCCTGGACCTTGCTCACCAACCGCGTCCACCCGACGCGGCATTTCGACAGCGGCATCTTCGCGTTGCGGCCGGAGACGGGCGATGCGGTGGTCGCTGCGTTCGACGCGGCGAGGGGTTGAAGAGCTCTTTCTTCACTTCCCCGGCGAAGGCCGGGAAACATTTGGGATAGCCTGAGGAAACGGCTCGCAACGAAAATCATAAACGTTTCCCACCTAGGCCCCGGCCTCCGCCGGGGAAGATGAAGGTTTTCAGTTCTCGGCCGCCACCGCGAGTATCGCCTTATCCATCGTTTCGAGCGCGCTGGTGCCGTCGGGGACATCGTTGGCGAGGATCGAGAAGGTCAGCGTGCGGCCGCTCTTCGCGATGAGATACCCCGACAGCGCGTTGGTGGCGTTGAGCGTGCCGGTCTTGGCGAAGACCTTGTGATCGAGCGCGGTGCCGCCGTAGCGGCGCTTGAGCCCCCCTTCCCCGCCGACCGGCAACGTCGCGCGCCATGCCGCGCCCCAGGGCTGCGTCGCGATCCAGCGCAGCATCGTCACCGTGCCGCGCGGTGCGATGCGGTTATAGCTCGACATGCCCGAGCCATCGGCAAAATCGAACGCCGCCCGCGGCACGCCGGCCTGTGCCAGCATCGCGCGCACCGCGGCCTGCCCGTCGGCGATCGAACCGCTCCCGGTCACGCGGCCGATGCGGCGCAGCATCAGTTCGGCATGGAGGTTCTGGCTGACCTTGTTGATGATCGTCAGATCCTCGCTCAGCGGCGGTGGCGAGAGCCGCGCCAGCGCGTCGGGTGCGGGTGGCCGCGCCGCGGGCGCGCCCTTGCGGATCGCGGGATCGTCGGCCGGCAGCAGCGGCCGATGGCGCACGCCGATCGTGCCGATCACCCGCACGCCGCGCGCGACGAGCATCTCGCGAAAACGCCACGCGGCGTAGCGTGCCGGGTCGTCGATGCCAAAGCGGAGCTGCTCCGGCTTCGCGCCGGCTGCGATCGTCCCCGTCAGCCGCACGACATAGCCGTAGGGATCGCGATCATCGCCGAGCCGGGTCTCGCCCGCCGCGACCGTCACGGCGCGGTTCTCGATCGTGTAATAGGCCGGCAGCTCGACCTTGGGCGGCAGGCCGAAGGCGCCGGGCGTCACCGTCGCGGAGAGTTCATTGTCATCGAGCGTCAGCGCCGAGATGCCGGTGCCCGAGCGCGTCGGGATGTTGTTCCAGCTCATCCCCGGGCTCCAGCGCTGGTCGGGGAACCAGCTATCGTCGCCGATCACATCGCCGACGACGCGGGTCTTCGCCGCCACCGCATCGGCGAGGACGGCGAGGCAATCGACCTTGCAGTCGGGCGCGCTCGACAGCCGTGCATCGCCCCTGCCCTCCAAAACCACATCGGGTGCCGCATGGCCGTTAGGCTCCAGCCGTACGCCGGTGCCGCCTTGCGGATCGGAGGTGTCGAGTCCGGCGAGCGTGGCGAAGGCAGCGGCGGTGGTGAACATCTTGGTGTTCGAGGCCGGGATAAAGCGCTGGTCGGGGTTGATCGCGACGATCTCCCGTCCCTGCTCGTCCACCACGAAAAGCCCGAAGCGCGTGCCGGCCGGTGCGGTCGCCAGCACTGCCGCGACCTTGTCGGCCAAGGCTGGCGCCTGCTGCGCGCCGAGCGGCATCGCGGTGCCCGTCAGCAGTAGCGAGAGCGCCGCGCGGCGCAGAAGCGTAGATCGTGTCATGACCGCAACGGTAGAGCCTATTGCCGCCGGGGCAATCATCGACCGGACATTCAGAGTGTTGGCGCGGCCATAACCTGCAAGCATGAACAGGGCATCGGCGCTTGCCCCGTCGGGCCATGTGCCTAGCATTACGGGATGATCTTCCGACACGGTTTCAAGCTCACGCTCTGCGTGCCCGCTATCCTGCTCGGCGCCGCGCTCCACGCACAACCTGCCGCGGACGACCTGGCGACGCATCTCGCGCTGCCCATTGCCAGCGGGCTGGCCGGCGCACGCGACGTGCCGCGCTTCGCCTGGATCGAGAATGCAGCCGGGGTGCACAACATCTGGGTCGGTGGGCCCGACATACCGGGCCACCCACTCACCGCCTATCGCGACGACGACGGCGTCGAGTTGTCCGAGGTGACGCTGAGCCATGACGGCACGACGCTGGCCTATGTGCGCGGCGGCGACAGCGAATATCCCGACGGCGCCTTGCCCAATACCGGCCAGGCCGGCCAAACGCCGAAGCAGGAGCTGTTCGTCATGCCGGTGGCCGGCGGACCAGCGATCCGGCTGGGCGAAGGCCATGCACCGGCCTTTAGCGCATCGGGTGACCGGATCGCGTTCAGCCACAAGGGCGATATCTGGCTGTGGGACCGGACGAACGGCGCGCGCAAGATCGCGGCGGTGCCGGGAAGCGTCGGCGAACTGACATGGTCGCCCGATGGCGGAGCTCTGTTGTTCGTCAGCGATAGTGACGATCACGCCTTCGTTACGCTGCTCGACATCGCGACAGGCAAGCCGCGCTACATCGGCGCGGGCCTCGGCTTCGCGACCGATCCGGTCTTCTCGCCCGACGGCAAGCAGGTCGCCTTCATCCGTTTCGTCGATCCGCCGGCCGATGCGGCGCCGGACAGTGCGGGCTATTGGTCGCTGGCGGTTGCCGATGCCGCGACCGGCGTGACGCGCACCTTGTGGCGCGCGGCGAGCGGCGTGGGCGGCGAATATTACGGCACGCGTGGGCGCGACCTGTTCTGGAGCGCCGACGGCAAGCTGGTCTTCCCGTGGGAGCGCAGCGGCTGGGTCCATGCTTTTGCGATCGATGCCGCTGCCGGCGGCGAACCACGCGAGCTGACGCCCGGCGCGTTCGAGGTCGAGACCTTCACGCTCGGTGCAGACCGGCGCTCGCTGGTCTATGCCGCCAATGCCGGCAATCTCGACAGCCGCCATGTCTGGCGACGCGACCTGACCGGCGGGCCGGCAACGCAGTTGAGCAGTGGCGCGGGATTCGAATCCGTGCCGACGCTGGCGGGTGGCGCGCTCGCCGCGATCGCCACCGACGCGACCCACCCGGCGCATCCCGTGCTGATCGCAACGGGCCTGCCGGTGCTCGGCCCCGCGCCATCGGTGACGGCTTTCGTCGTGCCCGAGCCGGTCACCTTCACCGCCGCCGACGGTGTGACGGTCCATGGCCAGCTGTTCCATGCGCGCGGCGCAGGCAAGCACCCCGCGCTGATCTTCGTCCATGGCGGGCCACGGCGGCAGATGCTGCCCGGCTTTCACCCGTCTTATTATTATTCCAACGCCTATATCCTGAACCAGCATTTCGCCGCGCAGGGTTACGACGTGCTGTCGGTCAATTATCGCAGCGGCACGGGCTATGGCCACGCCTTCCGCGCCGCGCCCGAGATCGCGCGCGCCGGTGCGTCGGAATATCGCGACGTGCTGGCCGCCGGGCGCTGGCTGGCGGCGCGCGGCGATGTCGACCCGGCGCGGATCGGCATCTGGGGTGGGAGCTGGGGCGGCTACCTCACCGCGCTGGCGCTGGCGCGCAACAGCGACCTGTTCGCGGCGGGCGTCGATTTCCACGGCGTCCACACCATGGTCCGCCCGGTCGAAAAGACCCTGTCGCCCGATGCGGAAGCAAAGGCGCGGCAACTGCAGTGGAAATCCTCGCCGATGGGCGCGGTCGATGGCTGGCGCTCGCCCGTGCTGCTGATCCATGGCGATGACGACCGCAATGTCGATTTCGGCCAGTCGCTGCTGCTCGCCCGCGCGCTGACCGCACGGCACGTGCCGTTCCGCGAGCTCGTCTTCCCCGGCGAGCGCCATGACTTCTTCCGCTATGCCGACTGGCTGGCGAGCTATCATGCCGCCGACGCCTTTCTCGACCGCACCCTGATGAAGAAGCAGCCGCTGCCATGAAGATACTCCGCGCCGCCGCCGCCGCGACGATCCTGCTCACGGGCATCTCCGCCCATGCCGAACCCGAACGGGCGACGCTGATCCGAGGGGCACGCGTGTTCGACGGCAGCGGCGCACCGGCGGTGGTGGAGAATGTGCTGGTGCGTGGTGAACGCATCGTCGCGGTGGCCCCAAAGCTTCGCGCGCCGCGTGGCGCGCGCGTGATCGACGCGCGCGGGCTGACGCTGACCCCCGGGCTGCACGACCTGCACACGCATCTGCGTTCGCCGGCCTATGACGCGCCCGACGACATGGCGAAGAGCTGGGCGGGTTATCTCGTCAACGGCGTGACGAGCGTGAACGACTATTCGGTGTCGGGCGAGATGCTCGCACCGATCCGCGAGATGAGCGCGCCGGGCGGCATCCCCGCCCCACACCTCCAGCTGGCGATCCGGCTCGGCGTGCCGGGCGGGCATGGCACCGAATTCGGCTGGGGCAATTTCTTCACGATGCAGGTGGCGACGCCGCGCGCGGCGCATGTCGCGATGGCGCAGGCGCTGCCCTACCGCCCCGATGTGATCAAGGTGTTCGCCGATGGCTGGCGCTATGGCCGCGACGCCGACCTCAACAGCATGAACGAGCCGACGCTGGCGGCGATCGTCGCCGATGCGCACAAGGCCGGGCTGCCGGTGATCACCCACACCGTCACGCTGGAAGGCGCCAAGGTCGCGGCGGCGGCGGGGGTCGATGCGGTCGGGCACGGCGTCGGCGATGTACTGGTCGATGACGAGCTGATCGGCCTGATGAAGGCGCACCACACCGCCTATATCGCGACCCTGGTGGTGTACGAGCCGCAGGAGGACCGGACCTTCGACCCCGGCGAATGGGCCAGCTTCACGCCGCCTGAACAGGCGCGCGAGACCGCACGGATAGCCAAACCCGCCGCGCCGATCCCGGCCTATGAGGCGAAGCGCTGGGCGATCATGCAGGAGAATATCCGCCGGCTGAAGGCCGCCGGCATCCCGATCGGCATCGGCACCGATGCCGGGATCGAGGGAGTCTATCACGGCCCCGGCGCGCTGCGCGAGATCAGCTGGCTGAGCAAGCTCGGCCTCACGCCGAGCGAGGCGCTGGTTGCCGCGACGAGCGGCAGCGCGGCGATCATCGGGCAGGACAAGGACCATGGCCGCATCGCGGCCGGCCAGCGCGCCGACCTGGTCCTCTATGCCGGGCAACCCGACCAGCGCATCGCCGATCTGTGGAAGGTCAGCCGCGTGTTCGTCGCCGGACGCGAGGCGCCACTGGCCGCGCTGCGTGCCGCGCTCGCCAGCAGCACGCCGACGGCGCTGCCGGTCCACAAAATGGCCGGACCGATCGACAGCGGCGTGCGCAGCGACGGGCGGACCGATCTCGACACGCTGCCGGTCGAGAGCACCGAGGCGGGGGTCGACCACAGCCATCTCGACTTCGTGCGCCCCGACGAAGGCGCCGATCGCCGGCTGTTCATGGTCGCGCATCTCGGCGCGCGGCCGCGACCCTTCGCGCAACTGATCCTGCCGTTGACGCGCGGCGCGGTCGAGCTTGCCGATGCGCGTGGCTTTACCGGCGTGGCGTTCGATGCGCGTGGCGCGGGCGACTATGTGATGATGTTCGACAGCTATGGCCTCGACGACGATGCGCGCTTCAAGGCCGGCTTCACCGCCGGGGCGGCGACGCGCGAGATCCGCCTGCCGTTCAGCGCCTTTCGCGGCAGCAAGGACGGCGCGGTGCTCGACCTGGCCAGCCTGCGCGCGCTGATCGTGCGGTTGCAGGGCGAGCCGGGCGGCAAGGCGTGGCTGCAGCTGAGCAACATCCGCTTCTACTGAGCCTTGGGCGGGCGCGTGTGGGTTGGAGAGTCCGGTTTGCGCGGGCAAGTATCGGTCGGGAGAATTCGCCGCTTTCGCCCAAGTAAAAGGGGTATTTTGGAGGGCATAAGGGCGCGATCGCGTTACTGATGCTCTGCTTGCGAGGGTTAAATATTCGTAAGGTGTGCGGGCGAATTCCAACGGCGCTTTGGCAAGGATAACTGGCAGATCTGCGATGCCCGAGAGCCGCGAATTGTAAAGATTTACTTGTATAGTTTTGACATTGAACAATCTATTCTGGCACAAATTGGCGCGTGCGGCGACGCCGGAAAGGCAGCCGATCCAACGCGCGCATGCTGCGACAGACGAGCGGCGCGCCATGTGCACGATGCGGGGCGAGGCAGGACATGCGGGCATCGCCGCGACGATAACCCGTTCGGCATTGTCACTGAATCACCACGCCAGACGTGATGGATCACCGCTGGCGCTGCGCGCGCTAGATGCGCGTCGCGCGCACCGTCAGGACGAGGCCGAACGCCAGTTCGGTCAGCGCGACCAGCAAGGGCACGGCGCCATGGAGCGGCACGACGAGAATATCGCACAGGCCGATCGCGGTGATGACGGTGGCGAGCGCGACGAACAACCGGTCGCCATAGACCGTCCGGAACACGAGGTAATGCGTGCCGACCGCGATCGCCGCGAGCGGCAGGACCAGCCCCGGCCTGACCGGCAGGAACAGCCATGCGGCGAACAGGCCGCCGATCATGGCGATGGTGCTCTCCAGCGCGGTCATGCCGAGCGGATTGTCGCGCGCCTCGTTGGCGCGCCGGAAGACGAGGCGCGCGACCAGCTTGCTGCCGGGAAAGATCAGCATGCCGCCGAAGAACAAGGTGGTGAAGGCCGCGCCGATGCCATGGCCATGCTGGATGAACGCGGCGGTGAACCACACCAGCGCAGAGATCAAAACGCCGGGTCCGCCCCCGACATAAGCGCGGCCGATGTCCTTCTGTGCGTCGGAAAACTGCATCTTACCCCCGGCTTCATCTCGTGCCGCGCCTGGTTCACTTCGGCAGGCGCCGCGACCCGAGCATGGCGGCTTGACCGGGGGTGAGCAAGGGCGGCGCGATCAAGGGCGTCGCCGCCGAGGCATTCCTCGGCCTCCCTTCTCGGTTTTCACTCAGTCGACCTGGCAAGCGAAGCCTGCCCACCACAATCGCCCCACCGGCGTGCGTTGTGAAGTTGAGCGGTTGCTGTCACACTGACAGCATAGTCTCGAGCGGAAAGAGCGGCAGTGCTGCGCTATCTGGTGTTGCTGCTTTGCGCATTGACGGCGCTGGTCGCGCTTGAAGAGCTTGGCCTTCCCGTAAGCCCCGGGGCGGCTGGAGGCGCAGCCGCGTTCGCCACCATATTCTGGCTGAGCCGGAGAACGCAGATTTCCGCGTTGCCTTCGGTGTCCCCGTCCGACGCCTCCGACATCGAGCACCGCGTCCGATAACCGGACGGCAGAGTTCAGGTCGGAAGGCCTCCCAACGGCGACCGCTCCAAAGTCAGTTCCTCAGGCGACAGGCAGACAAGCCAAATAGACGTGGGTGCCCCGTCACGAACCGACCTCAAGATGCGTCTCACAGAACGCACGTTCGCGCACCATCGCGTCGAGCCAACGGACAGCACGATCAATGCTGGCTTTCGCTGCGCGTCCGCCGCGATAATCCAGGGCCTGAGCCCGAACCTTGGCACAGGCGTCGCGCAGCTGTTCCGGATTCCCCATTTTCGCGTTCAAGCAAGCGGCATAGGGTCGAACCTGACGAGCAGCATTCTCTCCGACACCGCGAAACGTCAAAGACGCGGCACATTCCGTCCCTGCCGGACCTGCGGATTGTATCGCAAGCAAGGCGGCAACGATCAGCTTCATGGGAGTGCCTTTCGAGCTACTGCATTATTCGAGACCGGCGCCAAAGATATCCTGCCGTAACACCAGTTTCCCGTTCGAGGGCAGAAATTGCCGGCGAGGGGCGCCCGATTGCGGAGATCGTGATCGACGTGCGATGTCGCCCTCATGAGAACGCAGCGCGACCAATATAAAATCGACATCCGTGCCTGGAGGGCCGACCAGATTCGCTACGCGCATCGGCCCGGTTTGTGGGTTCCGATCATATGGCATCTGGCGCTGCGCGGGCATAGCGAGGCGATGGTTGAACTCGCCGACTGGCTCTCGGAGGGCAACAGCCTCGCTGCTTTTGGAAAGGCTGCTGATCCATTCAGTGCGGCCGGCCTGTATGACCGCGCGTTCAAGGCGGGCGACAATCGTGCTGCGTTGAACGCCGCGGCAAGCTGCTTCAACCGCAACGACATGGCCGGCTATAGGAAGTGGCTAACGCGCGCGTCCGGAGCAGGCGATACCCAGGCTGCGACCGAGCTCGGTTTCTTCGAGACGCGCCTCTGGCATGAAGCTGCACGAAAGGTGCGGCGCTTGCGGCCAAAGATGAAGCGCGATTAGTCCGATTGCCAACCTCCGCCCTCCACAGGTCGAGCTGTGCGCGGACCTCATGACCGATGGTTGTGCGCTGCGCGTCGTTGCCGATGCCCCCTCCTCCCGCCAAACCGCAAGATCGGTCGAGCGCGACCTTCCAGCGCACGACATTCTGCAGTTCAGGCGGTTTCCCGCCTGACAGCCCCCATTATGCTTCAACGAGGTTCTCCGTTTTGGCGACATCAATCGCGGCGACCGGCGTGAAACCCGACCGGCAGGTGTCGGGGCGGGAAGCGGAGCGGCGGCAAGCGCCTCATTTGCGGCCATCCGGCAGTCGTGCAACAATCAGGTATGATTTGGTTCGCCTTGCTGCTTTTCGCGTCATTCAGACCCGCGAACGATAGCGCCGGCCGCTCCCCTGTTTACGAAAAAGCGCGCGTGAGCGTCTTGGCGGAAGACGAGGGCCGGTGTGTGTTTCTTCTCGAAAGCGACGTGGAGTTGAACGCTCGTCAACTGTATCGCGCGTTGTTGAAAGAGAAGCGGCTGGCTCGCAGGATCGAAATCATTTCAGAGCCCAAGGCAACCACCCACTGCATGATGACGGCGCGCGTAGCGGCTCATCGTGCTGGCTTCTCAAGACCCGCCACGCGCCAAGCCACATCTAATGATGGGTTTGGGCCGGGTCCGCCGCCAGCGCCGCGGTAAAGCGGATAAGTATAGCTGCCAGACGGCAAGCGCTCCTGTTGCGGACGTTAAATCTCAACCCTATCCTCATGGCGAGGGAGCACGCGATGCAAAAATGTCGTTGGTTGATTTGCCTGTCAGGCGCGGTATGGCTTGGCGCGACATCTGCTTTCGCAGCACCAGCGATGGACGCAGAGAATGTCAGACGCCAAGTCGGCCTCAAGGTCGGCCAGTGGCATACGACGATCCGCATCACCGGGGCGGAGGCGACCCCGGCGACGCCGGGAGGCGCGGTTCCCGACAATGTCCGGTCGGAACTCCAAAAAAAGATCGGCACCCCCATTGAAACGGACGATTGCATGGGGACGAGAGGGAGCGCCAATGGCGATTTGATACTGCCCGGCATCAGTATCGCTGCCGACTGTACCCTGAGCAATGTTCACGCCACAACGAGCAGCCTCGCGCTGGATTCCGTCTGTGGAAGTGCATCTGGCGGATTCGAAGCTCGTACCGGCGTGCAGGCCACCATCTCTGATACGACAATGAACGCCAGGGTGCAGGCAACGATACTGTCCCGGGATTCGGGTATCATAACCCATCTGACCATATCGACGTCGAGCAAATATGTCGGGGATTGTCGATTGCGTTGATCTACCCCTCTGCGCCGTTCCGGTGCAGCCAAGTTGACCGCAACTCGCCCGCATAAAGCGCGCGCGTATCTGCTGGCCATCGCGACTGTCCGGATCGAGATGGTATCGACCCTCGCAAAAGATCGCTGACGCCTGAATCGTCGCTCCCAATCCGACATAGTCGAGTGCCATCGCTGGCGGCTCGCCATTCAGTGCCTGATGAACGCCCGCTATGGCCGCCGAGACGGAGCCTGGCTGTCGCCAAACACATTGCCCGTCGAGTGCCGTTCGGCCTCGAACACCATTTTTTGGGAAAAGCACAGCGGAAGCAGGATTCGGCCCAAGCGGTTTCGATCCTGGCCGGTGCGGCCCGGCACCAGCTGGTAGCGACAAAACCGGTAGCCCGGCATTTGCCGCCCTGCCCGCGCCCGGCTATCGCTGTGATAATGGGGGAGATCATGATCGAAAGACCGATGGCTGACCGGGCGATGCTGTTCGTCGGCTTCATCTGCTTCATCGACATGTGCGGCGTCGGGCTGGTCGTGCCGGTGCTGCCGGCGCTGATCGCGCGGCTGGCGCATGTCGGGGTCGATCGCGCGGCGTCGATCGGTGGGCTGTTGCTGTTCAGCTATGCCGCGATGCAATTCCTGTTCGCGCCGGTGATCGGCGGACTGAGCGACCGCTTCGGCCGCCGGCCCGTGCTGCTCGTCACGCTGTTCGTGCTGGGGTGCGATTACGCGCTGATGGCGGTGGCGCCGACGATCGGCTGGCTGTTCCTGGGTCGCGCGATATCGGGCGTGATGGGGGCGACCTGGGCGGCGGCGAATTCCTGCGTCGCCGACACGACCGATACGGCAACGCGCGGCCGCGCCTTTGGCGTGCTTGGCGCGTGCGGCGCCGCCGGCTTCGTCGCGGGCCCGGCGCTGGGCGGCCTGCTGGGCAACTGGGGGGACCGGGTGCCGTTCATCGCGGCGTGCATCATGGCGCTGTCGGGCACGGTGATCGGGCTGATCATCCTGCCGGAAACGCTGCCGCGCGCGCGGCGGCGCGCCTTCACGATCGCGCGGGCGAACCCGATCGGCAGCCTGGTGCAGATGCGGCGCTATCCCGTGGTGATCGGCTTTCTCGCGACGATCCTGACCATGGGCCTGGCCACGCAGTGCCAGCTTGCCGTCTGGTCCTATTACACCATTCTCAAATTCGGCTGGACGCCGTTGACGATCGGCCTGTCGGTCACTTTGTTCGGCGTGCTGGTCGGCGTCGTGCAGGGCGGGCTGAGCGGCCCGGCCTTCCGCCGGATCGGCGAGGCGCGTGCCGGGTTGCTGGCGCTGGCCTGCGGGGTGCCGGCGTATCTGATCTTCGCCTTTGCCAGCGCGAGCTGGATGATGATCGCCGGCATGCTGATCGGCACGATGGCCAACATGGCCTTCCCCGCGATGCAGGCGCTGATGTCGCGCGCCACGCCCGAGGATGCGCAGGGCGAACTGCAGGGCGCCATCGCCAGCACCGTCGCGATCAGCTCGATCACCGGCCCGGTGGTGATGACGCGGGTGTTCGCGCATTTTGCCGACCCGCAGGGCGTCTATTTTCCCGGCGCGCCGTTCCTGCTCGCGGCGCTGTTGCTGGTGGTGGCGGTGGTCATTTTTGCGCGCAACGTCAGGGCGAATGTCGCGGCGTTCGGTACCGGGGCGAACGCCGACGTGGCTGACGGCGCCATTGCCGATGGGACGCGTCACGTCTGACATCGCCATCTGCGCGAGGGAAGTGGCTGGGGAGAATGCGCCGGCGTTGCGGTCGCGTGACAATCGGCAGTGACTTCCTCAGATATGTTTCCTTTCTTACAGTCCCGTCGTAGCAAGACTGGAATTCGTGGTGGATCGTGCGGAGGCCAATAATGCGTAGACTGACCCTTTTCTGTGCCGCTGCGATTGTTGTTCTTGCAGCAGCGTCAACTGCAGCTGCGCGGGCCTATTGGAGGCCGGTAATGCCCGCCATTGTCGTGGAGATGAAATCCGGAAATGCCGTCACAACGGTCCCGGAGCTGCTGCTTATATATGGGGAGCAGGGCAGCGATCCGTTCCGGTCGGGCACACTGGCGCCCGACCAGCGCATCTCCGGTTGCAGGTCCAGCGGAACGCGTTGCATCTCGCGGGCCG
This sequence comes from Sphingomonas sp. AR_OL41, assembly GCF_029911635.1. Lineage (GTDB taxonomy): Bacteria > Pseudomonadota > Alphaproteobacteria > Sphingomonadales > Sphingomonadaceae > Sphingomonas. The sequence continues at coordinate 154,944 of NZ_JARYTI010000003.1, forward strand.
CGCGGAACGAGTTTCTGACTGACGGTGCGCGAGAGCAAAGCCTGCAAGTTCGCCTTTTGAACGGCCGGGGAAACCCGATCATTGGCGCCGTGAGGTGGTCCGGTGCCGCCTATCCCAAGCGTGTAACCGTGGCATGTGATTTGGAAATCGCTGACGCCCACCGCGCTTGCCAGGTGGTCAAGATTTCGGTGTGAGGGGCGAAAGCGGTCTGTCGGCAAGCGCCGCAGAAGGGGTCGTAGCCTCGAACACGATTGAACCACCCTCCACTCAACGTCATACTGCTCAAATGAGTTACTGGGTAAAACGCATCGCCTTGAAAGACGGCGAGGTTGTCACCGAGGCGGAGCTTCGCGAAGACGAAAATCGGTTCGACGGGCCAGCCCCTGTGGTCGGTGATTTGATTGAGGTGCAGTGTCGCGGTCGTAAGTTCATGGCAGAAGTGATTTGGGGGAACTGGTCCGACCGTATTCATTCGGACGATATTGTTATCCCGCTACGGGTTTCCGAGGTTGGACTTGATCCGGCAACTCCGCTTCGCATTCCGCGCCGTGGGCCAGCCGCGTTGCGGGACTGACTGGTCTCCACCACTTTTCCCAGTTCCCCCGCATTTCGTCGGCGCAACCCGCCTGAGAGCCGACTGGCCGGTGCCGGAAGAATAGCTGCCCGACGGGAGCCGCCCAGTAGCGGACCTGCATCCTATGCCTGCGCCGAACCATGAAAGCGATTGAGAACTTCCGATGGTCGTTCCGCCGAACCTCCCTGCAAGACGCTTCCATTATCCAGAATCAAGGTTGGGCCCTGACCTACCAATTGGGTTTCGAACGCCCCTGTGTCGAGATATTCGGCTGAGTTGAAATAGAAAACCCACGCGCCTTCTATGCGCTCTTCATAGCCAGTTTCGCGCACTTCGCACTGTCCGTCCCGGTTCAGCGACGCGACGTAACGCCTCATGGCGGCACGGGCGCTTTCGATGTCCAAGGTCATTCTCCCTGAGTTACCTAGTCGGATTGTTAGCGGGAATGGCGGTTATCCACCACTTTTCCCCGCTCCCGTCCTGTCAAGACGCGGGGTCGCCCCGAAACCGACCGGGAGGTATCGGGACGGAAAACTGCCCGGCTGCTCGCGCCCCCATCTCGGCCGTTCGCCGCCGATTGCCCCTGTCGCAATGCGGCCATCGCTCTGGAACCCACGTTCCCCGCTACCCATGTTCCCGAATGGAAGGGGACGGCAATGGTCAGCACATCCAATGACGGCATCATGTCCGAGTATCTGATCAAATATGGTCTGGTTAAATCAAGCGAACGGGGCCGCCCTGCGGACCTCCTCGAGACGCTCTATATTTCCGAGCGCTTCCAGGCCGGTGACGATCTGAAATCGGCGCGGGAGAATTACGATCACGCCGTGTGGAACGGGGTTCCGACCGCGGATATCGATCGGCGGCTCGCCGCCCTGGATGATTTCATGAGCGAGCTTGCCCGTAATCGCGCCGCGATGTGGGGCCTCAACTGATCGCAGAGCGATGTCGGCCATCGGTGTACATACGCCCGTTAATCGATATCGGCTCACCCCACTTTTCGCCGTTCCGGCGCCGTCGATCGGCGCGACCCGCCCAAGAGCCGACCGGCAGGTACCGGGACGGAAATCTGCCCGTCTGCTCGCCGCCCCGGGCGCGGACATCATGGTCTCGTGGTCATTGACGGCATGATCGCCTGCTTGCAGTCTGCCTTAGCCACCGGGGGACAGGCATGTCAGCGATCGTCACGCTTAAGGACCACTTCAAGAAGCTGTTTGATTTGGCTGGTCGGGAGGACCGCGCGAGCTTCTGGCCTTACGCGGCGATTGCGTTCGCCTTAATTATGGCAGCGGGAATGATCATCTTCGTGCCCATGATGAGCCGCGCGCTGATGGCGATGCAGCAATTTGCTGCTCAGCACCCGGACCAAGCGACCGTAACGAGCGGACCTGGTCACTACTCGATTTCAATCGAAGGCAATCATCCCGAGTTTATGCCCGCCGGGCCGGTGGCGCTCTACCTCGCCGTGACCTTCGGACTGGCAATCCTGCTTTACGCTGCAGCTGTGGTTCGGCGGCTTCATGATCGAGGGAAGTCGGGCTTTTGGGGGCTCATGCCCCTGCCCTTCATCATCTATTCGTCCGTGCAAATGCCGCGAATGTTCGCCTCCTTCGGTACGGCAGGTCAACCCGATATGACGGTGTTCTTCTCCATATTCCTGAGCAACCTGCTCTACATCATTACTTTGATCTGGTTGATCGTTTTGCTCGCCGGAGCGAGTGACCCCGCGCCGAACCGCTATGGCACGACGGTCTAAGGCGACTTCAGCGCTTGCAAACATTTTTACCCTTCCCACCAACTCAAGCCGCACACCAGCCTCACGACATCACGTCCTTCCCGCTACCTGCATCCCCGCCCAGCACAGCAAAGCGCAAGATCGGTCGAGCACAACCCGTCGACGCGAGGCAAACCGGCGACACCACGGAAGGACAGGACGATGACGGCGGCGCTCGAAAACTATCATGGCCGGATGCAGCGGGTGCTCGATCATATCGATCGGCATCTCGATGACGATCTCGACCTGGACATGGTGAGCGGGGTCGCGGCGTTTTCGAAATTCCACTTTCACCGGCAGTTCAGCGCGACCTTCGGCCTGTCGCTGCATCGTTATGTCCAGCTCGCCCGCATGAAGCGCGCGTCGTACCGGCTGGCCTATAGCGACACGCAGCGCGTCACCGACATCGCGATGGACGCCGGTTATGACGCGCCCGACGCCTTTGCCCGCGCCTTTCGGCAACGTTTCGGGCAGTCGCCGACATCGTTCCGTACGTCGCCCGACTGGGCACCGTGGCATGCGGCCTTCGGGCCACTCGACGATGCAAGGAACAGACTGATGCAGAAGACCTTTACCCCCGACGACGTGATTATCCGCGACGTGCCGCCCACACCGGTGGCGATCATGGCGCATCGCGGCGACCCGGCGACGCTCGGCGCCACCATCCAGCGCTTCATCGCGTGGCGACGGGCGGCGGGCCTGCACCCGAGCAAGAGCCCGACCTTCACCGTCTGGCGCTCCGAACGACGCCCCGCCGCGCCGAACGGTTTCAGCCTCGACCTGTGCGTCGGGACCGACCGGCCGATCGGGGCGGCGGACGACGCGGTGAGCGCCGGCGAAATCCCCGGCGGGCGCTGCGCGGTGCTGCGCGTCGTCGGCAACACCGACAATCTCGAACCCGCCGCGCTCTATCTCTATCGCGACTGGCTGCCGGCCAGCGGCGAGGAAGCGCGCGACTTTCCGCTCTATTGCCAGCGCCTGGCCATGTTCCCCGAGGTGGCGGAGCATGAGACGGTCGCAGAGGTGTTCCTGCCGCTGGCATGAAGGCGCGTGACGGGGGCGCCTCGCCAGGGAGCTTGGGCGCCCCCGCCGTCAATCCCTTCCCATGACGACGAGCGGCGCGAAGCAGCCGAGGATCAGCCGCCGGGCGTCGAAGGGCGGCTCGCCGGCGCTGTCCATGCGCGGATCATCGTGCATCCGTTCTTCGGCGGCCTCGAAGAACGCCTTGTCGGGCCAGACCTGCCAGGTGAAGACGATCTTCTCGCCGTCCTGCGCCGCGACGGCGCGGCGGAAATCGGTCTGCTGGCCGGTGGGCACGGCATCCTCCCAACATTCGACGATTTCGAGGCAGCCATATTCCCGGAAGAACGCTGCGCCATTTTCCGCCCAGCGGCGATAGTCTTCCACGTTTTGCTCGGGCACGGGGATCACCAGACCGCAGACATACATGGCTCGGGCTCCTCTTGTCGCTGGTCACGATGCCGGTTGAAGGCGCTGCCAGATATCCCGGTACGCCGCGACGATCAGCGCGCCGAGCGCGTCCTCGGCGACCGGCCGGCCCGAGCGCAGCTTGACGTGCCGCATGCGCTTTCCCGCGCCTTCGAGCAGGGCGGCGGGGTCGGGTAGAAAGGCGCCGTAGAAGAAGCCGACATTCGCGTGGGCGGTGAAGGCATCGACATAAGCGAAGGCGGCACCATCGACACAGGCGGTGGGGTGGCCATCATGCAGCAGCTCTTCGACGTCCGCCCCGCAAGCGCGCATGCGATCGAACCATGGCCGGGTCCACGCCCGCCACGCATCGTGGTCCGCCGCGAACCATGCGTCGACAACCGGGTCGTGCCTGGTGGTGCCCTCCAGCAGAAACAACCGAGTCATGCGGTGAGAGTGCCATGGGTGGGGAGGATGGTGAAGATGGCTGCGCCTGAGGGGGACAGCAGAGGGCGGCGATCGACCCGGTTGCGGACGTTGACCCTCTTCTTACCCTCCCTTCCAGAGCATCGGGCGACCCGCGACCCGCGTGGTTCAGGTCGGGCTGGGAGCCTGACCAACCCGATGCTGGCTAGGGGTGGGCTGGCGAGCACAGCGAGCTATCCAAGGCTTGCGAGATGTCGGGCCAGCGACGCATGCTCTCACGGACGCCGAGGGCGCCGCCCAGCACATTCTGTCGCAAGCCGCCGAGTGCCTCGGCGGCACCCACCCCCAACCCCTCCCTTCCAGGGAGGGGAGGAAAAGAGTGCCGCGCTGGTGCTGAACGTCCGCAATACTCTTTTCGCCGTTTCAGAGCCGTCAGTCGATACAACTCGCTTAAAAGCCGTGCGGCGGAAGCCGCCCCGGGGGTGGTTCTGCTGCGAAGCCAATGTCTTTGAAGCCGGCCACCTGCAGCGCGTAGATGACGCCCCCAACGCACCGATAGGGCGTGTCCGCCATGTCCGAAACGATAAGCGGTCGACGCCCCGATTTGGCCTTGTCGCGCGCGATCCGCAGAAGCTGGTCTGTTGTTACCTTTCGCCCGTCGACTTCGCTGGTGCATGATGATGCCGTACTACGGACGATCACATCGAACGGCGCCGGTCTGGCGCCGGCCGCGGCGCCGAGCATGGCAAAGGAAAGCACCGCTATCCCAACGGGTCGGATTGCTCGTCTCATTGCCCGATCATGCCGGTCGCCCGCGATCGCAAGCAAGCTTGAAATGGTGCTTGCCCGACATTCCCTTAGCCGCGGCCAACCGGTCAGAAGCCGAGCGCGCTCAGCCCGGGATGATCGTCGGGACGGCGACCGGGCGGCCAGTGAAAGGCGCGATCCTCCGCCGCGATCGGGTGCTCGTTGATGCTGGCGATGCGGCGTTCCATCAGCCCCTCGGCATCGAACTGCCAGTTCTCGTTGCCATAAGCGCGGAACCAGGTGCCGCTGTCGTCGCGATATTCATAGGCGAAGCGCACCGCGATGCGGTTGCCGGCATGCGCCCAGACTTCCTTGACCAGCCGGTAATCGAGCTCGCGCGCCCATTTGCGCGTCAGGAGCGCGACGATCGCGTCGCGGCCGGTGACGAACTCAGCGCGGTTCCGCCACTGGCTGTCGGGGGTATAGGCCAGCGCGACGCGCGCCGGATCGCGGCTGTTCCACGCATCCTCGGCGAGGCGCGCTTTCTCGGCGGCGGTAGCATCGGTAAAGGGTGGCAAAGGCGGGCGGCTCATCGGGCAAGTCCCTTCAGGCGGGCATTTTCAGCTTCGAGTTCGGCGATGCGGGCGTTGAGATGGTCGATCGCCCCAGCGACATCCGCCGCGTCGAGCTTGACCGGGATGTGCTGCGGGCAGTTGGCGTCCCATGCCGCGACGGTGAACAGGATCGCCTGTTCGGGGCGTGCTCGATAATTTTCCGGCATGAGCTGCGCGATGACGGCGGGATCGTGCGAGACACGCGCGCGGCCCCACAGCTTGATGCGGCGGCGATGGGCATAATCCATCAGAAACAGGAACGCCTGGTCATTGTCGGCGAGGTTGCCGGTCGAGATATATTGGCGGTTGCCGCTATAGTCGGCGAAGGCGAGCGTGTGGTCGTCGAGCACGCGGATGAAGCCGCGCGGGCCACCGCGATGCTGAGCATAAGGCTGCCCGGCAAGGTTCGCGGTGGCGAGATAGGCGGTGTCGACGCCCGCCAGGAAGTCGGCCAGATCCTCATCGACGACGGTGCGAAAGCCGCCGCGCGCCTCCTGCCGGGCATAGGCGTCGCGCGAGCCGCGCTGCGCCTGGAGTGCCTTCACGGTGGGGGTGAAGGCGATGTCGCTCGAGGGTGATGGCATGGTCGCCTCCTTTTGGCGGGCGTCGTGACGACTATTTAGCGGACTTCACCTGCTTGTCGTAGAAGCTGATGATGTGGCTGGCGATGAACGGCAGATTGTCCTCGGTCGCGAAATGCCCCGCATTGAGCCGGTGGATTTCGGCGCGCGGCAGATCCCTGAGATAGGATTCGCCGCCTTCGGGGGTGAAGAACGGGTCATGCTCGCCCCAGAAGATCAGCGCCTTGGGCTGATGCTCGCGGAGGTATTTCTGCCAGGTCGGGTAGAGCGCGACATTGTTCCGGTAATCGTAGAACAGGTCGAGCTGGATGCGCAGATTGTTGGGCCGCGCGACGAAGGCGGCATCGCTCTGATAGCTTTCCGGCGCGATCAGTTCTGGGTGGCCAGCGCCGGTGAGATAGACGCCCTTGATGCCGTCAGGGGTGTTGAACGCGGCGAGCGGCGCCTCGCTCTCGGCGTTGCGGTTGACCCACAGCGCCTTGCGAAAGCCGTCCCAGGCCGGGGTGAAGCCATTTTCATAGGCATTGGTGTTCTGGATGATCACCCAGTCGAGCGCCTGCGGGTTGCGCCCCATGATCCGGAAGCCGACCGGGCCACCATAATCCTGCATGAACACGCCATAATGGTCGAAGCCCTTGGCGGCGAGGAACTTCTCGACCGTCACCGAGATCGCGTCGAACGAATAATGGTAGCGCGCCGGGTCGGGTGCGTCGCTGTTGCCGAAGCCCTGATAATCGGGCGCGATGACGTGGAAGCGCGGCGCCAGCGCGACGATCAAATCGCGATATTGATGCGACGAGGAGGGCCAGCCATGGAGCAGGACGAGCTTGGGGCTCTTCGGGTCGCCGGCCTCGCGATAGGCGATGTTGAGGCCATCGACATTGACGGTGCCGTAGCGGACCTGGGTCGCGGCGACCGGGGTGGTCAGCACGGGGTGCGGGGCGGCAAAAGCGGAGGCCGAGGCCAGGAGATTGCCGGCGGCCACAGTCGCGGCAAAGGCGGCGGCGAGCAGGCGGGACTTGCGGGTCATGATCGGGTTCCTTTCGATTTTTTTGAGAGGCAAGCGGGCGCCGCCGGGGGGAAGCGGCGCCCGCGCCTCGTCGTCACGCTTGGGGGGTCAGGCGGCCTTGCGGGCAGTGACGACGGGGAAGTCGATCTCGGTCTTGAAGACCTCGTTGAAATAATTCGTCCAGCTGTTGAGCGCGACGTGCTGGACGATCTCGACCAGTTGCGCGTCGCTATAGCCGGCAAGCCGGACCGCCGAGAGATCCGCCTCGGCGACATGGCCGCGTGCCTGGGCTACGCGCGCTGCGAAACGCACGGCGGCGTCGGCCTTGGGATCGTTCGAGGCGCCGCTGCGGTTGGCGGTGATCTCCGCATCGTCGAGCTTGGCGAGATTCTTGCCGAGATAGGTATGGGCCGACAGGCAATAGTCGCAGCCATTGACCTCGGCGACGGCGAGCGCGATCCGCTCGCGCGTGGCGGCGGGCAGCGCGCCCTTGGCCAGCGCGCCGGACATGCCGAGATACCCTTCCAGCGCCTGCGGGCTGGTGGCGATCAGGCGGAACATGTTCGGCACGACACCGAGTTGCTGGTTGACCGCCTCGAGCAGCGGCTGGGCCTTGGCGGGCGCATCGGCGATCGTGGCGGGGGTCGGGATACGGGACATGGGAGCATTCCTTTCATCGGATCTGGACCTGCGCGGCCCGGTGACGATGATTTAGGCACTTCCATTTTCAGGCGGTATCCGGCAATATAAGGAACCTTCCTTCCATTTTTCGGGAGCCGTAATGGATCGGTTCGATGCTATGGCGACGTTGATCGCGGCGATCGACGGCGGCAGCCTGTCGGCCGCATCGCGCGCGCTGGGCATGCCGCTCGCCACCGTCAGCCGGAAGGTGTCGGATCTCGAGGCGCATCTCGGCACGCAACTCGTCATCCGTACGAGCCGCAAGCTGATGCTGACCGAGGCCGGGCAGATCTATCTCGCCGCGAGCCGGCGGATCCTCGACCAGATCGACGAGGCGGAACGCGTCGCCTCGGGCGAATATCGCGCGCCGCGCGGCCATTTGACGATCACCGCGCCGATCATGTTCGGCAAGCTCCATGTCGCGCCGGTGGTGCTCGCCTTTCTCGGCGCTTATCCCGAGATCGACGCGCGGCTCGTTCTTGCCGATCAGGTAGTCAACCTGATCGACGACCAGCTCGACGTTGCGGTGCGGATCGGCTCGCTGCCCGACAGCGCGATGCTCGCGACACGGCTCGGCGCGGTACGCTGGGTGACCTGCGCCAGTCCGGCCTATCTCGCCGAGCGCGGCACGCCCGAGGCGCCGGAGGCACTTGGCGCGCATGACTGCGTGATGTTCGAGGGTCTCTACGCATCGAACGTCTGGACCTTTGGCAGCGAGCGGCATCGGCGCGCCGTGCCGATCAAGCCGCGCTTCGCGGTCAACACCGCAGATGCGGCGATCGCGGCAGCGATCGGCGGTGGCGGGATTACGCGCGTGCTATCCTATCAGGTGGCAGACGCCCTCAACACCGGGACACTGCGCCTGATCCTGCGCGATGCCGAGCCCGACCCCCTGCCCGTCCACCTGGTCCATGCCGGCCAGGCGCTGGTTCCGCTGAAGTTGCGCGCGTTTCTCGATTTCGCGACGCCGCGGCTCAAGTCCGTGCTGGGCGCGCTGCCGGCCTGAGGCTCAGCCGACGTAATGCGGCTCGCCGCGCTCGCGCAGCGCCTCGTAATGGACCAGCGCGGGTTCCTCGCCGAGCGGCACCGGCTGGCCATCCCGAAACGCCCATTCGCCGCGGTCGCAATCGGCGGCGCGAACATAGCCGTTGATGTAGAGGCGGCGGCGGTGCGTCGCGTGGTTGATGCCCGAGCCATGGACGAGATACGGATTCCACAGAGCGAGATCGCCCGGCGCGAGATCGAGGTCGATCGCGTTGTCCGGCGCGAGACCGGCCGCCTCCAGCACGGCATCGCTCATCGCATTGCCGAGCACCTCCTGCGAGGTGTCGAGTTGCAGCACGCCGTGGCGGTGGCTTTGCGACACGAAGCGCATGCCGCCTGAGCCGGGGTTGTGCGGATCGATGGCGAGACCGGTCTGGACATAGGAGGTGCCAAGGTTGCGATAGGCCTCGGCCGGGCGGCGGAAACGCGAATCCTGGTGCCAGGCGAAATCACCGACCGCGCCGGGCACCTTCCAGTGCAGCTGGTTGATGATCTGCTTGATGTCGCCGCCGAGCAAAGGTGCCATGAGATCGGCGAAGCGCGGATCGAGCCGCACGGCGTTGAGCACCGGCTGATGATAAGAGGGCCACTGCGCCATGCGCACCGTCGGCGCGCCGGTCGCATCGGGACCGACATTGTAGAACAGATTGCCATGCCGAAAGCTGCGCCCGTGCGCGACGCCTTCGTCATAGATCTGGTCGATCGCCGCGCCGATCGTGACGATCTCGTCGTGCGACATGAAGCCGCGCACCACGGCATATCCTTCGCGGCGATAATGCTCGATCGTGTCGCTGGTCGTCATGTCATGCGTCATTGGTGGACCTGTAAATTCCCTCGTCGAGTTCGCCCTCGAGCCGCGCAACCGTCGTCGCGACGGCGAGGTTGGCGCTGACGCTCGGCACGGTGCGGGTCATGTCGAGCAGCCGGTCGAACGGCAGGACGAACCCGACGACGAGCGCGGTCTGTTCGGGCGGGATGCCGACCGCCGACAACACGGCGGCAAGCATGAACAGCGACGCCGAGGGGACCGGCGCAGTCCCGAAGGCGGCGAGCGCGCCGGTCAGCAGCACCGTGGCATAGACCTGCGGCGTCAGCGGCGTGCCGAACGCCTGCAGCGCGAACATCGCGAGCAAGCCAACATACATCGCAGTACCATCCTTGCCGATGCTCGCGCCGAGCGGCAGCGCGGTCGAATAGACCGGGCGATCGATGCCGAGATTGTCGCCGGCGACACGCATCGCGACGGGCAACGTCGCCGAGCTCGACGCGGTCGAGAAGCCGACCACCAGCGCATCGACGATGCCGTGGAAGAAGGGGAGCAGCGGCAGGCGCGCGACGAGGCGCAGCAACAGGCTGTGCACGATGACGATCTGGATCAGCGAACCGAGCAGCACGGCGAGCGCGAGCCAGCCGACATGGACGAACACCGCCGCGCCGTTCGCCGCGACGGCATTGGCGATCAGCGCGAAGACGCCGAACGGCGTTGCCTCCATGACGATCGCGACGATTTTGAGCAGCACGGCGGAGGTCGCCTGGAGCAAGGCGGCGAAGGGCTTGCCCGGCTCGCCCGAGACGACGGTGCCGATGCCGAGCAGGATCGCGACGAAGATCAGCGCGAGCATGTCGCCCTTGGCCAGCGCATCGACGATGTTGAGCGGAATGATGCCGATCAGTTGGTCATAGGGCGTGATCGGGGGTCCAAGCGGATGCGGCGCGGCGGTGCCGAGCGGCGCGCCGACCCCGGGATTAAGCAGCACCGCGACGAGCATGCCGACCGACACCGCGATCGCGGTGGTCAGCGCGAACAGGCCGATGGTCCGCCCGCCGAGACCGCCGAGCCGCCGCGGATCGGCGAGCGTGGTGATCCCCGAGGCGATCGTTACCAGCACGATCGGCGCGACGAGCATGCGGATCGCGCGAACGAACAGGTCGCCCATGAATGCGACCTTCGGCGTGGCAGAGGGCCAGATTAGGGCGAAGATCAGGCCGAGCGCGAGCGCGCCGAGGACCCGCTGCCAGAGCGGGATGGCGAACCAGGTGCGCATCAACCGCTAACCGTCATGCCGGACTTGTTCCGGCATCCACCGTGCCGCGCGCCAAAAGGCGTGAGGGTACGAGGCACGGTGGACCCCGGAACAAGTCCGGGGTGACGGGGAGATTGGGGATCGGTCACGAGCAACTACCCGGCGTCGGCGTGTGCGGCAGTGCGCGGCCAGCGGCGCGGGTGGTGAGCTTGCCATTGTCGACCGCCAGCACGCCGTTGACCAATACCGTGCGCACGCCGGCGGCATAGAGCTTCGGCGCCTCATAGGTCGCGCGCGACGCATAGCTGGCGGGATCGAACACCACGACATCGGCAAAGGCGCCCGCGCGCAGATGCCCGCGGCCGGTCAAATGGAACCAGTCGGCGGGGACGGAAGAACTGCGCTCGATGAACTCGCGCAGAGTCAGGACATGGTCGGCGACGACATATTTGGCATATTTGCGCGCGAAGGTGCCGTAGACGCGTGGATGACCGGGCGAGGCATCGGAATCGGTCATCACCCAGGGCTGGCGCATGAAGGCGGCGATGTCGGCCTCGCTCTGGTTGAACGACACCACGCCGGGATCGGCGATGCGGATCACCGCGATTGCCGCCGCGACGGGATCGACGCCCATCGCTTTGGCCACGTCGGACAGCTTGCGGTTGCGATAGCTGCCCTCGACGATCAGCAGCGAATCGGCGCCGCCGCGCTTGCGCATGTTCTCGACGATGTCGGTCCGCAGTTTCTCCGCAAGGGCGGGATCGTCGAAGCGCTTGAGCAAGGCGGCGCGGCCGCCATCCTGCGCCCAGAGCGGGATCAGCGAGGCGACGAGGCTCGTGCCGCTCGCCGACCAGGGATATTGACTGGCGGTGATGTCGAGCCCGGCGGCGCGCGCCGCTTCGATCCGCGCGATCACCTCGGGCGCCTTGCCCTGCACATCCACGCCGAGCGCCTTGATGTGCGAGACATGCACCGGAATATGCGCGTCACGGGCAATCGCGATCACCTCGTCGATCGCCGCCATCAGGCCGACGGTGTAGCTCGATTCGTCGCGGATATGGCTGTCATAATAGCCGCCGAACCGCGCCGCCTCGGCCGACAAAGCGACCACCTCATCGGTCTTCGAAAAGCTTTGCGGAGCGTAGAACAGGCCGGTGGAAAGGCCGAGCGCGCCCTGGCACATCGCCCCTGCGACCATCGTCTTCATCCGCGCCAGCTCCGCCGGGGTCGGATCGCGCTTCGCTTCGCCGATCACCGCCGCGCGGATTGAACCGAAGCCGGTATAGCTGGCATAGTTGATACCGACCGGCCTCGTCGCCGCGCTGCCCAGCACCTTGCCGACATCGATCGCGCCGCCGCCGTCATTGCCGATGAACGCCGTGGTCACGCCCTGCAGCAGGAACATCGGGATCAGGCGGCGCTGCGGGTCGGCGGCGGCGAGATCGTCGCTCATATGCGTATGCGGATCGATGAAGCCCGGCGCGACGACCATGCCGTGCGCGTCGATCCTCCGCGTCGCCGACAGCGCGAGGTGCGGGCCGACCGCGACGATATGATCGCCGACGATCGCCACATCGCCGATGAAGGGCGCGTCGGAACCGGTGAACACCGTACCGCCGCTGATCAGCAGGTCAACGCGCTGCGGCGCGGCGCTGGCGCCCAGCGTCAAGCCGGCGACCGCCGCTGCGGCCAGCATTCGCGCGATCACCCGCATGGCGTTCCCCAAAATCCCGGTGCCGGCGGGAGCAGATAACCATGCTCGTCACGCACGCCGCCGGGATAGTCCTCCTTCAGCCAGATCGGGCCGTCAAGGTCGACGAAGTCGCTCATCCGCGCGACGTGCAACGCCGGGGCGATCGACAGCGACGAGCTGACCATGCAGCCGGTCATCAGGCCGAGCCCGCGTTCGCGGGCGGCATGCGCCAGTTCGAGCGCGGCGGTCAGCCCGCCGGCCTTGTCGAGCTTGACGTTGACCATCTGGTAGCGCCGCGCGACCTGCGGCAGGTCGGTCGCAACATGGACGGATTCGTCGGCGCAGATCGGGATGCTTGGCGCATAGCCTTCGAGCCAGGCGTCGGCCTGTGCCGGCACGGGCTGTTCGAGCAACGCCACCCGCGCCTCGACCAGCACCGCCTGCATCGCGATCACCAGCGGCTGATCCCAGCTTTCATTGGGATCGACGATCAGCGCGGCGGCGGGCGCGGCGGCGCGGACCGCGCGGATCTGGCTCGCCGGATCGTTTGCATCGACCTTGATCTTGATGACCGGCGCATCGGCGATCGCTGCGGCGGCAGCGGCCATCGCCGTGGGGGTATCGATCACCACGGTGAGCGCACTTGCCAGCCGTTCCGGCGCCGGCGCGCCGATCATCGTGTGAACGTCGGTACCGGCGCGCCGCGCTTCGAGGTCCCACAGCGCGCAATCAAGTGCGTTGCGCGCCGCACCGGGCGGAAGCAGGCTGGCCAGCGCGGCGCGATCGGCGCCAGCTTCAATCGCGGCGCGGACGGAGTCGACCGCAGCGATCGCCGTATCGATCGTCTCGCCATAACGGGCATAGGGCACACCCTCGCCACGTCCTTCGACGCCGCCCTCGCCCAGCGTCACCGTGATCACGTCGGCGGCGATCTTCTCGCCGCGCGCAATCCGGAACGGACGAGTTAGCGCGAAGCGATCGTGCCGGACGCGGAGGGTTCGTAGCATAGCAACTCGTCGAGAATGGCATCGACGCCGAAGGCGATCGGGTCGGTGCAGGGCAAGCCGGTCTGCGCCTCGAGCTGCGCGCAAAGCTGACGCGCGGCATGCGCCTCCATGCCCGAGGTGTTGAGGCAGATGCCGACCGGACGCACATCGGGGCTGGTCAGCCGCGCGACCTGAAGGTTGGCCGCCAGGCATTCAGTGAGGCCGGGCAGCAAGCGACCGGGGATGCCGCGCATATGCGCGCGCGCCGGATCGTGACACATCACCAACGCCTCGGGCTGCGCGCCGTGGAGCAGGCCGGTCGAGACGCCGGCAAAGCTCGGGTGGAACAGCGACCCCTGCCCTTCGATCACGTCCCAGCCGTCATCGTCGCGCGCCGGGGCGAGTTGCTCGATCGCGCCGGAGATGAAATCGGCGACCACCGCATCGACCGGAACACCGCCGCCGGCGATGAGGATGCCGGTCTGTCCGGTGGCGCGAAAATCGGCGGCGATGCCGCGCGCGCGCAGCCCCTCGACCAGCGCCAGCGAGGCATACATCTTGCCGACCGAGCAATCGGTGCCGACGGTCAGCAGGCGGTGGCCGGCGCGGGCATAACCATTGCCCACCGGCAGATCGGCCGGCGGATCGCGCACGTCGAACAGCTGCACGCCATGTTGCTGCGCAAGCGCGGCGAGACGCGGCACGTCACGCAGCCGCTGATGCAGCCCGGCAGCGACGTTCATGCCGGCCTCGATCGCGGCGGCGGCATCGTCGACCAGCGCCGCACCCATCGTGCCGCCCGAATTGGCGATGCCGAGCACCAGCGTCCGCGCGCCCGCCGCAGCCGCTTCGGCGATGGTCAAGCGCGGCAGGCCGAGCCTGAGCGGACAATCGTCGTGGCGGAATTCGCCGACGCAATCCTGCGGGCGGAAGGTTGCCAGCCCGCGCGACGTCTTGATGCCGACGAAATCGGTGCTGCTGCCGAGATAGAGGAGGTAAGGCGCGGGGATCATTGTGCGACCCTAAGCGCGCACCGTGCCGACCGCGCATAGTGAGTGCGGGCGCGGCTATAGCCTCGCTTTATGGCTTCACGGTGCGTCGATGACCTTGGCCAATGTCTTGAGAAACTCGGTCGCCAGCGCGGTCGGCGGGCGGTTGAGCAGGAACATGGCGTGGACGTCGAAGGTGATCTGCGGTTTCAGCGGCCGCATCGCCATGCCGGGCACGAGCGCGGCCTGCGCGGTGAAGCTGTCGACCACGGTGAAACCGACGCCCTGCCGCACCAGCGTCGCGGCGATGTGGAAGGTGCGCGCGGTCACCACCTCGTCGAGCTCGAGATCGACGCGGTCGATTTCCTGGGTGAACAGCTGGCCGATCGGCCCGCTGCCGGCGACAGTGATGAAGCGCTGGCCGCGCAAGCACTCCAGTTCGACGCGCGGCGGGGCATCGGGCATGTCCTGCTCGCGGTAGAGCATGACCAGCTCGCCCTCGCCGAGCCAGCGGTGGCCGAGCGGCGCGGCCGGCGGCACCTCATAGGCGATCGCGACATCGGTCTCGCGCTCGTAGAGTTTGCGCAGCAGATCGTCGTGATGGACGGTCTGGAGGTCGAACTTGACGTTCTGGTGCGTGCGCAGGAAGCGCGACACTGCGGTCGGCAGCGCATCGAGCGCCAGCGACGGCAGCGCGGACAGGCGCAGCGTGCCGACGGTGCCGCGCCGCAGGTTCCGCCCCGCTTCGCGCAGCGCATAGACGCGGTCCTGGATCTCGCGCACCTCAGTGAACAGGATATGCGCGTCGTCGGTCGGCACCAGCCGCCCGGCGGTGCGCTCGAACAGCGGGAAGCCGAGCAGCGATTCGGCGTGGCGCAGCGTCTTCGAGACCGAGGGTTGCGAGATGTTGAGCGCGCGCGCCGCGCCGCTGACCGAGCCGTTGACATAAACGGCGTGGAATATCTCGATGTGGCGCAGGTTCATCGGGTGCCTCGCGCGAGCATTTCCTCGGCCGGGGTATAGGCCGAGTTAGCCGCCTGCGGGTGCGCCGGCACGTCGGTGGCGAAATAGGCGACGCCAGTGCCGCGCGCGCGATCGATCCACAGCCCGGAGCGCAGGCCATAGGCCTCACCAGCATGGCCGATACGGTGGCGGCCGTCGCCGAACGGATCGTCACGGCAACCCTTGGCGTTGGTCGCGAGGAAGGTCACGGCCAAGCCATAACCGCAGGTAAAGCCCGCGTCAGTTTCACCATTGGCCCCTGCCCCGACCTGGCCGTTGAAGGTCCAGAGCGGCGTTTCGAGCAGTGCGACCGAGGCAGGGTTGAGCAGCCGGACACCATCAACCGCACCATTGCCGAGCAGCAAGCGACCGACCTTGGCGAGATCGCGCATCGAGATGCGCAGCCCGCCCTGCGGCGCGAACATCGCGCCGTTCCTGCCGGCCTGCCAGCGCGCGAGATCGCAGCTGCCATCGGCGGCGGGGGTTACCGGGCAGACCGGCATCGCGCCCTTGTTGTCGTCGCGCACGGCAACGCCGTCGCGGTACAGCACCACCGCGCGCGCGGCGCGCGCTGGCGTGCAGCTCGCCCAATTGTAACAAGCGTCGAGCTTGAGCGGGTCGAGCACCAGGCGCTTCATCAACCGGTCGAAGCGCTCGCCCGTCGCGCGCTCCATCACCGCGGCGATCACCGGGAAATTGAAGTTGGTGTAGTGGAACCAGCCACCGGGAGCGTGCTCGGCGTCCCATGCCCCGGGGTCGGCGAGCACGCGGCGCAGGTCGGCATCGAGCGGCAGAACATAGTCGATGCGGTCGGTCAGGCTCGAACGGTGCGACATCAGCAGGCGCAAGGTGATCGGCGTATCGGGAAAGGCCGGATTACGCAGCGACCAGCCGAGCTGGGTCGAAACATCGGCATCGAGATCGAGCCGGTGCTGCTCGACCAGTCGCATCACCGCGATCGCGACGACGAGTTTCGAGATCGACGCGACGCGGACCGGATCGTCAGCGCTTACCTTGCGCTGCACGGCGAGATCAGCCCATCCGGTGGCGCGGGCAGATGTCTCGTGATGACGATCGAAAGTGACACGCACCGTCGCAACGGGTTGCACGACGGCGGCGAGGGCGAGGAGCGGAAGCAGCATCGCTATAACCTAGCGCCTCGGCACCGCGCCGTACAATGCCCGGCGGCTCTACCCGACCGCGCAGATTTTTCTTGCCAAGCGAGCGGGAAACCGGTCGCTTGGGCGAGACAAACAGGGAGGGCAAATGTCGCAGGCTACACGGATTTTGCTGGCGCTGGTCGCCGGGTTGCTGGTCGGCATCGCCGCGCGGGCCTTCGCACCCGGTGCGGCGATCGACGCGATCGCCTGGGTTCAGCCGGTCGGCCACGCCTGGCTGCACGGGCTGCAGATGGTGATCGTGCCGTTGATCATCGGCTTGCTGGTGACCGGAATCGGCGCGGCAGCCAATGCGGCGCGTGCCGGGCGGATCGCGCTGCGATCGGTGCTGAGCTTCGTCGCGATCCTGTGGACGACGACAATCATGTCGGCGCTGGTCATGCCTGTGCTGCTCGAAATGTGGCCGCTATCCGCCACGCTGTCGCATGACCTGCGCCAGGCGCTGACCGGTGCGACGCCGGTCGGCACGGTACCGACGCTGGGTGATTTCTTCGACAAGATCGTGCCGTCGAATGTGGTGGCGGCGGCGGCGAGTGACGCGTTCCTGCCGCTGACGATCTTCAGTCTCGCGCTCGCCTTCGCGATCACCCAGCTCGATCCTGCGCCGCGCAAGCAGCTGACCGACCTGTTCCAGGCCTTCACCGACGCGATGCTGGTAATCATCGGCTGGGTGCTCAAGCTGGCGCCGATCGGCGTTTTCGCGCTGGCGTACGGTGTCGGCGCGCAAACCGGGGTCGGCGCGGTCGCCGCGCTGGTGCATTATATCGTGATGGTTTCGTCGATCGGCTTCATCGTCCTGCTCGCTGCCTATCCGCTGGCGATGATCGTCGGCCGCGTCTCATTGGTGCGATTCGCCCGCACCGTGGCGCCGGCGCAGGCAGTGGCGATCAGCACGCAATCGTCGCTCGCGACGCTTCCGGCGATGCTGGCCGCGTCGGAGGACCTAGGCGCCTCCCCCGCCACCGCAGGCATCGTGCTGCCGATCGCGGTGGCGGTCTTCCGCGCGACCAGCCCCGCTATGAACCTCGCCGTCGCGCTGTACATCGCGCACTGGCTCGGCGTCCCGATCGGACCCGGCGCGATGTTCTTCGGCGTCGTCACCGCCGCGATCACCACGATGGGCTCGATCAGCCTGCCGGGCACGATCAGCTACATCGCCTCGGTCGCGCCGGTCGCGCTGGCGATGCACGTGCCGATTGAGGCGCTCGGCCTGCTGATCGCGGTCGAGACGATCCCCGACCTGTTCCGCACGGTCGGCAATGTCACGATGGATGTCGCGGTGACGATCGGCGTGGCGCGGCGCTCGAAGGACGATGTCGCGCCGAACGAGATTCCGACGCTGACGCTGCAATGATGCTGCCCGGAAAAACAAACCCCCGCCAGGTCGATGACCTTGGCGGGGGATGTTGGTGCGCCCGGAACGATTCGAACGTCCGACCCTCAGATTCGTAGTCTGATGCTCTATCCAGCTGAGCTACGGGCGCTTGGGAAGTGGGTCCATAGAGGCGACATTCGGCGGGCGCAAGTGCGTTGCTTGTATCTTCTGCGCACAATAGACGGTGGCGCGATGAAACAGCTTTTCCCCCTCGCCGGTCTCGCGCTGCTGATCGGCGGCTGCGTCAGCCCCGACACGTCGCGCTATCCCTCCTTGCTGCCGCGGCCGATCGAATCGCGCAGCGACGCCGAACCAGTGGTGACGCCGCCGGCTTTGGCCGCGGCCGACCCGGCGACCGAATCGAAGCTCGCCGCCTTCCGCACGACGCTGGGCGACACCGACATGGCGTTCGCCGCCGCCGCTGACCGCGCCGAGGCTGCGGCGCGGCTCGCCAAGGGCGATGCGGTCGGCAGCGACCGCTGGATCACGGCGCAGACCGCGCTGGCCGAGCTCGACGGGCATCGGGCCACGCTGTCGGGGGCGGTGACCGATATCGAGCAGATGGCAATCGAGCGCGCGGCGGCCGGAGAGGCGGAATATCCCGGGCTGGAGGCGCTTCGCGGCGCGGTGCAGACCGCGCTCGATGCCGAATCGGCGCGAATCGCCACGATTCAGGCGATGCTTCCTGCCGGCTGAGTGATTCGCGAAGCCGCCGCCCGAATCAGTGCAGCGCCTTGATCAGCGGCAGGATGGTCGAATAGTCGTCGGTCCAGGGCGTGAAGCCGGGATAGTGCCGCAACGGGCGCCATGTCGCGTCACGCGCGCGCAATGCCGCGAGCTTGGTCGGATCACGCGACAGCGCGACCCATAAAGAACGCGTCGCCGCGCCGCCTTCGCCGGGCCTGGGCTGATAGAGCAGCTGGATCGCGTGCCAGCCGCCACCCTCCGCCGCCGCGGCGACGACCGGTTCGAGATCGAGAAAGCGGTTGGAGATGTGGACGAGCAACAGCCCGTCCGGCGCGAGGACGCGGGCATAGCCGGCAAAGGCCTCGCGCGTCATCAGGTGCATCGGGACGGCATCGGACGAAAAGGCGTCGAGCGTCAGCAGGTCGAACTGCGCTGCGGGCGCGGCGGCGAGACTGATTCGCGCGTCGCCGAGCACGATTCGCGCGTCGGGCAGGCAATCGCGCAGAAAGTGGAACTGGCCGGTGTCGCGCGCGATTCGCACGATCGCCGGATCGATCTCGTAGAAGACCCATTGCTGCCCGGGCTGGGCGTAACAGGCCAGCGTCCCCGCGCCGAGACCGACCACCGCGACACGCGCATGCGGCCCGTACAGCGCGGGCAGCGCCTTCATCGCCTGGCCGATCCCGGCGCCGCGCACATAATAGACGGTCGGTTCGCGCTCGCGCGCCGGCGTGCCGAACAGCTCGGTGCCGTGCGCCGTGGTGCCATGGGCAAGCTGGCGGACATGCGCGTCGCCGAGCACGGTATAGACCCCGAAATAACTCCGCGTCCGCGTGCCCGGCTGAACCGACAGGACCAGCGAGCGATAACCGCCAAAGGCGACCAGCGCGCCGATCAGCGCGATCCCGAAGGCGGGACGATAACCGATCGTCAGCAGGCCGAGCGGCACCATCACCGCGAGCACCAGCAGTTGCACCGCACCGGGCCGCTCCGCGCCCGCGCCGGGCAGCCTGAGCACGACGATCACCAACAGGGCGACGATCAACGCGGTCGCCAGCACCCAGCGCCGGCGCGATGCCGGGTACCGCCCCCAAAACCGTCCGCTCCAGCGCAGCAGGAAACGGCGCGGCATCAACAGCCCCGCCGCGAGCAGCAGGATGGGATATTCCCATGTCCAGTTGAACAGGATCGGCGCGACGAGCGCGGCGAACACGCCGCCGAGCACACCGCCGACCGACATGGCGAGATAGAATCCCGTCAGCCGGTCGTTCGCCGGGCGCAGCCGGTACATCTCGCCGTGCAGCGTCACCGAGACGAGAAAAAGCAGGCCGAGCGCGAGCGCGGCATCGAACCACGGCCAGGCCGGCCCGCTGCCGACCAGCAGCCCGCCGATCAGCAACAGCGCCAGCGGGGTGATTCGCGCGATGAGATCGGTCGCGCGGCGATTCGCGGCGAAGGCGATCGAGAAGCTCAGCAGATAAAGGCCGAGCGGCAATACCCAGAGCAGCGGCATCGCGACGATATCGGTGCTGATATAGGTCGAGGTGGCGAGCATCAGCCCCGACGGCACCAGCGCGAGCACGACCCAGCGCGCGACCAGCAGCGGCTTCGGACGGGCACTGGTCGGCGCCGCGACGGTGGCGCCCGACACGCCGCGCGGCAGCCGCAAGGCACAGGCCGCGACGAGCAACGCCACCACGGCGTAACCGATGCTCCACAACCAGCGCTGTCCGTTGACCGCCAGTTCCGGCTCGACCAGCAGCGGATAGGCGATCAGCCCGGCAAAGCTGCCGATGTTCGAAGCGGCGTAGAGCGGATAGGGATCGCCCTCCGGCGCGGCGAAGCTGAACCAGCGTTGCAGCAGCGGCGCCTGTGCCGAGATGGCGAAGAATAGCGGGCCGATCGACAGGCCGAGCAGCCACGGCACCCACAGGGCCGGCTCGGCATCGGCCGGCGGGGTCGCGGCGATCAGGCCGATCGGCAGCCACAGCGCGGCCAGCGCCAAGACGGCGAGATGCGTCCCTGCCTGGGCACGCGGCGACAGCTTGCCGAGCCAATGGGCATAGCCGTAGCCGGCGAGCAGCAGCGCCTGGTAGACCAGCATCGCCGAGTTCCACACCGCCGGCGCGCCGCCGAGCCGGGGCAGCGCCATGCGCGCGATCATCGGCTGGACGAGGAAGAGCAGGAACGAACTGGCCAGCACCGCCGCGACGAACAACGGCCGCGCGCCCCGCGCCGTCGTCATGCCGGGCGGTCGATCCGATAGAGGATATGCGGGTTGAGCGGCGGCGCGGCCAGCGGATGATGAAAGTCGCCGCCAACGATCCGCGTCAGGCCGATCCGCTCCATCAGCCCCCAGCTGGCGGTGTTGGCCTGCACGGTGATCGCCGAGATCAAAGGCGCCGTCGTGTTTGCCCAGCCCCAGGCCAGGCTCGCCTCAGCCGCCTCACGGGCATAGCCCTGCCCCCAATGCGCGCGACCGAGGCGCCAGCCGATCTCGATATCCTGTTCGATCGGCGTGCCGGCCGCGCCGGGCTTGATCCCGCAGAAACCGAGCAAGACGCCATCGGCACGGCGCTCGACCGCCCAGAAGCAATGGCCGAGGCTGGCGAGAAAGCCGTTCTGGCGGTCGAGCGCGGCGGCGGTCTGCTCGCGGCTTTCGGGCGGACCGAGATAACGCATCACCTCGGGGTCGCGACACATGGCGTTGAACGGATCGACGTCGGTCGCGCGCCAGCCGCGCAGGATCAGCCGCTCGGTGTCGATCACGGCCGCGCGATCCGATAGGTCACGGTGTCGCGCAGCGGATCGCCCTCGGCGAACAGCGGGTGCGCGAAATCGAGTTGCGGGACGTGCGTCATGCCCAGGCGCACCATCAGGCCGCGGCTTTTGGCATTCTGTCGCGAGGTAATCGCGACGATCGCGGCATCGTCGCGGTTGGCCCAGGCCCAGGCCATGCTGGCCGCCGCCGCCTCGCGCGCGAAACCCTGCTTCCAATAAGGCACGGCGAGCATCCAGCCGATTTCGAGCGCGCCGACGATCGGCGTGTCGGGGGCGCCCGGCTTCAGCCCGCAAAAACCCATCACGGCACCATCGGCGCGATGCTCGACGACCCAGAAACCGAGCCCCTGCGGGTGGTAGGAAGCGTGCTTGACCAGCGCCGCCTTACTGTCCGCCGCCGACTTGACCGGGCCGAGATCGGCCATCACGCGCGGGTCCGCCCACATCGCGTACAACGCGGGGTGATCAGCCGGCGTGTCGCGGCGCAGGATCAGCCGCTCGGTCTCGATCATCGGCCGAGCAGGCGCGCCGCATGCAGCGCGTGATAGCTCAGCACGCCCGAGCACCCCGCGCGCTTGAACGCCAGCAGCGTCTCGAGCACCATCGCGTCGCGCTCGGCCGCACCGGCCGCAACCGCCGCCTCGATCATCGCATATTCGCCCGACACCTGGTACGCGAACACCGGCACCGCGAACTCCGCCTTCACGCGCACGATGATGTCGAGATAGGGCAGGCCCGGCTTGACCATCACGCTGTCGGCGCCCTCGTCGAGGTCGAGCGCGACCTCGCGCAGCGCCTCCTCGGCATTGGCCGAGTCCATCTGATAGGTCTTCTTGTCGCCCTTCAGCAGGCCGCGCGAGCCGACCGCATCGCGGAACGGGCCGTAAAAGGCGCTGGCGTACTTGGCGGCGTACGACATGATCTGGACGTTGACATGGCCGGCGCCCTCAAGCGCATCGCGGATCAGTCCGACGCGGCCATCCATCATGTCGGACGGCGCGATGATGTCGGCCCCCGCCGCCGCCTGATTGAGCGCCTGGCCGACCAGCACGTCGGCGGTGCGGTCGTTGAGCACATAGCCCTGCGGATCGAGCAGCCCGTCATGGCCATGCGCGGTATAGGGGTCGAGCGCGACATCGGTCAGTACGCCGATGTCGGGCACGGCATCTTTCAGCGCCTTGATCGCGCGGCACATCAGATTGTCGGGGTTGAGCGCTTCCTCGCCGCCGTCGCTGCGCAGCGCGTGCGGGGTGTTGGGGAACAAGGCGATGCAGGCGATGCCTGCGTCGCGCGCTTCCTTGGCGCGGGAGACGATGCCGTCGACCGACCAGCGCGAAACGCCGGGCAGGCTGGCGATCGGTTCCTCGATCCCCTGCCCTTCGGCGATGAACAGCGGCCAGATCAGATCGGCGGGGGTGAGCACCGTTTCGGCATGGAGCCGGCGGCTCCAGGCGGTGGCACGGGTGCGACGCAGGCGGAGTGCGGGATAGTGACTCATGCCGCGCTCAATGCTCGTTTAGCCGCTCGGCTGCAAGCGTCCGGCGGGTTCTCCTCCGGCATTGGTGTGCTCATGGCCGCCATCGGGCTCGCGTGGCACGACCAGCATCTGGCTGCGCCATTTGCCGAAGCGGTAGAACAAGGCGGCAAGCCCGAGGGACACCGCCGAGCCGATCGGGAACGCCCACCACAGCGCATCGGCGCCGATCACCGGCTGGCCCGCCATCGCGATGCCGATGCGCACCGGGTAGAGCGAGACGATCAGGATGATCAGCGGCGCGAGCGTCGAGCCATTGGCGCGAACGGTCGAGAACAGCACCATCGTCGCGCCGAACATCACGAAGGTCCAGCTGGCGATCAGCTGGATGTGCCGCGCGATCGGGATCGCCGGGCTGTCGCTGCCGACGAACAACGTCATCACCGGGCGGTCGAACAGGATGATCGCGACGATCACCACCAGCGTGATGGCCGTGTTGGAGAGAATGCCGGCGCGGGTGATCGCATCGACCCGGTCCCAGCGGCCGGCGCCGATATTCTGCGCCGCCATCGAGCTGACAGCGACGCCGATCGCCATCGCCGGCATCTGGATATAGGTCCATAGCTGCTGCGACACGGCATAGGCCGCGGCAGTGTCGACGCCGAGCCGGTTGACCAGCCCGACCATCGTCAGCCCGGCTGTCGACATGACCAGCATCTGCGCGCCCATCGGCAGGCCCTTGGCGACGATCGTGCGGACGAGCGCGCGCTCGGGAAACAGCCAGCGGAACTCCCGCCCGCGCAGCCGGATCGGCAGGTCGCGGGCATAGACGTAGATGACGAGGCCGGTGGTCGAGATCGCCGCGGCGAGCAGCGTGGCGGTTGCCGAGCCGGCGATGCCCATGCGCGGGAACGGGCCGATGCCTTCGATCAGCAAGGGGTTCATCGTGCTGTCGATGATCACGCTCAGCACCATGAACCACATCGGCGTGATCGAATCGCCGGCGCCGCGCAGCCCCATCTGGATCAGCACGCCGAGCATCGACAGCGGCAGGCCGAGAAAGATGACGCGCAGATAGACCAGCGCCAGTGCCTGGGCGTCGCCCGGGGTGGCGAGCAGGCGCAGGATGTTGGGCGCGAATATCCAGCCGAGGATCGAGATCAGCACCGCGCCACCGACCACCATGCCGATCGCCGAACCGAAGGCGCGTCGCGCCGCCTCGATGTCGCGCCGTCCGATCGACTGACCGACGAGGATCGTCGCCGCCATGCCGAAGCCGAATACCGCGCTGAACATCAGGAACATGATGATGTTGGCGTTGGACGTCGCGGCGAGCGCACCCTCCCCCAGGAAGCGCCCGACCCAGATCGAGTTGATCGAGCCGTTGAGCGACTGGAGAATGTTGGACGCGAGCGTCGGCAGCGCGAAGGTCAGCAACGTCGTGCCGATCGGGCCGACGGTCAGGTCCCTGCGGCCTGCCGGCCCAAGTTGCGGCGCGTCTGCCACGAATCATCTTCCTTTGCCGCCCGCAGGCCAATTCACCGTGCGAGCGTTGGCCGATAGGGAAATGTGCGCGGAGCGACCAGCCCTGACGGCAACTTGTTACGCTAGCGAATTGACTTCGCGGCTGCGCTGTGATGCCCTCGCGGTGGGGGGACATCATGACAGCAACGCTTGCCACGCGGCCGGGTTTCGCCGCGCGCCGACCATCGGACCGCGCATTCTCATTGGTGTATCTGCTGATCATCTGGGCAGCGATGGTCGGCGGCTTCGGCCTAGACATGATCCACAAGGCGGCGAAGGGGCAGCTCTCCTATCCGTGGATCATCCACCTTCATGCCGTGGTGTTCGGCGCGTGGCTTGTGCTCCTGACGGTGCAGATGCTGTTGATCCGCCGCAATCAGGTTCGCCTCCATCGCCAACTCGGCGTTGCCGCGCTCGTCATCCTGCCGCTGATGCTGATCCTCGGCCCTGCGGCATCGATGACGATGCTGCGGCTGCATTTCAACGATCCCCATCTCGACACCGCGTTCATGGCCACACAATTGACCAATGTCTTCGGGTCCGTCGCGCTGTCGATCACGGGCCTGCTGATGCGACGCGACGCGGCAGCGCACAAAAGGCTGATGCTGCTCGGCATGGTCGCGCTGGCTGAACCGGGCTTCAGCCGGCTTCTTGCCGATCCGTTGTACGCGGCGCTTGGCGACGGTTTCATCAACTACATCGCTTTCACCTATATCGGCAGCATCGCGCTGGTGATCGGCATGGGTGTCTATGACCAGGTCACGCGCCGGCGCCTGCACCCGGCCTATGTCGCCGGCGCGCTGTGGATCTTCGCCAACGAGGTCACCGCGGCTTTTCTCTACTACCAGCCATGGTGGGCAGCGTTCACGCGGGGGCTGATCGCACCCTGATCAACCCAGGCGCGAGAGCGCCGCGCCAAGCCGTTCTGCCTCGGCAGCCTTTTCGGCGTGGTCGGCGCGCGCCTTGTCGACCGCCTCGGGCTTGGCGCGTTCGACGAAGCTCGGATTGTTGAGCCGCCCGGCGAGCCCGTCGCGTTCCTTTTCGGCCGCAGCAATCGCCTTGGTCAGGCGGGTGCGCTCGGCGTCGAGGTCGATCACGCCTTCCAGCGGCAGCACGAAGGTCGCCTCGTCGACGACCACCTGTAGCGCGCCGCCGCTTGCCTCGCCCTCGGCGATATCGATCCGGGCGAGGCGCGCGATGACGGCGCCCTGTGCGGCAAGCCGCGCGGTCGTCTCGGGGCCGGCGTCGCGGACATAGGCGGTCAGGCGCGCGCCCGGCGGGACGTTGAGTTCGGTGCGCGCGCCGCGAACCTCGCCGACCAGCCGGATCAGCCAATCGATCTCCTTGCTCGCCGCCGGATCGATCGCACGCGCATCGGCCATCGGCCATTTCGCGACGATCAGGTCGTTCTCGCGAGGGTGGGCGGAATCGGCGAGCGCGTGCCACAGCTCTTCGGTGATGAAGGGCATGAAGGGGTGGAGCAGCACGAGGATCTGGTCGAGCACCCAGCCGGCAACTGCCTTGCTCTCGTCGTCGATCGACCCGCGTTCCTCGCCGCTGAACACCGGCTTGATCAGTTCGAGATACCAGTCGCAGAAACGGCTCCACACGAACTGGTAGATCGCGTTGGCGGCACCGTCGAAGCGGTAGTCGGCCAAAGCGAGGTCGACCGCCTGCACCGTCGCGATCGTCTCGGCAATGATCCATTTGTTGACCGCTAGCGTCGCCTCCGGCGCCTCCACCTGGCTGCTCGCGCCGATGCCGTTGGCCTGGCAGAAACGCGCCGCATTCCACAGCTTGGTGGCGAAGTTGCGGTATCCCTCGACGCGCTTCTCATCCATCTTGATGTCGCGGCCCTGGCTTTCCATCGCCGCCATGAAGAAGCGCAGCGCATCGGCGCCATATTGGTCGATCAGCCCGAGCGGGTTGACGACATTGCCCTTCGACTTGGACATTTTCTGCCCGTCGGCGGCGCGCACGAGGCCGTGCAGATAGAGCGTGCGGAACGGCACGTCCTTCATGAAGTGCATGCCCTGCATCATCATCCGCGCATCCCAGAAGAACAGGATGTCGAAGCCCGAGATCAGCACGTCATTGGGGTAACGGCCGTGGAGCTTGGGGTCGCTTTCCTCGGGCCAGCCCATCGTGGCGAAGGGCCACAGCGCGGAGGAAAACCAGGTGTCGAGCACGTCGCTGTCCTGGGTCAGCGCGACACCGGCTCCGGCCTGGGCCTGCGCCTCTTCCTCGCTCAGCGCGACGAAGATGCGGCCATCCTCGGCGAACCACGCCGGGATGCGATGCCCCCACCAGAGCTGACGCGACACGCACCAGGGCTGGATATTCTCCATCCAGTTGAAGAAGGTCTTCTCCCAGCTTTTCGGCACGATCTTGATCGCGCCCGACTGCACCGCCTCGATCGGCCCCTTGGCCAGCGTCGCGGCGTCGACATACCATTGGTCGGTCAGCCACGGCTCGATCACCTCGCCCGAGCGATCGCCATAAGGCGTCTGGATGGTGCGCGGCTCGGCGTCATGCTCGACGCCGTCCTTGTCGACATGCGGGATCAGGAAGCCGTCCTGCTTGAGCCGTTCGACCACCTGCTTGCGCGCCCAGAAGCGGTCGACGCCGAGCAGGTCATCGGGGATCAGCCCGTCCGCCGTCTGCGTGACCTTGGCCGCGGCGTCGAGCATGTTGAGCATCTCGCCCGCCTTGAACCCGGCGCGCTTGCCGACCTCGAAGTCGTTGAAGTCGTGGCCGGGCGTGATCTTCACCGCGCCGGTGCCGAGCGCCGGATCGGCATGCTCGTCGGCGATGATGGGGATCAGGCGACCGGTGATCGGCAGCCTGACCTGCTTGCCGATCATCGCCTTGTAGCGCGCGTCCTCGGGATGCACCGCGACCGCCATGTCGGCGAGCATTGTCTCGGGCCGCGTTGTCGCGACGATGATCGATCCCGAACCATCGGCCAGCGGATAGCGGATCTGCCAGAAGCTGCCCTTGATCTCCTTGGTTTCCACCTCGAGGTCGCTGATCGCGGTGCCGAGACCCGGGTCCCAGTTCACCAGCCGCTTGTCGCGGTAAATCAGGCCCTGCTTGTGGAGGTCGACGAACACCTTCAGCACGGCGCGGCTGAAGCCCTCGTCCATCGTGAAGCGCTCGTTCGCCCAATCCATCGAGCAGCCGAGGCGGCGGAGCTGCTGCGTGATCTCCCCGCCGCTCTCTTCCTTCCACTCCCATACCTTGGCGATGAACTCGTCGCGGGTAAAATCGGTGCGCTTCTGCTGGCGCGTCGCCATCTGGCGCTCGACCACCATCTGCGTCGCGATGCCGGCATGGTCGGTGCCGACCACCCACAGCGCGTCCTTGCCCTTCAAGCGCGCGTGGCGTGTCAGGATATCCTGCAGCGTGTTGTCGAGCGCATGCCCGATATGCAGCGAGCCGGTGACGTTGGGCGGCGGGTTGACGATCGTCCACGGTTCGGCACCGGGCCGATCGGGGCGGAACAGGCCTTCGCTTTCCCAATACTGGTACCAGCGGGATTCGATGTCGGCGGGGTCGAAGGTTTTCGGGAGTTCGGTCATAGCGCCCCGCCTTTAGACAGAACGACCCCCGTCCGTCACCCCGGACTTGTTCCGGGGTCCACTGATCCGCAAAATAAGACGATCGCGGTACGGTGGATGCCGGAACAAATCCGGCATGACGGGTGGGCTTATTGGACGGCCTTACCCGTCCATCTGTCCATCCAGCCCAGCACCTCATGATACCATTGCCGGCTGTTCTTCGGCTTGAGGACCCAGTGATTCTCGCTGGGGTTGACCAGCAGGCGCGAGGGAATGCCGCGACGCTGCAGCGCGGTGAACGCCGCCAGCCCCTGCGTGTACGGAATACGGAAATCCTTCTCGCCGGTGATTACCAGCATCGGGGTCTTCCAGTTCTGCACGTAATTGACCGGGTTCCATTTCTCGAACGCGGCGGGGTCCTCATAATAAGCCTTGCCGCCATGTTCCCACTCGTCGAACCACAGTTCCTCGGTCTCGTAAGCCATGGCGCGGGCATCGAACACGCCGTCATGCTGGACGATGCACTTGAAGCGGTCGGGCCACTGGCCCTCGATCCAGTTCATCATATAGCCGCCATAGGAGGCGCCGAGCGCGCAGGCATTGTCGGCGTTGAGCCAGGCGAATTTGTCGGTCGCGGCCTTGAGGCCCTTTTGCAGGTCCTCCAACGGCCAGCCGCCCCAATTGTTGCGGATCGCGTCACTAAAGCCCTGACCGTAGCCGGTCGAGCCGTGGAAATCGATCGCCACCAGGCCATAGCCCGCACCGGCGAACAGCGCCGGGTTCCAGCGATAGGACCAGCTGTTGTTGCTGCTGCCCTGCGGCCCACCATGGACCATGAAGGCGATCGGCACCTTGCCGGTCGTGCCCGAAGGCTTCACGGCATAACCCCAGACGGTGTCGTTATTGGCGCCGGCGAAGCTGAAGCGGGTGACGCTCGGCATGTCGATGCCGGCGAGCTTCTCGGCGTTGACCGAGGTCAGCCGCGCGATCTTCTTGCCGCTGAGCAGGTAGAAATCGTCGGGCGCGGTCAGGCTGTTCATGCTGAACACGGCGCCCTTGGCGGTCGGCAGCACGGCGGTGACATTGCCCGTGTCGGTCAGGCGCGTGACCTTGCCGCCGACCGGATCGACCGACCAGATCGGATTTTCCTGCGTGTCCTCGGCGGTGACGATGATGCGCTTCGAATCGGGCGACCAGGCGATCGAGCCGACCGAGCGATCCCAGCCCGCGGTAACCGCGCGTACCTTGCCGGTGGCAAGTTCGCGCAGCATCAGCACCTGACGATCGGCCTCATAGCCGGCGCGCGCCATCGCGAACCAGGCGAGGCTGCGGCCGTCGGGCGAGACGGTCGGCAGATTGTCCATCCCCTTGTTGTCGACGGTCAGGTTGGTCGGCGCGGCCGAGCCGTCGGCGGGCGCCGCGAAGATATCGAGATTGGTCGACAGCGGCTCGATCCGCCCCGCCTCGCGCAGCGCGAAATAGACCGTCTTGCCGTCGGCCGACCACGACACCTCCTCGCCGCCGCCCGAGGGCTTTGACGGCGTGTCGCCGACCAGACTATGTTCGATCGCCACCCCGTCGCCCGGCGCGCCGTCGGTCGTCAGCGGCAGCACGAACAGCTGCGAGCGCGTGCCGTCGGCCCATGTGTCCCAGTGGCGCACGAACATTTTGTCATAGGTCCGCCCCCCGCCCGCGTCGGCGGCCCTCTTGATCATCGGCGGCGCGAGACTCGGTGCGCCGGGCAGGCGATCGGCCCAGATCAACAGCTTGTCGCCGGTCGGCGCGACCTTGAAGCCGCCAAAGCCACCCTGAAAGCCGGTCAGTTTCTTGGGTGCGCCCCCTGACACATTGATCGCCCAGACCGCGTCGTCGCCGCCCTTGTCCGACTGGAAATAGACCGTCTTGCCATCGGCCGAGAATTGCGGCGCTGTCTCGTTGACGTCGGGTTCGGCGAGCAGCTTTTCGGGCTTGGCACCCTTCTTCGCCAGGTCGAGACGCCAAAGATCATAGCGCCCCCTGTCGGCGGCGATATCGGTCTCGCGCTGTTGCCAGACGAGCCAGTGCCCGTCGGCGGAGACGGCCGGTGCGCCGACGCGCGACAGCATCGTCACGTCTTCGATGGTGAGTTGGCGGGCGGCGACGGGAGTCGCGACGGCGATGGCGAGCAGGCTCGCGAACGACAGATATTTCATGGAGCGAGATTAAGCAGATGCCGCGCGCGACGGCAATCTCGGCCGCGGATCAGCGCTGCTGGCCGGTGATCCGTGAAATCTCGCGCGCCACCATCGATTCGACCATGGCCGGCAGATTGGCGTCGAGCCAGTCGCGCAACATCGGCCGGATCATCTCGCGCACCATGCCTTCGAGCGTATCGCTGCCGGCAACTTCCGGCTTCACCACCATGCGCGACAGGGCGTCGAGCGGGCCGCGAGTCGCTTCAGCGGTCCGCGGCGACAGCAATGAAGGCGCGGCAACGGCGGGAGTCGCTGCCACTTCCGGCGGCGCCGGCCGGGGCTCGGGTGCCGGGCGCGGCGGCGCGGGCATTTCAGCCGCGATTCGCTCGCTCAGTTCGAGCACCTCGTCATCGTCATATGGTTCGGGCTCGGGCGCCGGCGCCGGCGTCGGTCGCGGCTGGCGGCGGGCACGCGCGGCCGCCATCGCCCCATCGCCCTCTTCGGCGATGATACGTTTGATCGAGGAGAGAATCTCCTCCATCGACGGCTCGGCGCTGATGTCCCCCATCGGCAGTCCTTGCGAAAACCAAAGCGCGCGGTCGAAAACCGACCTACTTTGGGCCACCTGCGGGATTTTGGGTATCGGTGTCAACAGGAGCGGTTAACAACGGATCGAGTTTCGTCGTTACCAGCGCATTTTGTGCCGGGGTGCCGATCGTGCTGGTGCCCACCGCCCGGGCCGGCTTGCCATCGCTCCAGTCGGAAATCCGGTGCTGGACGGCGTTGAAGTTCGCCACAGGGTCATAAAGCGCGCCCCCATCGAGCCCGAGGTCTCGCGCCTCCGCATGGCCCATCGCGGCGAGCAAGGCGAAGCCGGCGACATAGGCATCGCGCTGCGCCGTCACCAAGGTAACCTGCGAATTGAGCAGTTCCTGCTCGGCATTGAGGATGTCGAGGATGGTGCGATTGCCGACGCTGTTCTCGGCGCGGACGCCTTCGAGCGACAGCTTGTTGGCGCTGACCGCGGTCTGAGACGAGGCAATCACCTCGAGCGACGACTGCCACACGGCATAGGCCGAGCGCGTATTGGCGATCACGGTGCGTTCGGCGGCCGTCGCCTGCTCGATCGCCTGGCCGCGCAGTGCCTGCGCCTGGCGCACCTGCGCCGCCGGGCGACCGCCCTGGAACAGCGGCACGGTCAGCGTCAGGCCGCCGCTGGCCGATTTGCCCGACTGGCCGACGGCAACGCCCGTCCCCGAGCCGAGGGAACCGAGATAATTGTAATAGTTGCCGCCGACCCCGACGCTGAGCTTCGGCAAGCGCGCCGCCCGGGCGACGTCGACATCGTAGCGCGTCGCATCGCGCGACTTTTGCGCGGCGAGCAGCGACGGATTATCCTTCAGCGCGACATCGACCGCGGTGTCGGGCGAGGTCGGCAGGTTCGGTAATAAAGGCGGGGTCTCGAGCTTTTCCGGCGGCGCGCCGACAAGGCGGATGTAATTCTCACGGCTCGAGATCAACCGTGACTGGGCGGTCTGCAACTGGCCGCGCGCAACGGCGAGGCGCGCGTCCGACTGGGCGACATCGGTGCGGGTCAGGTCGCCGACCTGGAAACGATCCTTCGACGCCTGCAAATTGACGTCGAGAACATGGACGTTCTGCTGGTTGAGGCTGACGATCGCCTCGTCGCGGATCACGTCCATATAGGCGCCAACCACTGCGGTGAACAAATCGCTCTCGGTACCGCGCAACGAATCGCGCCCCGCCTCGACCCGCGTGCGCGCGGCCGCAACCGAGTTGCGCACGGCGCCGCCCGAGTAGATCGGCACGCTAAGCTGCGTCTGCCCGGCGAGCTGGCGATCGGGCGAGACGAAGCTGTTCGCCGCCTTGACGAAGTCTTCGGTATAGCTGCCCGACGCGTTCAGCGACGGCAGCCCGCTCGCCCGCGCGATCGGCACATTCTCGTCATTGGCGCGCTGCGCATCGCGCTGCGCGTTGATCGTCGGATTGGTGTTATAGGCCTTGACCAATGCCTCACGCAGCGTCTCGGCCGACGCCGGCGGCACGATCAACGCCACAGCGACAGTGCCGAGCAACAGCCGGCGCAAGGGCGAAATCCGGTCGGTCATCAAAAGGTGAAACTCCTTGGCCGGTCGAAGCCCGGCAAAACCACACAGTCGATGTCGGCGAACGGCAGCAGCGCGAAGCCGCCTTCGCTGCGCCGACCATAAGCAAGGCGGGTGATGCCGCGGTCGGCGAGACCCGCGACGACGCGACCGCCGACCTTGACCTGCGCGACCAGCGTGTCGGGCAGTTGCTCCACGGCACCGTCGACCACCAGCACGTCATAGGGCGCGCCGGCCGCATGCCCCGCGCCGAGTGGCCCTTCGACCAGCGTCACAGAACGATATCCTGCCAGCGTCGTGCGGGCGATCGCGGCCAGGACCGGATCGACCTCGACCGCCACCACCTCGGCGACGAGCTCCGACAGCACCGCCGCAGTATAGCCACCCGCCGCGCCGATCAGCAGCACGCGGTCGGTCGCGACGAGGCTCGCCGCCGTGAGCAGCTTGCCGGTCGCGATCGGGACGTTCTGCGCGCGGCCATGCGTCAGCGGTACCGCGGTATCGCGATAAGCGAGTGCCGCCACCTCGCCGGGCAGGAAAGCCTCGCGCGGCACTTCCGCCATGGCAGCGACGACACGCGCATCGCTGACCGCGTTGGTGCGCAGCTGGCTGGCCACCATCGCGTGGCGCATCGCGTGATAACGATCGGTCTGTGTCGCGGTCGAATTCATGAATCACCCTGTCGCACAACTGTTTTAGTCATGCAATACACTTCTGCATGCTTCGACCATCTATAGCGCGCGTCGCGCAACGCCAAGCGCGCGCCGGAGATTTTGTTGCCGCGGATCGCGTGGCGGTTGACACGAGCCCAAGTCCCGCGCATCTGCGCCCGCCTTGGCCCGATGGCGGAGTGGTGACGTAGAGGACTGCAAATCCTCGCACCCGGGTTCGATTCCCGGTCGGGCCTCCATCTTATTGTCCTGAAATCGACCGGTACGGCGCGCGTTGCGCCCGAACCGGTCGTTTTGTCCAAGCTTCCTCGCCCTGCTTCGGAGCAAGGGGTCTCCCAAGGTCCGACCAAGTACGGACGCGCGAACGGGGGCTGGCATGCACAATATGCGAATGAGTCGGATGCTGACGATCGGCATGGCGGGCGCCGCCATGGCGCTGGGCGCGTTGCCGGCGATGGCGCAGGACGCCGCTGCCGACATCGACCGAATGATCGACGCGACGGCATCGCCCGATGGCGCGCTCAAGCTGGCGCGCACACAGGCCGATCAGGGCGACCTGACGGGTGCGGCGGCAACGCTCGAACGCGCGCTGCTCGCGCATCCGGACACGGGCAGCGCCGATGTGCGGCTCTATTATGTCGCGGTCCTGTGCCGGCTCGACGATCACGGTCGCGCGCGGATCGAGGCAAGCCGCATCGATTCCAGCAGCGCATCGACCGCCGCAATCGGCGAGGCCCGAACCGCCTGCGGGTCGCTCGACCTGCCCGCCAGCGGCGGCGCCGCCGCGAACAGCGGCGTGATCGGCAATGTTGCGCTGGGTTTCGCCTATGACACCGACAACAGCGCCGCGCTCAGCCCGGCCTTTGCCCTTCCCGGTATTGCCGTGCCGAGCAATGACGGCCTGTCGATCGTCGCATCGGCGCAGGTCGACGCGCGCACGCCGGTCGGCAGCGGTTATGCCTATGGCGGCTTGTCGGGCATGACCAAGAACGCGATCGGCGGACCGAACCTCGATTATCAATTGGGTTCGCTGCGCGCCGGCTTCGGCGCGCAAGGCAGCGGCGTCGGTTTCGAACTCGGCGGCGTGCTCCGGCATGGCCGGTTGTTCGGCCATCCTTTCTACAGCGAATATGGCGGCCAGGGCGAGCTGAGCACGGCCGCCGGCGACAGCGCGCGCGTCGCGCTGCGCGGTGAGGTTACGCATCAGGATTATGTCGGCTCGAACGCCTTTTTCGACCGCGACGGAACGCGCTTCGACCTCGCGGTCGAATATCGCGCCGGCGTGGCGCGCGACCATGGCTGGGTGATCGGCGCCGCGTTCGAGGACAAGACCGCACGCACCCGCAATCTCGGCTATCAGGGCTGGCGGCTCTACGCGGCGGCGCGGCTGCCGCTGAACCAGGCCGGCACCTACAGCGCGCTGTCGGCAACCGTCCGCCATGTCGATTATCGCAACGTCGCGCTGATCAGCGACCGGGTCGAGACACGCTGGTTCGCCCGCGCCGCGCTCGGCACGCCGCTCGGGTCGAGCCCGGTCGATCTCGAAGGCGCGGTCAGCTACACACACCGCAGCTATAACGCCGCCAGTCTGCTGCATGACTATGGCAGCTTCGGCGCCGAGCTTCGGCTCGTGCTGAACTTCGGCCGCTAAGGGGACACGTACCATGAACCATCGTTTCACCTTGCTCGCCACGGCTGCTCTGGTCGCAGCCTCCCCCCTTCCAGCCGCCGCGCAGACGGTCGGAGTCAACGCCGCCGTGGTCAACGACGTGCGCATGAAGACCGACGCCAATCCGAGCGTCCACCGCGCGGCGGTCAAGGAGCGAGTCGCGCTCGGCAACGACATCGCCACCGGACCGTCGAGCCGGCTGCAGGTGCTGCTGCTCGACCACACCAACTTCACCGTCGGCGCGAATGCGCGGTTGAAGGTCGATCGCTTCGTCTATGACCCCGCGAAGAGCGCCAGCGCGGTCGGCCTGTCGGTGACGAAGGGTGCGTTCCGCTTCATGTCGGGCAAGCCGCTCCACGCCAATCCCGGCCAGTCGCAGATCACCACGCCGGTCGCCTCGATCGGCATTCGCGGTACGATCGTCGAACTGGCGGTCGGTGCCGACGCGCTGGCGGTGATCGGTCATCAGCCCGGCCTGCCGTCCTTCACCGCCGACCCCGAGACGGCAACACTGATCTTTCTGCGCGGCCCCGGTACCGGCGCGCAGGGCGGTGAGCAACAGGGTGCGATCGACGTGACCGCCGGCGGCACCACCGGCTCGATCGCCGGATCCGGCCAGGCCTTTTTCGTAGCCGGCCCCAACCAGGCGCCGATCGGGCCCTTCACCCTCTCGGCCGAAGCATCCGAACAGCTTGCCATGCTGCTTGGCCGACGCGGCAAGAGCGCCGGTCGCTTCGATAGTCCACTGGTCCAGAATCCGATCATCGATCAGTTCTTCGAGGCCGGCGAAGGCGATCCGGCCGCCCAGATCCCCTGAGACCGAAATCGGGACCGCCACGGCATAATCTTTTGCTGTTCGACGCCCCGTGATTGAGGCAGAAAGCCTGCCGGGGCGGCGGGCCCGCGCGATCGGTCACCGGCTACCGCAAAGGGGAGTAGGCGTTGCATGGGCCTTGGGCG
Source organism: Sphingomonas sp. AR_OL41 (assembly GCF_029911635.1). Classification (GTDB taxonomy): domain Bacteria; phylum Pseudomonadota; class Alphaproteobacteria; order Sphingomonadales; family Sphingomonadaceae; genus Sphingomonas. The sequence goes on from NZ_JARYTI010000003.1 coordinate 190,695, forward strand.
CCCCGGCATCGAATTTGGGCAGGGCGCGTCGGTGCTGGGGGCAGCGTTGGCGCTCGGTGCCTTGTTGCTATCGCTGTTCATCACGCCGCCGAGCGGCGCCGGGGCAGCGGACCGCGTCGCGCCGGCCTTTCAAGGCGTAGCGAGCTGCGCCGGCACGACCTGTCACGGGCGGCTCGAGGCGGACGGCGCGGTGGTGCGCCAGGACGAGCTCAAGCTTTGGCAGGAACCCTCGACCCCCGGCGGAGCGCATAGCCGCGCGTTCACCGTGCTCAATGGGACGCGCGCGCATCAGATCACCGCGACGCTCGGGCTCGGCGAGCCGGCCAGCGCGCCGGCCTGCCTCGGTTGCCATGCCACGCCGGCCGGCGACCCGCGTGGCGCACGCTTTTTGACCAGTGACGGCGTCGGTTGCGAGGCCTGCCATGGCGCGGCCGGCGGCTGGATAGCGTCGCACTACAGCGTCGGCGCCAGCCACGCCGCCAATGTGTCGCGCGGCATGGTCGCGCTCGATCGCCCGGCGACGCGCGCCGCGCTGTGCCTCGATTGTCATTTCGGCAGCGCCCGCAACGGCCAGTTCGTCAGCCACCGCATGATGGCCGCCGGCCATCCGCGCATCGCCTTCGAGCTCGACCTGTTCTCGACGCTGCAGCTCCACCACAATGAAGACGCTGACTATGCCGCGCGAAAAGGCCGTAGCGACAGCGTACGGATGTGGGCGGTCGGCCAGGCGATGGCACTCGGCCGTGAAATGGCGCTGTTCGCCAACCCGGCGCGCGGCAGCGAGGGTGCCTTTCCGGAATTCACTTTCTTCGACTGCCACAGCTGCCACCGGCGCATCTTCGACCAAGCCGATCGCGTGAAGACATGGGAGGCCAATCCCGGCCGCCCGATCCCCGCCGGCATGCCGCCGTTCAACGACGAGAACATGATCCTGCTCGCCGCCGCCGCGCGCGTCGGCGCGCCCGGCCTCGCGCCGCGGCTCGATGCCGACAGCCGTGCCTTCCACGCCGCCATCGCGCGCGATCGCGGCGCGGCGGTTGCCGCCGCCAACCGGCTCGGTGCGACCGCCAATGCGCTCGCGGCGGCGCTCGGCAATGCGCCGACCGGTGGCGACAGCGCCTTCGCGATGGTCGATGTCGTCGCCGGCCCGGTACTGTCGCCGCGCTTCACCGATTATGAAGGATCGGCACAGGGCGTGATGGCGATCGACACGCTGCTCAACGCGCTGGTCAGGCAGGGCCGCGTCACGACCGGCGCGGCCGCCGGCATCCGCGCCAACATCAACCGTGCCTATGCGGCAGTGAAGGACCCCAACGCCTATCGACCGGGCGACTTCCGCGCGTCGCTCGCCGAGGCAGTGCGCGCGATCAGGGCGCTGCGATGAGAGATGTATCACTCACATCCGCGATATATTGCTCCTCCCTTTCAGAGAGGGGTCGGGGTGGGTGGCGGCCTCGCAGAGACCTGCGCCTGTGGCACCCACCCCACCCCCCCCCTGAAAGGGAGGTGCCAGGAAGGAGAAGCCGCTCCACCACTCTCCTCGCGAGTATCGCATTGATCCTCTCGGGCTGCGGCGGCGGCGGGTCAGGCGGCAGCACGCCGACGCCCACCCCTGCCCCGGCACCCGCGCCAACCGGCCTCTATACAGTTCCGGCCGCCGAGGCGCTGAGCATCGCCGACGTGCAGTCGGTCATCGCCCATGCCGCCGCCGAGGCGAACGCGCGCCATCTGCCCGGTGTGATCGCCGTCACCGACCGGGTCGGCAATGTCCTCGCCGTGTTCCGCATGACCGGCGCGCGCGCCACCGCCGTGACCAGCCCCGCGCCCAACGGCGTCAACATGGACGCGCAGAACCTCACCATCCCGGCCGAGGCCGGTGCGATCGCCAAGGCGGTTACCGGCGCGTACTTGTCGAGCAGCGGCAATGCCTTTTCGACGCGCACGGCGAGCCAGATCGTCCAGCAGAATTTTCCGCCCGGTTCCTCCACGCTCGGTCTCGAAAGCGGCCCGTTGTTCGGCGTGCAGTTCAGCCAGTTGCCCTGCTCAGACCTGTCGGCGCGCTATGGCGCGAGCGGCGGTGCGGCGCTGATCGGGCCGAAACGCTCCCCACTCGGCTTGTCGGCCGACCCAGGCGGTTTCCCGCTCTACAAGAATGGCGTGGTGGTCGGCGGCATCGGCGTCATGGCGGATGGCGTCTATGGTTTTGACCCCAATGCGATCGATATCGACAATGACCCGGAAGAAGCAATCGCGCTCGCCGGCACACTCGGTTTCGAGGCGCCCGAGAGCGTGCGCGCCGATCATGTCTATGTCGACGGCACGCAACTGCGCTTCACCGACATGACCTATACCGGGCTGATTGCCACCGGCGCGGCAAGCTACGCCGGCACGGACCCGGCGCTGGGATCGCTCGTCGCGGTGCGCGGCTATGCCGTCGCGACGATTATCTCGGGCGCCGCCTATGGCAGCGAAGCATCGGGCGTGCGCGCGTCGACCACGAGCGAATTCTCCAACCGCGACGCCTTCGTGTTGACCGACGGCGCGGGCAACAACCGTTTCCCGGTCCGCGCCGGGACCGATGCCGGCGATGTCGCGGCACCGCTGAGCGCGACCGAGGCGCGCGCGATCCTCGAAGAAGCCTTCGGGGTGATGAGCCGCGCGCGGGCGCAGATCCGCCAGCCGCTCGACAGTCGCGCCCAGGTGACGATCTCGCTGGTCGATACGCGCGGCGCCGCGCTCGGCATCGTCCGCGCGCCCGACGCGCCGATTTTCGGCACCGACGTGGCGTTGCAGAAGGCGCGCACTGCGGCGTTCATGTCGAGCCGTTTTGCTGCGCCGCAATTGCTTGCGGACCCGAGCGCCGATGTGCAGCACTTCGTGGCGGCGACGCGGACGTTTCTGCATGATCCGAATGCGCTGACTGGCGCATTTGCCTTCACCGATCGCGCCGGCGGTCTGTTGTCGCGCCCGCATTTTCCCGATGGCGAGATTGCGCGACCCAACGGGCCGTTGTCGCGCCCGATCGCGCAGTTCAACCCGCTCTCGACCGGCCTGCAATCGGCTCTGATCCTGACCAATGTTGCGCAGCATCTGGGCTTCGTGACCGGTGCGAGCGGAACCGACACCCCGCAGCGCTGCTCGTTCATCCCCGATGCCGCGCCAGGACAGAACCGCTTGCAGAACGGTCTGCAGATCTTCCCCGGCTCGGTACCCGTTTATCGCGGCAATGTGCTGGTTGGTGGGCTCGGCGTGTCCGGCGACGGCATCGACCAGGACGATATGGTCAGCTTTCTCGGGCTCTCGAACGCGGGGTTGCGCGTCGGCGGAATCAGCAATGCGCCGGTGGCGATCCGCGCCGACAATCTCGTCGTCGATCTCGGCGACGCGCAGGTGCGACTGCGATACGTCAACTGCCCGTTCGCGCCGTTCCTCGATACCAGTACGCAGAATGTGTGTGCCGGGCTATGACGGGCGGCGCCCTTTCCCCCTTCGTCACCCTGAACTTGTTTCAGGGTCCATGCGCGGTCAGCGGCCACCGGAGCGCCGCTCTTGGTTCATATGACCGCGCATGCGCTCGGGCGAGATTGTGTTCCCCGAACACAATCTTGGCTTGCCGGTGGCACGCCAAAGCCCGAACGCTGAAACAAGTTCAGCATGACGACGTTGAAATGCGGCGGGGCTGAAATGAGCTTCCCGTTATTCCTGCCTCTCGCACTTGTTGCCGGCCAGATAACGCCCGCGCCGCCACCCCAGGCGACGCCCGACGACCAGCCGATCAACGACAAGCCACCCGTCGACTCGATCCCCGACCGCCGCCGCCCGGGTTACAACAAGCCGCTGCCCGACGAGGTGACGCAGCGCAATATCGGCGCGGTTCGTCCGCCGCCGCCGACCGCCTTTCCGACCGACCAGATCCCGGTGCCCGACCGCTGGCGGCTGATCGAGAGCCTTGGCGTGGTGAAAGAGCGCTGGTTCGATCCCTATCATCAGAACACGCTCAAGGGTGACCGGCCGATCGACCGCGCCAGGGTCAAATGGCTGCCAATCCACGAGGACGACTGGTTCTTCACGCTCAACGCGGTCAGCGACACCGTGGTCGAGCCGCGTACCTTCCCGATCCCGGTCGGCGTCCAGACGACGAGCCGCCCGCAAAGCCTCGATGTCTTCGGTCAGCAATCGAGCATCGTCGCCTCGCAGACCTTCATCGTCGGCGCATCGCTGGTAAAGGGATCGACCGCGTTCAAGCCGCCCGAGATCGAGTACAAGCTGACGCTGGCGTTCAACGTCAACTATGCCCGCGTCCCAGAGCGGCGCGTGCTATTCGTCGAGCCGAGCAAGCCGACCCACCGCACCGACCAGTTCCTCGGCGTGCAGGAAGCCTATATCGACTATCATCTGCGCAACCTGTCGGACCGTTATGATTTCGACTCGCTGCGCGGCGGCATCCAGCCTTTCCAGAGCGATTTTCGCGGTTTCCTGTTCAACGACCAGGCGCTCGGCCTGCGGCTGTTCGGCAATCGCGACGGCAACCGCCTGCAATATAATCTCGCGGCCTTCTGGCGGCTGGAGAAGGACACCAATTCCGGGCTCAACGACCTGACCCAACGACCGCGCGACGACTGGGTGTTCGTCGCCAATGTCTATCGCCAGGATTTCCTCGTGCCGGGCTTCACCAGCCAGATTACCGCAGTCTACAACCGCAATCGCGAAGCCAGCCGCGTCCAGATCGACGACAATGGTTTTCCGGTGCGCCCGGCCCTGCTCGGCACGCTGCGCGGGCGCGACTATGACGTGGTCTATCTCGGCTACAATGCTGACGGGCATGTCGGCCGGCTCAACCTGACGCTCTCGGCCTATCAGGCGCTCGGATCGGACCGGAACAACTTCTTCACCGGGCGCAAGGCGCGGATCAGCGCGCAGTTCGCCGCCGCCGAGCTGAGCTACGATCGCGACTGGATGCGCTTTCGCCTGTCGGGGCTCTACGCCAGCGGCGACAGCAACCCGTATGACGACAAGGAGACCGGCTTCGACGCGATCCTCGAAAACCCGATCTTCGCCGGCGCCGACACCAGCTACTGGATCCGCCAGTCGATCCCGTTCGCCGGCGGCGGCCGCGCGGTCGCGATCAGCGGGCGCAACGGCGTGCTCAACGCGCTGCGCTCGTCGAAGGACGAAGGACAGTCCAACTTCAACAATCCCGGCACCGTGCTGGCCGGGGTCGGCGCCGATTTCGACCTGACGCCGCGGCTGCGCCTGTCGGCCAATGCCAATCATTTGTGGTTCGCCAATACCGCCGTGTTGCAGACGTTGCGCAACGAGGGCAGCATTCCACGCGATATCGGCTGGGACCTGTCGACCGCGGCGATCTGGCGGCCCAAGGCGACGCAGAACATCGTTTTCCGCTTGTCGGGCGCGGTGCTGAGCCCGGGCAAGGGGCTGCGCGACCTGTTCGCCGCGACCGACCGCAGCAAACATTATTACTCGATTCTCGCCAATGTGATCCTGAGCTACTGATGCGCCGGCTGCTCGCCTCGTCCTTGGCCGCGCCAAGCTCCCCTGACCTTCCCCGGAGAAGGCCGGGGTCCAGCTGGGGGACGAATATTGTCGCGCGTTGCGCACAGTTACTGCGGCCATCCCAACTGGGCCCCGGCCTTCGCCGGGGAAGGACGTGGGCGCGCCAGTCCGTGGGCAGACTCGTGTCCCTTATCGCGCTGCTGCTGCTCCCGGCGGCGATCCTCTACGCCAGCGAAGGCGAGAAACCGGTCAAGCGCCACTATGTCACCGCGCCGCCGGCGCCGATGAGCCAGACCGAGGAACAGGCTGCCGCCAAGTCGACCGGCTGCTATTCCTGCCATACGAAGACCGACGAACCCTCAATGCACGCCTCGTCGGCCGTCATCCTTGGCTGCACAGATTGTCATGGCGGCGACGCGACGGTGCGCGGCGACCCGTCACGCGGCTTTGCCGACGCCGCCTATATCGCGGCGCGCGACCGCGCGCATGTCCTGCCGCGCTATCCGCACGACTGGAACTATCCCGACAGCGCCAACCCGAAGCGCAGCTACACCCTGCTCAATCGCGAGGCGCCCGAGTTCGTGCGTTTCGTCAATCCCGGCGACTATCGCATCGTCCGGCAAAGCTGTGGCGCGTGCCATCTCGAGGTGATCGAGGCGTCGGAGCGCTCGATCATGGCGTCGGGCGCGATGCTGTTCGGCGGGGCGGCGTATAATAACGGCATCGTCCCGTTCAAAAGCTACATCTTCGGCGAGGCCTATACCGCGACCGGCGAACCGGCGAAGATCGTCTCGCCCGGCACGCCGCCGGGCACGGTCACGCCGCATCAGGCGGCGCGCGGCGCACTTGCCGCGCTCTATCCGCTGCCGACCTGGCAGGTCGTCCCGCCCGCCGATGTGTTCCGCGTGTTCGAGCAGGGTGGACGCAACAACGGCACCGGCTTTGCGGAGGTCGGCTTGCCCAACCCTTCGGGCTCGATCCAGCGGCTCGAAGAACCCGGGCGCCCAGATCTCAAACAGAGCAATCGCGGCCCCGGCACCGGTCTGCGCGTCGCCATCCCCGTGCTCAACATCCACAAGACGCGGCTAAACGATCCGCTGCTGTGGTTCATGGGCACCAACGACCAGCCCAGCGACTATCGCGGCTCGGGCTGCACCGGTTGCCACGTGATCTACGCCAATGACCGCGAGCCACGCCATTCGCTCATCTACGCGCAATATGGCCGCGATGGGCAGAGCGTGACGGTCGACCCCACGATCGCCGCCAAGGCGAGCAACCATGGCGGGCTCGTCGTGCCCGACAGCGGCCACCCGCTGCGCCACGCCTTCTCGCGCTCGATCCCGACGTCGCAGTGCATGAGCTGCCACATGCACCAGCCCAATGTGTTCCTGAATTCCTATCTCGGCTACACGATGTGGGACTATGAATCCGATGCGCCGGCGATGTGGCCCAAGGCGCAGAAATATCCGACCGCCGCCGAAACCCGCGCCGCCAACGACCGCAACCCGGAGGGCGCCGCGGTGCGCGGCAACTGGAGCGACACGGATTTTCTGCGCGGCGTCAACGACCTCAACCCGGCGCTGAAGGATACCCAGTTCGCCGACTATCACGGCCATGGCTGGAATTTCCGCGGCGTGTTCAAGCGTGATCGCCAGGGCAACCTGCTCGACGCCGAGGGGCAGATCGTATCGCCCGACGATCCCGCCAAATGGCGCAAGCCTGGCGAAGGTCAGTTCGTCCCGCCGGGCACCAACCCCGGCAAGGCGGTCCATCTGATGGACATCCATGCCGAGAAGGGCCTGCAATGCGCCGACTGCCATTTCGCGCAGGACAGCCATGGCAACGGGCTGATATATGGCGAGGTCGCCAATGCGGTCGAGATCGGCTGCAAGGATTGCCACGGCACCGCAGACAAATACCCGACGCTGCGCACCTCCGGCCCCGCTGCGCGGCCGCAGGGCAACGATCTCGAACTGCTTCGCAACCCCGATGGGCAGCGGCGTTTCGAATGGATTGACGATGGCGGCGGCAGACGCCACCTGATCCAGCGCTCGATTGTCGATCCCAAGCTCGAATGGCGCGTGCATCTCGTGCGCGACAGCGTCGACCCGACCAGCCCCTATTTCAACCTCAAGGCGGCACGCGCCAAGCTTATGAGTCGTTCCGGCGCCGAGGACGGCCGTTTCGGTTTCGGGCCCGGCGTCGCGCCGGGCGACCGCGCGCATGGCGACGACAAGATGGCGTGCTTCACTTGCCATCTCTCCTGGACGACGAGCTGTTCGGGGTGCCACCTGCCGATCGAGGCCAACTGGAAAACCACCAGCCACCATTTCAACGGCGAGCAGACGCGCAACTTCGCGACCTACAACCCGCAGGCGGCGCGCGACGACATGTTCCAGCTCGGCATCCACCAGACCACCAAGGGCAACGAGATCGCGCCAGTGCGCAGCAGTTCGGCGCTGATCCTGTCCTCGACCAATGCCAGCCGCGAGCGGATCTACGTCCAGCAACCGCCGATCAGCGCGATCGGCTTTTCCAGCCAGGCATTCGCGCCGCACTTCCCGCACACCGTACGCACCACCGAGACCAAGACGTGCGGCGACTGCCACCTGTCGGCCGCCGACGACAATAATGCGATCATGGCGCAGCTGCTGCTGCTCGGGACCAACTACACCAACTTCATCGGCCTCCACGCCTGGACCGGGCTGGCCGGCGGGTTCGAGGCGGTGCGCGTCACCGAATGGGACGAACCGCAGGCGGTGATCGGTTCCTATCTCCAGCGCTATGCCTATCCCGATTACTGGAAGCTCCATGTCGAGAAGAACGGGCGCGAGCTGAAGGACTGGACGCGCGGTACGAGCTTCGATCGCCGCGGCTCGGGCGAGACGCACCCGATCGAAACCTTCCGCAACGTCGTCAAGGGCACCGTCGACCGCGTCGGCTGCCTGCAGCAGCGCGGGGAATATATGTATGTCGCCGAAGGACGCGGCGGTTTCCGCGTCTATGACGTCGCCTCGATCGGCAACAAGGGCGTGTCGGCGCCGATCATCTCGGCACCCTTCTCGAAGCTCGGCCACGACACGCATATCGCCAGCAGCGACGCGACCTGCGTCGCGCTGCCGACCAACCAGCCGATCAACCCGTTGCGCAACACCGCGCCGATGCGGGAAATGAACCAGGAACAGCCTTTCCTGCCGATCTACAGCTACGCCGCGGTGACCGACGCGCGCGAGGGGCTGATCCTCGTCAATGTCGAGACGATGGCGGACGGCAATTTCGCCAACAACTTCCTCAAGCGCTCGGCCACCTGGAACCCGGACGGCGTGCTCAACGGCGCGCGGCATGTGATCCTCGCTGGCGAGGTAGCCTATGTCACCGCCGATGTCGGCCTCGTGGTGGTCGATCTCGCCGACCCGCTGCGCCCCAAACTCGCGGCGGTGCGCAAGCTGCGCGATGCGCGGGCGAGTGCGATCCAGTTCCGCTATCTCTGGGTTACGGACGCGACCGGCGTAACCCTGTTCGACGTGACCCGCATGCGTGATCCGGTCGAAATACCGTCGGGCCATATCGCGCTGGCCGACGCGCGGCGGCTCTATGTCGCGCGCACCTATGCCTATGTCGCGGCCGGCGCCGAAGGGCTGGCGATCGTCGATGTGACCAACCCGACGCGGCCGGTTCGGTACCGGAATGTGACCTTCGACGGAAAGCTCAACGACGCGCAGGACGTGGTTGTCGGCGTCACCAACGCCTCGCTGTTCGCCTATGTCGCCGATGGCCGCAATGGTCTGAAGGTGATCCAGCTTACCGCGCCCGACAGCCAGCCGAATTTCTATGGATTTTCCCCTGCCCCCAAGCCTGAGCTGATCGCCTGGGCACGCACCCCGACCCCGGCGCTGGCGCTGTCCAAAGGCCTCGATCGCGACCGCGCGGTCGATGAGACCGGCGGGCAGATCGCGGTGTTCGGCCGGCTCGGCTCGCGGCCGTTCAACCGCGGCGAGATGGAGCGGCTGTTCCTCAATCGCAGCGGCGTGCCGTGGAAGGTCAATGACACGGGCACGATGCGCGACTGGCGGCCGCCGCTGAAGGCGCCCTGACCTAAACCGGCCACTCCGCGCGCATGCCGCGCACCAGCGGCTGCAGCTTGGCGTCGAAGCGTGCCAGCACGACATGGTCCTCGACCGTGTCGAACAAGGTGACGAGGTCGCGTCCGGTCCAGCGATGCAGCGCATAGCCCGGCGGCTCGGCGACGATCATCTCGCGGTTATCGGGCCGCTCGGGATCAATCGGGTTGAGGTCGAGCGCGACCTGCGGTGCGGTCGAGGGGCAGATCGTGACGGTGGTGCCACGCCACGGCGCGACGATCGCGCGGTGAAGGTGGCCGCACAGGATCGCCTCGATCTGGCGATGGCCCGCGATCGCCGCGGCGAAGCGTGCAACCCACGGCTCGTCGGCATGCGTCGCCATCCACTCGATCCCGACATCGAGCGGCGGGTGGTGCATCACGATCACCGTCGGTGTGTCGCGATCCTCGGCCAGTCGCGCGGCGAGCCACGCCGCGCGCCGCGCGCAGAAGCCGCCGCCGTGCCGGCCGGGCTCCAGCGTATCGAGCACGATCAGCCGCAACCCTTCATGCCGCAAGCTGTACTGCACGAACCCCTCGCTCGCCGGCACCTTGGGGAAGTGCCGCGCAAAGGCAGCGCGAGCGTCATGATTGCCGAGACACGGATAAACCGGGAAGGGGCACGCCGCGAGCGCCTCGGCACAGCGGCGGTAACTCTCGTCGTCGCCGCCGTCGGTGAGGTCGCCGGTGGCCAGCAGCAGGTCCGGGCGGTTGGGTCCCTCGATCAGCACCTTGAGTACGGCGTCGAGCCGCTGGCGGTTGAACTCCGCCGGGTTCGACGGATCGAACCCCAGATGCAGATCGGTGATCTGCGCGATCAGCATTGCCCAGATGGCATGCTCATGACGCTCGCCCTCCTCCCGACAGGCCTGGCGCGGACGGTGCCGCCGGTGACAACCGACGCCGGCTCCGCCACGGCGCATCCTGTTTCTGGTGGTAGCTGTGACACATCGCGCAGGACGAGGGAACCTTGGCGGAAGAGCCTTCGCCGCCATGACAGGAACGACAGGTCTCGATGCCGGGCACGAGCACGTCGGCGGCATCGCGCGATTTCGCCGCGGCGTGACATGAAGCGCAGGTTTGGGTGGTGTGGGCGGCATGGTCGAACCAGCCATGCATCAGATAGCGCGCCGGCTGGCGCACCGGCACGACACCCCAGTCGATCGCGCCGTTCGCCCCCGGCGGCGTGACGGAATGGCAGTCGTAGCAGGCGCCACCCGGCGAGAAGACCTGTCGGATCGCGGCATCGGCGCTGTCGGGCCTGGTCGCAACCGCGCCGAAATAAGCGTGATAGACCTGGCCCTGTGCATATTGCCCGGGCCGCCGCCGGGCCATGCCGCCCAGTTCGAGCGGGCGATCCGGCCCCGTGCTGCGATACAGTGCGCGCAGGTCGGCGATCATCTGGGCGATGTCGCCGTGGCGCAGCGTGCGCACCGTGCCGCCGATCCGGTCGAAGCCGAGGCTGTGACACATCTTGCAATCGCGCTCCATGTCGACCGGCATGAAGCGCGCGCCGTCGGCGGTCGGCTTGTGGCAATCGGCACAGACGAGCGCGTCGCCAAAGCCATATTGCCCCCTCAGCGTGCGTGCCATCTGGGCCACGCCGCCGCGTCCGTCGAGATGGAGCGCGTGCGGGAATTTCAGGCCGTTCGCCTCGTGCAATTGCGGGCCTATTGTCCCGCGCCCCAGCACCGGCTTCGTCCCCGGCACGAGCGCGACCAACGGGCGGAATTGCGGATGGGCCGTGCCGAAATCGCCGGCATTGCCGATCTTCGCATCGGTCAGTCGACTCTTGAGCGCGGTGTGGCAATCGGCGCAGAAGACCTGCGGCGTCGGCGGCATCGCCCCCGCCCCTTCATGCTCGCGGTGGCAATCGACGCAGGCGCCGCGTCCGGGCTTGTTGAATGCTTTCGCCCAGCCGTCGAGGATCTGCCCGCCAAGGCCGAGCGGTGCGCGCGCCGCCGCCAGTCGCGCCGGCGAGGCATGATCATGAACCTGTTTGTGGCACGCGACGCACGCCGTATCACGCACCGCGACGAACGCCTCGGTGTGGCATGCCTTGCAATTGCCCTCGAGGCCGTGATGCGCCGCGCTGAGCGGCCCTGGCGTCCAGCTGCGATCGGCCTGGATATGGCCAACAACTGGATTGCTGCCAGCATGCGTGAAGTGCCAGACGGGCCAGGCGAGGAACAGCGCCAGCACTGTCGCGATCAGCAACCATGCCATGGGCCGCTTTCCCGGCAGAACGTGGGCGAGCGAGAAGACGCGTTCGTCGGCGGGCGAAGCATCGGCGGCAGCGCGGGTGACGGTCAGCACCGTCGCGCCCTCGGCCTCGCGCGCCACCATGATCCGCGCGTCGCCGATCACCAGCTCGCCACCGCGCATAACGTCGATCGCGCCGGCTGCGGTGCTGCGCCCATCGATCTCGACGGTGAAACCGCTTTCGGCGGTGATCGTGACGCGTCGTTCGCCGTCGCGGGCAATCACGGCGTGATGCGGCGCGACGGCGAGATCGGGCACGACGATATCGCACCCGGCCGCGCGCCCGATGGTGACGCTGTCGCGCTCGATGCGCGTCGCGCGGACGATCTCGCGGCCATCGGCGGTGCGGCTGAGCTGGCGGAGGAGAAAGGTCATCCCGCGCTCACCAGTAGAAGAACACGCTGACGATATGCGCGGCGAGCGCAGCGATCAGCGCGAAGGTGATCGGCACATGCACGTAGAGCCAGACTTCCAGCATCGCCTTCAGTCGCAGATGGCGGCGCAGGCGCGCCAGCATCCCGGCCTTGCGCTCCAGCAGCGCATCGACCCGGTCGAGCGGATCGGTCGCGATATCGGGCCGGCTGCCGATCCGTGCGCGGATCGCATCCTGCGCGGCGTCGGTCGCACAGCGCGGATCGCGCCCCGAGAGGCGCCGCCATAGCCCGCCGCCGAACGGATCCTGAGCGAGCGAACGCGCGACGATCACGGCATCGTCAGGTGCGAGTGGCTGTGCGGCGTCGTTCAACTGACGGTCGATCGCGTGCAGCGCATCGAGCATCTGCGGCTGGGTCAATTCCTCGCGATTGTCGCTCAGCAATTTCGGGATGAAGGCATAGGCAACGATGCCCCACAGTCCCGAGGCAATCACCAGCATCATGAGCGCAAAGGCGAGCGTGTGGACGTTCCAGCCGAACTGGAAGCCGGTGTGCAGCGTCGCCACGACGATCAGGCTCAGCCCGAGATAGACATGCGCGCTGGTCCACGCCTTGAGCGACCAGCGCCCGCGCGTCATCGCGCGCTTGCGCACGCCGAGCAGCGTCAGCCACAGGATCAGCAATGTCGCGATCGTGCCGAGCGTATAGCCGTACCAGCTTCCGCCATTAGGCCGCGGTCGCACGTCGATCAGCGCATAACCGAGGATCGCCACGCCGCTCAGCGCGAGCGCAACCTTGAGCCAGCGGAATCCGGCATGGCGCAGGAAACCGTCATGGCTCGGCCCGCCGCTGCGCCGCCGGCCCATCGCGGGGGCGCGCGCGGCTATGATTCGGTCTCCGTTTCGAGCCGCGACACGCTCAGGAACTCCTCCGGCGCGACACGGATTGCGGCGCCGGTCGGGCAGGCACGCACACAGGCCGGGCCGCCATCGATGCCCGAGCACATGTCGCACTTGATCGCCTTTTTGGGGTGCTCGATCCCCGGCACGTCATGCGCGTGGCGCCACTCCTGCGACGGTTCGCCGGGACCGGGGCCGCGCCCGAACAACAGCCACCCGAGCAAACCGGGTTTCTTCGGCGGCACGCTGTCCATGCGGATCACGCCATAGGGGCAGTTGCGCTGGCAATTGCCGCAGCCGATGCAGCTGTCGTCGATCACCACCTCGCCATCCGGGCCGCGATGTATCGCGTTGGGTGGACAATCGGCCATGCACGCCGGGTTCTCGCAATGCCGGCAACTGGTCGGCACATGGAGATGGGCATAGGTTCGCCCGGTTTCGCGATCCAGCCGCGACAGGCCATCATGGCTGTCGGCGCAGGCCTTCTCGCAATTGTCACAGCCGACGCAGAGATTTTCGTCGATCAGCAGCACGTCGGTCGCCTCGCCGATGCCATTGTCGACGAGGAATTTTGCGGTCTGCGAATACATGTCGACCACGCCCGAGAAACTGCCCTTGCGGCCCTCGATGAACGCATTGAGGTCCTGCCGCGCCGCCATGTCGGCGCGCGCCTTTTCGAGCAGGCGGGGTTTGGCGTCGAGCAGCCGGCGGAACGCCTTGCCGTCGAGCCGGATCACCTCGGACTTGATCGCCGCCCTGACCGTCGCGGTACGCTTGCCGCCAGCGATCAGCGCCATCTCGCCAACATAGGAACCTGCCGGGAGGTACGACAGGAACACCGGCTTTCCACCGACATTCTTCTCAACGATCATCGAGCCGAGCCGGATGACATAGATGTCGTCGCCGTCCTCGCCCTCGGTGAGGATCGCCTCGCCGGCGCGGACGGTCCTGATCTCCGACGTGTCGAGAATCTCGGTGATGTCGGCCGAGTTCAGGCCCGAGCCGAACATCTGCAGCAATTGCCGCTCGACCGAGATGCGCGTCACCGCGCGCGCCGCCGCCGGCACCGAGGCCATCAGCTTGAGCGCGGCGGTGCGCGATACCTCGATGGCGATGACGTCGCCGCCGGCGCGCACCGTCGCACCGCGCCGCCGGCCCGAGATCAACCCGACCTCGCCGACGATCGAGCCCTGCGCGATCGGCACGGTGATGGCGGGATCGTTGCGATCGACCTCGACCAGCACCTCGCCCTGGACGATCGCGAACAGCGACGAGCCGGGATCGTTGCGGCGAAAGAGCACGTCACCGGCGGCGAACAGCCGCATCTCGGAATCGAGCATGAACTCGCGCAGCTGGAGCGGAGAGAGCTCGTTGAGGATCATGACGTCGCGCTTGAGCAGGGCGAGCCACTCATCGACCGAGCGCCGCGCGCGAAACTTCTCGAATTTCTTGGCGAGGATCGGCTCGTCGGCCGGCTTCAGCGTCGTGTTGCCGTTGATGAACTCGACCACGTCATGGCCCTGGTTCATGCAGTGCTTGATCAACGGGTAGCCGGCGAGCGCACCGATGACGTAGATGCCCGGCCGGGTCGTTTCGAAGGTCGATGACAGGCGGGGGAATGCCTCGCGATCCTTGCTGGTGAATTCGATTCCGCACGCCTCGATGAAGGCGCGCGGTGCGGCCGAGCCCATGCGCGCGATCACCCGATCGCAGCGGATCGTCTGCTGCCCATCGCGCGTGTCGAGCATCAGTTCGCCGGGGCGCACCGCCACGGGCGTGGTTTCGGTACGGATCGTCAGCCGTCCCGACGCAGCCGCCTCGTTGAGCAACTTGACGTTCGCCGCCTTGGCACGCGCGAAATCGGCTGACCGGTTGAGGATGGTGACGACATTGCCCTGCGCCGGATCGGCGGCGAGCCCGAGCGCGTTCTCGATCCCCGCATCGCCCGAGCCGATGACGGTGATGTGTTCATCGACATATTCGCCGGGATCATCGAGCTGATACTGGACATGGGCGCTGTCGGCGCCTTCGCAGCGCATCAGGTTCGGGTTGCCCTGTGTGCCGATCGCCAGCACCACGGTGTCGGCCGCGATCGTCGCGCCGTCCTTCAACGTCAGCGTGAAATCACCCTTTTCGCCGGAGATGGCGGTGACTTCGCTGCGATAACGAACGGCAATCTTCGTCGCGCCGTGGTTCCAGGCTTCGAGAATGACCTCGCGCTTGCCCGCGGCGAACGGCAGGTCGGCACGCAGCACCAGCTGGCTGGGCGTCGCCATGACATGCTTGCCCTTCTGGTATTTGTAGATCGTGTCGGAGAGGTGATCGGTCTTTTCGAGCAGCACATGGCTGAGCCCGAGCGCGGCCGCGCGTGCCGCAGCGCTCAGCCCCGCCGGCCCCGAGCCGATGATCGCGATCCGGACGCGGTCACTCAACCGCCCCACTCCCCCGTTTGCCGAAACGGCCGCGACGAACGCTTGCCGCCGCGCCCCACACCTAGCATGGATGTCGGCGCAGACCAGCCATGGCATTGGCACGGAACGGGGGATAGGATGGCAGCGACATCTCGATTTGGGATCGCCGCGCTGGCGGGTGCGGGGGTATTGCTCGCCGGAACGATCGGCTGGAGGCTGACGTCGCACGACGACGCGACGCCTGCCCCGACCGCGTCAACCACGCCCACGGCAGACCCTGTCTCCGAACTGCGCGACGCCGTACGCCGAAACCCGAACAATGCCGACGCCTGGATGGCACTGGGCGATGCACAGGCGGCGACCAACGATTTCGGCAGTGCGGTTCCGAGCTTTCGTCGTGCCACGACACTCGCGCCGGAACGTGCCTTACCATGGTCGGCGCTCGGCGAAGCGCTGGTCAAGGCCGATCCGCGCGATCCCTTTCCGGCCGCAGCGCTCGACGCGTTCAAGCGCGCGGCGGCGATCGACCCCAAGGATCCGCGCGCGCGATATTTCCTCGGCGTGCGGCGCGATCTCGATGGCGACCATAAGGGCGCGATCGATGCGTGGTTCGCCATTCTCAAGGATTCACCGCCGGGCGCGCCGTGGGTCGCCGACATCCGGCGCACGATCGAACAGGTCGCGCAGATCAACAAGATCGATGTCGCGAAGCGCCTTGCAGCCTTGCCGACGCCCGCGCCGCACGACGCGCTCGGCACAACCGCGGGGAGCGCGATCCCGGGGCCGACGGCTGAGCAGATGCAGTCGGCACAATCGCTGACCCCATCGCAACAGCAGGCGATGATCGCCGGCATGGTCGACCAGCTCGAGGCGCGGCTGGCGAAGGAGAAGACCAATGTCGATGGCTGGGTGATGCTGATGCGCAGCCGCATCCAGCTGCGCGAGCCCGACAAGGCGAAGGCGGCGCTGCGCGCAGCGCTCGCCGCCAATCCCGGGGCAGCGGCACGACTGAACGCCGAGGCGGCGACATTGGGCATCCCTGCCTCCTGACCGTTACTTCTCGGTCGCCGAGAAGACACCATCCCAATCGGCACCCGGCGGGTGGGCGGCAAAGTAAGCCGCCCGCTCCCGCATCAGCAGGTAGAATTTGCGCAGGCCGCAGCTGACCGCCGCGCCCTGCCCTTCGACCGCCAGCCGGTCGGCCAGCGCCCAATCCTGCGCGCGATAGGCATCGAGCATCGCCTGATGGCGGACGGCAAAGTCGCGAAAGCCGGGTTCCTGTTCGAGACTTTCGTCGCCGAGCAGGCCGAAAATCTCCTCGGGCGCCTCGCGGCCGACGACCTTGACGTGATCGAGCGACACGATCGCGAAATGCGGCAAATGACGGCGCAGCTCGCTGCCGATCGCGATCTGCAGGCCGTAATATTTGGTCATCCCCTCAATGCGCGAGGCGAGGTTTACCGTGTCGCCGATCAGCGAATAGGACAGTCGCTGCGCCGACCCCATATTGCCGACGCAGCACGGGCCGGCATTCAGCCCGATGCCGATGCTGACATTGCCGGGCCATAGCGGATCGTCCGCGCTACGCTTCTCGACATTGATCTCGCGCAGCCGCCGCGTCATCGCCAGCGCGCTGCGCGCGGCATTGGCATATTGATCGGGGTCGTCGAGCGGCGCGTTCCAGAAGGCCAGCACGGCGTCACCGATGAACTTGTCGATCGTCGCCTTGTTGGCCAGCAGGATGTCGCACATCGGGGTAAGGAAGGCAATCAGGAACTGGATGATCTCCTGCGGGGTCAGCTTCTCCGACAGCCGCGAAAAGCCGCGGATATCGCAGAACAGCACGGTCATCTGGCGCTCCTCGCCGCCGAGCTGGAGCCGGCCGGGATCGTCGACGATCTGTCGGACCATTTCCGGCGAAAGATAGCGGTCGAAGGCGTTGTGGATATAGGCGCGCTGGCGCTCCTCGCGATAAAAGGTGATGCCGGTTTCGATGACATAGACGAAGATCAGGCCGAGCACCGGCCAGGTCGGATCGAGCAGCAACCGCGCCCGGCTGAACGCCTCCCAGCTGCCGAGCAGGAGCCCGCCGACCATCACCAGCCCGAGGATCGCACCGCGCGTCGCACCAAGCCATGGGAGCGAGAAAGCCATGACCAGCCCGAGCAACAGCAGGGCGGCGCGCTCCGCGCCGGTCGCCCAGTCGGGCTGGCTGAGAAAGGTCTTGGTGATGATCTGCTCGAGCGCCTGGGCGTGAATGACGACGCCCAGTTCGGTGTCCGCCAGCGGGGTCGATTTCAGGTCGTACAACCCTGCCGCGCTGGTCCCGACCAGCACGATCTGCCCGGCGAAGTCGCGTTCCATCTCGGCCGGGGAAAGCTGGCCGGTCAGCACCTTCCAGGCCGGCACGACGCGCGCCGGATGCGGCGCGGTATAATACATCAACAGCCGGCCCTCGGCGGTGGTCGGCACCTCGGAATCGCCGACCTTGAGCGACACGACATTGGCGCCATCGCCACCATGTTCGCCGCTCGCATCGCTCGATTTCACGATCACCGACTGGGTCTGGTACGCGACACGCAGCGCCTCGAGCGAGAAGGCCGGCAGCAACTGGCCGTTCTCGGTCGAGATCAGCGGCGCCTTGCGGATGATGCCGTCGCTGTCGGGCGGCAGGCTGACGAAGCCGAGTCCCCTGGCCGCGGCGCGGAGAGCCGGAAGCGGCTGGATCGCGCCGGTATAGGTCGCCTTGCCGGTTCGAGGTTGGGAGCCGGCATAGGCAAAGCCCATCTTCGGCTCGACCTGCCCGCCCTTGCCGTCGCCGGTCAGGAAATAGGACAGCACGACATTGGTCTTGCCGAACGCATCGGCGAGCACCGCGTCATTGTCGGGAAGCTTGCCCAGCACCGCGAGCTCAGCGTCGCGCCCACCCTCGCGACGCAACCGCCCGGCGAGCTGCGCTGGCGAGGTGCGGTCGGGCTCGGAAAAGACGATATCATAGCCGATCGCCGCGGCGCCGGCATCGGCGAGCCGGGTGTTGAGCGCGGCAAGATCGGTGCGCGGCCACGGCCATTGGCCGAAGCGGCGCAGCGTCTCGTCGTCGATGTCGATGACGCGGACGCCGGCGTCCTGATAGGCGCGTGGCTTGGCGCGCTGATAGCTGTCAAACAGCGGCGCCGAGGCGCGGTCGATCGCCGACACGCCGATCGCCTGCAACAACAGGGCGACGAACAGCGCGGCGAGACCGGGCAGGATTGCCCCACCCCGCTTGCGCAACGCCTGCCGCAACCGTCCCCCCATCGGCCTGCCCGCCCCCGTTGTTTCGCCCACGTTATGGCCGAGGCGGGACGAACCGACAATGGCGTCGCCGCGATCGCGCGCGGCAAATATTCGGCAAGTCATCGGCGTGTCCAACGCCAAGTATAAGGGGTATTTTGACGACCGACGGGGGTTATGCTTGATCACAGCGCGTTACTTGCTGTCTGCAGATTACGCGGAGGTGACGGCGTCTTGTCCAACAGCGAATAGTGCGGCCGTGCTATGGCGCGCGCGATTTTTGGGGGCGCGAGGATTGGATCTCTACTGGACCAGTTATAGGAGACTGTGACGATGTTCGCGGCGTTCACTGGCAGGCTCCGTCGGACCGACCGGCGATTTCCCAACACGAAATGCGTCGCGAGCGCGGTGGCGCCGGCATAGTGCGCGCGGAGCCGCGCGTAGTGAATCAGTCTGGCTGGCCCGCCGTCTCGGCGAGCGTCTTACAAAGGATCACATTGCTGTGGCCGTCGGGCCAGCCGGGAAACTCGGCCATGCGCGCGAATCCGGCCTGCTCGTAAAAGGCCGGCGCCTGGAAGTCGTGGCTCTGTACCCAGATGCGGCGCACACCGCGCCGCCGCGCCTCGCCGACAAACGCATCGAGCAGGGCGCGCGCGTGGCCACGCCCGCGATGTGCCTCGGCGACCCACATCTGCTTGAGCTCCGAGGTCCGCGCCCAGCTGTAACCGGCGGCGGCCGCGATCATCTCCCCTACTTCGTCGCGCATGACGAAGCCGAGGCCCTGCGCGTCGTCCTGCCCGGTCGCGCCGCTGTTGTGGCGATAAAGGTGATCCTCGATCGCGTCGATCTCGTCGGGGGAAAGATCGTGGCGTGGTTCGACGGAAGCCGCGTGCGCCGGCAGATCGAGCCGCATGGCGCAGCGACGCTCGCCGGGCAGGCCGTTCGCTACCTCGGCGCGCAGCGTTTCGGCGAGGCGCTGCGTCAGGTCGTGATCCGGCAGCGTGTGGAAGCCGGCACGCCGGTAAAAGGGCTCGTTCCAGGCGACCTCGCGAAACGTCGTCAGCGTAACGGCGGGCAGCCGCCTCGCCACAGCCCATGACGTCGCGGTTGCGAGCAGGCGTCTGCCCAGCCCCGCCTGCTGCCTGTCGTGGCGCACCGACATCTCCCAGATGTGCAGCGCATCGCGAAAAACCTCTCCGCATACAAAGCCGGCGATATCGCCCACCGCGTCGCTGGCGACCCACGCCGCGCCGCCGGCAATCAGCGCGGCATAACGATCGACCGACATATCGTCCGCATCGGCGATCCACGCCAGATCGGCGATCGCGCGAAACGCCTCGCCCGCCGAACGCTCGATCGCGGGCAGGAAAGGCGCGTCTGCCGCATGTGCCAACCGGATGATGATCTGCGCTCTTCCTTTGCTGTCGCGGGGTAGCGGGGTGACACCGTCAGCGACGAGTCAGGTGCCGCGCTTTGGTGACGGCGACGGAACGGCAACGCAATCGCCGGGTAGCTGCGCATCGGCATCGTGCGATCCAGCGGCACGCAATTGGGCGGCACGGACACGCCCCAATCCGGGGCGCGAGCGCCGATCTAGCGGTGGACTCAAATAGCGGCCGTTCTGCTTCCGCCCCACTTGCTGACGTTCAGTGGCTAGTGCAAGTGAACGCTATGTCGCTGATTCTAGACCTTGAGCCATGGGGAATGCTGGTCGATGACCCCGCAATTCTCGCAGTAGGGTGGATTGGGCGGGATACGCCATTTCCGACAGGTCCTACACCGGCGGCCGTTCTCCAGACGCTCGCGAAACTGTGCAAGCATCCATGGGCGCCCGCCGTCACAGCCGGTTACCATTTTTGTCAGGTTTGCCAATACGATGGCCCTAAGATGAAGGACGAAGTCTATATCCCCGGGCAGGGGTGCATCTACGTCGCGCCGACCGGGATAATCCACTTCATTGCTGCACACTGGTACGCACCACCTGCGGCTTTCGTCCAAGCGGTTCTAGATTGTCCGCCAATGCGAAGTATGGAGTACAAGCGCGCATTGCTTCAAAATGGCGGCCGGGCTTTGCTAGCAGCGAACAGGAAGTAGCCGCCAGTCCGTTTTCCATCAGGTCGAGCCGTTCTCGGTCTGTCGAACGCCGCGACCCACCTTAGAGCCGACTGGCAGGTATCGGGAGGAAAGCAGCCGGACCGGACACGCCCCAGTTGTGGACGTTGGTCACAGCAACTAAGCCAACTTTAAGCGGACATAGGTTATAGCCGGGTGCTTTGAATGAACGCCTTATAACGCCACCCACTGCGGAATAGGATTATTAAATGGCCCAGCTAACGGTCGAGGACATTTCCACCCATCTGCTACGTGGCCAAGGCGTACCGTTCGATCTAAAAAGCCTGATCGAAATACGCGCTTCTAGGGATACGGGCGGCATTACGCTCCCAATCGACCCTCTTGCTGCCACAGGTTTTGATTTGATCGTTCCTGGCCATCTGCCTGCCCTATTAGGCCACAGCTACCTCAATGAACGCGACCGGGCTGACCCCGATATCATGGCCAATATCCGCGCGTTCGACGAGGTGTTCGCGCTGAGTGCATTCGTCGCTGTTGGAGATAACGATGAGGTCGTAGGTTATTGGCAGGGACCTGATCACGTCCCGCTCGATCAAGCTCCGTTTGTGATCCTTGATACGGAGGGTCAGTTCTCGCTTCTGCCCGGTGCCACCATCACTGAAGCCATGGTTATATACTCACTGCAAATACGTTTTGATGAGGCGGAATTGCAACGCCGGTTTGAAGAGATGTGCGAGAGCTTCCGCGCCGTCGGCATCGATATGGCGATCAGGGACCTATCTACGGTTAAGGTGCATCCTACCCGCGTCGGTCCCGCCGAGATCCACAGCGGTGCATACACAAAGTTCCGGACCGAGGCTGGCCTGCCGCCGATCTGATCAATGGCCGCCTCTATCGATTTCTACCCAAAACCTGCCAGTCGGCAATCCACCACGTCGAGCCGTTCCCGGCCTGTCGATCGACACGATCCGCCTGAAAGCCGACCGTCAGGTATCGGGACGAAAAGCTGCCCGGCGAGAACCGCCCCAAAAGCCGACATGCACGACGTGCAACGAATTATGTTTTTGAAGCTGCTATAATCTTTAGATCGCTCACTCGCATCGTGATGTGGATCGGCGTAGGCGACGCCTGCCTCGGTCCAATATCGGCGATCAGCGTATCACCCGCCTGACGAAGGCTGTATTTCCAATTTGAGTTAGGGTCGCTGCAACGGGGAGCCCCATAGTGACTAGTCGCGTAATCGGACGCGATGTTGATCGCGTCACGTGCCTTGTCCCCGCTCATATCGATGCTCGCCGGCGACGCATTTGAACAGGCTGACAGCACGACGAACGCGGCATAGAGTATCCTCATAGTTTCAGCCCTCATCAACTTTCGGAAATTTGAGATTAGCGAGTAGTTGGTCGTCGTTCCACCATTCCGAATCGTCTGCTCGCCAACGTTTTTTTCTGTTTTTCTCCTGCGATCTAATCATCTCGCCTGGAAGCCAACCGGCAGGTATTGAGACGCAACGCTGCCCGGCGGCAAGGCCCCATAATCGGTCGTCCAGGCATCAATGCTATTCGCCGAAAGGCCGCCTGTCGGCTATCGCCCCATTCGCGGACTCATGGTCTGCGAGATCGATCCGACGCGGTTACCGCTCCCCCGATCGGCTTCGTGCTATCCGCCAGAGTTCGGACAGGCACTGTACCGTCCACACGACAGCCGCCACGACGATGGCAATCTTTAGGCTAAGGTTGAGGCTGTCCTGCAGCCGCGCCGCCTGAGCCGCCGGCATGTGAAGCGGCATCACCGTCACCCAACTGCCGGCGCGATACATCAGCGCAAGGATTGCGAGCCCCAAAACAGCAGTCCCCGCGCTCAACGACCCGCGTAGCAGCTTCCACCGGGGCCGGAGCCACTGGATCAGATTGTGGATCAGCCGCACGGCAGCCAGCGCGAAGATCGGCCAGTACAGTTGCGCCAAGACGGGGCTGGGTTCGATCCGGAACTCGGGGTTCGCGCCTATATTCGGCAACCGTAACACGCCGCTCCACCACAGGAGGAAGGCGCAGCCTAATGCGACTTCGATCGCTGATTCCCACGGTCCCGGTTGTTTGTCGGAAAGTTCGGGCAGCTGATCCGGCACCCACCCCACCAAATGCGCAGCGGGGAAGCCCGCGCGCTCCAGTACCGCGAATATGATCGTGATGATCGCGGAGGTGATCAGCACGGCGGGCCAAATTCCCATCATCGACTGCATCCAGGCCTGCATCATGCCTTCGCTGCCGAACAGGGCCCTGCCGACGCCGACTGCGAGCAGGACTGTGACGAGCGTCATCAAGACGATACGCATTACGAAGAGATAGAAGGGGAAGACTTCAGGTCCGACCAGATACTGGTGTGTACGGAAGCGCGAGGCGACAACCAGAGGGTGGCCGAACTCCTTGATCAGCAGGCTGATTTCGTCCTTGGTCAAGGCGCGCTCCAACACCGCTTCGCGATCCTCCTGGCGCGAGCAGAGATCGTCGCGCAACTCGGCGACGATGTCGTCGGCCTTGGCGGGTGGAAGGTTGCGGCGCACGGCCGCGAGATAGCGTTCAACCAGGTCCATCACATTTTCCCTCCGTTAAGGCGAAGGATTGATTCGGAGATCGCGTTCCATTCGCCGAGAAGTTGCGCGAAGATTGCCTCGCCTTCGGGGTTGAGGCGGTAGAAGCGTTTGTTCCGCTTCGCCTCCTCGCGCCATTCACTCTCGAGCAGGCCCTGCGCCTCGAGACGGCGCAGCAACGGATAAAGCGCGCCTTCATCGATCGGCAGGCCAGCATCCTCGAGGCTTTTCCTCAGCGTGTAGCCGTATCGCTCCTCGCGCAGCGCGCCGAGTACGGCGAGGACCAGGGATCCTCGCCGCAACTCAATGCGCATTTTCTCGAACTGGTCTTCCTCTACCGGCACTGCCATGTCTCACATCGTGTATGACGTACACTGTATGATACACAGGCTTTTGCCATGCAAGCGCGTTTTTGAGCGGCAAATCTGTCGGTCACCGGCAGGCTGCTCCTGCGCTCTGTCGCAGCAAATTTGATACCGCTGCTTCGCAAGCGGCGGCTTTTGGGGTTGCTTGCAACGACGCTCAACGCCCGCGAATGGGGGCTTAGCCGTCAAGCGATCAGCGGCTTCAAATGGCCGCTATCGCAATCTTAACACCCCAAAACCTGTCAGACGGGATTCCACCACATGTTACCGTTCAGGTGCCATGGACCGACGCGACCCGCTTGAAAGCCGACCGGCAGGTATCGGGACGGAAAGCTGCCCGGCGGCAGTCGCCCCACTTGCGGACATTTACAACAAGCACCAAACCGGCAGCATGAAAGAACGTCGCGAAGTTTACGAGCAACTCATCGCCCTGCGAGCGATCCTGCTCCGTGAACGGCAGAACGTCCTCGCGAGAAATGTACAGAACGTCCTCGCAATTTTGGATGAGCGGCAACCAAGCAGCTTTAACGAAGCTCAAGAGGCCTGGGCAGCAATGATGAATTTCCCGCGTGGACTTCCTGATTTTGGGGTTTGGCGCGAGAATCAGGAAGAAAGGTTTCGGTTGAACGCCGAGTTGGATCGATACCTTCAAGCGATAAGTTGCACCTTTGGTGAGTGACCGCTACCCACCAACCCCGGTCGTTCCGCGTCTACGCGCCACAACGATCAAGTTCTCCCGGGATCAGGACGTCTTCCGCCGCCGGAACGGATAGGCCAGTTGCGCGCGATAGCCGCGCGGGACCTCCTCGGCGACGCCATAGCCGCTCGGCCATGCGCCCCTGGGCAGATAATAGGTGCCGAACAGGCGATCGAGCAGCGGGAAGTGGATCGCGAAATTCTTGTCGATCGCGACCTCCTCGATGCCGTGGTGCCAGTGGTGGAAACGCGGCGTGACGAGGAAGCGGCCGAGCGTATCGAAATTGCCGCGCAGATTGGCGTGGACCAGCGAGGCGTAGATATAGACCATCGCGACATAGGCCTGCATCACCGACGGCGCGAAACCCAGCGTCAGCAGCGGCAGCGAGGTAACGCCGCGCAGCAGCACGATCTCGACGAAATGCATGCGCGAGCCGGCGAGCCAGTCCATCGCCTTGGCCGAATGATGCACCGCATGGAAACCCCACAGGAACGGCCAGCGGTGGAAGGCGCGGTGGAACCAATATTGCGTCAGGTCGGTGAGGAACATCGCCTCGACGAACTGCAGCAGCCAGGGCTGGCTGGCGACGGCGGCGCGGAAGCTGCCGAACGAACCGGTCGAGGCCATGATCCATGACGACGGGGCCAGCGCGAGGAAGGTGATCAATTGCACCATCATCGAGCTGACGAGGTAATAGAACAGATCTTCGCGCCATTCGGTGCGGAACAGGCGCTGGTCGGGGCGGTGCGGCAGCAGCCGCTCGATCGGTGCGAACATCAGCCCGGTGGCGATCATGTTGAGCGCGAAGAAATCGACGCCGAAGAAGATGCCCCAGTCATGTGCCTCGCGCGGCTGCACGCCGGCGCCGCCAAGCAGCGTCGCCGCGAGCGCGATGGCGAGCGCGGTGGCACCCAGCGCTTTGCGCGGCCGCAGCAACAGGCTGAGCAGCGCCAGGGCATAGCCGGCGACCAGCGTGACATGGACGACAAGGCGGAACGACGCCGCGCCGCGCACGGTGGCGAGCTGCGGCATGGCGAAATATTCCGGCCAGCGCAGCGCGACGACGAAGCAGAGACCCGCCACCGCGAAAACCAGCGCGAAGAAGCCCGAAAACCAGCCGGTGCCGAAACCGCGCGCCGCGATCGGCGCCTCGAGATCGCGAACCAGCGATGACAGGAAAGTACGCTTCATCGATTTGCCCCCCGGCTACATCGCGCGCGGCGACGCGCTCTACCTCTTACCTATCGCGCTCACATCCTAAGGAATAGCCGCCGGGCGCTAAAAGATCGTGCCGCCGCGTAGAAGCGCATGCAACGCCTCGAAACCGGGGGCTCAGCCGCGGAGAAACGCTACCAGGGGCAGATCGGCCGGCGGCATCGGCAGGTCGGCCATGTCGTCGGGGCGGCGCCACAGCAGAGCGTCGGCATCGAGCGGCTTTGGTTCCCCGCTCCACGCCGTGCAGCGATACAGCAGCAGCAAGAGATGGCGATCGGCGAGCGGCTGGCTGGCGAAGGTCAGCGGCACGAGATCGCCCGGCGCGACGACGATGCCGAGTTCCTCCCCCAGCTCGCGCGCCAAAGCGCACTCCGGCGTCTCGCCGATTTCGAGCTTGCCGCCGGGAAACTCCCACAGGCCCGCCATCGCCTTTCCCGGCGGCCGGCGTTGGACAAGCACGCGTCCGGACGTGTCGGTCAGCGCCGCGGCAACCACCGTGAGAATATGGCCGCCTGCTTCTTTACCCACCACTTCAGTCATTCGTTAACCCTGGTCGCATTATGCTTGCCTGTCACGGTCTTGCCGTTGGGAGCGGAAACCGCATGTTGAAGAAGATCATTATCCTGCTGCGCGACACGCGTGGCGGCACCGCCATCGAATATGGCCTGATCATTTCGCTGGTCGTTATCACCATGGTGGTTGCGCTGGTCGATGTCGCGAACACGACGACCACGATGTGGGGCAACGTCAACAACAAGATGCTTGTTGCGCGCGGTGGTTAATATCCGTGCACCACATTTTGGTCGCGCCGTTTAAATCTTTGTCAACCTCACCCCGATAAACCGATGTTGTCGACCCGGAAGTCCGGGAAGGCCGGGTAACTGAAGCTTTAGAAACCACGGAGACAGATCATGAAGACCATCCGCAACTTCATCAAGAACAGCAAGGGCGCCACCGCAATCGAGTACGGCCTGATCGCCGCGCTGATCGCCGTCGCCGCGATCGCCGCGATGCAGGGCCTGGGCAACCAGCTCAAGACCACCTTCACCAACGTATCTTCGAACATGAAGGCTTCGTAAGCTTTCAAGTCGCGAAGAAGATTGGGGCGGCGGAACATGGTTTCGCCGCCCTTTTCTGTGTCTGAACGAGATCGTCGCATCAGCGAACTTGCAGATGTTCGTCCTGCCGGGCCAACGCGACGATATCGGTCGTTCAAGCAGCCAACATGTCGAGGAGAAATCCTACCGCTTGAACCGCCAAGCGGTGCGATAGTGTAGTTTTCCCGAACCCTTGGCGTAACTTTCCGTAATGTACGTTCAATCAAGATGATTCGATCTTGCGATCTTGCAAAATACGGACGTTTCAATCCATCGCAAGGAAAGGATCGATGCACCTACATCGCAAATATTCGAGCGATGGACACAGTTGGACGGCGATCGAAAAAGGTCTGATCGTCACCCTTCTGTCAATCGCCGCACTCGTCGCCATTCCGACGGTGAAGGATCACCTGTCGAAGTTAGTGACCAACATGATGCTGAATCTCAAGGCCAGTTGACTCAAAGGAGCCCGCGCGACTCACACCCGGCCGATCGCCAGGAATTTCTCGCGCCGCGACCGGCGGAGCTCGCCCGCGTCCTGGTTGCTCAGTCCCACAAGCGCACCCTCCAGCGCGTTACCCAGCGAGGCGATCGCCACTGCCGGATCGCGGTGCGCGCCGCCGAGCGGCTCGGGGACGATCGTGTCGATCACGCCGAGTGTCTTGAGATCCTGCGCGGTGACCTTCATCGCCTCGGCCGCGTCGGGCGCCTTGTCCGCGGTACGCCACAGGATCGAGGCGCAGCCCTCGGGCGAGATCACCGCATAGACGGCATGCTCGAACATCAGCACCTTGTTACCAGCGGCGAGCGCGATGGCGCCGCCCGAGCCGCCCTCGCCCACCACCGCCGAAACCATCGGTACGCCCAGCGCTAGGCATGCCTCGGTCGAGCGCGCGATCGCCTCGGCCTGGCCGCGCTCCTCGGCCTGAACGCCGGGGAAAGCGCCCGACGTATCGACCAGCGTGATGACGGGAAGACCGAAACGATCGGCGAGCTGCATCAGGCGAATCGCCTTGCGATAGCCCTCGGGCTTGCCCATGCCGAAATTGTGGCGGAGGCGGCTCGCCGTGTCGTCGCCCTTTTCATGGCCGATGACCATGACGCGCTTCCCGCGAAAGGTCGCGAAACCGCCGAGAATCGCCTGATCGTCGCCGAACGCGCGGTCGCCCGACAACAGCATGAAATCGTCGAACAGCCCGGCGACATAATCCTTGAAATGCGGGCGCTCGCCGTGCCGGGCGACCTGCGTCTTCTGCCACGGGGTTAGCCGCGCATAGGTGTCGCGCAGCAGCTTGTCGGACTTGGCCTGGAGCCGCCCGACCTCGGCGTCGATATCGACCGTGCCGCCCTCGGCGGTCTCGCGCAGTTCGTCGATCCGGCCTTGCAGCTCGGCGATCGGTTTTTCGAAATCGAGAAAGCTTGCCATATGGCGCCGGCGGTTAGGGCCGGCGTCGCGCCACGTCAACGAGCGGGTGGCGCGCGTTGACCAGTTCGACCAGCCGGCTGGCATCGACATGGGTGTAGATTTCGGTCGTGGCGATGTCGGCATGGCCGAGCATCGACTGCAGTGCGCGGAGATCGGCACCGCCGGCGAGCAGGTGCGTGGCGAAGGCGTGACGCAGCACGTGCGGGCTGACGCGATCGGGCGGGATGCCAGCCTCTGCCGCGAGTGCCTTGAGGATTTGATGGAGCCGGACGCGCGACAGATGGGTGCGGCCCGACGGGAACAGCCAGGGCCGGTCGGTTGCGACCTGGGCACGCCATAGCGCCACCGCGGCGCGTGCGCGGTCCGACAGCGGCACGAGTCGCTCGCGCCCGCCCTTGCCGCGCAGGATGAGATAAGGGCGGTCCGGGGCGATGGCGTTGCGCGGCAGCGAGACGAGTTCGGTCGCGCGCAGGCCCGAGCCATAGAGCAATTCAACCAGCGCCGAGAGGCGCAGATCGTTTGGGTCTGGCGGGTCGCGGGCGATTCGTGCGGCGATCGCGGCGAACAGCCGGTCGACATCGTCATGGCTGAGGATTTTGGGCAACCCGCGTTGCGCGCCGGGTCGCGGCAGGGCTGCGCCCGGATCGTCGGCGCGATGCCCCTCATCGGCGAGGAAGGCGTAGAAGCGCCGTAGTGCCGCCGCCTTGCGCGCGACGGTGGCGCGCGCGAAATCGTGCCAGCTGTCGGCGAGCCGGGCGATGTCGCGCGTATCGGCCGCGGCCAGGCGCCCCTCGAGCAGGCGCGACGCCAGCACGAGATCGGTGCGATAGGCGGCGAGCGTATTGGGTGCTGCCCCCGCCTCCGCCGCCATCATCTCGAGGAAGCGCTCGATCAGCGCCGTGTCGCTGCCGGGCGGCGTCAAAGCCGCGTCATCGCCTCGACGGCGACCATCCGCGCCTCACCCTCGAGCCCCACGGCGCGCAACGACGCGACGATGTGGAACAGCGCTTCGGGCGAGATGCCGCGCCATAGCGGCGTCTGCATGCCGATGCCGGCAAGCAGCAGCACGGTGCCGGGCTGGCCGGCCAGCGCGGCGCGCGAGATCGCCCGGGTCCAGGCATTCTGGCTGCCGATCGCGATGTCGAGCGAGCGAGCGCCTTTTTCGATTTCGGCGACCGGTAGGCGACCGAGCCCGGCAAGACCGGCGAACAGCATGCGGCGCTTCTGCCCGCTGGGATCGCTGCCGGCATAGGCGCTGATGTCGGCGAAGCTGTAACTGATCCGCTGCGGATCGGCGAGGGTGAGCATCGCCCAGGCGTCGCTGCCGCGCGACGCCTTGTCGCGCCAGCGCAGCGCCTGCGTGTCGAGCCCGGCGGTCAGCATCGCGGCGACGAGCCGGTCGATATCGGGATCGGCGGCGTCGAGCGGAATGCGCGCGGCAGCGCGGGCGGTGAGGATCAGCCGGGCATATCTGCCGTCGGCCGTCTTCGGCTCGTCCCACAATTGCCTGAGCGCGCCGAGCCGGGTCGGCGCATCGGCACCGTTGAAGGCGGTTGCGAGATCACGCGCCACGCCGACCTCGGCAAGCGACTGATCGTCGTCGCCGAGCACCGAGGCGTAGAGATCGACCAGCGCCGAGCTCGACAGGACGCCGCGCACGGCCGCCGCATCGGCGAAACGGGCGCGCACGGGACTCGGCAGACCGGGGGCCAGTGCACGCCAGACGCGCATTTCGGGGCGCAGACCCGACAACAACGAATCGGGAATCGCCACATTGCCGGCCGTGGCCAAGCCTAAACGCCACGGATTGAGGTGATCGACGCCATCCCATTCGATCGTCACCGACTGACGGCCGCCGGCGCCGCTGCCGGCGATCTTTTGCGCCAGCAACAGATCGATGCCGCCGGCTGCGCCGTCATTGCGCGCTGCGGTCAACAATTGCGTTGCATGCGCCGGCTGGCCGGCAAGGCCGGCGCACATGCCGCGTGCGAGGATCCAGCCCGCCTCATGCGTCTTGTCGAAGCCGGTATCGGCGAGCGCACACAGCCCTGCCGGATCTCCGGTCGCAAGCGACGCCTGCATCGCCATCTGGTAGAGTTTCGGGGTGTAATCGATCGTATCGACCGACTGCACGACATCGCGTGCGGCGACCGATTCGCCCATGCGCAGCAACAGCCAGGCGCGCTCCGCCGCGAAATCGGCACCATCGACATGCGGCGGCGTTATGACGCGCGAGACGAGCGCGCGGCGCAGCCCGATCGCCACCCAGCGCGACGTGATCGGCGTATCGAGCCGGCGCATCAGCGTTTCGAGGAAGCGCCCATCGGTCCGGCCAAAGGCATGCACGCCGAACGCGCCATCGGCCGGCCCGGCCGCGCCGAGCAGGCCGATCGGTCGACGCGCATAAGGCGGCACCTCGTAGCGCGCCAGCATTGCCTGATCGACCGACACGACGGGTGCCGTGGCGGTCGGGCTCGCATCGGGCACTGGGAGCGGCGCGCTACCGAGCGGAGCGGCGGGTACGGTGGTGATCACCGTGCCGTCCTGCGGGCGCGGCGAGGTACTCGGTGCGGGCGCAGGCGCCGGCGCGGGGGTCGTGACGGGATCGTTGAAACCGGGCGGCAGAATCGATTCGGGCCGGTCGCGGTTGCGCCCGCTGTCCTGGCCGAGCGCGACGCTCCCGCACAGCGCGGCGAGCGCCGCTCCAGCGAGCAAGGCAATCGCGCGGTGGCGCCGCGCCGTCGCCATACCAGGGCTCACGCGCCGGTGCGAAGCGCTAGCTCGAAAGATTCGCAAGCGGCACCACCTTCTCGACATGCGTCAGCGGCTTCTCGTGCGAGCGCCCCGCCAGCACGAACAGGCCGGCAACGAGCACGACCACGACAGCGATGAGAATGATCAGCGAGCGGGACATGCGAAAAACCTTCAAACCGGGACCCACGACCCGGACGAGCTTCTTTGCCCGAGACGCAAGCGCGCTGTATAGCCCCCGCCTCATGTTGCAAAGCCCCGCCCCCGCCGCGATCTGGACCGGTCAGCCGATTGTACTGGTCGGGCTGATGGGCGTCGGCAAATCGACCGTCGGCCGCCGGCTGGCGACGCGGCTCAACCTGCCGTTCGTCGACGCCGACACCGAGATCGAAACGGCTGCCGGCATGTCGATCCCCGACATTTTCGACCGCTTCGGCGAACCCTATTTCCGCGATGGCGAGCGGCGGGTGATCTCCCGCCTGATCGACGGCCGGCGCAAGGTGATCGCGACCGGTGGCGGCGCGTTCATCAACGACGAGACGCGCGCGCTGATTCTCGATCATGCGCTGGCGATCTGGCTGCGCGCCGCGCCCGAGGTGCTGGCCGAGCGCGTCAAGCGGCGCGACAACCGCCCGCTACTACGCGACCGCGACGCGCTCAGCGTGCTGACCGATCTGGCGCAGGTCCGCGACCCGATCTATGCGCTCGCCCCGATCCATGTCGTCAGCCATCAGGCACCGCACGAATCGACCGTCAACGCGATCCTGAAAGCGCTTCGTCCATGACCCGCATCCCCGTTGCGCTCGGTGAGCGTAGTTACGATGTCCTGATCGAATCGGGCTTGCTCGGGCGCGCCGGCGAGCATCTCGCGCCGTTGTCGCGCGGGCGGCGGATGGCGATCGTCAGCGATGCCAATGTCGCGGTGCACCTCGCCACGTTGCAGGCGTCGCTGGCGACATCGGGTGTTGCCAGCGAGTCGATCGTGTTGCCGCCCGGTGAGGGCAGCAAGAGCTGGGACATGCTCGAACAGCTGAGCGATACGCTGCTCGACCTCGGTGTCGAGCGCGGCGATCACGTGATTGCGCTTGGCGGCGGGGTGATCGGCGACCTGGTCGGCTTTGCCTGCAGCATCCTCAAGCGCGGCTGCGGCTTCGTCCAGGTGCCGACGACGTTGCTCGCCCAGGTCGATTCGTCGGTCGGCGGCAAAACCGCGATCAACACGCGCGCGGGCAAGAACCTGATCGGCGCGTTTCACCAGCCGGCGCTGGTGCTGATCGACCCCGATGTGCTCGACACGCTGCCGGTCCGCGAGCTGCGCGCCGGTTATGCCGAGGTCGTCAAATATGGTCTGATCGACGACGCAGATTTCTTCGCCTGGTGCGAGGCGCATGGCGCCGCACTGCTCGCCGGCGACGCCGCAGCGCGCCGCCACGCCATCGCGCACGCCGTCGCCGCCAAGGCGCGGATCGTCGCCGAGGACGAGCGTGAGACGACCGGCAAGCGCGCGTTGCTCAACCTGGGCCACACCTTCGGTCACGCGCTCGAAGCGGAGACGGGCTTTTCCAGCAAGCTGCTGCACGGCGAGGCGGTGGCCGCAGGAATGGCGATGGCTTTCGATTATTCGGCAGCGCGCGGGCTCGCGCCGGCGGGCGACGCAGAACGTGTCCGCGCACATCTGCGCAGCGTGAGCTTGCCCGATGGCGCGGCCGCCGCCGGTGTCGGCGCCGATGGCGCGACGCTGGTCGCGCACATGCTGCACGACAAGAAGATGGACGGCGGCACCCTGCCCTTCCTGCTCGCGCGGGGCATCGGGGCGACCTATCTGGACAAGAATGTGGCGCTCGACGACGTCGCACGGTTTCTTGGCCGCGCGAGGTGAATCGCCATGCTGCGCTGACACCTGAGGCGGTGTCGAGAATTCGTCGATTGTGAAGCGACCCTATGGCGCCATCCATTTTACAGGAACGACGTAAGTCGATCGGACGGGGTTGCCTTTATCGTCTTTTGCCGGCGTAAAGCGCATGCGCTTGACCACCATCGCACAGCTCTGCGCGTCGACCGCTCCATTGCCGCTGCTGGCGACGACAACGCAATTTCCCGCTCTTCCCGTTTCCGTCACATCGACACGCACTCTTAAGACGTGCGCCTTGCCATCGGCTGACTCACCTTGCTGTGCGGGAAATCGATCACCGGAAGCGGGTATCTCAGCTTGTTGCGCCCCCACGCCCGCAACTGCCAACAAAAGTGCGCCGAGCCACATCGCATCCTCCACAACTATGAGTGGCGCAAGCGCCAGGCCAACCACAGCCATCCGCCAATCATCGCCGCGCCGCCGATCGGTGTGATCGCGCCGAGCCAGCGCGGCAGTCCGAGCGCCATCAGGTACAGCGTGCCGGCGAAGATCGCGCCGCCGGCAACGAAACACCATGCCGGGCCGCGCGCGTCGAGCTTCCATGCGAGCAGCGCGATGACAGCGTGAATCAGCTGATACTGCCCGCCCGTCTTGAGCCACTCGGCGGCCTGCCCGCTGGCGCCATGCGCGCCGAACGCGCCGGCGGCGACGGCCATCGCGCCCGACAGCGCGGCGAGGATCGCAACGAGGTTCATCCGCAATCACTTTCCCGGACATTGGGGGATTCGACCAGCGCGACGCCGCTCTCATCCTCGGTGATGATGTTGCCGATCTTGGCACGCAGGTCGCCGGTCTCGAACTGGGCGCGCAGCCGCTCATTGTCGCGCTTGCGATACAGGTCCTCGGTACGGTCGATATGCTCAGCCGAGATGCCGATATTGTCGAGCGCCATGCGCGCCATCCGCACCGCCGAATCGAGCACCTCGCGCACCACGCCGGCGATCGGCGTGCCCTTGAGCTTGAGCAAGGCGCGGCGATCGAAGGTACGCGCGAAGATCGCCGCCTTGGGAAATGCCTCGTGGACGCTCTCGATCAGTTCGGCGCTGAGCTGGTCGCCATCGATGCAGAACAGGATCAGCTCGGCCTCCGCCGCGCCGGCCTGGCGCAGCAAGTCGAGCCGCGTGCCGTCGCCGTAATAGACCTTGGCGCCGAAGGTGCCGGCGACGTCGATCATCTCGATGTCCATGTCGATCAACGTGACGGGCACACCCGCGCCGTTGAGCATCTGGCTGACGGTCTGGCCGAAGCGCCCATAGCCGACGATCAGCGCGTTCGATCCGTCGGCGGTCGGCCCGTCGCGCACTTCCTTGCTGTCGGGCTCGGTGCGCAGCCGCGCGGTGGCCGACATCAGAAACGGCGTCGTCGCCATCGACAGCGTGACGATCGCGCCGAACAGGCTCGCCGCCTCGGGCTGGACGAGCATCGCGTTCTGCGCTTGCGCGAACAGCACAAAGCCGAATTCGCCGCCCTGGCTGAGCAACAGCCCGAGCGCGAGCGCGCCGCGCCAGCGCATTTTGAACAGCAGGCCGATCCTCATGATGATCGCGGTCTTGGTGACGATAAGCGCCACCGCCATGCCGATGACGAAGAACGGCCGCTCGGCAATGGCGTGGAGATCGAGCATCATGCCGACGGCGAGGAAGAACAGGCCGAGCAGGATCGAGCGGAACGGCTCGACATCGGCCTCGAGCTCGTGGCGATAGGGGCTGTCGGCAAGCATCACGCCGGCGACGAAGGCCCCGAGCGCGGTCGACAGGCCGAGCGCCTGCATCGTCGCGGCGGCGGCGATGACGGTGAACAGGCCGGCAAAGACGAACATCTCGCGCTCGCCCATATTGCCGATGGTGCGGAACAATGGACGCAGGATGAAGCGCCCGGCGAGGATCAAACCGACGATCGCGGCGATGGTGTACAGGCCGAGCAGCCAGCCCGGCGGCCCGGCTTGCGCGGCGGGGTTGCGCGACATCACCGCGACGATGGTGATCAGCGGGACGATCGACAGATCCTGAAACAGCAGGATCGAGAAAGCGCGCTCGCCGAACGGGGTGCGCAGCCGCCCGGCGGACTGCAGCATCGGCAGCACCTGCGCGGTCGACGACAAGGCGAGCGGCAGGCCGAGCGCCAGCGCCGCCTCGATCGAAAAGCGCGTGGCGAGCCACACCACGGCCGATACCGCGAGCCCGCAAGCGACGACCTGCATCAGGCCGAGGCCGAAAATCTCCTGCTTGAGGCGCCACAGCCGCGTCGGGTTGAGTTCGAGCCCGACGATGAACAGCAGCAGCGTGATGCCGAGTTCGGCCACGCCGATCTTGGCTTCGGCACCGCCGACCAGCCCGAGCGCCTGCGGCCCGACCAGCGCGCCGGCAACGAGATAGCCCAGCGTCGCGCCGAGCCCGAGCTTGCGGAAGATCAGGACGAAGATCAGCCCCGAGCCGAGCAGGATCACGCCGTCGAGGAGCAGTGATTCAGTCATGTCGCGGGAACAAGCGCGGCGCGCGCGGCGTCTGCCGCCGCCTCGAACGGCAGGCGGACCGCACCATGGCGCGCGCTGTGCGGGACGACCCCCGCCAGCGCATCGAGGCCCGCCCAATCGGGCAGCGTGCCCTCACCCGCCAGCCAGCGCGCGACGGCGTCACGCATCGTGTCGAGCTCGCCGCTGGAGCGACCGATGATGTGGCGCGCGAGCAAGGTCGCCGCCGCCTGACCATAGGCGCAGGCATTGACCTGCATGCCGACCAGCGCGACGCGGCCGGCATCATCGAGATCGACATCGACGATGATACGACTGCCGCACAACATCGAGCGGCGCTCGGCCGAACCCATCGGATCGGTCAGCCGCGCATCGCACGGATTGCCCGTCGCCAGCCGCAGCACCTCGGCGTTGTAGAGCGGCGCGTTCATTCGCGATTCTCCGCCGGCACGTCGCGCGGCGCGGTGAGATTGCCACCGGTGCCGAACACCGGCTCGCCCTTGCGCCGGCGATCGACGAAATCGGCGATGCTCGCACTGGTCGCGTTGAGCATCGGATAGGTGCGCGCGATGGTCAGCCATTCGGGGCGGTGCGACGGCCCACCGCGCATCGTATCGGTGACGAGCACGACGAGCAGGAAAGCGAGGCTCGCCAGAATCAACCCCTTGAACGCGCCGAAAGCGAAGCCGAGCGCGCGGTCGAGCGGGCCGAGGACCGAATCGCGCGTCCGCGACCCGAGTGCGCCGGCGATCATCCGCCCGCCGAAATAGGTCGCCGCGGTGATCAGCGCGAACGCGAGCACCGCCGCCCCGGTGACCGTGCCGACCATGCCCGACAGCATGTGCGTCACCGGCGTGTGGAAGATCTTGAGCAGGAAGACGATCGCCACCCAGGCGAACAGCGACAGCAATTCAGTAACGAAGCCGCGCGTGAAGCCGAGCACCGCCGCCCCGCCGATCGCGAGCAGCACGAGAATGTCGAGTGCGGTCAGTCCCATCGCGTCAATCTGTTCCACCGTTCGGGTCGTGCTGACTCGACAGATAGGGCCCTAAGCCGAACGACGCTACCCGCGCCCGAGCATATGGTCGACGAAACCGCCCAGCGTGCGAAAACCGGTGAGGCTGAGGCCGCTCTTGTCGCCCGTCATGGCCGAGGGAACCAGCGCACGCTCGAACCCGAGCTTGCCCGCTTCCTTGAGCCGCAGCGGCCCGTGCGCCACGGGGCGGATCTCGCCCGACAGCGCGATCTCACCGAACGCCACGGCATCGACCGGAACCGGACGCTCGCTCAGCGCCGACACCAGCGCCGCCGCGACCGCGAGATCGGCGGCGGGATCCTGCACGCGGTAGCCGCCGGCAATGTTGAGATAGACTTCGCAGGCCGAGAAACTCAGGCCGCAGCGCGCCTCCAGCACCGCCAGCACCATCGCCAGCCGCCCGGTATCCCAACCGACCACGGCGCGGCGCGGCGTCGCGCCCGAGGCGAGGCGGACGACCAGCGCCTGGATTTCGACCAGTACCGGCCGCGTGCCTTCGAGGGCGGGAAACACCGTCGTGCCGGTGACGCCTTCCTCGCGCTGGGTGAGAAACAGCGCCGACGGATTGGCAACCTCGGCCAGCCCCTCCGTCTGCATCGCGAACACGCCGATCTCGTCGGTGCCGCCGAAGCGGTTCTTGATCGCGCGCAGGATGCGATATTGGTGGCTGCGCTCGCCCTCGAAGCTGAGCACGGTATCGACCATATGCTCAAGCACGC
The DNA here is from genome assembly GCF_029911635.1 of Sphingomonas sp. AR_OL41. Taxonomy (GTDB): domain Bacteria; phylum Pseudomonadota; class Alphaproteobacteria; order Sphingomonadales; family Sphingomonadaceae; genus Sphingomonas. The sequence continues at coordinate 227,899 of NZ_JARYTI010000003.1, forward strand.
GCGGGCCGGCGATGCTGCCGTCCTTGGTGACGTGGCCGACCAGCACCACCGCGGTGCCGCGCTCCTTGGCGAAACGAATCAGTTCCTGCGCCGAGGCACGGACCTGGCTGACGGTGCCCGGCGCGCCCTCGATCAGGTCGCTGTGCATCGTCTGGATCGAATCGATCACCAGCAGCGCCGGGGGACGCCCCTGCCCCAGCGTGGTCAGGATATCGCGGACCGAGGTCGCCGCGGCGAGCTGGACTGGTGCATTGCCCAGCCCGAGGCGCCGGGCGCGCAGCCGCACCTGGTCCGCCGCCTCCTCGCCCGAGACATAGGCGACCGGCAGCCCGGCGAGCGCCATCTTCGCCGCCGCCTGCAGCAGCAGTGTCGACTTGCCGATGCCCGGGTCGCCCCCGATCAAGGTCGCCGACGCCTCGACGAAACCGCCGCCCAGCGCACGGTCGAGTTCGGCGATGCCGCTCGGCATACGGTCAGGCAGCGCGATCTCGGCATCGAGCCCGACCATCACCACCGCGCGCCCGCCCGACTGGAGATTGTGCTTGGCCTGGAACGGCGTGACATTGCCGCCGCCAGCTTCCTCGACCAGCGTGTTCCATTCGGCACAATCGGCGCACTGCCCCGCCCAGCGGTGCGACACCGAACCGCAGGATTGGCAGACATAGCGCTTCTGGATCTTGGCCATGCGCGGGAGCTTAGCGAAACCGGAACGATTAGGGAACAGGCAAGCTGCGCCTACATCGCATGATGGCGCGCGATCGTCGCGGCATCGAGGCGCAGGAAGCGCGCGGCATTGTTGTAGAAGATGTCGCGCTTCTGCGCCTTGCTGAGAAACGGCGCCTGTTCGACCGCGTCGATCGCGCGCTCGATCGTCTCGGGCCACACCATCTGATCGGACCCGAACATGATCCGGTCGCCAAAGCCGGCATCGATCAGCGCCTGGAGATAGCGATAAAAGGCCGGGCGCGGCTGCGTATAGGCGATCACGCCGAGATCCACATAGACCTGCGGGTGGGCGTAGAGCAGCGCGAGCGTGTCATCGAGCATTGGGAAGCCGGCGTGCATCACGTCGAGGTGCAGCTTGGGGTGCTTCACCAGCACATCCTCGAGCAGCAAGGGGCTGCTCATTCGCGCGCGATACCCCAGGCCCGGGAGATAGGCCGCGCCGGGCGGGCCCGGCCCGACATGCAGCGCGACCGGCAGGTCCAGCGCCTCGGCCGTCGTCCACAAAGCTTCGAGCCGCGGGTCGTTCGGCGCGATGCCCATATATTGGGCGCCGATCTCGCCGATCACGGCAACGTCACCCGCCTTCTTCGCCGTGCCGAATTCCTTTGTCATCGCCGCCGCATCGGCCATCGTCGCATCGTCGGGAATCAGGCCGGGCAGGACGCGCTCAGGCGCCTGCTTGCGCCACGCCATCACCCGCCGATAACTGCCGCTGACCACCCCTATGATGTTGTGCTTCGCCATGACGGCCAGCGTCCGGGTCATGATTTCATCGTCGGTCTTGGGCGACCAGACCGGATCCTTGCACAGCGGATGCTTGAAGAAATCGATCAGCGCCACCGGATAGGGCTTGTCCTGGTCCCAGCGCGGCATCGGCGAGAGCGGCGTACACATCGCCAGCGGCGGCGGGCCCTGATCATCGGCGGCAAGTGCGTGAAGGTGGACGTCGAGGATCGGCTCGCGCGCGACCGACGGCTCCGGCACCATGGCGAGTAACATCGCCATGGCGGCCACCAACATCACCTTGTGCATCGCGTCCCCCGCTGTCGCCCCTCGATGGTGCGAGGCTTGGAAAATGAGGTCAGAGAGTCAAGCCGTCGATGAGCGAGGATCAGGGCCGTGCCGGAATGCCCAGGCCACGTTGCACTGCCGGCCTGGCGAGGCCGCGCTCCAGCCATGCCGCGACATTCCCATAGTCGTCGAACCCGACCAGTTCACGCGCCTCGTAAAAGCCGATGAGGTTGCGCACCCAGCCGAGCATGGAGATGTCGGCGATCGAATAATCGGCGCCGAGGAACCAGTCGCGCCCTTCGAGCTGCTTGTCCATGACACCCAGCAAACGCTTGGTTTCGGAGAGATATCGATCGCGCGGACGCTTGTCCTCCCAATCCTTGCCGGCGAATTTGTTGAAGAAGCCGAGCTGCCCGAGCATCGGCCCGACCCCACCCATCTGGAACATCACCCACTGGATCGCGTGCCAGCGGCCGGCTGGGTCGGCGGGAATGAACTTGCCGGTCTTGTCCGCAAGGTAGAGCAGGATCGCGCCGGATTCGAACAGGCCGATCGGTTCGCCGCCCGGGCCGTCGGGGTCGATCATCGCGGGGATCTTGCCGTTGGGGTTGAGGCTGACGAATTCGGGCGACTTCTGGTCGTCGGTCGCGAAATCGACGAGATGCGGCTCATAAGGAAGGCCGGTTTCTTCAAGCATGATCGACGCTTTCACGCCATTGGGCGTTGGCAGCGAATAGAGCTGGATGCGCTCGGGATGCCGCGCCGGCCAGCGCTGTGTGATCGGAAAGGAGGTCAGGTCGGTCATGTCGTTTCTCCGCAGCAACGACAGTGACATAGTAACGCCGCATTCGCATCGCTATGGCCCAAACATCATGCTGCCGTCCGACCTGCGCGTTGCCCTTTTCAGCGGCAACTATAATTATGTTCGCGACGGGGCAAACCAGTCGCTGAACCTGCTCGTCGGGCATCTGCTCAAGCGCGGTGTGAAGGTGCGGATCTATTCGCCGACCATCCCGCGACCGGCCTTTCCGCCGACCGGCGATCTGGTCAGCGTCCCGGCCTTTTCCGTGCCCGGCGGGCGCGGCGAGTATAAGCTGGGTCGGTGGCTGCCGGCGGTGATCAAGCGCGACCTCGCGGACTTCGCGCCCAATCTGGTGCACGTCTCGGCGCCAGAATTTCTCGGGCACCGCGCGGTGACCTGGGCGCGCAAACACGACATTCCGATCGTCGCATCGTTCCACACGCGATTCGACACCTATCCGCGCTATTACGGCGTCGGCTTTCTCGAGCCGGTGGTGATCTGGGGGCTGACGCGCTTCTACAATCGGGTCGATACCACGCTGACCACCTGCCAGAGCATGACCGATCTGTTGCGCGACTGGGGTGTGACGACGCCGATGCGGATCTGGTCGCGCGGCGTAAGCCATTCGCGCTTCAATCCGGCGCGGCGTGATCTTGGCTGGCGACGCATGCTGGGCATCGCCGACGACGAGATCGCGGTCGGTTTTCTCGGCCGGCTGGTGCTGGAAAAGGGCCTCGGCGTCTTCGCCGATGTGATCGCGGCGCTCGAACGGCGCGGGATCAAGCACAAGGTCCTTGTCGTCGGCGAAGGCCCGGCGCGCGAATGGTTCGCCGAGCGCGTCCCCGACGCCGTATTCGCCGGCTTCCAGTCGGGCGACAATCTCGGCCGCGCGGTCGCTTCGATGGATGTGTTCTTCAACCCCAGCGTGACCGAGACCTTCGGCAACGTCACGCTAGAGGCGATGGCGTCGAGCGTGCCGGTCGTCGCCGCCTATGCCACCGGCACGGTCGACCTGGTCGAAGACGGCGAGACCGGCTTCCTGATCGATCCCGCAAATATCGAAGGCTATGCCGCCGCGATCGCGCGCATCGTCACCGAACCCGGGTTGCGGGATCGGCTCGGCGCGGCGGGGCACGCCAAGGCAGAGCGCTTTCACTGGGACGACATCAACGAGTCCGCGCTCGACGCCTATCTCGAAACGATGGCGCGCAAGGCATCCTTGCGCGAAAATCTGTCACCGCGACCGGCTTTCGTGACCGGCGCGTCGGGGATCACCGAGAAGGGCTGAACGAACGCGCCGTCAGACGCCCTGCCAATCAAACGGCAACGGCGCCTCGCGAAAGGCGAACCGATCGAGATGACGCGCGACGGCGCCCTTCAACCCTTCGAGCTGTGCGTCGATGCTGGCGTCGATCCGCACCGTTAGCGCCTGATCGCCCGCGTCGAACGTGACCAGCGCATCGCCGGGCCAATCCGCGCCGCGCGCGTCCTTGGGAAACGTCACGGTGCCGTGGTCGGCGGTGAATTCAACCGCGAGATTGTGCTGCCAGTGCTTGCACAATTGCTGGAGATATTTGCTGGCACTCTCGGTCGGGACCGAGGCCGTTGCTGACAGGGTCATGGTCGGAATTTCCTGAAAGTGTGCCGGCGGCGGGAAGGCCCAGCCGCCGGCGAAGGAGCTGCAAGCGGGTTCGCACCCGGCTTACAGCCGTTCGATTTTCTGCGCCGCCTCGTCGATCAACGCGACCGCGGCGTGCAGTGTTTCAGCATCGACATCGCCGGCGGCGAGCCGGTTCTGCAACACCACGCGCAGGTTCATCATCGCGCGCCGCACCGAGCTATTGTCGCCACGCGCGCGTTCGGCGCCGACTTCGGCGAGGCGGGTCATCAGCGCGGCTACCAATTCGGCATTTTCCGCGAGATGCGTGGTTCCGGCCTCGGTGACCGCGAACAGCTTCTTCGCGCCTTCGGTCTGGCGCTCGCCGATCAGGCCCATCTCATCGAGCAGGGTGAGCGTCGGATAGACGATGCCCGGGCTCGGCGCATAGGCGCCGCCGGTGATCTCCTCGATCTGGCGGATCAGGTCGTAGCCGTGGCGCGGCTCGTCGGCGATCAGCTTGAGCAGCACGAGCCGAAGCTCGCCCCCGTCGAACATGCGCCGACGACCACCGCCGCCGCGACCGCCGCGCGCGGATTCGGGATCGAATTCCCAGCGCACCTCGAACGGACCCCAATGGCGCGATCCACCGCGAGGCCCACAATGGCGGCCATGATGGCCGCCGCGTAATCCATGAAACATTATATTCCTTTCATATGTCATGATGGCACTAAGATATATCTTTGATCGTTCTTGACAAGCCCCGCTGCAAAAATTGTTCGCGAGGCCTATCTAGGGCGCATGGCCGACCTCTTTGCTGCAGACGATCTCCCCGCGCCGACCGCCCTCGCCGCCGACGCGCCGCTGGCCGAGCGCCTGCGCCCCGCCGCGCTCGATCAGGTCGTGGGACAGGAGCATCTTACCGGTCCCGAAGGCGCGATCGGTCGAATGGTCAGCGCCGGGCGGCTGTCGTCGATGGTCCTGTGGGGACCGCCCGGCACCGGCAAGACGACGATCGCGCGGTTGCTGGCCGATGCGGTGGGCCTGCGCTTCACCGCGATCTCGGCGGTGTTCTCGGGCGTTGCCGACCTCAAAAAGGCGTTCGCCGAGGCGCGCGACCATGCGCGGATCGGCAAGCGGACCTTGCTGTTCGTCGATGAGATCCATCGCTTCAATCGCGCGCAGCAGGACGGCTTCCTGCCTTATGTCGAGGACGGCACGGTGACGTTGGTCGGCGCGACGACCGAGAATCCGTCCTTCGAGCTCAATGCCGCCTTGCTCAGCCGCGCCCAGGTGCTGATCCTCCACCGGCTCGACCGCGCCGCGCTGGAAAAGCTTGTCACCCGTGCGGAGGAAATCGAGGCGCGCCCCCTGCCCCTCACCGCCGAGGCGCGCGACGCGATGCTGGCCAGCGCCGATGGCGACGGGCGCTTTCTGCTCAACCAGGTCGAAACGCTCTATTCGGTGGCGCTGCCCGAACCGCTCGATCCCGCCGGGCTGTCGGCCTTCCTGCAACGCCGCGTCGCAGTCTACGACAAGGACCGCGAGGGGCACTACAACCTGATCTCGGCGCTTCACAAGGCGATGCGCGGCTCCGACCCACAGGCCTCGCTCTATTATCTCGCGCGCATGCTGACCGCGGGCGAGGAACCGCTCTACGTGCTTCGGCGAATCACGCGTTTCGCCAGCGAGGATATCGGCCTCGCCGACCCGCAGGCGCTGGTGCAGTGCCTCGCCGCCAAGGACGCCTATGAGTTTCTCGGCTCGCCCGAAGGCGAACTGGCGATCGTCCAGGCGTGCCTCTATTGCGCCGTCGCGCCCAAATCGAACGCCGCTTACAAGGCCGCGAGCGCCGCATGGCGCAGCGCGAAGGAAACCGGCTCGCTGATGCCGCCCAAGAACATCCTCAACGCACCGACCCGGCTGATGAAGGATATCGGTTACGGCAAAGGATATGCCTATGATCATGATACCGCCGAGGGTTATTCGGGATCGAACTATTGGCCTGAAGAGATGAGCCCGCAGACCTTCTACAAGCCGACCGATCGCGGCGTGGAGAAGCGCATCGCCGAGCGCATGGCGTGGTGGGCGGAGCTGAAGGAGCGCGGGGAATGACGATCGATTGGGATGCCGCCGTCGCCTTTGCGCTGTCGCTGCCCGACACCGAGCTGTCGACCAGCTATGGCAGCCCGGCGGTCAAGATCGTGTCGAACGGCCGCGCCTTCCTGTTCACCGGTCGCGAAGGGCAGAGTTCGTTCGGGCTCGCGATCGACCTCGACACCGTCGAAATGCTCAAGGAAACCGACCCCGATACCTTCTGGCAGACGCCGCATTATGAAGGGTGGCCCGGGGTCCTGGTACGCTATGACAGTCCCGATCCGGACCGCGTCCGCGCGATCATCGCGCGTTCGCACGACTGGGTCGCGGCGAAGAAGCCGGTAAAGCCGCGCAAGAAGAAGTGATGGGCGACGCGATTTTGGGTTTCCTTCTCTTCCCCGGCGGAGGCCGGGGCCCAGCTGAAAAGGCTCTGGTGACGATTCGCCGCGCTCCGTTACCAACGTCCCCCAACTGGGCCCCGGCCTCCGCCGGGGAAGCGGTTTAATTGGCCGAGCACCTTGGTCGTTTCGCGCGCTTCGCCGCTATCGACTGGTCGGGCGCGAAAGGCGTGCGGCACCCCGGGATCGCGGTCGCGGTTTGCGATCCTGGTGACGCCGCGCCGACGCTGGTCGAGCCTCCGCACGGCGCCTGGTCGCGGCAGCAGGTGCTTCACTGGCTGAGGGATCAACGCGACACGCCGCTGCTCGCCGGGTTCGACTTCAGCTTCGCCCCGCCGCTGGTCGAGCGCGGCGCCTATCTGCCGGGCGAGGACACCCCGCACACCGCGCGCGCCTTCTGGGCTTATGTCGATGCGCGCTGCGCCGATGCAGATCTCGGCGCGGCCTCGTTTCTCGAATCGCGGCGCGGCACGCATTTCTATCTCGGCGCGGCCGACGGCCCCAAGGCGCGGTTCATGCATTTCCGCCGCTGCGAGGCACGCTACAATGCGCAGGGTGGCGGCAAGCCATCGACCGTCTATGATGCGATCGGCGCGGCGCAGGTCGCCAAGGCGAGCTTTGCCGGGATGCGCCTGCTCCACCATCTCGGCCATGATATTGCGGTGTGGCCGTTCGACCGCGTGCCCGATCGCGGCGCGCTCGTCGTCGAGATCTACACCGCCATCGCCGCGCGCGCGGCGGGCATGCGCAAGGGCTTGAGCAAACTGCGCGACGGCACATCGCTCGATGCCGCGCTGGCCGTCATTGGCAGCCAGCCGCACCGTCCGCTCGCGCGTTACACCGACCATGCGACCGATGTGATTCTCAGCGCAGCATGGCTGCGCGCCAACGCGGATCGTGCCGATCTCTGGCATCCATCAGCCCTTTCGCGCGAGATAACGCAAAGCGAGGGCTGGACCTTCGGCGTCGTCTGACGCATTTGCAGTCGACGTGCCGGTTTAGCTCAGCTGGTAGAGCAGCGGTTTTGTAAACCGAAGGTCGCGGGTTCGATTCCTGCAACCGGCACCAGGATCAACCACGGAAACCCGCTTGCCGACGACCGACGATCCTGACTTTGCCCTTGTCGCCGCGGCGTGCCGCTGGCCGCCTTCTGCCGCGCGCGACGCGGCGGTGCGGGCGGCGGCGG
>NZ_JARYTI010000040.1 GCF_029911635.1 Sphingomonas sp. AR_OL41
GTCATGGCGTCGGCACCGCCACCCCAGACGCCGCCGCCGGCCGCACCGGCGCCGACCGGCATTACCCCCGGCATGCAGTTCCTCTATGGCTCGGGCGAAGGCGCCGCGCTCAGCGTGCAGGCCTATCGCGGGCTGATCGACATGATGATCGCGCGCTCGAGCGACCGTGCTGTCGGGCTCAAGGTATGGTCGGCGGTGCTGACCCCCGAGGCGACGCTCGCGGCGCCGAAGTTCGAGCCGTGCGACGACAAGCCGCTCGCGGTGGTGCTCGATATCGACGAGACCTCGCTGCTCAACCTCGGCTATGAAGCCGATGAGGCGCAACGCAGCGGCAGCTATGACCAGGCGCGCTGGGATCGCTGGGAAAAGACCGGGATGCATGCCGTCGCCGCGACCCCCGGCATCCTCGAAGCGGCCAAGATCGCCAAGACCAGCGGTGTGACGATGGTTTATAATTCCAACCGACTGGCGAGCAACGCAGCCGAGACCGCTGCGGCGCTCGACGGTGCCGGGCTCGGCCCGGTCACGCATCTCGCCAATCTCTGGCTGCAGGGCGATGCCGGCACCGGCCCGGGCAAGGACGCCCGCCGCCACGCCATCGCCGCGAAATTCTGCGTCATCGCGATGGTCGGCGACCAGCTCGGCGATTTCTCCGACCTGTTCAACGGCCCCGCCATGACCCCCGCCGCGCGCCGCGCCGCGATCGACGGCGAGGCGCTGCGCACCATCTGGGGGCATGGCTGGTTTATCTTGCCCAACCCGGTCTATGGCAGCGGACTCAAGGGCGGGCTCGACGACGCCTTCCCGGCCGACAAGCGCTGGACCGACCCCGGCCCCGCGCCCGCGTCGGGTGCGGCGCCGCAATAGACCATAACCGTCATGCCGGACGTGTTCCGGCATCCACCGGCTCGCAAATGCGCGGATGGTTGCTCAGGCGGCGTGGTGGACCCCGGAACAAGCCCGGGGTGACGAAAAGAGAAACGAACATCAGGCTGGAGCCGAACAATGACCTGGACCCGTGACGAGATGGCGGCGCGTGCCGCGCGCGAGCTGAAGGACGGTTATTACGTCAATCTCGGCATCGGCATCCCGACGCTCGTCGCCAACCATATCCCGGCCGGGGTCGAGGTGACGCTGCAGTCGGAAAACGGCATGCTCGGCATCGGCCCCTTCCCGTTCGCGGGCGATGAGGATGCCGACCTGATCAACGCCGGCAAGCAGACGATCAGCGAGCTGCCGCAATCGGTCTATTTTTCCAGCGCCGACAGCTTCGCGATGATCCGCGGCGGGCATATCGACCTGACCGTGCTAGGCGCGATGGAAGTGGCCGAGAATGGCGACATCGCCAACTGGATGATCCCCGGCAAGATGATCAAGGGCATGGGTGGCGCGATGGATCTCGTCGCCGGCGTGAAAAAGATCATCGTCGTGATGGAACATACCAGCAAGAACGGCGACCCCAAGTTCATCCCGGCCTGCACCTTGCCGCTGACGGGCAAGAACGTCGTCGACATGATCGTCACCGATCTCGCGGTGTTCCAGCGCCCCGACCACGGCTCGCCGTTCCGGCTGCTGGAGACGGCACCGGGCGTGACGGCGGAGGAAATCGCCACCAAGACCACCGCGCATTATATTGTCTGACGGCGTCTCGCCCGACGCGGCCCGCCCCGCCCGCCACCGCACCGCCATGCGCATCGCGCTGGCGGTCGTCGCGCTGCTGCTGGCCGCATTGCTGATCTTCTGGGCGGCGTCAGAGTATCTCATCCGTCGCGACCACCACATCGCGCCAGTCGCGATCACGGTGCCGCACGATGCGGCATCGGTCTCCGAAGGCGCGCGCCTCGCCACCATGCTCGGCTGCCCGAGCTGCCACGGCAACGGCAAGGGTGCGGTGTGGACGCCGGTCGATCGCTGGTATGGCCAGGTCGCGCCCCCGGCGATCGCGCGGCGGCTGGCGGATTATTCCGATGCTGAGGCAGCGCGCCTGATCCGCCACGGCGTGACGCGGCACGGCGCGACATTGTTCGTCATGCCGACCTGGTCGGAGCGCAACATCGCCGATGACGATCTCGGCCGGATCATCGCCTGGGCACGTACGCTGCGCCCGGCGCCCGACGATTCGCTGGCCGAGACTTGGTGGGGGCCCAAGGCACGCTGGCAGATGCTCAGCGGCGATTTGCGCCAGAGCGCGGTGGCTGAGAGCGTCGCGCCGAAAGCACGGCCGACGGACACGGGCCGATACTTCACGCAAGCGCTGTGCGCCGAATGCCACGATCTACACGCCGACCGCACGCATGATGGCGAGACGGTGCCGGCGCTGGCGCCGATCGCCGCCGCTTATGGGGACGCCGACTTCCAGCGCCTGCTGCGCACCGGCGTGGCCGCGGGTGGACGCAAGCTCGGGCTGATGACGACGATCGTCGGCGAAAATCTCCACGTGCTGCACGATGACGAGATCGCGATGATCCACCGTTATCTCAAGGCCGAGGCAGCGAAGCGGCCATGAGGGAAGAACCGACGGCGATGCGCTATGTCCTGATCACCGCCAACCGCAACTATTCGAGCTGGTCGCTGCGCCCCTGGCTGTTGATGAAGGCGCTCGACATTCCGTTCGCCGAACGCCTCGAGCCCTTCGCCGCAGCCGACAATCATGCCGCCTTCCGCGCCTTCTCGCCGACCGGGCAGGTGCCGGTGCTGATCGACGGCGACCGCACGATCTGGGATTCGCTCGGCATCACGCTCTATCTCGCCGAGCGCCATGACGGCGTGTGGCCGGCCGACGCGGAGGCGCGCGCCTGGGCCTATGCCGCGACGTGCGAGATGCATGGCAGCTTCGGCGCGCTGCGGAGCGACTGCACGATGAATGTCGGCGTCCGCGTGACGCCCCGCCCCGCCTCCCCCGCGCTCCAGCGCCAGATTGCGCGGCTCGCCGAGCTATGGGCGGAAGGGCTGGCGCGCTTTGGCGGGCCATGGATCGCGGGCGATGCGTTCACCGCGGTCGACGCCTTCTATGCGCCGGTCGCCTTCCGAGTCCGCACCTATGGCCTCGATGTCGGCACGGCGGGCCAGGCGTGGGTCGACCATATCCTCGCCCACCCCGCGATGCGAGAATGGGAACGCATGGCGTTGGCCGAGACATGGCGTGAGGCCGAGCATGAGGCCGAACTCGCCGCGGCGGGCAGCATCACCGCCGATTACCGGACATGATCCGCCATGCCATCACCGTCGCGATCGTCGCCATCGTCGTCCTCCTCGCCGGCGTCGGCCTGATGCGCGCCTTCGTCTCGCCGCCGGGCCAGCTCAGCATCCTTGATGCCGCGATCGGCGGCGGCATCGGCGCGGAACGGCCCGGCAGCGCGATCTCGTTCGGCAGTCACGGGCAGACGCTCGACGTGTGGCGCCCGGCCGGCGCGCCCGCCACCGGCAACCCGGTGCTGATCTTCTGGTACGGCGGCGGCTGGGTCGATGGCGACCGCCGCGCCTATGCCTTTGCCGCGCGCGCCTTCGCCAAGGCCGGCTTCGTCGTGGTGGTGCCCGATTACCGCAAGGTGCCGCAGATCCACTTTCCCGCCATGCTGCAGGACGGCGCCGAGGCGGTGAAATGGACCCGCGACCATATCGCCGAATATGGCGGCGATCCGCGGCGGATCGGCGTGACCGGTCACTCGGCTGGCGCCTATACCGTGGCGATGCTGACGCTCGACCCGCGCTGGCTGCGCGCCGAAGGCGTCGACCCGAAGATCATCCGCGCCGCGGTGGGCCTGTCGGGACCGTATAACTTCTACCCCTTCACCTCGAAGCGCGCGATCGACGCCTTCAGCAACGCCGCCGACCCGACAATGACCCAGCCAATCACCTTCGCCAGCGCCGCCGCGCCGCCGATGCTGCTCGTCACCTCGACCGCCGACACCACGGTCAGGCCGCACAATGCCTATGATCTGGCGGCGAAACTGACCACGCTGGGCACGACGGTGAAGGTGATCGACTATCCGGGGCTGAGCCATGAGGATGTGGCGATGGCACTGTCGAAGCCGTTTCGGGGGAAGGCGCCGGTGCTGGGGGATAGCTTGACCTTCTTTAAGGCGCATCTCGGCCGCTGACCTCGTTCTGCTCACCAGCACGAATCGGCGAGGGCCTGAGCGATTGATCTCCATCCCCGCTCCGCTTAATCGCCTCCCGATGCGCATCCTGCTCACCGGATCCTCGGGCTGGCTCGGCCGGCACCTCGCCCCGCTACTGCGCGCGCAGGGCCACGACGTGACCGGGCTGGACGTCGCGCCGGGCGCACACACCGACATCATCGGCAGCGTCGCCGACCGCGCTCTCATCGATCGCCTGTTCGCCGAGCACCACTTCGAGGCCGTCATCCACGCCGGTGCGCTGCACAAGCCCGACATCGCGCGTCATCCGCACCAGGCGTTCATCGACGTCAACACCGCCGGCACGCTTTGCCTGCTCGAGGCGGCGGTGGCGGCCGGGGCGAGCCGCTTCGTCTTCACCTCGACCACCTCGCTGATGATCTCGAGCGCGATCCGCGAGGGGCGTGGCGATCGCGCGGTGTGGATCGACGAGACGCTCGCCCCGCTCGAGCCACGCAACGTCTATGGCATCACCAAGCTCGCCGCCGAACAGCTCTGCCGCCTCGTCCATGCCGAGCACGGTCTGCCGGTGATAATCCTGCGCACCAGTCGTTTCTTCCCCGAGGACGACGACACGCATCAAACGCTGTCGGGCGAGAATATGAAGGCCAACGAGCTGCTCCACCGCCGGCTGACGGTGGAAGATGCCGCGCAGGGCCATCTCGTCGCGCTCGAACGTGCGCCCGAGATCGGCTTCGGCACCTTCATCCTGTCGGCGCCAACGCCGTTCGTGCCCGCCGACGCTGCCGCGCTGAAGGCCGACGCAGCGGCGGTGATTGCGCGCTATTTCCCCGACGCCGCCGCGCTATATGCGCAGCAAGGCTGGACGCTGCCCGCGACGATCGACCGGGTCTATGATGCCGGACTGGCCGAGCGCGTGCTGGGCTTTCGTTGTCCTACCGATTTTGCGGCGATGCTCGCGGCGCTGCGCGTCGGCGGCGAGCCGCCGGTGGCGCATGATGCGGGTTACGTTTCGCCGATGGTGAGCCGGTCTTCGCCGGTACGAGGATAATTTCGCCGCCGACATTTTGGCGAAGCGACTGACCTTAGAAATTGGAGATTATTGCAGGTTGCACCGTAACCGCCCTACCAGGATCCAGGGAAAGTGGTGATCGTTATAATTGCCTGGGTGCCGAACATTTCATGCCTGACGCTGTAAAGCCTGCGCCCTGTGGCCCCGATCCTGCCGTGCCACCCACTCGACGATGGCAACGACTAAGCCGAATCCGGCCATGGCAATGGTCCACCAGATCGTGGGCCACATCATCGTGCGTCCGCCATTGCCATCGCCAAAGCTAATCCCTGCAAACACCAACATACCGAAAATATAGCTGGCAAGGTTAATGACAAAGGCAAGGCGCAGATCGGCAACTTTCTTCTTTTTGATTGCTTCCACACGCGACTCCGCTTCCGTCGCGGCATCATCGGTCAATGCGGCGACATCGACCGCAAATGCGGCCGCGAGCGCCATCAAGGTTTCGTTGGTCGCCGTTTCGCCATTCTCGATGCGTTGAACGGTCCTCACGCCGATGCCTGCGACCGCGGCAAGATGTTCTTGTGACCAATGACGCTCTTCGCGCCAGCGTCGAATTTTTCCAGCGTTCGGGGTGAAACGCATCACGTGCTCCTAAAAATCAGTGTGGGTCGTTGATCACTGAACCTAGCCGGAGTGCAATTGCGCGCCACGCCGTGAGCGCGCCACGGCGCCGCCAGCATGGCGCCAAAGGATCCAAATTTCGGACTACGGTGCCAGTTTACGAAATACACTTAATCGACCACCTTGAGCTTCGGCCCGCGCTTGCGCGGACGCGGCGTGCGGCCGGTCGCGACCGCGATCGTCTCCAGCCAGGCATCGCTGCCCGGTGGTCGACCCGAGGTCTCGGCCATGCGCAGGCGGCGCCGTGCGATCTCGTCGTCATCATCCTCGCCCAGAAAGGCGGCGAAGTCACCATAGCGCTCGAGCGCCGGCGCGACGGTGACCAGTTCGTCATCCCTGCCGGCGAGATGCGCGGCAGCGCTCGACCATCGCCAATGCTCGGCCCGCTCGGCCAGCCGCGCCCGCACCGGATTGAGCGTGACGCGGCGCATCGCGTTCGCCAGATGCGCCTCGTCCATCGCGACGGCGCCGAAGCGCCCTTGCCAGAGATGGCCGGTCCAGCGGGCGCGCGCGTTGATGAAGCCGGTATAACGGCGGCGCGTATCGGCAAAGGCGCGACGCAGGCCATCCTCATCCGACGGCACGGCAATGATATGCACGTGATTGGGCATCAGGCAGTAACACCAGATCTCCACCCCGGCCCGTTCCACTGCCTGGACAAGCAGGTCGCGGTAAAGCGCATAGTCTGCGTCTTCGAAGAAGGTCGGCGCGCGGCGATTGCCACGTTTCGTCACGTGATATGGGACGCCGGGGAGGATAAGGCGCGGGAGACAGCCCGTGCGTCAATCTGCCGTGTTTTGTGCTCTTAGTAAACTGGCACCATGATCCCGCCGCAAGCTGCGCGGCGTCCACGCAACTAAAGAGGCGTCCAACAATTGATCGCCGGCCCGGCGCTACTCCCGAAGGAGTTGCGCTCAACGTCGAAGCGCCGCAATAATCTACGACTGCACCCAATATAATCCCCAAGCCAACACTATCATGATGATGACAATCTATCCTTAGTTCTCAATTTCCGACCTGTGCACCTCCGTATATTTGAGCGGGTAATTCGATTTCACTGACACAAGAACGGAAATTGCCGATCCTCTGGGTCACGGTGCGCACCCCTGAATGTCGAATCGGCCGACCGGCAGAAATAGCAGAGGGCTGTTGGTTTCGGATCGTGAGACTTCGAGCCAGTCGCGTCCGGATATCTCCTGCCTCGCCAATTCATCCAGCGTTTCCGCGCTGGCGGCCGCAGCAAGTTCGCGTTCACGCGCCGATGTCACGATGGGGAGAAAGTCTTGGATTCGGTGATCCAATCGCTCTTGCCACCGCGGTGTCGCAGCGATCTCATCGTCTGGCGCCCCTGCGAGGACCAATCGACCAAGGCGAATTGGCTCGCCAAGCGCCACAAGCGAATAGGTACGAGCCGTCGCGGCTTGGCGCGCCATGTCATCTTGACCCGCGGCCAACCTTGCGGTGACCCTTAGTCCGGAGGCTAATGCGTACGCGTCTATGAAAGGCTCGTTGGCGAGACGATCACGCGCATCGTTAAGCTCACGGGCGCGGCGCTCGAAGCTATCAGCGAGAAAATGGGAATCCCGTGCGATCGCCGTCCATTCAGCGTGAGTGGCAGAAGGGAGCCACGCTTCCTCGACCTGATCGGCCAATGTCCGAAGTCGCGTGAAATCGTCCGCTATCCGTTCAGCCCGCAATCCCTCGATCCCTCGCGCTACCGCTGCAAGTCCGGGAAGGATGGTGTCCACCTTTTGCTCAACGCGCGCGATCCGGCGAGCAAGCAGGGCCGTCCCTGCAATCGATACGCCAATCGATATTCCGCTCAACGCCAGGTTAGCGACCTGCAACGCCTGGACCACCGCAACTGCAGCCTTGATCTGCTCGTTTTGGACAACGCTCACCGCCTCAAGCGCCATTTGCGGCAACGCCATAGGTCCGGAACTCAGAAGGGAAGAGAAAGCAGATGTTTCCTGCAAATGCCCCACGATCCTTCCCGAGGTCACGGACTGGATTATGGAGCCGGAGACACGGTATTCGCCTGAAGCAACGCCGACCAGCAGCTGACCAGGAATCTTTCGCAGCAAGGTGTTGGTAAGCGAGCCGATCATAGTGACTTCGCCCTTTTGACAGCCCGATCAAATTCGGACGCGAGCTGCTGCAAAATTGCCGGGCATTGTTCGCTGCCCTCGATCAACGAAGCGACGATGAAGCGTCGCACCCGTTTTCGTAAGTGGGTCAGGGTGCGATCACGGATCTTGGCGGTGTTGAAGACGCCGGTCGCAAGCCCCAATCCGGCAATCGCCCCGCCGCCGACCACCACCGGCCAGCTGATCGCCGTGGTGGTCACCAGTCCGAGCCACGCCGTAGTGGTCGTCACGGCTGCGAACGGCAGGGCCGCAGCTGTAGCTACCCCAGCTGCAAGTGGGACCGCCGCTGCAGCGACATACCTCGCGCCATCAAAGGCACCGTCGGGCTCTTCTGCGTGTTCCGGTACCCGTACCCAAACTGCTTGCTCCTTCACGAGTTCAAGAAGCGCCGAGTTCGCCTCGTCGAGGATCATTATGGCGACCGGTTCGGCCACAGCTCGCACCATTGGTGCAATGCGCTCTTGGATAAAGGTAGCTTGGCCGAACAGCCCGTCCTTCAAGCCTACTTTGGTGATCTGCTCTTCGGCGCAAACAATCAGATCGGCCGCGGCCTGATTAAGCGTTCTCGCGGCGACAAGGGTGTAATCGGACGCCCACTCGTCCAGCTTTTGGCCGGCAAATATCCGGTTAAACAAACTCATCTTTTCCCCCGCCGCCCCCCGGGCGAATCCTGCCCTTAACATCGGTAATTACTGCAGAACGCGCAATTATCCCTAATTTCTACGCCGTCCCTGGGCTTCGGCCCGCGCTTTGCCGGCGCAAGCCTGAGCCGCGCGTTCGCCTACGTTTCCGCCTACCATTCCTTCAGCCTCTACGAGCCGACCGCACCACCCTGCTCACGCCGCGCCGATTCAACCCGCGTCACCACCCGGCTAGGCCCCGCGCCATGCCGAAAATCATGCAACCCGCAGAACCCCGTCGCTTGGCACGCCGCATCGCCATGCACGCCACCGCCTGCGCGATGTTGGACCCGGGCCGAGCACCGCCCGCGCGCGCCGACTACAGCGCCAGAACAAGTGGCAACTATTCGCATAATGCCAAACTATCATGGCATTATAGCGCATCAACATCGCGCGCACCCGCCATCAACACCCCCAGCAACGCCGCGTTGGAAACCGTCGCCTTTTCTCCGGATCACTCGCCCCAGCCCGCGCCGACGCCCCATGAAAACGAACCCCCATCGCCTCGCAAAATACCCCTTTTACTTCGCGCCGCGCCCCGGATCTGCCGCGTGAATACTTGCCCCGCCCCCTCAGCCGTCCCCAACAACGCCCCATCGCAAACGCGCAACAAAATGCCGTGCAGGGTTGCGATGCCGCATCATTCGGTCCAAGGCCGCGCGTGAAATGACCAGCCGTCCCCTCACCCTCTACGAGAAGATCTGGGCCGCGCATGTCGTCGAGAAACGCGACGACGGCACCTGCCTGATCTTCATCGATCGCCACCTCGTCCACGAGGTCACCAGCCCACAAGCGTTCGATGGCCTGCGCGCCGCCGGCCGCACGGTGCGGCGCCCCGACCTCACGCTCGCCGTGCCCGACCACAATCTGCCGACCACGCCGCGCGTCGACGCCGCCGGGCGCGAGCTGCCGATCGCCGATCCGGAAAGCGCCGCGCAGCTGAACGCGCTGCGCGCCAACGCCCCGGCTTACGGCATCGACTATATCGACGCGCTCGCGCCCGAGCAGGGCATCGTCCATGTCGTCGGCCCCGAACAGGGTTTCACCCTGCCCGGCACGACGCTCGTCTGCGGCGACAGCCACACCGCCGCGCATGGCGCGCTCGGCGCGCTGGCCTTCGGCATCGGCACCTCCGAGGTCGAGCATGTGCTGGCGACGCAGACATTGCTGCTCACCCCGTCCAAGACGATGGAAGTGCGCATCGACGGCACGCTCGGCCACGGCGTCTCGCCCAAGGATGTCGTGCTGGCGGTGATCGGCAAGATCGGCGCGGCCGGCGGCACCGGCCATGTCATCGAATATACCGGCGAGGTGATCCGCGCCATGTCGATCGAGGGTCGACTGACCGTCGCCAACATGTCGATCGAGGCCGGCGCGCGCGCCGGGCTGGTCGCGCCCGACGACAAGACCTATGCCTATCTCAAGGGCCGCCCGATGGCGCCGACCGGCGCCGAATGGGATGCCGCGCTGGCCTGGTGGAAGACGCTGCCTACCGACGCCGGCGCAACCTATGACCGCGTCGTCACGCTCGACGCCGCCGACATCGCGCCGTCGCTGACCTGGGGCACCAGCCCCGAGGATGTCGTGCAGATCACCGACGTCGTGCCAGATCCCGACAGCTTCGCCGATCCGTCGAAGCGCGCCGCGGCACGCAAGTCGCTCGATTATATGGGGCTGACGCCGGGCACCGCGATGCGCGACGTGGCGATCGGCCATGTCTTCATCGGCAGCTGCACCAACAGCCGCATCGAGGATCTGCGCGCCGCCGCCGACGTGGCGCGCGGACGCCATGTCGCCGCCGGGGTGCGCGCGCTGGTCGTGCCCGGCTCGGGGCTGGTCAAGCGCCAGGCCGAGGTGGAGGGGCTCGACCGCGTCTTTATCGACGCCGGTTTCGAGTGGCGCGAGCCCGGCTGTTCGATGTGTCTCGCAATGAACCCCGACAAGGTGCCGCCCGGCGAACGCTGCGCTTCCACTTCGAATCGGAATTTCGTAGGACGCCAGGGACCGGGCGCCCGCACGCACCTGCTGTCGCCGGCAATGGCGGCGGCGGCGGCGGTCACCGGGCGGCTCGCCGATGTCAGGGACCTGATGGCGGGCGAGCCAGTGGGGGAATCTGGGGGGGCATGACATGAAGCGCGCACTGACCTTGCTGATCATGGGAACGGTTCTCAGCGGTGTTGCCGCCTGGGCGATGACCGGCGCCCGTCCCGTCTCGGCGCAGACCGCGCCACAGCCGTGAAGGCGGTTTCCCAGGTCGCCGGCCGCGCCTATCCGTGGGGCGCGAAGAATGTCGACACCGACGTCATCATCCCAGCCCACTGGCTCAAGACGATCACGCGGTCGGGCCTCGGCCGCGGCGCCTTCGAGACAGTGCGCGCCGAGCCCGGCAACATCTTCGACGATCCGCGCCACGCCGGCGCGCCGATCCTCATCGCCGGCGACAATTTCGGCTGCGGCTCGAGCCGTGAGCATGCCGCCTGGGCGATCGCGGACATGGGCATCACCGCGGTCATCGCGCCGAGCTTCTCCGACATCTTTTCCGGCAATGCCTTCAAGAACGGCATTGTCACCGTCGTGCTGCCGCAGGAGGCGATCGACCGGCTGATCGAGGTGGCGCAGGACCAGCCGATCACCGTCGATCTCGAGACGATGACGGTCACCACCCCGTTCCAGGATCGCTTCCCGTTCGAGATGGATGCGTTTCGTCGCCAATGCCTGATGGAAGGGCTGGACGAGATCGGCCTGACGCTGGCAAGGGATACCGCGATTTCGAAATTCGAGGCGATGCTGCACGGGCAGCGCCCGTGGATCGAGCGAAGGAGCGGATATGAAGGGCTTGTTGTCGAAGGCGCCGGGCGGACCTGAAACACTAATTCTCGACGACCTGCCCGATCCGGTGGCAGGACCGGGGCAAGTGGTGGTCGCAGTTCGGGCCTGTTCGATCAACTTTCCCGACGTGCTGATCATCGAGGACAAATATCAGTTCAAACCGGCGCGCCCGTTCGCGCCGGGCGGCGAGATCGCCGGCGTGGTCGACAGCGTCGGCGAGGGCGTCACCGCGTGGAAGCCGGGCGACCGCGTGATCGGCATGGTCGGCCATGGGGGCCTGGTCGAGAAGGTCGTGGTCGAGGCGACCAAGCTGTATCACCTGCCTGAGGGCCGCAGCTTCGCCGAAGGTGCCTCGCTGATCCTCACCTATGGCACGACGATCCATGCGCTGCTCGACCGCGGCCATCTGATCGAGGGCAATAATCTGCTGGTGCTCGGCGCCGCGGGCGGCGTCGGGCTTGCCGCGATCGAGCTCGGCAAGGCGTTCGGCGCGCGCGTCGTCGCCGCCGTCTCGTCCGAGGAGAAGGCCGCCGTCGCGCGCGATGCCGGTGCCGACGAGACCATCGTCTATGGCCGCGCACCTTTCGACAAGGAGCAGAGCAAGGCGCTCGCCGAGCAGTTCAAGGCCGCCGGCGGCCGTGAGGGCTTCGACGTGATCTACGATCCGGTCGGCGGCGACTATGCCGAGCCGGCGCTGCGCTCGATCGGCTGGGAGGGGCGCTATCTCGTCGTCGGCTTCCCCGCCGGCATCCCGCGCCTGCCGCTCAACCTGACGCTGCTCAAGAGCTGCGACGTGTGCGGCGTGTTCTGGGGTGCCTTTGCGGCGCGCGACCCGCGCGCCAATGCCGCGCATATCGACCGGCTGTTCCGCCTGTGGAAGGACGGCAGGATCGCGCCGCGCGTCACCGAGATCTTCCCGCTCGCGCGCGGCGGCGACGCGATCGCCAAGATGGCGGCGCGCGGCGCGATCGGCAAGCTGGTGGTCGAGGTGTCGTCTTAACCCCTTCCCTATCGCGGGTCGGCGCCCTATCTCCACAGCGAGTTTTCAAGACCCATGGGGAGCCAGCATGACCACCTTCGACGATCGCGAACGCGGATTCGAGGCCAAGTTCGCGCATGACGAGGAGATGGCGTTCCGCGTCACCGCGCGCCGCAATCGCCTGCTCGGCGCCTGGGCCTCGGCCCTGATGAAGCTGACCCCGGAAGAGGCCGATGCCTATGCCAAGGCGGTGGTCCAGGCCGAGTTCGAGGAAGCCGGCGACGAGGACGTGATCCGCAAGCTGTACGGCGACCTGACCGCCGCCGGGGTCGAGATCGACGATGCCGCGGTGCGTCGCGCGCTGGAGGAGCAGACCATCGAGGCGCGCCGCCAGCTGATGGAAGTGAAGTAACGGCGATGGCGATGGCAGCCACCGAGATCGAGGCGCTGATCGTCGCGGGCATTCCCGACGCGCGCGTCGAGATCACCGATCTGGCGGGTGACGGCGATCATTATGCCGCGCGTGTCGTCGCCGAGAGTTTTCGCGGCGTTTCGCGCGTCGAGCGCACGCGCCGGGTTTATGGCGCACTTGGCGGCCGGATGGGCGGGGTGCTGCACGCCCTCCAGCTCACCACCGCCGTGCCCGAGTAAATTGGAGTAAGTGACATGACCGACGACGCCCAGGCACGCATTGCCGACATCGTGAGCAAGAACGACGTGGTGCTGTTCATGAAGGGCAGCCCGCTATTCCCGCAGTGCGGCTTTTCCAGCCGCGCGGTGGCGATCCTCAACCATCTCGAGGTCGAGTTCGACAGCGTCGACGTGCTGCAGGACCAGGGCGTTCGCCAGGGAATCAAGGAATTCTCCGACTGGCCGACCATCCCGCAGCTCTACGTCAAGGGCGAGTTTGTCGGCGGCTCCGACATCATGATGGAAATGTACGAGAGCGGTGAGCTCGCCGAACTTTTCAAGAACTGAAGTCCATTGTGCTCCTGCGAAAGCAGAAGCCCAGTGCCACGCAAGCAACCGCCCACTATGATGGATTCCAGCTTTCGCAGGAACGCTTTAGCTGTGTGATGTCGGGAGAGGCCGGGGCGGACGGACCAGCGCGCGTTGGGAGCATCGCGCCGGTCCGTCCTGCTGAAGCGAGAACCGCTCGGCATATCCCCTATATAGCAGGACGCGTGCCAGTTGGGGTCAGCCACGGAAATTCGCGCTTTTCGATGGTTAACGGGCTCGGCCCGCCTTGCCGTGATGTAAGATTTTCCGACAGATGTTGGCCTTCGCCGCCGCCGGGCTTAGGAAGCGCGTCATGACATCTCCCCGTACCGGCGGCCGCATCTTGGTCGACCAGCTCGTCGCACAAGGTTGCGACCGCATCTTCACCGTCCCCGGCGAGAGTTTTCTCGCCGTGCTCGACGCGCTCCACGACACGCCCGCGATCGATCTCGTCGTGTGCCGGCAGGAAGGCGGCGTCGGCTATATGGCCTGCGCCGATGGCGAGATGACCGGTCGGCCCGGCATCGCCTTCGTCACGCGCGGACCCGGCGCGACCAACGCCTCGATCGGCGTGCATGTCGCGATGCAGGATTCGGTGCCGATGATCCTGTTCATCGGCGACGTCGATCGCGCCACGCGCGACCGCGAGGCGTTCCAGGAAATCAATTTCGAGGCAATGTTCACGCCGATCGCCAAATGGGCGGCGCGGATCGACGATGCGCGACGCATTCCCGAATATGTCGCGCGCGCCTATGCCACGGCGACGAGCGGGCGGCCGGGGCCGGTGGTGCTGGCGCTGCCCGAGGACATGCTGCTCGATGTCGTCGAGACGCTCGACCGGCCGCGTGTCGCGCGCGTCACCCAGGCGGCGAACCCGATCGAGATCTGCGCGCTTGGCGGGTTGCTCGGCGGGGCGCGTAACCCGGTTGCGATCGTCGGCGGCGCGGGGTGGGATGCGACCGCCTCGACGCTGTTCGGCGAATGGGCCGAGCGCTGCAACCTGCCGGTGGTTGCCGCCTTCCGCCGCCAGGACGCGATCCCCAACAGCTCCCCGGTCTATGCCGGCAATCTCGGCTACGGCCCCAACCCGAAGGTCGTCCAGCGGATCAAGGACGCCGATGTGCTGCTCGTCATCGGCGCGCGGCTCGGCGAGGCGACCACCGACGGCTATACGCTCGTCACGCCCGACCATCCGGGGCAGTTGCTCGTCCACGTCCATCCCGACCCGGTCGCGCTTGGCCAGGTTTATCGCACCGATCTGGCGATCTGCGCCGACATGGCGAGCTTCGCCGACGCGGCGCTCGCGATCGATACGCCCGAACCCGGCTTTGGCGGTGATGCGGCTCATGCCGACTGGCTCGCCTGGTCCACGCCTGCCCCACGCGACGTGGCGCTCGACCTCGGCCAGTGCGTCGCCGCGATGCGTGCGGCGCTGCCCGGCGACACGATCATCTGCAACGGCGCCGGCAATTATTCGGGCTGGTGGCATCGCTACTGGGCTTATAGCGCGAACGACTGCCAGCTCGCGCCGACCGCCGGCGCGATGGGCTATGGCGTGCCGGCGGCTACCGCCGCCGCGCTGCGCCATCCCGATCGGCAGGTTGTCGCTTTGGCCGGCGATGGCTGCTTCCTGATGAACGGTCAGGAACTCGCAACCGCCGTCGCGCATGGCGCCGAGATGCTGGTGCTGGTGATCGACAATGGCGGCTATGGCACGATCCGTATGCACCAGGAGCGCGAATTTCCCGGACGCGTGTCGGGCACCGAGCTCGCCAATCCCGATTTCGCCGCGCTCGGTCGCGCTTATGGTTGCTGGGCCGAGACGGTGGAGACCACCGAACAGTTTGGCCCTGCCCTCGCCCGCGCGACGGGCGAGCGCGGCGTGCGGCTGTTGCATCTCAAGACCGACATCGATGTGACCACCCCGGCGACGACGCTCACCGCGATCCGCGCGCGATAGACACGAAAAGGGCCGCCCCGATTTCGGAGTGGCCCTTCGCAAGACGAAAATCGCTTCGGCGCGTCAGATATCGTCGCCGAGCGCACCCTTGACCTTGCCGATGGTCTGCTGGGCCTTGCCCTTGACCTCCTGGCCGGCGCCCTCGTCGCGCGTCGCGGGGTCGTCGCTGTGCTGCTTGACCTTGCCGATCATCTCGTTGACATTGCCTTTGATCTTGTCGGTGAGTTCACCCATGTCGAAACTCCTTGCTGTCGCGTCGGTACCGGGGGCTGGCACCTTTCACGCCCGCGTAAAGAACGACCGGACTTCCAACGAGTTCCGCGCGATGGCTGATGGTTGATCGGACCGCACCGATCACTCCGGGCGAGCGTCTCTGGCTCGACCGGCTCATGATGCCGCTCCCGCGCGGCGCGACCATTCTCGATCTCGGCTGCGGTGGTGGCGAACCGATCGGCCGCTATCTCATCGATCACGGTTTTCAGATCGTCGGGATCGACCATCGTGCGCCGCTGATCGATCTGGCGTGCACGCGCTTCCCGCGCCAGCGTTGGCTGCTCGGCGATATGCACACGATCGCACTCGACGAACAATTTGCCGCCGTGCTGGCATGGCAAAGCCTGCACCTGCTCTCAGCCGCCGATCAGGCAACAATGGCGCAACGTGCTGCGGTATGGCTCAAGCCCGGCGGGCGGTTGTTGTTCAGCGTGCTGCCGGTCGATCAGGGCGATCTCGACGGCTTCCGACCGGGGTCGCGCTTCCGCGACGACCTCAGCGCCGCCGATTATAGCAGCGCGTTAACCGCCCAGGGTTTGATCGAGATGGCGCATGTCGAGACCGACCGCGCGTGCAACAGCGCGGGGGTCTGGCTGGTCCGCAAGCCGTGAGCCTTTAGCGCACGACCTTGTCGAGGAAAGCCATCACCGCGCGCCAGTTTGCCTCGGCGCCTTTCGGGTTTTTCTCCGCGATCAAGGTCGATGAGCCATGGACGCCGACGGATGGTACATATTGCTGCGCCTTGCCACCTGGGACAGCGCCCGCGATCGCTTTGGCGGCAGCGATCTCGTCAGGCTTGCTCGCCGAGGTGACGAAGACCGGCACCGTTACGTCCGCCGCGGCTTGCTCGACCATTTGCTTGTCCGCGAAATATTCACCCGGCGAGAAGGCGAGGATTGCCTGCACCACGCCCGGATTTGCGGCGGCGAGCGGGAAGACCAGCGAGGACGAGTAGCTGCTCCCCCACAGGATGATTGGCAGCTTCTGCGATTGCGCCCAGTTCAGCGCGGCCTGCAGATCCTGCTGCGCTTCGAGATAATCGGGCGTGCGGGTCAGCGCGGCAGCGGTTTCATTGACGCCGTAGAGCTTGCCGCCCGCGCGTGCGTCTACCGCCAGCGCGCTATAGCCCGCTGCCGCCAGCTGCGGGGCGATCGTTGCATATTCGTCCTTGCTCGACCCAGCCTGGTGGAACAGCAGGATCAGCGCCTTGGGCTTCTGCGCGTCGTAGCGCCGCGCGAATACGGTCAATCCGTCGCCCGCACGAAACGTCATCGCGACGGGAACCGCGACGGCTGCGGTCGCGCTCGCGGCGGCGCCGGTGGGCGCTGCCGTCTTGCCGGCGGGCGACTGACCGCATCCGGCGAGCAGGAGCGCGCATATCAGCGGAGCGACGCGCATCAGATCAGCCCCGCAAGCGGGCTCGACGGGTCGGCATAGCGCCTCTTGCCCATGCGGCCGGCGAGATAGGCAAGTCGCCCGCTTTCGACCCCGAGCTTCATCGCCCGCGCCATCATGATCGGGTCCTTGGCCTCGGCGATCGCGGTGTTCATCAGCACGCCATCGCAGCCCAGTTCCATTGCCGCCGCCGCGTCAGAGGCCGTGCCGACGCCGGCATCGACGAGCACCGGCACGCTCGCGCCCTCCACGATCAGCCGGATCGTCACCTGGTTCTGGATGCCGAGGCCCGATCCGATCGGCGCGCCGAGCGGCATGATCGCGACCGCGCCGACATTCTCCAACCGCTTCGCCGCGATCGGATCATCGACGCAATAGACCATCGGCTTGAAGCCTTCATTGGCGAGGATCTCGCAGGCGCGCAGCGTCTCGACCATGTCGGGGTAGAGCGTCTTGGCCTCGCCCAGCACCTCGAGCTTGACCAGTTCCCAGCCGCCGGCCTCGCGCGCCAGCCGCAGCGTGCGGATCGCGTCCTCGGCGGTGAAGCAGCCGGCGGTGTTGGGCAGATAGGTGATTCGCTTCGGGTCGATGAAGTCGGTCAGCATCGGCGCGCCGGGATCGGTCACATTGACGCGCCGCACCGCGACGGTGACGATTTCCGCGCCCGATGCTTCGACCGCCGCGGCGTTCTGCGCGAAATCCTTGTACTTGCCGGTGCCGACGATCAGCCGCGAGCGAAAGGTCTTGCCCGCGACGGTCCAGCTGTCGTCGCTGAGCGTCGTGACATGATCGCCCCCGCCGACGAAATGGACGATCTCGAGTTCGTCGCCATCCTCGACCATCACCTGGCCGAGCGTGGAGCGCGGGACGACCGACAGGTTGCGCTCGACCGCGACCTTTTCCGGATTGAGGCCGAGATCCGACGCCAGCGCAGCGAGGCTGAGCCCCGCCGCGACGCGGCGATGCTCGCCATTGATCATGATCGAGACGGTTCCGTCGCTGTGCATTCGTCAACCTTTTTCGTTCGCCCCGCGCGATGTCGAGAAGCGCGTACCGGAATATGCCGCGAGATACGTGTCTCGACTTCGCTCGACACGAACGGCTAGAAAGCGCAGCAGATATGGCGTTCGTTCCCGCGTCGCAACCGAAAGGCCCGACTTGCCCGATACGATATTCGTCCTCAACGGCCCGAATCTCAATCTGCTGGGCACGCGCGAACCGGAAATCTACGGTTCCGACACGCTCGACGACATCGCCGGCCTGCTCGAGGACCGTGCGCGCGAACTCGATCTGGAGATCGACATGCGCCAGTCGAATCACGAGGGGCATCTGGTCGACTGGCTGCATGAGGCACAGGCGATGGGCGCCAGGGCCGTGCTGCTCAATGCCGGCGCCTTCACCCATACGTCGATCGCGCTGCACGATGCGATCAAGAGCATCCGCACGCCGGTAATCGAGGTGCATCTTTCCAATCCGCACAAGCGCGAATCCTTCCGTCACATCAGCTTCGTCGGCCAGGCGGCGAAGGGAACCGTCGCCGGGTTCGGCGCGCTTTCCTATCTGCTGGCGCTTGAAGCGGCGTCGCGCTTCTGACAGGACGCGCGCCCAACAAGGGAGAACAGGGTCGCATGACCGACAAAGAACATTCCAGCGCGATGCAGGTCGATATCGATCTCGTCCGCCAACTCGCCGAGATGCTCGATGCGACGGCACTGACCGAGATCGAGGTCGAGCATGGCGATCGTCGTATCCGCGTTGCGCGCAAGGCCGCCAGCGTGAGTGCGCCAGTATCCTATGCGCCGGCCCCCGTCGCTGCCGCGGCGCCGGTTGCCGCTGCCGCACCGGTCGAGGCCGCCCCGCCCGCGACCAGCGCCAATGCGGTGAAGTCACCGATGGTCGGCACCGTCTATCTTTCGGCCGACCCCAGCGCAGCGCCGTTCGTCAGCGTCGGCGCACGCGTCGCGGCCGGCGATACGCTGCTGATCGTCGAGGCAATGAAGGTGATGAACCCGATCGTCGCGCCGGCCGCCGGCACGGTGAAGGCCGTGCTGGTCGAGAACGGCCAGCCGGTCGAGTTCGACCAACCGCTCGTCGTCGTCGAATAACGGCCCCGACATGGCTGAGATCAAAAAGCTGCTGATCGCCAATCGCGGCGAGATCGCGCTGCGCATCCATCGCGCGTGCCACGAAATGGGCATCAAGACGGTCGCGGTGCATTCCACCGCCGACACCGAGGCGATGCATGTACGGCTCGCCGACGAAGCGATCTGCATCGGGCCCCCGTCGGCGACCGAGAGCTATCTCAATATCCCCAACATCATCTCGGCAGCGGAAATCTCCAACGCCGATGCGATCCATCCCGGCTATGGTTTTCTCAGCGAGAATGCCAAGTTTGCCGACATCGTCGAGGCACACGACCTGATCTTCGTCGGGCCCAAGCCCGAGCATATCCGCACGATGGGCGACAAGGTCGAGGCCAAGCGCACCGCCGGCGCACTCGGCCTGCCGCTGGTACCGGGGTCCGACGGCGCGATCAGCGATGTCACCGAGGCCAAGAAGCTGGCGGCCGAGATCGGCTATCCGGTGATCATCAAGGCCGCCTCGGGCGGCGGCGGGCGCGGCATGAAGGTCGTCAACGACCCCGAGCATCTCGAAACGCAGATGCAGCAGGCCGGCAGCGAGGCCAAGGCGGCGTTCGGCGACGCGACCGTCTACATGGAAAAATATCTCGGCAACCCGCGCCACATCGAGTTCCAGGTGTTCGGCGACGGCCAGGGCAATGCGATCCATCTCGGCGAGCGCGACTGCTCGTTGCAGCGCCGCCACCAGAAGGTGCTCGAAGAGGCGCCCTCCCCCGTCATCACGCCCAATGAGCGCGAGCGGATGGGCGGCATCGTCGCACGCGCGATGGCCGATATGGGCTATCGCGGCGCGGGGACGATCGAGTTCCTGTGGGAAGACGGCGAATTCTACTTCATCGAGATGAACACGCGGCTGCAGGTCGAGCACCCCGTGACCGAAGCGATCACGGGACTCGATCTGGTGCGCGAGCAGATCCGCATCGCCGAGGGCCATCCGCTGACGCTGCGCCAGGAAGACGTGCAGTTTCGCGGCCATGCGATCGAGTGCCGCATCAACGCCGAGGACCCACGGACCTTCGCGCCCTCGCCCGGGCTGGTGAAGCAGTATCACGCCCCCGGCGGCATGAACGTGCGCGTCGATAGCGGGCTCTATGCCGGCTATAAGGTGCCGCCTTATTACGACAGCATGATCGCCAAGCTGATCGTCTACGGGACCACGCGCCAGGGCGCGATCCGCCGGCTGCGCCGCGCGCTGGAGGAGTTCGTCATCGAGGGGATGAAGACGACGATCCCGCTGCACCAGGCGCTGATCGAAGATCCGGAGTTTCTCGAGGGCAAGTATACGATCAAGTGGCTGGAGGAGTGGCTGGCCAGGCAGGAGCCGTAACGCCTGTTTCCGTCATCCCGGCGCAGGCCGGGATCTCCCGGTGATGGCGCTTGGCCTTGCCGCATGAGACCCCAGCTTTCGCTGGGGTAACGGAATGAGGGCATGATCAGGGGGAGAGGGCATGATACGCAGGATCGTCGGCTGGATCGCGCTCGTCATCGGTATCGCTTTCGGCGCGTTGCTGCTGTTCGGTCGCACGCCCGACACCGACCCGGCCAAGATGCGCGCCAAATATGGCGCCCCGCCCTCGCAGTTCGTCGACATTGGCGATGGCCTGACGATGCATGTCCGCGACACCGGCCCGCGCGATGCGCCGGCGATCGTGCTGCTGCACGGGTCCAATTCCTCTTTGCAGACCTGGGACGAATGGGCGGCGCGGCTGGACAAGAAGTGGCGCGTCATCCGTTTCGACCTGCCCGGCCATGGGCTGACCGGCCCGCACCCGAAGCGCGATTATAGCGCCGCCGGGTTCGACGACGCGGTCGATCGCGTGACGCGCAAGCTCGGCGTCGAACGCTTTGCGCTGGCCGGCAATTCGATGGGCGGCTGGGTCGCCTGGACCTATGCCGCCGCGCATCCCGAGCGCGTGTCGCGGCTGATCCTGGTCGACGCGGCCGGCGCGCCCGAATCGGCCAAAAGCGCATTGCCGATCGGCTTTCGCATCGCGCAGACGCCGATACTACGCGACCTCACCAAAATCATCACGCCGCGCAGCGTGATCGATCAGAGCCTGCACCAATCGGTGTCGAACCAGGCGATCGCCACCCCCGCAGCGGTCGATCGCTACTGGGAGTTGCTGCGTTACCCCGGCAACCGCCAGGCGACGATCGACCGCTTCTCGACGCGCCAGCCGCCCGCCACGCCCGCCGCCATGGCACGACTGACCATGCCGGTGCTGATCCTGTGGGGGGCAGAGGATAAGCTCATCCCGCTCGCCTCGGGCAAGTGGTTTGCGGCGCATATCCCGGGCAGCCGGCTGACCGTCTACCCGCATATCGGCCATGTACCGATGGAGGAAACGGCCGACGCCAGCGCCGCCGACGTCGATGCCTTTCTGCAAGCGGGACAGATCGGAACGAAGCCCGCCACCGCCAGGGAGTAGGTTCAGCCATGTTCATCGGCCATTACGCCCCCGCCTTCATCGCCGCGACCTCGCGGCGTTCGCCGAAGCTCGGCACGCTGTTCGTCGCAGCCCAATTGATCGATATCAGCTTCTTCTCGTTGTTGCTGCTCGGGGTCGAACATCTCCGGCTCGTGCCCGGTGCGACGAAGATGAACCCGATGGACCTGTACGACATGCCCTGGGACCATAGCCTGGTCGGCGCGCTCGGCTGGGCGCTGGGGTTCGGCCTGATCATCCGGCTGCTCGGTCGGGACTGGACCGCGGCGGCGATCGGCGCGACATTGGTGCTGTCGCACTGGCTGATCGACCTTCTCGTCCACCGGCCCGACCTGACCATCGCCGGCCGCCCGCCGCTGCTTGGCCTGGGGTTGTGGAACTACCCTGCGATCGAGATTCCGCTCGAACTGCTGTTCGCCTTTGGCGGGCTGTGGTGGTTCGTCTCGCGGACCCGCGCGATCGGCGCGGCAGGGCGCTGGTCGCCGGTCGCGCTGGCGTTCGGCATGGCGGCGTTGCAGGCGTTCAACTGGCTCTCGCCGCAACCGACCGCCATTATCGACCCCGCCCCGGCATCGACCGGCGCGCTCGGCCTGTTCGCTTATGGTCTGCTCAGCCTGCTCGCCTGGTGGGTGGCGCGGACGCGGCAATTGTCCTAGCCCCGGCAAACGTCATCGGGGGGAGACATTATGGGGCTGGTCGAAACGCTTAGGTCGCTGACCGGATCGCAGCGCAGCGCGATCTGGGCGAGTTATCTCGGCTGGACGCTCGACGCGTTCGACTTCTTCCTGCTGGTGTTCATGTTCAAGGCGATCGGCGCGGAATTCCATGCCGAGACCGAGACCGTGCTCGAACTTGGTTTCCTCACGCTGGCGGCGCGGCCGTTCGGCGCATTCTTCTTCGGCTGGCTCGCCGACCGCTATGGCCGCCGCCCGGTGATGATGGCGGTGATCCTGCTCTTCTCCTTCTTCTCCTTCGCCTCGGGTTTCGCGACCAGCCTGCCGATGCTGTTCGTCATTCGCGGCCTGTTCGGATTCGCGATGGGCGGCGAGTGGGGCATCGGCGCGAGCCTGGTGATGGAAAGCGTGCCCGCCCGCCTGCGCGGTCCGGTGTCCGGCCTGCTGCAATCGGGCTACCCGTCGGGATTCTTCCTCGCCAGCCTGACCTATTATCTGTTCTTCGATCATATCGGTTGGCGCGGCATGTTCATGGTCGGCATCGCGCCGGCCATCCTCGTCTTCCTGATCCGCCTGCACGTCGATGAAAGCCCGGCGTTCGAAAAGCGTCGAACGCACCGCAAGCCCAACCCGTTCGCCGAACTGGCGAAAAACTGGAAGATCGCGCTCTACCTCGTCGTGCTGATGACGGCGTTCAACTTCTTCAGCCACGGCACGCAGGACACTTACCCGCTGTTCCTGCAAAAGCAGCATGGCTTCGACACGCACACCACGGGCATGCTGACGATCGTGATGAACATCGGCGCGATCATCGGCGGCATCAGCTTCGGCTTCTGGTCGGAGCATATCGGGCGCAAGCGCGCGATCATCATTGCGGCGCTGCTCGCGCTGCCGTTCATCCCGCTCTGGGCGTTCAGCAGCACGCCGCTGATGCTCGGCATCGGCGCCTTCTTCATGCAGGTCGCGGTGCAGGGCGCCTGGGGGATCGTGCCGGTGCACCTCAACGAGCTGTCGCCGGCGCTGGTGCGCGGCATGTTCCCCGGTTTCGCTTATCAACTCGGCAATCTCATCGCCTCGCGCAACGGCCCGTTACAGGGCTGGATCGCCAAGACGCATGACGGCAATTACGGGCTCGCGCTCGCGCTGGTCGCGGGGGTGACGGTGGTCGTGCTGGTGATCTGGACCGCGATCGGGCCGGAACGGCGCGACGTCGATTTCGTCGCGGAGGCGGACGCGTGAAGGCGACGATCTGGCACAACCCGCGCTGCTCCAAGTCGCGTCAGGCGCTGGCGATCCTCAGCGAGACGCCAGGCATCGAGGTCAAGGTGATCGAATATCTCAAGTACCCGCCGACGCGGGAGAAGCTGGCGGCGCTGTACGCCCGTGCCGGCATGACGCCGCGCGACGGGCTGCGTACCGGCGAGGACGGCGCCAAAGCACTTAAGGGCGCGAGCGACGACGCGATCCTCGACGCAATGGCCGCCGACCCGATCCTGATCGAACGCCCGCTGGTCGAGACTGAGAAGGGTGTGCGGCTGGGGCGACCGCCGGAGAAGGTGCGGGAGATTTTATAGGTCCACGACCAACGCTGGCGGAAAGCCGCTATTCAGGCGAAGCGCGGCGTTCGTGATCTCCCCTCCCTGGAAGGGAGGGGCTGGGGGTGGGTGCCGCCGAGGCACTCGGCGGCTTGCGACAGGATGTGCTGAGCGGCGCCCTCCGGGTTGGCGAGCACGTCCGAGTTCCAGAGCCGGATGATCCGCCAACCGAGACGCTCAAGATAAGCCGTGCGCCGCTGATCGGCCGCCGCCTGTTCCATGTGCTGGCTACCGTCGAACTCGACGCCGAGCCGCGCCTGGCGACATGCGAGGTCAATGATGAACGGCGGCACCACCAACTGGCGGGTAAAGGCCGGCCGATAGCGGGAGATCAGATGCCAGATCGCCAGTTCGGCAGGCGTCGGATTGTTGCGCAATTCGCGCGCGCGCCGCGTGAGTTCAGGATCGATGCGATGGCGCATGGCGAGAGGGTAGAATGGCTCGCTGCGCGCGCCAACCCACCCCCAGCCCAGCATCGGGTCGGTCAGGCCCCCAGCCTGACCTGAACCGCGCGGGGCGCGGTTCACCCGATGCTCTTTCAGGGAGGGGAGCAACTATCGCGCACACGCATAGCAGGCAAATTTGCGCGCCATCGCACTAGCCCCCTCGCCCGCCCCCCGCTAAGGGCAGCGGCATGAGCCAGATCACCCCTGAGATCGTCGCCCAGCACGGCCTGTCCGCGGAAGAATATGAGCGTGTGCTGCACGCCATGGGACGCGAGCCCAATCTTACCGAGCTCGGCATCTTCTCGGTCATGTGGTCGGAGCATTGCTCGTACAAATCGTCGCGCATCCACCTCAAGAAACTGCCGACCACCGGCCCGCAAGTGATCTGCGGCCCGGGCGAGAATGCCGGCGTGGTCGATATCGGTGACGGGCAGGCGGCAATCTTCAAGATGGAGAGCCACAACCACCCGTCCTATATCGAGCCTTATCAGGGCGCGGCGACGGGCGTTGGCGGCATCCTGCGCGACGTCTTCACGATGGGCGCGCGCCCGGTCGCCAACATGAACGCGCTGCGCTTCGGCCGGCCAGAGCATCCCAAGATGCGTCACCTGATCGCCGGCGTCGTCCATGGCATCGGCGGCTACGGCAATTGCGTCGGCGTGCCGACGGTCGGCGGCGAGGTCAATTTCCACAAGGCCTATGACGGCAACATCCTGGTCAATGCGATGACCGTCGGCGTCGCCGAGACGAACAAGATCTTCTATTCGGCCGCCTCGGGTATCGGCAATTCGATCGTCTATGTCGGCTCCAAGACCGGGCGCGACGGCATCCACGGCGCGACCATGGCCTCGGCCGATTTCTCCGAGGATTCGGAAGAGAAGCGCCCGACCGTCCAGGTCGGCGATCCGTTCACCGAAAAGCTGCTGATCGAGGCCTGTCTCGAACTGATGGCGTCGGACGCGATCGTTGCGATCCAGGACATGGGCGCCGCCGGCCTCACCTCCTCCTCGGTCGAGATGGCGTCCAAGGGCGGCGTCGGCATCGAGCTCGACATGGACGCGGTGCCGTGCCGCGAAACCGGCATGACGCCCTATGAGATGATGCTGAGCGAGAGCCAGGAGCGCATGCTGATGGTGCTCAAGCCCGGCCGCGAGGATTTTGCCGAGGCGATCTTCCGCAAATGGGAGCTCGATTTCGCGGTCATCGGCCATGTCACCGATACCGGCCGCATGGTGCTGACCTTCAAGGGCGAGACCGTCGCCGACATCCCGCTCGGCCCGCTCGCCGACGACGCGCCGGCCTATGACCGGCCATGGGTGAAGACCCCGCCGCCGGCGCCGCTGAGCGACGTGCCCGAGACGAGCGACATCGCCGCCGACCTGCTCAAACTGATGGGCTCGCCCGACATCGCTTCGCGGCGCTGGATCTGGGAGCAATATGATTACAACGTCGGCGCCGACACGGTGCAACGCCCGGGCGGCGACGCCGCAGTCGTCCGTGTCCATGACACCGACAAGGGCCTGGCGATCACCACCGATTGCACGCCGCGTTATTGCTTTGCCGACCCGTATGAGGGCGGCAAGCAGGCGATCGCCGAGGCCTATCGCAATCTCTGCGCGGTCGGCGCGACGCCGCTCGCCACCACCGACTGCATGAATTTCGGCAACCCGCAGCGCCCCGAGATCATGGGCCAGTTCGTCGGCTGCATCGAGGGCATGGCCGAGGCGTGCCGCGCGCTCGACTTCCCGATCGTCAGCGGCAACGTCTCGCTCTACAACGAAACCAAGAATGACGATGGCAGCGGCAGCGCGATCCTGCCGACCCCGGCGATCGGCGCGATCGGGCTGCTCGCCGATTGGTCGAAGAGCGCGACGATCGCCTTCAAGGGCACCGGCGACGTGATCGTGCTGATCGGCACGCGCAGCGGGCATCTCGGCCAGTCGCTTTGGCTGCGCGAGGTTCATGGCCGCGAGGAAGGCCCACCGCCGCCGGTCGATCTCGCCGCCGAGCGCCGCACCGGCGAATTCGTGCGCGGCGCGATCGCCTCGGGCGCGCTGACCGCGGTGCACGACGTGTCCGATGGCGGCGTCGCGGTGGCGATCGCCGAGATGGCGCTGGCCGGCGGCTATGGCGCGATGCTGCATGCGCCGCTGCCGTGCGGCGTCGCCTGTTCACTGTTCGGCGAGGACCAGGGGCTCTACATCGCTACGATCGCCGACCATGCGCTGCTCGACACGCTGTTCGCCGCCGGTGCGGCCGGGGTCGAGGTCGAGCGGATCGGGCGGACGATCACCGACCGGCTGATCTTCGAACTGCCCGACGACGATCATGTCGTGACGCTGGCGCAGCTGCGGGCGGCGCATGAAGGGTTTTTCCCGCAACTGATGGGGGACGGCGCGCAACCGCTTGGTTGACAGATCGGCGCGCGGCGCGCGCTACAGCATGGTCCTTCCGGCTTTTCCAAAGGATGCCCGCCATGTTCCCGATCCGTCGTGCCGCGCTCGCGCTGACTCTCGCCTTCGGCACCGCCACGCTGGGTGTCGCTGCCCCGCCTGCAGCGCCCGTCGCCAATGTCGCCGCGATCGGCCCGGCGATCGGCAGCCGCGTCGCGATGAACCTCGCGCTGACCGACAGCCAGGGCAAGCCGACCACGCTCGCCCGCATCGCCGGTGGCAAGCCGGTGATGATCGTGCTGTTTCGCTCGGCCGCCTGGTGCCCTTATTGCCAGGCGCAGTTGAAGGGCCTCGGCCCGGTCGCCGCCGCGGCGCAGGCCAGGGGCGTGCGCTTCATCGCGGTCAGCTATGACAAGCCCGAGACGCTCGCCGCCTTCGCCACCAAGCAGGGCCTGACATATCCGCTCTACAGCGATGCCGGCAGCAGGATGATCGACGCGCTCAAATTGCGCGACCCGCAATATAAGGTCGAAAGCATCGCCTTTGGCGTGCCTTATCCCACCACGCTGATGCTCGACAGTCGCGGCATCGTGAAGGCGAAATCGGTCGAGACCGATTATCGCATCCGCCCGACCCAGGCCGACCAGATTGCGATGATGGCGGCATTGTGAAGCTCCACGATTCGGCGTTACGCTGAACCCATGCTCGACCACCCCGCAATCCCCTGGCCCGGCCTGCCCACGCTGCCCGATGCCGAACGGATCGCCCGCGCCCAGGGCGTGCGCGACCAGTTGCGCACGCGCCGCACCTGCCGCTACTTCAGCGACACCGCTGTGCCGCGCGCGGTGATCGAAGCCGCGATCGAGGCGGCGGGCACCGCGCCGTCGGGCGCCAACCACCAGCCATGGCATTTCGCCGTGATCGGCTCCGCCGCCCGCAAGGCCGAGATCCGCGCCGCCGCGGAGGAGGAGGAACGCGCCTTTTACACGAGCAAGGCGAGCGCCGAGTGGATCGAGGCGCTGGCGCCGCTCGGCACCGACGCCGATAAATCCTATCTCGCGGTCGCGCCATGGCTGATTGTCATCTTCGGCCAGCGCCGCGGCGGGATATTGCCCGATGACGACCGGCAAAATTACTATGTCATGGAAAGCGTCGGCATCGCCACCGGCTTCCTGCTCGCCGCGCTCCACGCCGCCAACCTCGCGACGCTGACCCACACGCCCAATCCGATGCGTTTTCTCAACACGCTGTGCGGCCGCCCGGCGAGCGAGAAGCCGGTGATGATCGTCGTTGCCGGCCACGCCGCGGCCGATGCCACCGTCCCGCGACACGCGCTGCGCAAGAAGCCGCTGGAACAAATTGCGAGCTGGCTGTGAGCGCGGGCTATTCGGGCACGCCGCTGGCGAAGAAGCTGGGCCTGAAACCCGGCCAACGCGCCTGGTTCGCCGACATGCCCGACACTGTCCGCGTCGAGATCGATCCCGCCGCGATCGGCCTCGTCGTGCTGGACGGGCCGGATCCAGGCCTTGACATGGCGCATGTTTTCGTCACCGCGCGCGTGGAGCTTGAGCATCATATTGCCGTGTTGCGCGATCGACTCGCCGCGGATGGCATGATCTGGGTGTCGTGGCCCAAGAAAGCGTCGAAGGTCGCGACCGACGTTACCGAAGATGTCGTGCGTGCGGTCGCGCTGCCGACCGGTCTCGTCGACGTAAAAGTGTGCGCGGTCGGCCAAATATGGTCCGGATTGAAACTGGTCATCCGAAAGTCGCTGCGAACGGCGTAGACGCGGGCGCCGCGTCGCCATAGCGCTGTCCTCTCGTTCGGGGGGACAGGGTGAAGATTGCCTACACGATATCGGGATTCTGGCGCGGCGTCGTGATCGCCACCGTGCTGGCCGGCACGCTCGAAATCCTCGCCGCGTTGCTGTTGGACATCCTTGCCGGCGGCACGCCGCTCGACCTGTTGACCGGCATTGCCGCAGCGGCGTGGCCGGCGCTCGACATTGGCGAGATCGGGACGGGCAGCGCCGGGCTGGTGATCCACTTCTTCATCACGGTGGCGATGGTGGTGACATATTTCGCCGCCGCGGCGATCATTCGCCCGCTCAATCGCCACACGCTGTGGAGCGGCATCGGCTATGGCTTGCTGCTGTGGATCGTGATGCACTGGGTCGTCCTGCCGCGCCGCTTCCCCACCATGTTCCCGGTCCTCGACCCGCGTGAGGTCGGCATCCAGCTCTTCTGCCATGTGATACTGGTCGGCATCCCGATCGCCTGGGTTGCGCACATCGCCGCACGGTGGCGTACGCGGCAGGCGTGACTTTGCGCGCGCGGCCATTAGGATCGCCGCCGGCAGGGCGGAGGAACGGACATGGCCATCACGACGCATAACACCGGCCGCACCATCGCCCTGGCGACGGCGGTCGCCGGCACGCTCGATATCCTGTCGGCCTGTTGTTATGCACTGCTCGCGGGCGGCTCACCGATCCGCATGCTGCGCGGTGTCGCCGGGGCGATCCTCGGCGCGGGCAAGGACAGCGCGATCGCGCCGCTGGTCGGGCTCGCGCTGCATTATGCCATCATGGCGGTGATGGTGACGGTCTTCGTCGTCGCGGCGCGACGGCTGCCCGTGCTCGTCGCGCGGCCGATCGCGAGCGGGATCGGCTATGGGCTGCTGACCTGGGCGGTGATGAACCTTGTCGTCCTGCCGTTGCGCTGGCCCTCTCTGTTCCCCAAATTCACCGCGCAGGCGCTGTCGCAGCAATTGTTCAGCCATATCGTCCTGGTCGGCGTGCCGATCGCGCTCATCGTCAACCGACGCGCCACACGATGACCGACAGCCCTGCGCGCG
Organism: Sphingomonas sp. AR_OL41; assembly: GCF_029911635.1. Classification (GTDB taxonomy): domain Bacteria; phylum Pseudomonadota; class Alphaproteobacteria; order Sphingomonadales; family Sphingomonadaceae; genus Sphingomonas. Next base: position 29,608 of record NZ_JARYTI010000040.1, read on the forward strand.
TCGCCACGCTCGATGTGATCCGCGGCGTCGCGGTAATGGGCATCCTGCTGATGAACATCGTCGCCTTCGGCATGCCCGAGGTCGCCTATTCCAACCCCGCCGCCTTCGGCAGCCATGGCGCGATCGACTATGGCGTGTGGGCGATCAATTTCGTGCTGGTCGACGGCAAGATGCGCGGGCTGTTCTCTTTCCTGTTCGGCGCCTCGATGCTGCTGGTGATCGAGCGCGCCGAGGCCAAGGGCGAGAGCCCGCTGCGCGTGCATTATGCGCGGATGTTGTGGCTGTTCCTGTTCGGCCTCGCGCATCTCTATTTCGTGTGGTGGGGCGACATCCTCAACCATTATGCGCTGGTCGGTGCGCTCGCCTTTCCGTTCCGCCGGATGGCACCGCACAAGCTGGTCATCATCGCCGTCATCCTGATCGCGCTGGAGACGCTGCTGACGTCGACGCTCGTCATGAGCATCGCCCATACCCAGGCAACGGTCGCCGCGCACACCGCCGACGCCGCGACGCTGCGGCAATATCATGGCTTTATCGAATCCTTCGGCCGGCCCGACGCCGCCTTCCTCGCCCATGACGTTGCCGTTCATCGCGGCGGCTACGCGGCGGTGTTCGTCAACCGGCTGGCCGAAGCTGCGTCATCGCCGATCAACACCCTCATCTTCGTCGGCATGGAGACGCTCGGATACATGCTGCTCGGCATGGCCTGCTTCAGGAGCGGCATGCTGCGCGGCGCCTGGCCACGGACGCGCTACCGCGCCGGGCTGATGATCGGCTTCGGCATCGGCATCCCGGCCTATGTCGCGCTGCTGCTGGTCGAGTGGCGCGGCGGTTTCGACGCCTGGCATGTCGCACTCGGCAGCATCACGCTGTCGACGCCGTTCCGCCCGATTATGATCATTGGCTGGGTGTGCCTGATCATCCTGCTCGCCCGCCCCGGCGGCGCCCTGACCGAGCGCATCGCCGCGGCCGGGCGCATGGCCTTTTCCAACTATCTCGGCACGAGCCTGATCTGCAGCACACTCTTCTATGGCTATGGCGCAGGGCTGTACGGCCAGCTGTCGCGCGCAGAGCTCTACCTCGTCGTCGCCGGCGTCTGGGCGCTGATGCTGCTCTGGTCGAAACCGTGGCTTGAGCATTTCCGCTATGGCCCGCTCGAATGGCTGTGGCGCTCGCTGGCGCGCGGCAAGCTCCAGCCGATGCGCGGCGCGGCGGGCGGCTGACCATTCTGCGGCCATGCTATTCACGATTTCGCATAGCGCCAGACACTGGCGCTCCGGTCATGCCGGACTTGTTCCCGGGTCTACCAGGCCGCATCAGCAGGCACCGCAATATTCGCACAACGGTGGATGCCGGAACAAGTCCGGCATGACGGAAAGTGGCAGTACCAGCCGGCTTAGCCGCTATTCCCGAAATTCACCGTGAAGGTCTGCGGCGTGATCCAGCCCTCGATATAGTTGAGCTGGAAGACGAGCCACAGGATCGTCGCAACGATCGTCACGCGGATCGCGACGCGACCGGGGCGGAATTCGTGCGGCGCGCTGTCGGCCTGGCCGGGCACCTTCGGGACGCCCGCCTCGTCGGCGGTGCGCACCCCGAAGGGCAGCACCAGGAAGACCGACATCGCCCAGAACAGAAAGTAGATGGCCAGTCCGGACGTCCACTTCATCATGATCTTATGCCTCGATCAGCAACACATCGACGATCGGCTTCTTGCCCGTCCAGCGCGTCGCGACGCGGCGCACGGCAAGCCGGATATCCTCGCGCAACCGGTCGCGGTCGCGCCCCTTGGCGCGCGCCGCCGTACCCACAGCTTCGAGCGCCTCGTCGATGAACGGATCGCGATCCTCCTCGACCGGAATGCCCTGCAGGCGGATCTGCGGCGCACCGATCAGCCCACGCGACCCGATCGCCACCGCGACCGAGATCTGGCCGTTGAGCGCGAGCTTGCGGCGCTCGTTGATCGTCGAACCGTCGCCCGGCAGGATGACGTCGCCATCGAGCACCAGCCGCCCGACCTGCGCATTGCCGATCTTGGTCGGCGCGCCCGGCGCGAGGCGGATGATGTCGCCATTGGTCTGCACCAGCGCGCGCGGGATGCCCTGCGACAGGCCGAAGCGCGCCTGCTCCATCAGATGGCGCATTTCGCCATGCACCGGCATCAGCGTGTCGGGCCGCAGCCAGCCATACATCTTGGCCAGTTCCGGACGTCCGGGGTGGCCCGAGACATGGACATGCGCCTGGCGCTCGGTGATCATCTCCACCCCGCGCGCGGCGAGCTGGTTCTGGATGCGGCCGATCGCCACCTCGTTGCCGGGGATCTGCTTCGACGAGAAGACCACCGTATCGCCGCTGTCGAGGCGGATCGGATGCGCGCCATCGGCGACGCGCGCCAGCGCCGCCCGTGCCTCACCCTGCCCGCCAGTCGCCACGATCATCACCTTGTCGCGCGGCATGCGCATCGCGGTGTCGGGATCGATCGTCTCGGGGAAATCCTTGAGATAACCCGTCGCCCGCGCCACCTTGAGAATGCGGTCGAGCGAGCGGCCGGTAATGCAAAGCGCGCGGCCGGTCGCCTTGGCGACTTCACCCAGCGTCTGCAGGCGCGCGGCATTCGACGCGAAGGTCGTGACGAGCACGCGCTGCTTCGCCTCGGTCACCACCTCGGTCAGCCCGGATCGCACGTCGTTCTCGGAACCCGAGGCGTCGGGGTTGAACACGTTGGTCGAGTCGCACACCAGCGCCAGGATGCCCTGGTCACCGATCGCGGTCAGTTCGGCCGGCGTCGACGGCTTTCCGAGGACGGGCAGCTCGTCGAGCTTCCAGTCGCCGGTGTGGAAGATCTTGCCATGCGGCGTATGGATCAGCAGCGCATTGGCTTCGGGAATCGAATGCGACAGCGGCACGAAATCGATCCCGAACGGGCCGACATCGATGCGCTGGCCGGGCTTGACGACGCGCAGCGTGACGCGCTTCTCGTTGCCCTCTTCCTCGAGCTTGCCGCGGATCAGGCCCGCGGTGAACGGCGTCGCATAAAGCGGCACGCCGAGATCTTCGGCGAGATAGGGCAGCGCGCCGATATGGTCTTCATGACCATGCGTCAGCACGATGCCGACCAGGTCGTCGAGCCGCTCCTCGATAAAGGCGAGGTCGGGCAGGATGACGTCGATGCCGGGGTAATTGGGGTCGGCGAAGGTGATGCCGCAATCGACCATCAGCCATTTGCCGTTACAGCCATAGAGATTGACGTTCATGCCGATCTCGCCCGATCCGCCGAGTGCGACGAACAGGAGTTCTTTGTTGGGAGTCACTTAAATCCAGTCTTTGAGAAAATTGAGCGGGCGCGGTCGGCTTCGGCCGGCGCCATCGCGGGAATGTGTTGCCGCCCATATGGTGCCTTGCGCGGCAAAAAGCCAGTCGAACCCGCATTTGCCGCGTCGTTAACGCAGATTAATCCGCTCGCCCTAATTGCGATTGACTTGCAATAGCATATTGAAGCAGCATGGTGGCATCCACTGGAGCCCATCATGACCGACGCCCCGATAGCCCTTTCCGCTACGCCCCATGCCATGCCCGCGACGCCGGGCGCGCGGCTCGCTTTGTTCGCCTTTCGTCGGCTCGGCGCGCACGGTCTCGACGATGCCGCCGCGGCCCAGGCGATGCTGGCAAGCTTCGGCCAAGGCTTCCGCCGCCCGCTCGTGCTGATGCGCGCGATGATGGCCGATCTCGCGGCGAGCGCCGTGGTGCCGATTTCGATCGCGCCCTGTTGCTGCCTGCGCATGACGCACGCCGAACACGCCGTGCTCACCGTCCTCGCCCGCGCCGAAACCGCCCCCGAAAGCGCACGCCTGCTGCTCGCCGACCTGCTCGGCATCCGCCATGCCGACGGCGTCTTTGCCTGTGTCATGGCGGTGGCGGCGGCATTCGCCGATGGCGGGCGACCGATCGCGGGATAGTGAGTGACAACGTCTGGTAAAATCCGCCATCCGTCTGACCTGCGTTGTCCAGTGCCAGAATCTAGATGGCACTGCCCCACCCCCAACCCCTCCCGGCACGGGGCTACGACATTCACACATCATTCGGGAGCGCCGGCAAATCCTTCTCCCCTTGTGGGCGTTTTGGCGCGTGACGGGTCGAAATGCTCCCCCGGAGCATTTCTCAATCATGCCGGGGGCATGATTGACCCGGCACGCGACAAAACGGGTGGCGCGTAGCGCCGGATGAGGGGGCGTCCAGAACGAGACATCCGCTTCAGCCCGCGCCAGTCCCCCTCACCCTTCCCATCGCTACGCGATGGGCCCCTTCCCTCTCCCACGAGGGGAGAGGGAGAGTCATGCCACCACAATGGGTGAATCCTGTAGCCCGAAGGCGAGGGGCTTTAAAATGAGTCGTCGCTAGCTGGGATCTGGCGCGATTCAACAAACCGGCCGCCGCTCCATAATCTACGCCGCCCCGCACCCCGATTCTCGTGGCCGGCTCTTTCCCATCGTTGGTACAATGCACAGCGCGCGCCTGTTGGAACGCCGTGATTCCCGTCACGATCATCCGCAATAAATCCGAAGAAAACATCGAGGCTATTCGCATAATGCGGTGCCACTATTTCTTCACGCGACGCCGCACTCCGCCGCCTCACGGCTTGCTGCTTACGTAATCCGCCGTTGGCTAATGCGGACGCCATTACGGGAGATCTTGAAAGGCCCGGGCGGCAGCAGCCCCGAAAAGCCCACCCCATCGGCTCGCAAAACCCCAGCGCTACTTGCCTACATCTTGAAGTTCATTTCGGGCAATAGTTGCGCTGTTCTCGACACAACCGGTGTTTTTCATACCGCGCTAGACATGCGCCCCGCGCAACGCCGCAAGCCGCTCCATCGCCCAGCGATACATCTCCGCCTCGGCGGCGCGTTGCTGGCGGTCGAGCCGCTTCATCCGCGCCTCGACCTCCTCCAGCACCGCCAGCGCCTTGCGGTCGCGGCCCTGCGCGATCAGCAGCGCGGCGTAGCGGCAGCGCACTTCCTCGCCCGGGTAGCGCGTGACGATGTCGGCATAGATATCGAGCGCCTCGTCCTTGCGCTCCAGCTGCTCGAGGATGCGCGCGCGCAGCAGCGCCTGGCGGTCACGGTCGCTCTGCGCGGTCGCCGGGCGGTTGGCGTCGAGCGTAGCGAGCGCCGCGGCCGCGTCGCCGGTCTCGAACTGCGCGCGCGCCAGCTTCTCGCCGGTGCGCAGGTCAGCCGGCCCCATCGCCACCGCCTCGCGATAGAGCGGCAGCGCCTCGGCATGCTTGCCCAGCGCCGACAGCGCATCGGCGAGCCGGATGCGGTTGGCGACGGTGTCGGCAAGGTCGAGCGCGCTGCGCGCCGCACGCACCTCGCGCTCGGGATCGATCGCCGCGACCGCCTTGGCCTGGACGGTGCGGACATGGCGGTTGCCCTTCATGCCCGGCAGGACCTCGACGATGACATAGGCCACCGTGCTGGCCACCGGCAGGAAGATCAGCGCCATGATCCACAACTGGTTGCGGCCGTTGCGGATCACATCGACGATGCAGACGATCTGCACCAGCAACAGCGCGAGATAGAGGATCATGCCGTCTGTCCCGTACCGCCCGCTTCCGCGCGCCGCGCGACCGCGGCCGAGCGCCACCATTCGAGCAGCACGAACAGGATCGCCAGCAGCCCGACCACCGCGACCTCGCGGAACACCGTGGCATAGCCATATTTGTCGATCATCTCGCCGGCAAAACCCTTGCCGAGCGAACCGATCAGGAAGGTCAGCGACGACAGCAGCGCATATTGCACCGCCGCGAACTTCTTGCTGACGATGCCCGAGACGAAGGCGACGAACGCCGCGCCGGCAAGGCCGGTCGAGATATTCTCGTAGCAGATCGTCAGCAGCAGCCGCGCCATGCGTTCGTCGCTGCCGAACCACAAGGCGAGCTGGTCGAGCCGGAACAGGTGCAGCACGATGTCGATATGCGCCCCGCCCTCGGCGAGATCGGCATAGAGGAAGTTGCCGAAAATCGGCATCGCCGCGCCGATCAGCACGGTCGGGAAGCGTCCGATGCGCAAAAACAGATAGCCGCCGATGCTGACCCCGATGATCGACATGATGATGCCGAACACCTTCGACGCAAAGGCCACCTCGTCCTTCGAATAATGCATGAAATCGAGGTAGAAGGGGTACGCGAACGACGCCCAGATATTGTAGCACAGCGCATAGGTCAGGATCAGGCCGATCACGATCAAGACGCCCCAGCGAAGCCGTGCGGTCAGGTCGACCAGCGGCGCGACCAGCGCGCCGTAAAGATGGTTGGTCGCGGTGCGCGTCGTGGTGCGGGTCGGATCGACGGCGTGCTGCACCTCGCGGCCATGCGCCTTGAGCCAGTTGATCGCGGCGGCGATCGCCAGCGGCACCAGCACCGTCGCCGCGACGATGATCGGCCCGCGATATTTGAGGAAGTCGCCGACCGAGGGTGGCTTGGTGCCCGGGGGCCGCTCGGCCAGCATGCCGACCATGAACATGATGATCGTCACGATCGCCCAGGCCCAAGCGCCGCCGACGATCAGCAGTGCGCCGGCACGCACCTTTGGGTTGACCTCGCCGGGCTCGGCCAGCACCTCGACCACCGCGCGCGGCGGCCGTTCGGTGTCGGGTGCGGTAAAGGTGATGGCGAGCAGCACGCTCATCAGCACCGCCATGACGAGATAGACCGTCGGCCAGCTCATCCGCGCCGCCATGAACAGCGCGCCGGCGCCGCCGACGATGCTCGCGGTGCGATAACCCAGCTGGTAGATTGCCGAGAGCAGTTCGATCGGCGCGTCCTCGTCGGCGATGTCGATCCGCCAGCCATCGACCGCGACATCCTGCGTCGCCGAGCCGATCGCGCCGAGAAAGGCGAACAAGGCGAAGCGCGCGATGTGCACCGTCGGGTCGGTGATCACGAGGCCGATCAGCCCGACGATCATCAGCGCCTGGCACAGCATGATCCAGCTCTTGCGCCGCCCGAAGCGGTTGAGCAGCGGCAGTTCGAGTCGGTCGACCAGCGGCGACCACAGGAATTTGAAGGCATAGGTCAGCCCGACCCAGGACAGCACGCCGATCGTCGCGAGATTGACCTTCACCTCGCCCAGCCACGCCGTCAGCGTGCCGACGAGCAGCGCGAAGGGCAGCCCCGACGAGAAAGCAAGCGCCAACATCGACGCCGACTTGCGCGTACCCAGCGCCGCCGCGAGCAATTTGAATCCCTTTGGACGCGTTTCAGCCAACTTAACCCCCGGTGTTTTTCCCATGTGAGATTAGAGAGGTTCTGCGCTATGCCTAGTGCCCATGAACGCTCCGACCCTCGGACAGCTCGAACTGGCGCGTCAACTCATCGCCGATGGCGCACCGGCGCCGAGCGCGATCACCCATGTCGATGCCGCCGCCTATACCGACCCGGCGCGCCACCGCGCCGAGCAGGAGCGCATCTTCGCGCGTGTGCCGCTGGTCATCGGCCCTTCCGCGCTGCTGCCCGAGCCCAATATGGCGGTGCCGCATGACGGGTTCGGCAAGCCGCTGCTGATCGCGCGCGACCGCGACGGCACCGCGCAGGTCTTCCTCAATGTCTGCCGCCACCGCGGCACGCGGCTGGTCGAGGGCAATGAGCCGGTCTGTGCGCCACGCCTGATCTGCCCCTATCATGCGTGGAGCTACACGCTCGACGGCAAGCTCGCCGCCCTGCCCCGCGCCGAGAGCTTTCCCGAGCTCGACAAGGCCGACTTCGCGCTCAAGCGCCTGCCGACGCGCGAGGCCGGCGGGCTGATCTGGTTCAGCTTCGACGAGGCGGCGGACTTCAGCGAGGCCGAGGCGCTCGGCCCCGATTTCGAGGCCTTCGCCATGCCGCGCCAGCATCTCTTCCGCCGCCGCACGCACGATGTGCCGGCGAACTGGAAGCTGATCATGGACGCCTTCCTCGAAAGCTATCACGTCCAGCGGCTCCACGCCGCGACGATCGGGCCGTTCTTCAAGGACGGCGTCAACACCGCCGACACGATCGGCCCGCACCAGCGCTCCGCCGTCGGACGCGCTGCGGCACTGGCCGCGATCGACGGCGCCGACTGGCCGGCGCTGCGCGGCGCGATCACCTATACCTATCAGCTGTTCCCCGGCACGGTGCTGATCGTCAGCCCCGATTACATGAACCTGATGGTGATGATGCCGCAGGCCGCGGACCGCGTGCTGGTCGAGGATTTCATGCTCATCCCCGAGGCACCCGCGACCGACAAGGCGCGCGACCATTGGGAACGCAGCTGGGCGCTGCTCGACGGCGGCGTCTTCGCGGCCGAGGATTTCCGCGCGGCGGCGCTCGGGCAGCAGGGGCTGGAGTCGGGCGCACTCGACCGCATCACGCTCGGCACACTGGAGACGGGCATTCGCAAGTTTCATGATGCGGTAGAGGCGCGACTCTAGCGCTTCGGTTGCGTCGATGCCGCTCGCCGCACCGAAGGTTCGCCCCAGTCCAAATCGCCGGTTCGTCATAGGCCAAGCCCAACCGGTAAAGCGCTGCTAGACTGACCGTTACAAGGGCAAAAAGTCGAAAACGGGGAGAGAGATGGTGAAGATTCACTGGGGCATCAGCCTGGCCGCGCTCGCGGTCGCGAGCCTGCCGATGGCGGCCATGGCGCAGGAAGCCAGGAGCACGCCGGCACCGGCAGATGAGCAGGGCATTCCCGACATCGTCGTGACCGCGCAAAAGCGCGCCGAGAATGTTCAGGACGTACCGATCGCGATCACCGCCTTCACCGCCTCCGCGCTCAAGGAGCGCGCGATCGGCGATGTCAGCCAGCTGTCGGCGATCACGCCGAACGTCAATCTCGATGGCGGCACGCCCTTTTCGGGCTCCTCCGCCGTGCTGTCCGCCTTCATCCGCGGCATCGGGGCGGATGATTTCGCCTTCAACATCGATCCGGGCGTCGGCGTCTATGTCGACGGCGTCTATCTGGCCCGCACCGTCGGCGCCAATCAGGATCTGCTCGACGTCGACCGGATCGAAGTGCTCAAGGGGCCGCAGGGCACACTGTTCGGCCGCAACACGATCGGCGGCGCCATCTCGATCGTCACGCGCGACCCCGGCAGCAAATTCCGCTTCACCGGCGACGTCACCACCGGCAGCTACCATTTGCTGCAGGTCCGCGGATCGGCCGATATCCCGATCGCCGCCAACCTCAATTCCTCGATCACTTTCGGGGTGAAGCAACAGGATGGCTATCTGCAGCGCGTGCCTTATCCCGACGCACGCGCCGCCAATGCCGACTCCTACACCTCCTTCGCCGCCGCCGGCTATGACACCGCCGCGCGCGAGGGTGCGGCCAACAACTGGGATCTGCGCGGCAAGCTCAAATGGGACAATGGCGGCGCGCTGAAGGTGACGCTGACCGGCGACTATACCAGCGACCGCGGCACCACCGCCAACAAGCTGATCGCGACGGCGGAGACCGTCCCCGGCAATTTCGCCGGCACGGCGAACCTGCCCGGCACCGCCTTCGATCCGACCGGCACCACCGGCTTCCTGTTCGCCGGCCTCTACAATTTCTGCATCGGCGCGACGCCTGCGCAGATCTCGGCGCGTGGCGCGGCCGGCCTGTGTGGCGTGCGCGGCACGCAATATCGTCCCGGCCTGCAACTCGGCGCGCTGGCCAGCGTCAATGTCGATGCCAACCCCAACAACAACCGGCTCCCCTGGGACAGCCGCTTCCTGAACGGCAACATCGATCAGAGCTACGCGACCGGCAACAGCTTTTCGCGGCTCGAAAGCTGGGGCCTGGGTGGCACGCTGCAATACGACCTGTCGGATGCCGTCACGATCAAGTCGATCACCGCCTATCGCGCGCTGCACTGGGCAGCGGGCCTCGATGCCGACGGGTCGCCGCTCAACATGCTGCAGCTCAGCTTCAGCATGAACCAGTGGCAGGTCAGCCAGGAATTCCAGGTCCTCGGCCACGCGCTCGACAAGAAGCTCAATTATGTGCTCGGCGCCTATTATTTCAAGGAAGCGGGCGACCTGCACGATTATGTGACGTTCGCCGAGGGGCTGTTGCAGGTCGATGGGCCCAACAAGCTCGAGACCGAGAATTACGCCGTCTTCGGCCAGATCGACTACCGCCCGATCGACCTGATCGGGATCACGCTCGGCGGACGCTACACGCATGAGAACAAGTCGTTCGAGGGCGGGCAGCAGGATCTCAACGGTTTCAACTACAAGCTGTTCGGCTGCTCCGACGCCAATGGCAACATCGCGCCGAACCAGATCCTGCTGTTCGCGCCCGTCACCTGCGCCCAGGCCAACGCGTTCCCCGACCCGACCAATCCGGTCCGCATCTACACCCCCGGGGTCAACCACAAGACCTTCAGCAACTTCTCGCCCAAGGTCGGCGTGCAGCTCCACCCGACCAGCCAGGTGATGGTCTATGGCAGCTGGTCGAAAGGCTACAAGACCGGCGGCTGGACGACCCGGCTGTCCAATCCGCAGGGCAGCGTCGCGCCCGGTTTCGGCGAGGAGAAGGCAACGACCTGGGAGGTCGGCGTCAAGTCGACGCTGATCGACCGCAAGCTGCAGCTCAATCTCGCGGCCTTCACCACCGACTATCGCGGCATCCAGCTCAACATCCAGATCGGCACGTCACCGACCATCGCCAACGCCGGCAACGCGCGGATCAAGGGGTTCGAGGCCGAACTGGTCGCACGACCGTTCAGCGGCTTCACCGTCAACACGTCGCTCGGCTATATCAGCGCCAAGTACACCTATGTCGATCCGGCGGTGGCGGCCGTCAGTGGCGCGAACGTCTTCCAGGCCGGCACGCTGGTCGGGGCACCGCTTCCCAAGACGCCGAACTGGAAGGTCAACATCAGCCCGCGCTACGAGGCGCGGCTCGGCAATGGCGGCAAGCTGATCTTCGTCGGCGACTGGACGCACACGTCGAGCCTGTGGAACGACACCCAGCGCACCTATGCGCTGCGCCGTCCGTCCACCGACATGATCAATGCCGGCGTCACCTATGAGGAGCCGAACGGCCATTGGTCGCTGACTGCGGGGGGCACCAACCTCACCGAGGATCGCTACCTGACCTCGGGCGGCTCCAACATCGCCGACGGCGCTATCTTCGGCACCTATAACCGGCCGCGCGAATGGTATGCCCGGCTCGGCGTCAAGTTCTGAACCTTCCCCCTTGCCGGCCCGCAGCGCGGCGGGGCCGGCACTTTCCCGCCACGGAGCACCCCATGAACTATCCGGCCCAGGCAGCGGTCCTCCGCGGCCAAAGCGTCCCCATGTCGATCGAGCCGGTGATCATCGCCAAGCCGCGCTTCGACGAAGTGCTGGTGAAGATCGCCGGTGTCGGCGTGTGTCATACCGACATGGTGATGCGCGACGGCCTGCTCCCGATACCCCGGCCCGTCGTGCTGGGTCATGAAGGCGCCGGGCGCGTGCTCGCGGTCGGCAGCGCGATCGACGATCTGGCACCCGGCGACCATGTCGCGCTGAGCTTTTCGAGCTGCGGCCAGTGCCCGTCATGCGATCTTCGCGAACCGGCTTATTGCCACAGCTGGGTGCCGCTCAACTTCTTCGGCGCGCGCGCCGATGGCAGCACGGCGATCACCGCCGCGGGCGGCGAACCGGTCCATAGCCATGTCTTCGGCCAGTCGTCTTTCGCGACGCATGCGGTCGTCCACCGCCGCAACGCGGTGAAGGTCGATCGCGATCTGCCGATCGAGCTGCTCGGCCCGCTGGGATGCGGCATCATGACCGGCGCCGGCGCGGTACTCAACGCGCTGAAGGTGCGCCCAGGCAGCAGCATCGCGGTGATCGGCGTCGGCGCGGTCGGCCTGGCGGCGGTGATGGCAGCAAGGATCGCGGGCGCGTCGGCGATCGTGGCGATCGATCGCCACCCCAGCCGCATCGCGCTCGCCCGCGAACTCGGCGCCACGCACGCCGTCGCGGCCGATGGCCGCGACATCGCCGAGATCATCGCGTCGCTCGGTATTGCCGGGCTCGATTATGCGCTCGACACCACCGGCGTCGTTCCGCTGGTCGAACAGACAATCTCTGCGCTTGCCCCGCGTGGCGAGATGGCGCTGGTCGCCGCCTTCGCCCCCGGCGCCAAGGTCGGTCTCGACGCCACCCATGTGATGAGCGGCGGCCGCGTCATCCGCGGCGTCGTCGAAGGAAGCGCCGACCCGCAGACCTTCATCCCCCAGCTGCTCGCCTATCACCGCGCCGGCAAACTGCCGTTCGACCGGCTGATCAAGACCTATCCCTTTGAGGATATCCTCACGGCCATCGCGGACGGCGAGGAAGGCCGCGTGGTCAAGCCCGTGCTGCTGATGCCCGACTGATCGCGTCGATCATTGCTGGTGGCGTCGACGCCAGTCGAGCGGCGTCATATCGAATTGCTGGCGGAAGCAGCGGCTGAAAAAAGCCGAATCGCTGAAGCCGAGATCGAACGCGATGCTGGTGATCGATCGGTCATTATGCTCCCTGAGCAGCACCGCGGCGCGGTTGAGCCGTTCCCGCCGGATATAGGCGGACGGGCTGGTCGCAATCTGCGCGAACGCCTTTTGCACGGCGCGCGGCGATTTGCCGCTCATCACCGCCAGCGACGCGGTGCCGAGTTCGGTGTCTCCAAGGTTGCGGCGGACATGATCGACCAGCATCGCCAGCGTACCGGGTGCTTCACCGTCCAGATCGCAGTGCCGCTCGCCGAGCATCGTCGTCGATGCCATGGCTGCCAGGATGTGCATGATCGCCTCGCTGCCCTCCTCGAGCGACTGGCCGAACGCCCACAGGCCCGTGAGATAGTGGCGGAACAGCGCGACACGGGGGTCGCTGCCGCTGAACATCGTGACATGCGAATCCACGCAACTGCCGATCGCCGGCATCAATGCGGTCGGGACCTGCGCGATCAGGCAATCATTCCGGTCGGATACGTCGATCGTATAGGGCCTGCCCGGATCACACACGATCAGATCGCCGGCACCGGCACGCACCGATCGGCGGCCGTCGCTGACATGGCAAAATCCGCGATGGATGACATGGAGGACCGCCCATTCGCCGACGTCGCACTGCGCCAGGCGCAGCACCCGCGAGCGCGAGGCGGCGGCGCGCATCAGACCGATCTCGCCGATCGACCAGCGCTGCAACTGCCCGGCGAAGCTCTGTCCGGGAATTTCGACTTGCATGCCGGGAAAGGTGTTGGCGACCACCATGTTCCAATATTTCACACGGTGGTCGTGATCGACATTGCGGGTGGAAAATGTCTCCAGGGCTTCCATGTCGCCACTCCCCTTCCCTGTTATCCGTCATGGCAACCCTGTCGGTCGGGTCGTCCATCACGCGAATTGGGGGAGAGCATATCCCATTGTCATGGTTCATGCCAAGCACGCGGCCTGGCCGGCCGCTGCCAGGCCTGGCGACTGTTATGGCTGTACGGCGTTGATCCTGTTGGTATCGCGCCGGTTTTACGCCGCCTCGGGCCGCGCGAACAACCTGAACCCACCCGGCAAACGCTTTGGCGGGCGCCCGTCCAGCACAGCTTCGACAGCGCTGATCGCCGCCAGCAAGTCGCGCTGCGCATAGGGCTTGGCGAGGCAGCCGAGTGCGACTTCCTCGCCACCGGCCGGGCAATCGCCGGTCACGAACATCGCGGCGATCCCACACTCATAGGCCGCGCGCGCCACGTCGAGTCCGCTGCCATCGGCGAGGCTGATATCGACCAGCACGAGGTCGATCGGATCATCGCCGCGAATCACCTGCACCGCGTCGGCGACGCGATCGACCGTCGCGACGATCACGAACTCTTCGTCGACCAGAAACCGCTCATTGTCGAACGCCACCAGCGGCTCGTCCTCGACGAGCAGCAGCCTGATGATCCTGCGCTTCTTCTTGCCGAATAACATCGCCAGGATGTCCACCTTTTCACCAGCCGAGGGGTCATTTCCCCATGGGCTATCGTTACGCACCTGCGCCTTAACGCCCGGCTACGAGATCGGGCACCATTTTTTGCGCGGCGGATAGGATAAAACCGTCTATTGGCCGCGCGGTGCAACCACCAAAATCATCCCGCGAGCCGCAGCGCATCGCCAAATTGCTCGCCCGCGCCGGCATTGCCTCGCGCCGCGAGATCGAACGCATGATCGAAGAGGGCCGCGTGGCGCTCGACGGCAAGGTGCTCGATACGCCCGCAACGCTGCTCGTCTCGCTCGCCGGCGTCACCGTCGACGGCAATCCGGTACAGGCCGCCGCCCCGGCGCGGCTCTATCTCTATCACAAGCCCAACGGCCTGCTCGTCACCGAACGCGACCCCAAGGGCCGCCCGACGATCTACGACAAGTTGCCCAACGATCTGCCGCGCCTCGTGCCCGTCGGCCGACTCGATCTCAATACCGAGGGGCTGTTGCTGCTCACCACCGACGGCGAGTTGAAGAGGCTGCTCGAATTGCCTGCGACGGGGGTCGAGCGCGCCTATCGTGCCCGTGTCTATGGCAATGTCACCCAGGCGCAGCTCGAGGCGCTGATCGAGGGCGTCGAGATCGAGGGCGTCCGCTACGGCTCGATCGACGCCAATCTCGAACGCCGCACCGGCGCCAACACCTGGATCGAACTGATCCTGACCGAGGGCAAGAACCGCGAGGTGCGGCGCGTGCTCGAATATCTCGGGCTGCAGGTCTCGCGGCTGATCCGCACGCGTTACGGCCCGTTCGTGCTCGGCGACCTGCCCCCCGGCGCGGTCGGCGAGGTACGCCAGCACGACGTCGTCGCGTTCCGCAAGAACCCGACCAGCAAGATCATCGCCGGCCCGCCAAAGCTGACGACCCCACGCGGCGCACCCGCCGCTCCCGAAGCGCCGGCTCGCGCGGAGCGCAGCGCCCGCCCGCTGCGCCGCGCCGAACCCGTCCGTCTCGGCG
>NZ_JARYTI010000041.1 GCF_029911635.1 Sphingomonas sp. AR_OL41
GCTGCGGCCATGGCGCCGCAGTCGCGTGGCGATCGGCAGCGCGACGAGATTGCCGAGCAGCGCGCCATAGAGCGTGGCGAGCAACGCCACCGCCATCGCCGCGCCGATCGCGCTCGGGTCCTGCATCTTCACGAACATGCCGACCAGGCCGATCAGCGTGCCGACCATGCCCATCGCCGGCGCGGTCTCGGCGGCGCCGCCCCACACATCGGCGGCGGCGGCATGGCGGTCGACGCGCGCGCGGCGGCTGGCGCGGAGCGTTTCCTCGACCTCGCCGGCGGTCTTGCCGTCGACGATCATCGCGATCGCGGCGGCAACGTCGGGGTCGGCGATCACCGAGCGATCGAGCGCCATCACGCCATGGCGTTTGGCGATGCGGGCAAGCGCCGCGATCTGCTCGACCAGCGGCGTGGCGTCGAAATCGCGCCGCCCGACGGTGCGCAGCGCCACCAGCGCGCGTCCGACGTCGCGCAGCGGCGCGCGCAGCAGCGTGGCGAGCAGCGTACCGCCGCCAACGATCGCCGCGGCGGCGGGGTCGAGGAACGGCGCAAGCGCCTGGGCGATTTCGGGTGCGGTGCTCATCGCGGCCCGCGTTGCAAGGGGCGGGCCAGTTGTAACAGGTCGCGGTCGTCTGCCATCGAACGAGGCCAAAATCGCCACCCCGGCGAAGGCCGGGGCCCAGTTGCGGGCCGCTCGTAACTGGGCCCGGCCTTCACCGGGGTGGCAATTGAGCGTTGCCGCACCCGGCAATTTTTGCCGCCCGACCGGCAAGACCTTGCCGCTTCGCGCCGATCATGAAGCGAATGGGGGTCTCTGGCGGATTTGGCACGGGCTTTGCTGAGATACTTCCGCGCAATCAGGCGCAGGAGACGGCCGATGGCCAGCGACAGTCTTTTCGGGGTTCATGGAGCGGCACTCGAGGTGCGTTCGCAGCGCATGGGCCTGCTCGCCTCGAACATCGCCAATGCGTCGACGCCGGGCTTCAAGGCGAAGGACATCGATTTCACCACCGCGCTCGCCTCGGTCGAGGCCGGCCAGGGTGACGACGGGTTCAGCGCTGCGGTCAAATATCGCGTGCCGAGCCAGCCGTCGCTCGACGGCAACACCGTCGAGCTGTCGTCGGAACAGACCGCCTTCGCCGAAAACGCCGTCGCCTATCAGACGACTTTGTCGTTCCTCAACGGGCGGATCGGCCAGATCACCCGCGCGCTGAAGGGGGAATAAGATGTCCGGCCAGCCCATGACGATTTTCCAGGTCGCGGGTCGCGCGATGTCCGCGCAGCTCGTGCGCATGAACACCACGGCCTCGAACCTTGCCAATGCCGGCGCGATCTCGTCGAGCGAGGGCAGCGCCTATCGCACGATCAAACCGGTGTTCCGCACCCAGTTCGACCAGGCGAGCGGCATGTCGACGGTCAATGTCGAGAGCGTCGTCACCGCCGGCGAGGGCCCGACCAAGCTTTACGACCCGAGCCACCCGCTCGCCGACAAGGACGGCAATGTCTGGCAGTCGGGTGTCGATGAAACCCGCGAGCTGGTCGACATGATGGAGACCTCGCGCAGTTACCAGAACAATGTCGAAGTGATGCAGACCGCCAAGTCGCTGATCCTCGATACCCTCAAATTGGGCCGCTGATCATGACCGCCTCATCCTTCGACACGACGCTGAACAACCTCGGCATCAAGACGACGACCGGAAACAGCGCGGTCGCCAACACGTCGAGCGGGTCGACCACGCTCGGCCAGGCCGACTTTCTCAAGCTGATGACCGCGCAATTGCAGAACCAGGACCCGTTCAACCCGGTCGACAATACCCAGATGGTCGCCCAGATGGCGCAGTTCTCGAGCGTCGCCGGCATCAGCCAGATGAACACCACGCTGTCGTCGATCGCGGCGAAGCTGACCGGCACCTCGACCAGCGACGCGTTGTCCTATGTCGGCCGCAACGTGCTGACCGAGGGTGGCACGGCCTATCCGCGCACCACCGGCGGCATCGCCGGCGCGGTCGAGCTCGACAAGGATGCGACCGACGTCACCGTGACGATCAGCGACCAGAATGGCGCGACGCTCAAGACGCTGTCGCTCGGTGCGCAAAAGGCCGGGACCGTCTCCTATGACTGGGACGGCACCACCAACACCGGGGCGGCGGCCGGCGCGGGCCCGTACAAGGTCAGCGTCGCCGCGCAGAATGGCGGCACCACCGTCACAAGCCGCGGCCTCGTCTGGGCGCCGGTCGAATCCGTCGCCAACCCCGGATCCGGTTCGCCGACGCTGTCGGTCACCGGGCTCGGCGCGATCGCCGTCGGCGCCGTTCGCCAGATCGGCTGATCTTCCAGACCCCCCAACAGGAGTAGCCCCTCATGTCCTTCTATACCTCGCTCAGCGGCCTCCAGGCGGCGCAGACCGAAATGTCGACCGTGTCGCACAATCTGGCGAACGTCTCGACCAACGGCTTCAAGAAGAGCCGCACCGACTTCGCCGACGTCATCGCGTCGAGCCTCGCCGCCGACCCGACCAAGGCGGTCGGCTCGGGCGTCGTGGTCAAGGCCAACCGCCAGCAGTTCACCGAAGGCAACCTCAAGACTACCGGCTCCTCGCTCGATCTCGCGGTCACCGGCGACGGTTTCTTCGCGGTCAAGACCAACGGCACCAACTCGGCGGTCGCCTATACCCGCAACGGCAGCTTTCAGGTCGATCCGACGACGCATTATGTCGTCGATGCGCAGGGCAGCGTGCTGCAGGTCTATCCGGTCGATGCCCATGGCAACGCGACCGCGACCGGCGCGGACGGGATGGTCGGGCTCAAGCTGCCCGAGACCAGCGGCATTCCGGTTGCGACCACCAAGGTCGCGCTCGGCGTCAACCTGTCGACCAGTGCGACCGCGCCCACCACCACCTTCGACCCGACCAACCCCGCGACCTATAACAATTCGGCCAGCACGACGATCTATGACTCGGCGGGCAAGGCGATGACCATGACCAATTATTTCGTCCGCGACGCCGCGGCGAACAGCTGGTCGGTCTATTCCTATGTCGGCGACCAGCAATTGACGGTCGGCGGCTCGACCGCACCCACCAACATCACGCTCGATGCGACCGGAGCGATCACCGCTCCGGCCGCGCCGGTCACCTATGACAGCTTCACCCCGACGACGGGCGGTGCGGCGCAGACCGTCGCGCTCGACCTCGCCGGATCGACCGCGCGCACCACGACCTTCTCGGTCGCCTCGCGGAGCCAGGACGGCAAGTCGGTCGGCGAGCTGGCCGGCGTCACGGTCGATGAATCGGGCGTGGTCAAGGCGAGCTTCTCGAACGGCGACACCACCGCGATCGGCAAGGTCGCGCTGGCCAATTTCGCCAACCCGACCGGCCTGCGCCAGCTCGGCAACAGCTATTGGTCGGCCAGCGGCATCTCCGGCCAGGCAACGCTGGGCAGCGCCAACGAGAGTGGCTTTGGCTCGCTGATGTCGGGCACGATCGAGGGCTCCAACGTCGACATCACCGAGGAACTGGTCAATCTCATCGCGGCGCAGCGCAACTTCCAGGCGAATGCCAAGGCGCTCGATACCGCGAACCAGATTTCGCAGACCATCTTCAACATCGGCCACTGAGCCAAGGCGCGCGGCGGAGCATCTGAATGGACAAGCTGGTCTATACTGCGGCGACAGGCCTCAAGGCGCATCTCGCCTCGCAGGCCGCAATCGCCAACAACATGGCGAACGCCTCGACGATCGGCTTTCGCGCGGACCGCGTGGTGTTCGCCAGGTTGCAGGTCAACGGCCAGGGCCTCGACACGCGCACGCCGGCGTCCGAGGAGGTGGTCGATGCCGATCGCCGCCCCGGCGCGATCATGCAGACCGGCCGCCCGCTCGACGTCGCCGTCACCGGCGATTCGTGGCTGGCGGTGCAGTCTGCCGACGGGACCGAAGCCTATACGCGGCGCGGCGATCTGCAGATCGCGCCGACGGGCGTGTTGGAAACCGGCGACGGTTTCCCGGTGATGGGGTCGGGGGGCCCCATCACCGTGCCGCCCGCCTCGAGCGTTGCGGTCTCGTCCGACGGCTCGATCTCGATCGTGCCGATCGGCGGCGACGGCAAGGCGCAGATCGTGGGCAAATTGAAGCTCGCCAGCGTCAAGGGCTCGGACACGGTCAAGGGGCTCGACAATCTGCTCCATGTCCGAGGCGGCGGCGTGCTGCCCGAGGATCTCGACGCCAAGGTCGAGAGCGGGGCGCTCGAAGGCTCCAACGTCAACATGACCCAGGCGCTGGTCGACATGATCGAAAACCAGCGCTCGTACGAGGTCCAGGCCAACCTGATGAAGGAAGCCAAGACCATGGACGAAAGCGCCGCATCGCTGATGCGCGTGCAACAGGCATAAGGAAGAAAAGCGATGACCAGCGCAGCCATGCATATCGCGCGGACCGGGCTCGACGCCCAGGACATGCGCATGCGCGTGATCTCGAACAACCTCGCGAACGTCAATACGACGGGCTATAAGCGCGACCGCGCGGCGTTCGAGACTTTGGCCTATCAAACGATCACCGCGCCCGGCGCGCCGAGCACGGCGGAAAGCAAATACGCCACCGGGCTCAACCTCGGCACCGGCGTGCGCATCCAGGGCACGGCGCGGATCGACACGCAGGGCGCGATGCAAACGACGGGCAATTCGCTCGACCTCGCGCTCGACGGCGCCGGCTATTTCCAGGTCCAGCTGCCGGGGGGGCAGCTGGGCTATACGCGCTCAGGCAATTTCTCGCGCTCGCCGGAAGGCCTGCTGGTGACGTCGGAGGGCTATCAGGTCCAGCCGGGCATTACCGTGCCCGAGGGCGCGACGAGCATCACGATCGGCACCGACGGCACCGTTTCGGCGCAGGTCGCCGGGCAGAATGCCGCGACGCAGATCGGCCAGATCCAGGTCGCCAACTTCCCCAACACCGCGGGGCTGCAGTCGACCGGCGACAATTATCTCGTCGAGACCGCGTCGTCGGGCGCGGCCAGCCTCGGCATCGCCGGACAGGACGGTCGCGGCAACATCCGCCAGGGGATGCTCGAATCGTCCAACGTCAATGTCGTCGAGGAGCTGGTCGACATGATCGAGTGCCAGCGCGCCTATGAGGTCAATTCCAAGATGATCTCGGCGACCGACGACATGCTCAAATATGTCAACCAGAACCTCTGAGGTGCGCGTGAACCACAAATACCTCATCGGCCTGACCACCCTCGCCTTGCTTGCCGGCGTCACCGCGCCGCGCGCCGCCGAGGCGCGCCTGTTCGGCGGCAAGAAGGCGCCGCCGGTCGACTTTTCGGCCGCCCAGCCGGCGCCGGTCGCGCCGCCCGCGATCGCCAATGGCTCGATCTTCCAGGCCGACGCCGGCTATGCCGCGCTCTACGAAGGTTCGCGCGCGCGCCGCGTCGGCGATCCGCTGACCATCGTGCTGGTCGAAAGAACCGCCGCATCGAAGTCGGCCAGCTCCAATCTCGATTCGGGCGGCGGCCTCAGCATCACGCCGCCGACCACCGGCATCGCGTCGCTGTTCAAGCAGACCGACGCCTCGGCGAGCACGACGCGCAACTTCAAGGGCACCGGCGCGACCGACCAGGCCAATTCGCTGACCGGCGAAGTCAGCGTGACCGTCGCGCAGGTCTTCCCCAACGGCACGATGCTCGTCCAGGGGCAGAAGCGCGTCACGCTCAACCGCGGCGACGAGTTCGTCCAGATCCGCGGCCTGATCCGCGTCGCCGATATCGATGCCGACAATCGCGTCGCCTCGACCCGCGTCGCCGACGCGCAGATTGCCTATACCGGCAAGGGCGACGTCGCCCGCGCCAGCCGCCAGGGCTGGCTCGGCCGCTTCTTCTCCGTCGTGAGTCCCTTCTGATGAAAGTCACCCGGATGTTCCGTATCGTTCAGACCATCGGTGCAGCGCTGGCTGCGACGGTGCTCGTCGCCGCGCCGGCGAACGCCGATCGCATCAAGGATCTCGGCGGCTTTCAGGGCATCCGTTCGAACCAGCTGACCGGCTATGGCATCGTCGTGGGCCTGCCCGGCACGGGCGACGACAACCTCGAATACACCATCCAGTCGATGAAGGCGGTCGCCTCGCGCTTCGGCCTGCAACTCCCGTCGAACGTCAATCCCGGGCTGAAAAACGCCGCGGTGGTGATGATCACCGCCGACCTGCCTGCCTTCGCCAAGCCCGGCCAGAAGCTCGACATCACCGTCGCCTCGATGGGCAAGGCCAAGTCCTTGCGCGGCGGCGCGCTGATCATGACGCCGCTGATGGGCGCCGACGGCCAGATCTACGCCATGGCGCAGGGCAATCTCGCCGTCGGCGGTCTCGGTGCCGAGGGCAAGGACGGGTCGCAGATCGTCGTCAACATTCCCTCGGCCGGCCGTATTCCCGAGGGCGCAACGGTCGAGCGCGCGGTCGCCACCGGCTTCGAATCGACGCCGGTGCTGACCTTCAACCTCGCGCATGCCGATTTCACTACCGCGCAGAATGTCGCGGCGGCCATCAACACCCGGCTCGGCGCCGGCACCGCCGACGCGGTCGATGGCGTGTCGGTGTCGGTGCGCGCGCCGCAGGGCGCCGATGTCCGCGCCACGCTGATGAGCGAGATCGAGAATCTCGACGTCGTCGCGGCCGAGCCGCCGGCGCGCGTCATCGTCAATGCCCGCACCGGCACGGTCGTGATCAACGCGGCGGTGCGTGTAAGCCCCGCCGCAGTGACGCATGGCAAGTTGACCGTGCGGATCGACGAGACGCAGCATATCAGCCAGCCCGCGCCGTTCAGCCAGGGCCAGACCGCGACCGAGCAGAAATCGGGTGTCGGGGTCGACGAGGAGCATCGCCCGATGTTCCTGCTGTCGCCGGGGCCGAAGCTCGCCGACATCGTCAAGGCGGTCAACGCGATCGGCGCATCGCCGGCCGACCTCGTCGCCATTCTCGAGGCGCTCAAGGAAGCCGGCGCGCTCAAGGCCGAGTTGATCGTGCTGTGAGCGACATGCCCAACCTCCCCGCCCCCAACCTGCTCACCAACGCGGCACCGACCAGCGGTATCGGCCTCGATACCAGCCGGCTGACCTCGCGCGCCAACCTCGACAAGGCCGGCAAGCAGTTCGAGGCGGTGTTCAACGGCATGATGCTCAAGTCGATGCGCCAGGCCAAGCTCGCCGAGGACGATCTGTTCGGCTCCAAGGCGCTCGACACCTTTCGCGAGATGCAGGACCAGAAGCTGTCGCAGAGCATGGCGGAACACGCCCCGCTGGGCATCGGCAAGGCGATGACCGACTTCCTCGCCAAGTCGCAGGCAGCGCTGCAGCCCGGCAGCGAAAGCGGTAGCGCCACGCCATGAGCGACATGATGAGCATCGGCGCCAGTGGCGTTCGCGCGTATCAGACCGCGCTGACCACGGTGTCGGAGAACATCGCCAATACCAGCACGCCGGGTTATACCCGGCGCAGCACCGACGTGCGTGAACTCGCCGCGCCGAGCAGCTTCACCAACAATCGCAACATCGCCGCGGGCAACGGCATCGTCGCCACCGGCATCACGCGCGCCGCCGACCAGTTCCGCGCGGCCGATGTGCGCAATGCCAGCGCCGATCTAGCGCGCAGCGAAACCGGGATCGACTGGCTCGGCCGCATCCAGAGTGCGTTGACCGGCAACCAGCTCGGTGACCGGCTGACCGGCTTCTTCACCTCGGTCAACACCGTCGCCGCCGATCCCACCGCGACGACGCCGCGCATCGCGATGCTCGAAGCCGCCACCACGGTTGCAAACGCCTTCACGGCCACCGGCAAGGCGCTCGACAATGTTGCGGCGACGCTCGACGGCACCGCCGACAATGCCACCAGCACACTCGATTCGCTGGGCGCCGCGCTCGCCAAGGTCAATGACGGGCTGGGCCGCAGCGCCGAGGGGAGCAGTGCTCGCGCCAACCTGCTCGACCAGCGCGACCAGCTGCTCGAGCAGATGAGCGCGATCACCGACGTCAACGTCACGACCGACGATGTCGGTCGTTCGGCCGTCCGGCTGGGTGGCGCGAGCGGCCCGATGTTCGTCGGCGGAACCGAAGCCGGCAACGTCACCTATGTGCGCAGCGACAGCGGAGCCGTGTCGTTCGCGGTCCACCGCGCTGGCAACGTCGCGGGTTTCTCGCCGACCGGCGGCGCGCTCGCCGGCATTGCCGATGCGGCAGCGCGCGTCGCCGGCGCGCGCGAGCAGATCAATAATATGGCGACCGATTTCGCCAGCGGCGTCAACGCGGTGCAGGCGCAGGGGCGCGATCTCGACGGTAATCCCGGCGCGGCGATGTTCGCCGCCGGCGCGACGCCGAGCGATCTCACGCTGACGCTGAGCGATCCGCGCGGCATCGCCGCGGCGGCGGTCGGTGGCGGGCCGCGCGACAATGGCAACCTCGTCAATTTCGCCACGCTGCGCAGCAGCGGCGGATTCGAGGCGAGCACCACCGCGCTGATTTCCGACAATGCAACGACGCTCGCCGCGCGGCAGCAGGTCGCCGACGCACAATCGGCGATTCGCGATGGCGCGGTCAGCGCGCGCGATTCGGTGTCGGGGGTCAATCTCGACAGCGAGGCGGTCGACCTGATGCGCTTCCAGCAAGCCTATGCGGCGTCGAGCCGCGTCATCCAGGTCGCACGCGAGACGCTCCAGTCCATCCTCGATATCCGGTGAGCATGATGCAGGTCAGTACCAGCCACTTCTACGACAGCACGACATCGCTGATGCAACAGCTGTCGAAGCAGGCCGACACGCTCAACACCCAGATCGCGACGACCAAGAAGCTGTCCAAGCCGTCGGACGACGTCGTGGCCTATCAGCGGCTGACCACGATCAAACAGGCCAATGCCGACGATGCCAGCTATACCAGCAACATTTCGCTGGCCTCGTCGCTGTTGCAGCAGTCGGACACGACGCTCGGCAACGTCGAAACCCAGCTCCAGCGCGCCGCCGAACTGGCCGTGCAGGCCAATAGCGGGACGCTCAACGCTGGCGACCGCACCGCGATCGCAACCGAATTGCAGGGCATTCGCGACCAGCTCGTCTCGCTTGCCAACACAAAGGATGCGCGCGGCCAGCCGCTGTTCGCCGCCGCCACCGGCGACAGCGCGGTGACACAGGCGGCCGACGGCTCGGTAAGCTTCACCGGCAGCGGCACGCCGGCCGGCATCCCGATCGGCGACGGCATCACCGTCCAGCCGACCGAAAGCGCGGCCCGGGTGTTCGGTGGCGTGCCGGTGGCCGGCGGCGGCACGACCGACATGTTCGCCGCGCTCAACAGCATGATCGGCGCGCTCGCCTCGAACGATGTCGCGGGGATATCCGCGGGGGGCGACGGCGTGCAGGCGGCGCTGACGCAGATCGGCACGATGCGTGCGTCGCTCGGCGCCCGCGCGGCGCGGGTCGATCTCCAGCAGGCCAGCGTCAAGGATGCCGCGACGGCGCGCGAGGTCGATCGCAGCGCGCTGGAAGACACCGACGTCACCGCAGCGATCACCGATCTGCAGAAGACAATGACCGTGCTTCAGGCGACGCAGGCGAGCTTCACCAAGCTCAGTTCGCTGTCGCTGTTCAATTATCTCAAATAGTCGCGACCGCGCCGGGTTCGGTTAACCGATTGGCGAGGAAATCAGGTTAACCGAAGATGATGTAGGTCGATTCCCCCAAGGGGCGGCCGCACCAAGGGGGTTCAAGCCAGCATGTTTCCGGTCATCGGCCTCGTTGTCCTCCTCGTCATGGTGTTCGGCGGCTTCGTCATCACCGGCGGGGCCATCGGCCCGGTGGCCGAGGCGATCCCGCATGAAATGCTGATCATCGGCGGCGCCGCCGCCGGCGCGTTGATCATCGGCAATTCGATGAAGGAGCTGAAGGCGCTGGGCGGCAGCTTCGGCAAGATCTTCAAGGGCCCGAAATACGCCAAGCAGGATTATCTCGACGTCATCTTCCTGGTGTCGAAGCTGATGAAGATGCTGCGTACCGAGGGACCGATCGCGCTCGAGCCGCATGTCGAGGACCCGAAGTCCTCCGCGCTGTTCGCCGAATATCCCCGGCTGCTGGCCGACCACACGCTGATCAACCTGATCGCCGACACGCTGCGCCTCGTCGTGGTGTCGTCGGGCACGCTCGACGTCCATGCGGTGGAAGAGGTCATGGACAACATGATCAAGACCCACCACCACGAGGTCGAGGGCCCGCACGGCACGATGACCAGCCTGGCCGATGCGCTGCCCGCTTTGGGTATCGTCGCGGCGGTGCTCGGCGTGGTCAAGACGATGGGCTCGATCGACAAGCCGCCGGCGATTCTCGGCGCGATGATCGGTTCGGCGCTGGTCGGCACCTTCATGGGCGTGCTGCTGGCGTACGGCATGGTCGCGCCGCTCGCCTCGCGCCTCAAGCAGGTGATCGACGCCGACGCCGCGATCTACCATGTCGTCAAGCAGATCATCATCGCCTCGCTCCACGGCCACCCGCAGCCGCTCGTCATCGAGGCAGCGCGCTCGGGCATCGCGCACAACAACCAGCCCAACTTCTCCGAGGTCTTCGACGGCCTCCGGGGGCGTTGATGGCTGGCGCGTCGCAACCGCAGGAAGCCTGACACATGGCCGCCGCGCGCGCGCCTCACGGCAACAACCAGCCGCCCAAGATCATCTACAAGAAGATCTATGTCGAAGGGCATGGCGGCCATCATGGCGGCGCCTGGAAGGTCGCTTATGCCGATTTCGTGACGGCGATGATGGCGTTCTTCCTGCTGATGTGGCTGCTCGGCGCGACCAACGAGAAGCAGCGCAAGGCGCTGGCCGACTATTTCGCGCCGACTTTGGTCCAGATGAAGGAGAACAGCGCCGGCTCGAACGGCATGTTCGGCGGCGAGTCGATCACCGACAAGGACAATTATCCGCACAAGGCGCAGCAGACCGGCACGCGGTCGATGACCATTCCGGTCGAGGCCACCGGCGGCCTGCAGGTCGGCACCGGGTCGAAGGGCAGCCTCAAGGACAAAGCGGTTTTGAATGGCGAGGACCAGCGCAACTTCGAGAAGATGCATCGCCAGGTGACCAGCGCCATGTCGTCGAGCCCGAAGCTGTCGAAGCTGCTGTCGCATGTCCGCTTCGTGCGGACGCGCGACGGCTTGCGTATCGATCTGCTCGACGATGCCGATTATTCGATGTTCGGGCTCGGCACGACGCAGCTCGATCCGCAGGCGTCGACATTGATCGGGCTGATCGCCGAGTCGATCAAGGGCACCGACAACCCGATCATGATCCGCGGCCATACCGATGCGCTGGGCTATGGCGATCCGCTGGCGATGAACAACTGGATGCTGTCGTCGGGCCGTTCCGAGGCGACGCGCCGCCGCCTCGCCGAAGGCGGCATTCCCGAAGCGCGCTTCTATCGCATCGAGGGCGTCGCCGATCGCGAGCCGATGATCGTGTCCAAACCGACCGATCCGCGCAACCGTCGCGTCGCGATCACGCTGCTCTATCGCGCCAGCGCCTTCGGCCAATAGCGGGCCGGTCGGCGCAGCCCGGCCCGGCGCTATTATGTCAGGGGTACATGGTTGATCGAAAGGGGCGGTTGTCGGCGGTGCGTCGGGTCCCTAGCTAAGCCTTGTGAGCAAAGCCGCCGTCACCGCCCGAATCGCCGACGGTGTCGCCGCTATCCCGGCCGACGATTGGGATGCCTGTGCGGGCGCGGACAATCCCTTTCTCAGCCACGCCTTCCTGTCGATCCTCGAAAGCTCGGGCAGCGCCACCGCGCGCACCGGCTGGCAGCCGATCCCGATCGTCATCGACGGCGCCGATGGCCGGCCTGCGGCGATCGCGCCGGCCTATGCCAAGAGCCACAGCCAGGGCGAATATGTCTTCGACCATGGCTGGGCCGATGCCTGGGAGCGCGCCGGCGGGCGCTATTATCCCAAGTTGCAGATCGCGGTGCCCTTCACCCCCGTGCCCGGGCCGCGGCTGCTGCTGCGCGACGCGGCGCTGGCCCCCGCGCTGATCGCGGCGATCGAGGCGGTGACCGACCAGCACAAGCTTTCCTCCGCGCACGCCACCTTCGTTTCGCCGGAGCAGCTGCCGCTGTTCGAGGCCGCCGGCTGGCTGATCCGCGAGGGCACGCAGTTCCACTGGCAGAACCAGGGCTATGCCGGATTCGAGGATTTCCTCGCCGCGCTGGCCAGCCGCAAGCGCAAGGCGATCCGCAAGGAGCGCGCGACGGCGGTCGAGGGTCTGACGATCCGCCATCTGACCGGCGCCGAGATTGGCGAGGCCGAATGGGACGCCTTCTGGCATTTCTACCAGGACACCGGCGCGCGCAAATGGGGCACGCCCTATCTCAAGCGCGGCTTCTTCTCGCAGCTCGGCGCGGCGATGGGCGAGCGGGTGCTACTGATCCTCGCCGAGCGCGACGGCGTGCCGATTGCCGGCGCGCTCAACCTGATCGGCGCCGACACGCTCTACGGCCGTTATTGGGGCTGTACCGAGGAGGTGCCGTTCCTCCATTTCGAGCTGTGCTATTACCAGGCGATCGACGCCGCGATCGCGCGCGGCCTCAAGACGGTCGAGGCGGGTGCGCAAGGCGAGCATAAGCTCGCACGCGGCTATGTGCCCGTGCCGACCTGGTCGGCGCATTACATTCCCGACCCGGCGTTCCGCCGCGCCGTCGGCGATTTCCTGGTGCACGAGCGCGCCGCGGTCGAATCCGACCAGCGCTATCTCGGCGAGCTGACCCCGTTCAGGGCTGGCGAACCGTCGGCGTAGCGCGCGGCACGGGGCGCATCCGGCGCGGCGGCAGGATTTCCGAATCCGGCACATTGGGGCCCGGCTTGCTGTGGTCGATGCGGTACAGCACCATCGGCCCGTCGCGATACGCCTCGACCAGCCCGGCGTTGAACTTGGCGTCGTAGACCGGCGGGTTGATCATCCACACATAGTCGAATGCGTCGCGCGGCAGGCGGGTTAGCGAGGCCTGGATCGTCCACCACCATTCGCCATGACACCAGCGATCGGTGACGATCTGCGACGGATCATGCGCGAAACGCTTGGCGATCGGATAATGGGTGGTCAGCGTCTGGGCGCCGGCCATCGACCATTGATCGTTGGCGAAGATCATCTTGCGCTCGAGCGCGATGCCCGGAATGTGCTCGAGCCGCGAATAGGCCCAGTCGTCACGACAGTTGCGCCCGACAAAGGTCACCATCCTGGCGCGCTGCGGGACCTGGTCGATCACCGCGAAGGCACGGTCATAGCTGTCGCTGTATATCACGAAGCTGGCCGTGGTGCTGACGATGCGGACGAGAAAGAACGCCATGCCGAGCGCGGCGAGCGTCGCGGCGTGGCGGATCGAAACGCCCTTGCGCGGGCGCAGCGCGATCACTGCGATCGCCACCATGAACGGCGCGAGCCGCATATCGGCATAGGCCGAGCCGAACACGATGCGCGGCAACAGGATGAAGACGGTCAGCAGGAACAGCGCCGACAGACCGAGATTGCGCGAATATTCGATCGCCGGATCGCGAAAGCCCTTGAACAGGATCAGCAGCAGCACTGCGGTCGAGGCGATATCGAGCAGCGCCCACCGGTCGCGCAGCACCATCGTCACCCACATGATCTTGGCCTGCCAGTCGAACCAGTCGGCGGTCTGGCCG
The DNA here is from genome assembly GCF_029911635.1 of Sphingomonas sp. AR_OL41. GTDB lineage: Bacteria > Pseudomonadota > Alphaproteobacteria > Sphingomonadales > Sphingomonadaceae > Sphingomonas. Next base: position 13,675 of record NZ_JARYTI010000041.1, read on the forward strand.
GTGACATGGTCGCCGCTGCGCCACAGGATCATCAGCAGCATCGGGATAGCGAGCGGCACGCAGCCCAGCCCGGCACGCACCCATGCGTTGAACCAGCGATGCCCGGTATCGTGCTGGCGGACCATCTCGGCGGAGAAGGCGAGCACGCCGAGCACGCCCCAGCCGAAGGTGTGACACAGCCACAACAGGCACGAGATCGGCAGGAAGATGCCAGCGCGCAGCTTCAGGTGACCCGTCCGCGCCAGCCGCAGCCACAGCGCGAACAGGTTGAGCGCTAGGCCCATCGACAGCGCGAAGTTCACGAAGCCGAAATGGAATGGGTAGCAATAGGCCAGCGGCAGCGCGAACAGCGCGGTCGCCGGGATGCGGCCATGCACCTCACGCGCGATCCACAACAGCCCCGAGACGATCAGCGGCGGGATCGACATGACGATCAGCTTCACCGCCAGTTCGAGCCCGAAGATCTTGGCGAGCGGAATGACCAGCAGATCGATGCCGAGATTGCCGATCAGCGACCAGCGAAAATCATACCAGTTGGCCAGCCAGGCATTGTCGGCCATCGCCAGCTGCACGCGGTAGCGGCCCATATGGCCGGGCAGATCTACCAGCGGCGGGATGGTCGGCCATAGCAGCGGCACCACCGCAAGCGCCGTGCACAACAGCACGAACCAGCGTGTCTGCCACCAGTGCAGCCTGTTGTCGTCCCCCTGCATCCGACCGCCTTACCGCGCTGATGCGCAATCGAACAAGCGTGCTTCGCTGCGGCCCGTCGCGAAAGCGTGGTTATCGGGCATGCGGCGGGTCGATCACGCGCCATACCAGCACCGGCGATCCGGCGATCGGCACGGGCTGAAGCCAGTCGAAACGTGTGCCGCGCTCGAGCTGCGCCCACAGGCCGTTGGGGCTGATTGCCTTGTACATGTCGGTTTCGTTGACCCCCGGGCAGGCCGCGACCCAGGTCGCGTGGCTGCGCAGGATCGCGGCGTGCGCCACTACGGGGTCGGCCATGAAGGTGGCGATGACGAGATGGATCGCGCGGTCGTTGCGGTGATAGCCCGCGCCGATCGCGCTGAGCCTGGTGGTGGCGAGAATCTCGGGCGACACGTCGAGCGGCGCGAACACCCGGCCCGATCCCAGCGCGGCGAGCGCCGCGACCTCATGGCCCTGGTGGCACGGCGCGACCGTCGCTACCTGCGGCCCCGCCTTTGCCGCCGGCGTGCCGACGGGCAGGCCGAGCAGGATCGTCGCCATCAGCCCCGGCGCGGCAAGCGCGAAGGCCCCCGCCGTCGCGGCGGTGCGCGGCAGGATCGGGCCGATCCGCCGCGCGCGCACCAGCAACGCATGGAGCAGCCAGGCGCCACCGGGGATTGCCAGCGCATTGGCGGTCGCCCCGGCGCGCATCACCATCACCGAGAGCAGAAATCCGGCGAGCGCCACGCCGAGCAGCATCAGCCAGCGGCCGCGCGCTTCACCCTGTGCCTCGCGCGCCGCCAGCACCGTGCCGACCAGCCCGAAGATCGGAAAGCCGATCGTCGCGATCGCCCAGACCGGGACCTGTTCCCATACCGGCATGCCTTCGGAGACCTTTTCGTACCAGAAGGTCCGCACCAGCGGATCGAGCCGCGCGAATGGCCCGTGCAGGCAATCGGGCGCTATCAGCACCAGCGTCGCGCCGACGCCGCCCGCCGCGACCGCGAGCGCACCGATCCGCACCGCAGGCGACGTGCGGCAAGCGAGCAGCGCGGCCAGCGTCATGCCCAGTGCCGCGACGCCGAGTGAGATGATCCAGGCGGGCGACATCGCATCGCAGGCCGGGGCGAACATGCCGGGGCCGCGCGTTGCGACATGGAGCAGCACCGCGCCCGCGCACCATGCCCAGATCGCGGCGAGCATCTGGTCGCGCCGGGCCGGTTCGATCGCCCAGGCCAGCGCGGCCATGCCCATGATCGCGGCGGCGATCGGCATGCCTTCCATCGAGATGGTGACGAGTACGGCCAGCGACAGCCCGAGCAGCGCACCGCTGCGCCGCGTCGGCTTGTCGAGCAGCGCAAGAACGGCGGCGAGCGCGAAGGTCACCTGCCAGCCATGGTGATCGATGCGCATCGGCCGCAGCTGATAGATCAACGGCACCGACAACGGCGCGAGCAGCACGGCGGTCCGCGCGCGGTCGGTATCGAGCAGCCGGCGCGTGATGATCGCGGCAAGCGCCATCACCGACAGCAGGGTGAGCAACGGCACGACGACCATCGCGACGCGCGTCGCAATGGCGGTGCCGAACAGCGGCTGCAGCGGGCCGATTACCGCGGCGAGCGGCAAGTCGACGAGCCGCGACCAGTGCATCGCGAAGTCGCCATTGTTGAAGCGATGCTGGCCGACGTCCCACCAGCTCTGCCCGGCGAGCAGGTCGCGCACCTGGTTGAGGCGCATCGCGTCGTCGGGATCGGGGAACCACAGGCCGGCAATGTCGCGCGACATCGCGACGCACAAAACGAGCGCGGCGATCGCCCAGCCGATCGCGATGGCCGGCCAGAGCGCCGGCGGCTTCACGCCGCCTTCAGCTTGCGCGGGACCAGCCGCTCCGATGCGAGTGCTGCCTGCTGGCCCTCGTCCTGGCCCTCGTCGCCCGCCTCATGATATTCGGCGTCCTCGTTGACCGCCCAGATGTCATAGACGCGCGCGCCGGCGACGATGTTGCGCACCGTCAGCATCGCGGTCATCATCGCATGGTCCTGGTTGTTGTAGCGGTGCATGCCGTTGCGGCCGACCAGGTGCAGCGTCGGATAGCTCGCCTCGAGTTCGGCGCGCATCGCCTCGACATTGTCGCGATATTCGTCGTCATAGACCGGATAGGCCTTTTCCTGCCGCACGACGCGGCCACCGACCACCGTCTTCGGATCGGCGAGACCGAGCGTCGCCAGTTCGCTGGTTGCGAGTGCAATCAGGTCGTCGTCCGAGGCCGACCACAGGCCGTCGCCCTCGAAGCAGAAATATTCGAGCCCGACACAGGCGAGGCTCGCGTCCGGCACCATCTCGGGCGACCAGCTGCGGAAATTCTGTACGCGGCCGACCTGGACGCGCGGATCGTGAATGTAGATCCAGTTGTCGGGAAACAGATCGTCGGCGCGGATCATCAGCGCGACGGTCAGGAAGTCGCGATAGCCGAGGCGCAGCGCGCTCGGCAGCGTCTGCGGCAGCGGATGGATCCGCCCGGCCAGCTCGCGCATCGGCGCCGAGGAAATGACGTGCGCCGCGCTGATCGCGAGCAGTTCGCCATCGCGCCGCGCGGTCATGCGCCAGCGGCCGCTGGCCTGGTCCTGCGCGATCTGGTGGAGTTCGGTGCCCATCAGCACCTTGTTGCCGCCGGCGACAACGGCATCGCGCGCGGCGTCCCACATCATCCCCGGTCCCTGGCGCGGATAGCGGAAGGTTTCGAGCAGCGACTTTACCGCCATACCGTCATTCTTGCGCTTATGCAGGCCGAGCGAGCGCTTGAGCCCGTCGATCACCGCGCCGCCGAGGCTCAGCCCCTTGATGCGCTGCGCCGCCCAGTCGGCCGACATTTCGTCGCACGGCATGCCCCACACCTTCTCGGTATAGGTCTTGAAGAAGATCGAATAGAGCTTGTGGCCGAACTGGTTGACGACCCATTGCTCGAAGCTCTTCACCTCCTTGTGCGGGAACAGCTTCCAGCGCGCATAGCTTGCCATGCACAAGGTCGAGCGCCAGATGCCGAGGTTCATCAGCGCCTCGAAGGCGCGCAGCGGATAACTGTAGAACTTGCCCTCATAATAGATGCGGCTCATGCGCGGCCGCTCGATGAAATCGTCGGGCAGGATCTCGTTCCACAGGTCGACGACCTCGCGCGACTTGGAGAAGAAGCGGTGCCCGCCGATATCGAAGCGGAAGCCGTCATATTCGACCGTGCGGCTGATCCCGCCGACATAGACGGGGTCCTTCTCGATCACGGTGACCTTATAGCCCTGCCTAGTCAGCTGATAGGCCGCCGTCAGCCCGGCCGGCCCCGCGCCGATGATCGCCACATCGACCGCTTCGTCATCGCGCATGCTCGTGTCCGTCCCCGCTTGCTGTGCGGGGCCAAGCAATGGCGGCAAACGCCTAAGCTATGGTTAAAGAAATCTGGATTTCGCGAAGAAGCGACGACGAGCGGGCGCCGGGAACGCTGCGTTCGCGGCACCCGCCTCACCCGCTCCGCGCCGGCACGGGCAGGCTTGCCCACTCACCCCAGCGCGGCGAGCTTCTCTTCGGCCTGGCGATCGAGCTCGGCGCGGCTCTTCTTTTCCGACGCGGTCTTGAGCTGGCCGCAGGCAGCATCGATGTCGCGCCCGCGCGGGGTACGCACCGGCGCCGAGATGCCGGCCTCGAAGATGATGTCGGAAAAGCGCCGCACGCGCTCGGGCGTCGAGGTGTCGTAGGGCGCGCCGGGCCAGGGGTTGAACGGGATCAGATTGACCTTGGCCGGCAGATCATAAAGCTTGAGCAGACGGACCAGCTCATGCGCCTCGGCATCGCTGTCGTTCTTGTCCTTGAGCATGACATATTCGAAGGTGATGCGCCGCGCATTGTTGGCGCCGGGATAATCGGCGCAGGCCTGGAGCAATTCCTCGATGCCGTATTTGCGGTTGATCGGGACGATCTCATCGCGCACTTCCTTGGTCACCGCGTGGAGCGAGACGGCGAGGTTGACGCCGATCTCGGCCCCGGCGCGCGCCATCATCGGCACCACGCCCGAGGTCGACAGCGTGATGCGGCGCTTCGACAGCGCGAGGCCGTCGCCGTCCATTACCAGCTTCAGCGCGTCGCGGACATTGTCGAAATTGTACAGCGGCTCGCCCATGCCCATCATCACGATGTTGGTGAGCATGCGGCCCTCGGGCTGGCTCGGCCATTCACCGAGCGAATCGCGCGCGAGCATCACCTGGCCGACGATCTCGGCGCTGGTGAGGTTGCGCACCAGCCGCATCGTGCCGGTGTGGCAGAAACGGCAGTTGAGCGTGCAGCCGACCTGGCTCGACACGCACAAGGTCCCGCGATCGGCGTCGGGGATGAACACCATCTCGTAATCCTGCGCGTCGTCCGAGCGCAGCAGCCATTTGCGCGTGCCGTCGGTCGACACCTGCGTCTCGACCACCTGCGGCCGGCTGATCACGAAGCGCTGCTCGAGCCATGGCTGCATGGTCTTCGAGATGTCGGTCATCAGCGAGAAGTCGGTGACGCCGCGATTATAGATCCAGTGCCACAATTGCTTGGCGCGCAGCTTGGCCTGTTTCGCCTCGAGCTGCGACGTCTCCAGCGCCATGCGCAGGTCAAGCTTGGAGAGGCCTAGCAGGTCGATTCGGCCATCCGCGCGCGGCACGAAACTGCGCGGTACGGGCACGGGGTCGAAATGCCCGGGAAGGGACATGGGCGGCGCTACGGTGTCGAGCATGAAGCCGCCATAGCCGAAATTCGGCGCCTTTGCCAGTGATGCAACCTGACGACCGCAGGAGCGGGGCGCGCTGCAACTTCATCAAGCTAATGCCATGAACAATATAGTAATCTTCTCCGGCGGTGACACTTATGTTGCACTGCAACAAAATACTTGCGAGTCGCCGCCAAGGCTATTATATTGCGGTGCAGCATAGAACGACAGGAGGCCGTCATGGCCAGCAAGGACCCGAAGACTGTGACGGCGAAAACGCCCGCCAAGCCGGCGGCGAAGCCCGTTGTTGCATCGGCACCGGCCAAGCCGGTCGCCAAGCCCGTCGTGGCGAAGCCTGTCGCGGAGACACTCGTCGCCGCGCCGGCCACCTTCCCCGACAGCGCCGCGCCCGTCGCGGCCAAGATCGAGCCGGCCGTGGCCGCCCCCGTGGCGGCGATCGAACAAGCCGCCGATACCGCAGAGAAGACCGTGACCAAGACGATTGAAGCAAACCCTGTGGCGGCCCCCGTGCTCGCCGCCCTCAAAAAGGAAGTGACCACCATGGAATCCACCCTGAAGACCGCCGCCGAGAAGACCCAGGCCTATGTCGCCGAAGCCAATGATCGCGCCAAGGCCGCGATGGAAAAGGGCGCCAAGATGTTCGAGGACATGAACGAGTTCAGCAAGGGCAATGTCGAAGCCCTGGTCGAGTCGAGCAAGATTGCCGCCAAGGGCATGGAAACGATCGGCCAGAGCGCCGCGGACTATGCCCGCAAGTCGTTTGAGGGCGCGACCGCCACGCTGAAGAGCCTGTCGAGCGTCAAGTCGCCGACCGACTTCTTCAAGCTGCACAGCGACTATATGCGTTCGTCGTTCGACTCGATCGTCGCCGAGACGTCGAAGACCACCGAAGCGATGCTCAAGCTCGCCGGCGAGGTCGCCCAGCCGATCTCGAACCGCGTCGCGGTTGCGGTCGAGAAGGTCAAGATCGCCGCGTAACGCCATCGCGCTACGACGACCAGAAAGGAGGGCGGCGCCGGTTCGGCGTCGCCCTTTTTCGTTTATCGTACGATCTCGCCTCTCTCCCTCTTGCCCTTGGGCCGCGACGTGCCATATTTTCGCACTCACATGATCAAGCGACCAACATCCAGCGCGCGCGCCGAACGCCTCGGCGACGACAACCAGGGCGGGGGCGACAATGAGCCGCCCGGCACCGGCCTTGGCCTCGCCACGCGCACCCGTACGCGCACCAAACAACCGACCCCCTATCGCGTGCTGATCCTCAATGACGATTATACGCCGATGGAGTTCGTAGTGCTGGTGCTGCAGCGCTTCTTCCGCATGAACATGGAGGAGGCGACGCGCGTCATGCTCCACGTCCACCAGAAGGGCGTCGGCGTGTGCGGCGTGTTCAGCTACGAGGTCGCCGAGACCAAGGTCAGCCAGGTCATCGACTTCGCGCGCGAGAACCAGCACCCACTGCAATGCACGCTGGAAAAGGCCTGAGCCGAGCCACGCTTTCGGCGGCGTGACCCCGCGCGCCCTTGCGCGGTCCGGGCGGGGCGGTAGATACCGTCCATGGATCGTATTCTCATTCGTGGCGGCAACCGCCTGTCGGGCAAATTGCCCATTTCCGGCGCCAAGAATTCCGCGCTGACCCTCATGCCCTGCGCGCTGCTGACCGAAGAACCGGTCACGCTGCGCAACCTGCCGCGACTCGCCGATGTCGACAGCTTCGGCCACCTGCTCAACCAGCTCGGCGCCTCGACCCAGATCGAGGGCGCCCGCCCGGAAGATTTCGGCCGCGTGATGACGATCCGCGCCGGCAAGCTGACCGCGACCGAGGCGCCGTACGACATCGTGCGCAAGATGCGCGCCTCGATCCTGGTGCTCGGCCCGCTGATTGGCCGCGCCGGCGAGGCGACGGTGTCGCTGCCCGGCGGCTGCGCGATCGGCAACCGCCCGATCGATCTCCACCTCAAGGCGCTGGAGGCGATCGGCGCGAAGCTGGAAATGGCCGCCGGATACGTCAAGGCGACCGCGCCCGGCGGACGACTGTCGGGCGGCAAATACACCTTCCCGATCGTGTCGGTCGGCGCGACCGAGAATGTCGTGATGGCGGCGGTCACCGCGAAGGGCGGCTCGATCATCGAGAATGCCGCGCGCGAGCCCGAGATCGTCGACCTGTGCAACCTGCTCGTCGCGATGGGCGCGAGCATCAGCGGCATCGGCACCGAGACGCTGGAGATCGAGGGTCGCGACCGGCTGCACGGCGCGACCTATCGCGTGATGCCCGACCGGATCGAGGCCGGCAGCTATGCCTGCGCCGCCGCGATCACCGGGGGTTCGCTCGAACTGGTCGGCGTCACCGCGCACGACATGCAGGCGACCGTCGCGGCGCTGATCCAGGCCGGCGTGTCAGTGACCGAGAAGAGCGGCAACCTGCTGGTCGAGGCCAATGGCAAGCTCGGCCCGCTGACGCTGTCGACCGCGCCTTACCCCGGCTTCGCCACCGACATGCAGGCGCAGTTCATGGCAATGCTGTGCAAGGCCGATGGCGCCAGCGTGCTGACCGAGACGATCTTCGAGAATCGCTACATGCACGTGCCCGAGCTGGCGCGGATGGGCGCCGATATTCTCGTCCAGGGCCGCACCGCGGTGGTACGCGGTGTCGACCGGCTGGTCGGCGCGCCGGTGATGGCGACCGACCTGCGCGCCTCGATGAGCCTGATCCTCGCCGGCCTCGCCGCCGAGGGCGAGACGCAGGTGCAGCGCGTCTATCATCTCGATCGCGGTTATGAGCGGTTGGAAGAGAAGCTCAGCGCGGTCGGTGCGGATATCGAGCGCGTCGGCGACGGGTGATTTTCACCGCGCCTCGGGGATCCATCCGCCCGCGCGCAGGTCGGCGACCGCGCGCCGCGCGACGGGTACGACCATGCCATTGACGAGGTGGAGCCGCATCGCGCGAGATTGACCCTCGATGCGCGTCACCGCGGCCCGCGCCACCCACCAGGAGCGGTGGACGCGCATGCCTTCGATCCCGCTCAGCCCGGCGACAGCGCGCGCCATCGGCATGAGCAACAATTCGGCACCGAGTGGCGTGTGGACGCGGACATAATGGTCCTCCATCGCGAGGCATAGGATATCGCGGCCGAGCCGCGGCGAAAGCAGCGTCCAGATCGACGCGTCGTCGTCGGATGCCTCGTCTGCGGTGAGTGTCGCCGGTGAAGAGGGGAGCTGCAGCAGGCCCGTCCATCTGGCGTAACCGAGCACCAGCAGTTCGGCGACGAGCAAGACCTGCAGGTACCAGACGAGCGGCCCGATCCGGATACGCGCCAGGTCGGGCCAGAACCACAGCGCCAGCATGCGCGTCGCGATCGCCTGCGGGATCGACGCTATGACGATGAGGAAGACGCCGACCATCCATGGCGGGATTTCGCTTCGGCCGGCCACCGGCACGATGCTGACCACCGCCGCGCCATAGACGACCACCCCGAACCACATCGAGATCACCCAATAGGCGAGGCGATATTCCGCACTGCCATTGAGATAGCTGCCGAACGGTCCCGCCAGGCCGAGAATGGCGCCTGCGATCGTCGCGGCGATCACCGCCCGTGCGATCGTCGCTGCCCTGCCTTTGCCTGGTGCCGCTGCCGTCATCGCTGCCTGCCTATCGGGTCGACGCCGCAGCGGCAAACGCGCCCGCTTGCGAACCCGTTCGCCCATTGGCGAAACGGCCCTCGCACCGCGTCAGGTCGCCTGTCAGGCGATGGGCCTCCCACGCCATCCCGAAAGCACGCCATGATCGCTTCGCTTCGTCACCTCGCCTGTCTGCTGGCCGCACTTATCGCGCCGGTCGGCGTCGCCGCCGCGCCGTCCCATGCGCCAGTCAATATCGGCTTCCAGCATCTTCAGGTCGATGGCACGGAAGTCGGCATCTGGTACCCGACGGCTACACCCGCTGCGTCGCACGGGCTTGATCTGTATGCGCAGACGGTCGCGATCGACGCGCCCGTTGCGGGGCATGATCGCGCGTTGATCGTCATCTCGCACGGCAATGGCGGCAGCTATGCCGGGCATTACGATACCGCGCTGGCACTGGCGCAGGCCGGCTTCGTGGTCGCGTCGCTGACCCATCCCGGCGACAACTGGCGCGATCAGCGCAGCGCGCTCGATATCGCCGCGCGAACCCGCGCGATCAGCGCGCTGATCGACTATATGCTCGATCGCTGGTCGGGCCATGCCGTCCTGGCACCGGGGCGGATCGGCGCATTCGGCTTCTCCGCCGGCGGATTGACCGTCCTGACGGCAGCCGGCGGCGTGCCCGACCTGGGTCGCCTGGGCCAACATTGCGCCGACCATCCAAACTTCTTCGACTGCACCCTGATTGCGTCGCACCGCGATGCGGTCGCGTCGTTATCGGCGACGCCGGCATGGCGCGCGGATCACAGGATACGCGCCTTGGTCGTCGCGGCCCCCGCGCTCGGCTTTACCTTCGACCACGCCGGGCTCGCCACGCTGATCATGCCGATCCAGCTATGGCGCGCAGCCGACGACCATGTCCTGCCGCAGCCTTATTATGCCGAAGCCGTGGCAAAGAACCTGCCCGCGAAGCCAGACTATCATGTCGTGCCGGGCGCCGATCATTTCGACTTCCTCGCACCGTGCAGCATCGCGCTGGCAGCGCAGGTGCCGGCGATCTGTCATAGCGCACCCGGTTTCGACCGGGCCGCCTTTCATGCACAGTTCAATGCCGCCGTCGTCGCGTTCTTCGAACACACCCTCAAATAGATCGTTGTTCGTCTTCGAAACCACGCAACCACGCAATCTGTCCGTCGGTGTCGGGCACCGTCAGTCCGCGGGCCCGACCGATCGCGTCCAGCGCATCATCCGCGCTCAGCCCGGCCAGCACGAGCACCATGCCGGCGATCAGCGAGGATCGTCCGATACCGGCGCGACAATGGATCGCGACGGCGTGTTTCGTTCCGCGTGCGCTGATCGCTTCAACAAGCGCCCGTGCCTCCGCGCGAGACTCGGGGACGCCGCGATCGGGAATCGGAAACGAAATGAAATCGATTCCCGCAGTCCGGCAGAGCATCGCCTAACGCTGCAATTCGAGATCTTCAACTTCCCCTGGTTCGAGCAGGCTGACGACGAGATCGACGCCGGCGTTCCGCCAGCGCGCGATCTCGTCGTCCAACCAGTCGCCCGCGCGGGGACGTGCCATGATCGCCAGACGATGCCCCGCCGGATGGTCGATCCAGTAAAGGCTCAAATCGAATCGAGCGCCTGGGTGAAATCGGCGATCAGGTCGTCGGCATCCTCGACGCCGATCGAGATGCGCACCAGATTGTCGGTGATGCCGAGCGCCTGCTTGCGCGCCTCGGGCACCGACAGATGCGTCATCGCGGCCGGATGGCTGGCGAGCGTCTCGGTGCCGCCGAGGCTCACCGCGAGCTTGGCGATCTTGAGCGCGTCGAGAAAGGCGAACGCCTCCTTCTCGCCGCCCTTGACGATCAGCGAGAAGGTCGAGCCCGCGCCGGTGCAATGCCGGCGATAAATGTCGGCCTGGCGCTCCATGCCGGGCGTGTCCTCGAGAAAGCCGAGATAACCGACGCGCTCGACCTTGGGGTGGGTGCGCAGATAGGCACACACCTTGGCGGCATTCTCGCCGGCGCGGCTCATGCGCAACTCCAGCGTTTCGAGGCTGCGCATCAGCATCCACGCCGTATTGGGGTCGCAGATCGTGCCGATCGTGTTGCGCATCAGGCGGATGGTGTTGATGTGCTCCTTCGAGCCGAGCACGCCGCCCGCCACGAGGTCGCTGTGCCCGCCGGCATATTTGGTCAGCGAATAGACCACGATCTCCGCACCATGCTTGAGCGGCTGGAGCCAGAGCGGCCCAAGGAACGTGTTGTCGATCGCGATCGGCGGCTTGGTTGCGGCGTTCTTGAAGATGGCGTCGCGGCTCGCGCGCACCGCCTCGATATCGACCAGCGCGTTCGTCGGGTTGGCCGGGCTTTCGAGATAGATCAGCGCGACATTGCCGCTCGCAGCCTTGGACAGCACTGCGTCGATCTCCTCGCGCGTCGCGCCGGCCGGAAAGTCTAGCCAATGCACGCCGAAGCGGCCGAGGATGCGCGCGATCAGCGTCTCGGTCGCGGCGTAGAGCGGACCCGAATGGACGATCGTGTCGCCCGGCTTGACCATCGACAGGAACAAGGTCGCGATCGCCGACATGCCCGACGAGAAGGCCAATGCGTCCTCGGCGTCTTCCCAGATGCCGAGCCGGTCTTCGAGTATCTCCTGGTTCGGGCCGTTGAAGCGCCCATAGACCAGGCCTTCGGACCCGCCCGGGCGCTTGCCCGTCACGCCCTCGAAATGGCGCTTGCCGGCGGCGGCATTGGGGAAGACGAAGGTCGAGGTGAGAAAGATTGGCGGCTTGAGCGCGCCTTCCGACAGCGTCGGGTCATAGCCATGGCCCATCATCATGGTGGAGGGCTTGAGCTTGCGCCCACCGATCGATTCGACGCTGGCCTTGGGCTTGCCACGCGCGGGGACGCTGGTCAGGTCGGCTTCGGTCTCGTTCTTGTTCGCCATCGGAAATACTCTGGAAAAGGGAGGTTGCGCCTCCCTAACGCGCGATTGTTGCAAATGATACCATCGCCTGCGCAGGCCTCCGTTCCCACGAGATCGGACCGATTCGGACACGATCGCGCTTGCATCACCCCGCCGCGACGGCGAGGCTCGGCGCGCATCAATCCGGGGGGATAGACGTGCCAACCAACGCATTGCTCAACCGACTATCCGCCATCTATGCCGGGACGGCGATCCGTTACCCGCATCTCAAGGCCGTCACGCTCGCCCAATGGCTGATCGAGAGCGGGCGCGGCACGTCGGATCTCGCGACGCGGCATTATAATTTCGCTGGCTTGAAATGGCGCCCGGAAATGGCGCTGTTCGCCACCAAGGTCATGTATCAGGCACATGACGGCCTCGACGCCTATTGCAAGTTCGCGACGCTCGAGAGCTTCGTCTCGGGCTATTGGGCGTTTATCGGTCGCCCGCCCTATTCGGGCTGGGAAACGCATGTCGATACCGCCGAGGATTATATCCGCTTCATCGGCCCGATTTACACGCCGACGCCCAATTATGCCGACAATATCCTCGCTCTCGTCCCCGAAGCGCAGGCGCTGCTCGATACCTCCGCCATCGCGATGACCGAAGCCAGTGTCGGCCTCACCGATATCGGCACGATCATCCTCGATCCCGGCCATGGCGGCGACCAGAAGGTCGGCGGCAGCAGCCCGAACAATGCCGTCAGCGTGAGCGGCGTGAAGGAAAAGAAGCTCACGCTCGATTTCTGCATGATCCTGCGCGACCAGTTGCTTGCCCAGGCGGCTGCCGCGAACCAGAAGATCCAGGTCGTCCTGACGCGCACGTCCGACGTCAATCTCGGCATCGTCGATCGCGCGGCCTTTGCCGGGCGATACAAGGCCAAGGCGTTGGTCTGCCTGCATTTCAACGGCATGGCCGACCCGACGATCCGCGGCGCGGAAACCTATTATGCCGATGCCGCGCACGGCAACACCAACGTCCAGGCGGACATGGCCTTTGCCGCGGCGGTCCATGCCGGCTGGATCGCCGGTCTGCGCGCGGTGTTGCCGGGTACGCGCGATCGTGGCCTCAAACCCGAATCCGACTCTGGGCCGGGCGGGCTTGGCATCCTGCGCGACGCGGCGCTCGGCAACCCGCAACCTACCCGCAAGTGCCTGGGCGCCTATATCGAAGGCGAGTTCATCTCCAATCCCGGGGTGGACAAGGCATTCATCTCGGGCCCGGATGCGATCGCCAACCGGACGACCGCGCTCGCCGCGCTGGCGACCGTGCTGCGCGCGCAACTAGCCAGCCTGCCTTAGTTTTTGTTATCGCATCGTTTTTGCGAAAAACCGGTACCCACTTTTTCGCACGATGCTTTAGAGCCCAATGATCGCGATCTGCCGCCCATAGGTCGGCTCGCCGCGGTGCGTCGCGCGGCGGAAGCTGAAGAAGCGGCTTTCATCGGCATAGGTATCGAGGCCGAGCGCAGCGATGCGCGTCACCCCGGCGATGGCGAGACGGTGCGCGACATAGGCTTCGAGATCGAACTGGTGATGGCCGGGCTTGCCGGGCGCGAAGAAGCGTTCGTTAGCGGGGTCGGCGGCCTCGAAGCGGCGCGCAAAGCCGTCATCGACCTCATAGCTGGCGCGCGCGATGCACGGGCCGATCGCGGCGGCGATGCGCTCGCGGCGCGCGCCGAGCCGCTCCATCGCGGCCACCGTCGCGTCGGTGACGCCGCCGATCGCGCCCTTCCAGCCGGCATGCGCCGCGCCGACCACGCCGGCCGTGACATCGGCGAGCAGCACCGGCGCGCAGTCTGCGGTGACAATCCCCAGCGCAAGGCCGGGGCGATCGGTCACCAGCGCATCGGCATGCGGCCGCGCCGCATCGCCCCATGCGTCGGCAACCGTCACCGCATCGGCGCTGTGCACCTGATACACGCTGACCAGCCGCGCGCCGGGCAGCACCGCCGCAACCGCGCGACGGCGATTCTCGGCGATCGCCTCGGGTTCGTCATCCGAGCCGAGCCCGACGTTCAGTCCGGCAACCATGCCCGTCGACACGCCGCCACGCCGGCCGAGAAAGCCGTGCGCGGTTCCCGCCAGCATCGGCGCGCGGATCACCTCGACCGCGCTGACATCATCGGCGCTCACAGCACCAGCCGCATGATGCGATCGTCGTCGATCGTCTCGCCGACGCGAAAGGCATAGCGCCCGATCTCGCGGAAGCCGTAGCGCTCGTAGAAGCGGTGCGCGCGGTGATTGTCGACATAGACGCTGAGGATGATCTCCTTCGCGCCGTGGCTGCGGGCATGTTCGAGCGACCAGTCCATCAGCACCGGCGCGACGCCCTCGCCCTGCCATGGGGCGAGGACGTAGAATTGATAGAGTTCGATCGCGTCGGGCCGCCATTCGCCGGGGAAGGTCACCGGGCCCATCTTGACGAAGCCGATGATCTGGTCGTCGGCCAGCGCGAGCCGCACCGCGAAATCGGGATCGGAAAGCTGCGACGGCAGGCCGTTGGGACCGAACGCCTCGTCGAGAAAGGCGGCGAGATCGGACTGGCGGTACAGCGTGCCGAAGGTCTCGGTGAATGAGCGTCGCGCCATCGCGGCGAGCGCCGGCCCGTCGATCGTACGGGCATCGCGATAATAGATGGTCATGCAAACCCCGCGGGAATGGGCCAGTCGGGCGCGGTCAGCGCCAGCGCGCGGAACAGATGCCCCATCGCATCCTCGCCGACCAGCCGGTTACGATCGGCGAGGATCGCCTCGGCACGATCGGGCGCGCCGGCGGCGAGCGCGCTGGCGCGTGCGTCGATCCCCAGCGCGCCGAGCAGGTCGCGCTGGCTGACTGTGCCAAAGGGCGTCGCGCCCTCGAGTCCGGCGGCGGCCGCCAGCGTGGCGAAATCGACATGCGCGGTCAGGTCCTGCTCGCCCGGCGCCCCGAACGGATTGGCATAGCCATGGCCGCGCACCGCCTGCAGCGTGTCGCCGAGTGCCGGGCCTTCATAGCCATAATCGATCGCCAGCAGCGCGCCGCCCTGCGCGACGATGCGCCGCGCCAGCGCGCGACAGGTGGCGACGCCGGCCGGGCTGGTCTCGATGATCGAACCCGGCGGCGCGTCGCGCAGGCTCGGCGGGATGACGTTGTCGGGCACAGGCTTGCCGGGGATCGGCAGGAACAGCACGTCCTGGCACGCGACCAGTCGCTCGTGCCAGCCCTCGCCCCAACGCAGCAATTGCCGGATCGGCAGCGCGTCGAAGAATTCGTTGGCGATCACGATCAGCGCGCGGTCGGCGGGCAGCGTCGTGACGTCGTCATGCCAGATCGCGTCCGGCACGCGTTCGGCCTGCGCCGCGCGCAGCGCCGGGCTGGTCTCGACGAAATGCACTGGCGGGCTCAGCCCGGCCATGGCCATCGCGCGCAGCGCATCGGCGGCCAGCGTCCCGCGCCCCGGGCCGAGTTCGACCCAGGCGATGTCGGGCCGCCCGGCGCGGTCCCACAGATCGGCGCACCACAGTCCGATCAACTCGCCGAACATCTGGCTGATTTCGGGCGCGGTGACGAAGTCGCCGCCCACCCCCAGCGGATCGCGCGTCGCATAATAATGCGCATTGGCCGCGGCCATGAACTGCGCGATCGGGATCGGCCCCGCGAGCGTGATCGCACGGGCCAGCCGGTCCGCCAGGCTTCCCTCGCTCACCTCAGGCGACGCTCTCGTCCCCGGCGATCGGCACGACGCGGTGGCGGCGCCTGTGCGCGGTCAGCACGAGATAGAGACCGGCGGCGATCATCGGCAGCGTCAGCACCTGGCCCATATGAATGACATTGTCGAAGAAGCCGCCGACGAACTGCGAATCAGGCTCGCGGAAAAATTCGACGGTGAAGCGCGCCAGACCGTAGCCGACCAGGAACAGGCCGACGAGCTTGCCGGGCTCGTAGCGCGCCTTGGTGCGCCAGAAGAAGAACCACAGCAGCGCGAACAGCGCGATGCCTTCTAGCCCGGCCTCATAGAGCTGGCTGGGGTGGCGTGCGACGTCCTCGCCGGTGCGCGGAAAGACGATCGCCCAGGGCAGGTTGCTCTTCTTGCCCCATAATTCGCCGTTCACGAAATTGGCTAACCGGCCGAAGAACAGCCCAAACGGCACGCAGCAGGCGAGATAATCGTGGATGCGCAGCCAATCGAGCTTCTGCTGGCGCGCAAACAGGATGATGCCGATCGAGGTGCCGATCATGCCGCCATGGAACGACATGCCGCCGTCCCACAGCCGCAGAACGCTCAAGGGGTTGAGCAACATCGCCGGGGCGTAGAACAGCACATAGCCGATCCGCCCGCCAAGGATGATGCCGAGCGTGGCGTAGAACACCAGATCATCGGCATGGCGGCGTGCCATCGGCGCGCCGGGCTGGCTCAGCAGCTTGATCAGATACCACCAGCCGATGACGATGCCGGTGATATAGGCGATCGAATACCATTTGATGTCGAATTCATGCCCAAACAGCCTGATCGGGATCGCCACCGCATTGAGGTGCAGGTCGGTGAAATGGATGTGCGACTGGGCTGCGGCGAGCGCGGTAAGGATCAAGGCTTTTCCCCGAGAGTTCGCGCCTCCATAAAGGGGCCAGGCGACAAGACCAAGAGGGAGAGCATATGCGCACCGAACTGGACCGGCGGATGGACGAGAGCATGGCCGCGCTCACCGGCGCAGGCGGGCCGCTCGCACTTGGTTCGGTCGATATCGGCGGCACCGTGATGCCGATGATCGCCACCGTGCCGGCCTCGCTGCCGGGCTATTTCGCGCATTACGCGGCCGAGCATCACGACAAGACCTTCCTGGTTTCGGGCGAGGAGCGGCTGAGCTTCGCGGACGTTTATGCCGAGGCCGAGCGAGTCGCGCGCGCGCTGGTCGCCGCGCACGGCGTGCAGAAAGGTGATCGCGTCGGCATCGCGATGCGCAACTCGCCGTCATGGATCGCGCTCTACATGGGCATCATCATGGCGGGCGGCATCGCCACCCTGCTCAACGGCTGGTGGCAGTCGGGCGAGCTTGCCGCGGCGATCGCCGATGTCGATTGCGCGTTGGTCTTCGCCGACCCGCCCCGCGCCAAGCGGCTCGGCGAAATTCACGATCTCGGCGCGACGGTGATCGCGATCGACGACACCCCGCCGCTCGCCATCGCGCTCGCCGAGCTCACCGCGCACGACAGCGCCACGACCGCGCTGCCGATGCTGACCGGCGACGACGACGCGACGATCCTGTTCACCTCGGGGTCGACTGGCCAGTCCAAGGGCGCGATCAGCGATCATCGCGCGGTGGTGCAGGCGGTGTACAACTACCTTGCCCAGGCGCTGGTCGCGCTCGGCATCGCCACGGTCGATGGCGAGGCGACCGACATGCAGCCGGCGACCCTGCTCAACGTGCCGCTGTTCCACGTCACCGGCGAAGTCCCGGTGTTCCTGCAGAGCTTCGCCATGGGTCGCAAGCTGGTGCTGATGCCGAAATGGGATGCGGAAGTGGCGATGCGGCTGATCGAAGCCGAGAAGGTGACCTATTTCGTCGGCGTGCCGTTGATGAGCTTCGAGATCCTCACCCACCCCAACCGGCACAAATACGACATGTCGACCGTCGCCGATTTCGCCGCCGGCGGCGCGCCGCGCCCGGTCGAGCATGTCCGGCGGATCGACGCCGAGATGGGCGGCGGTGCGCCGCTGGTCGGTTACGGCCTGACCGAGACCAACGGCATCGGCTGCAGCAACTGGCGCAGCAACTATCTCGCCAAGCCGAGTTCGACCGGCCGCCCACAGGCACCGCTGGTCGATCTCGCCATCCTCGACGACCTTGGCCGGCCGGTGGCGCAAGGGTCGCGTGGCGAGATCGCGATCCGCTCGGTGTGCAATTTCCGCGAATATTGGGGCCGCGCACAGGCGACGCGCGATGCGTTCACCGCCGATCGCTATTTCCTGACCGGCGACGTCGGTTATCTCGACGAGGACGGTTATCTGTTCATCGTCGATCGCAAGAAGGACATCATCATCCGCGGCGGCGAGAATATCTCGTGCCAGGAAGTCGAGGCGGCGATCTACGAGCATCCCGCGATCGCTGAGGCCGCGGTGTTCGGCCTGCCCGACGAGCGTTTCGGCGAGGTGCCGGGGGCGGTTGTCCTGCTCCGCGAGGGCGAGACGATGACGTCCGATGATCTGTGCGGCTTCCTGTTCGCCAACATCGCCGCGTTCAAGGTGCCGCAACGGATCTGGATCGCCGACGCGCCGCTGCCGCGACTCGGCACCGAGAAGATCGACAAGGTGACGCTGCGCACCACCTATCGCGCGCTGGCCTGATTCGTCCGCTCGGGCGGAATTGGCCCATCGGGAGGATTGGTGTTTCGCGTGTCTCGCGATAGAGCAGCGACGATGGCGGTGCGCGATGTCCTGGACAAGATCAACCGGCGCACGCTGCTGATCGGCGGGGGCGTGGGGGCCGGGCTGATCGTCGCGCTCGCGATATGGCCGCGCAGCTATGCCCCCAACCTCACCGCCGCGAAGGGCGAGACGCTGTTCGGCGCCTGGCTCAAGATCGGCGAAGACGGCCATGTCACCGTCGCGGTGTCGCAGGCCGAACATGGCCAGGGCGTCTACACCACGCTGCCGCAGATCGTCGCGGACGAGCTCGGCGCGGACTGGCGCACCGTCGCGGTGGAGGCGGCGCCGCTCAACCCGCTTTATGCCAACAAGCTCGGCGCCGCGGAATTGTTCGAGGGCGTGTTCGATCGTCTGCCGGCGCCGCTGCGCGACGCGCATGTGACGCGCAGCGGACTGATGCTGACCGCCGCGTCGAGCTCGGTACGCGCGTTCGAGGACGATCTGCGCCAGGCCGGTGCCGCCGCGCGCGTGGTGCTGTGCAAGGCGGCGGCGAAGCGCTGGGGCGTCGACTGGCAGGCCTGCGGGACCGCCGCCGGCTTCGTCGTCCATGGCAAGGACCGGCTGCGCTTCGGCGAGCTGGCGGCCGAGGCCGCGCGTCATAGCCCACCCAGCCCCGTGCCGCTGCGCGGCGCCGACCCCGCGCGGCTCTACGGCCAGTCGCTACCGCGGCTCGACACGCCGTCAAAGGTCAACGGCGCAGCGAACTTCGCCGGCGACGTGCGCTTGCCGGGCATGGTGTTCGTCAGCATCCGCCAGGCACCGATCGGCAACACGCAGCTGACCCAGGTCGATCGTGCGGCGGCGGCCCGGATTCGCGGCATGGTCGGCGTGGTGACGACCGACAAATGGGTTGCTGCGGCGGCGGACAATTGGTGGGCGGCGAACAAGGCACTCGATGCGCTCGCCCCGACCTTTCGGCTGCGCGGCGCGCTGATCGGCACCGACTCGATCGCCCAGGCCTTGAGCGCCGCGCTCGACGGGCCCGGCGAGCGCATGGCGGCGATCGGCGACCTGGCGGCGGCGTTCAAGGGCGCGCGGCTGGTCACGGCCGAATATCGCGTCGGCGTCGCGGCGCATGCCGCGATCGAGACGATGAGTGCCGCCGCGCGGCTGGAGGACGGGCGGCTCGAACTGTGGCTGCCGACCCAGGCGCCCGGGCTCGCGCGCGCGGCGGCGGCGTCGGCGATCGGCCTGTCCGAGAGCGACGTGACGGTTTACCCGATGCTGATCGGCGGTTCGTTCGGCGCCAATCTCGAACATCGCGCCGCCGAACAGGCAGCGCTGATCGCGCGCGAACTGGGCCGGCCGGTATCGCTCGTCTGGTCGCGCGCCGAAGACATCATGCACGATCGCTTCCGCCCGCCGGCCATGGCGCGGATGGCGGCGCGGCTCGGCCCCAACGGCCAGATTCTCGGCTGGCTGGCCAAGATCGCCGCCCCCTCGACCGGGCGCGAACTGGCGGCGCGGCTGATGGCGCATGACCGCACGACCGGCGCCGCGCTGGCGATCGACGGCGTGGGCGACGGCTATGCCGTGGCCGGGGCAACGCCCTTCTACCGCATGCCGGCCTATGCCATCGACCATCACCCGGTCGATATCGGCGTGCCGACCGGCCATTGGCGCGGCGGGGCGCACAGCTACACCGCCTTCTTCACCGAATGCTTCCTCGACGAACTCGCACATGTCGCCGGGACCGAGCCATTGTCGTTCCGCATCGGCATGCTCGGCGGCGATGCGCGGCTGGCGCGCTGCCTGTCGACCGCCGCCTCGCTCGGCGGCTGGGAGGGCGGGGTGCAGAATAGCGGCCAGGGGATTGCCTGCCACAGCTTTCGCGGCAGCCGCATCGCGGTGCTGGCCGAGGCGCATATCGGCGAGGGCCAGGCGATCAGCGTCGACCGCATCGTCGCGGCGGTCGATTGCGGGCGGCAGGTCAATCCCGACATCGTCAAGCAGCAGATCGAAGGCGGGCTGATCTTCGGCATGGCGGCGGCATCGGGCGCGAGCACCGGCTTCACCGAGAATATCGCCGATGCGCGCGGCTTCCGCGCGCTCGGCCTGCCGCGCCTGTCCGACACCCCCGACATCACCGTCGAGATGATTCGCAGCGAGGCCGATCCCGGCGGCGCCAGCGAACTCGGCGTGCCGGCGATCGCGCCGGCCATCGCCAATGCGCTGCAAGCCTCGACCGGCTTTCGCATGCGCACCCTCCCCCTCGTTCCGGGCGAAGTATGACCCTGCCTCCCGATCATCCCCCGGTCGCGCCGCCGCGCATCGGCGTCCTGCTCGTCAATCTCGGCACGCCCGACGGGCCGGATACTGCCTCGGTCAAACGCTATCTCGGCGAGTTCCTGTCCGATCGCCGCGTCGTCGAGCTGCCGCCGCTGCTGTGGCAGATCATCCTGCGCGGCTTCATCCTCAACACGCGGCCGCGCAAATCGGCGCATGCCTATAGCCAGGTGTGGCGCGACGACGGCTCGCCGCTCGCCGCCTTCACGCGGCTGCAATCGGTCGCGCTGGCCGGCACCTTTGGCGACGGCGTGATGGTCGACTGGGCAATGCGTTATGGCCGGCCGTCGATCGGCGACCGCATCGCGGCGATGAAGGCCGCCGGGTGCGAGCGCATCCTGTTCGCCCCGCTCTACCCGCAATATTGCGGCGCGACGACCGCCACCGCCAACGACAAGGCGTTCGAATCGCTCGCCGCGATGCGCTGGCAACCGGCGCTGCGCACGCTGCCGCCCTACCATGACGACCCGGACTATATCGACGCGCTGAAGCAATCGGTCGAGCTCGCCCTTGCCGGACTCGATTTCGAACCCGAAGCGATCATGACCAGCTTTCACGGCATGCCGCAGCGCACGCTCGAACTGGGTGATCCCTATCATTGCCATTGCCGCAAGACCGCGCGGCTGCTCGCCGAGGCGCTCGGTCGCGAGGTGATCGTCACCTTCCAGTCGCGCTTCGGCCGCGCCAAATGGCTCGAGCCGGCGACCGACGACGTGCTGATGGCGCTGCCCGGCCAGGGGACCAAGCGCGTCGCGGTGATCGCGCCGGGCTTCTCGGTCGACTGCCTCGAAACGCTGGAGGAGCTGGCGATTCGCGGCAAGGAGCAGTTCATCACGGCCGGCGGTACCGATTTCGCCTATATCCCCTGCCTCAACGACAGTCCGATCGGCGTCGCGATGTTGCGGAAATTGATCGGCCGGGAGCTTGAAGGCTGGACCCGCACCGCCTAGCCTCGCGCGAAACGAGGAGAGTAAAATGGCACGAGTGGCGATCGTAACCGGCGGTACACGCGGGATCGGCGAGGCGATCAGCCTGGCATTGCAGGAGGCGGGGATGACCGTCGCCGCCAGCTATGCCGGCAATGACGAGCGCGCGCGGGAGTTCACCGAGCGCACCGGCATCAAGGCGTATAAGTGGGACGTCGCCGATTACGATGCCTGCCAGGAAGGCGTGGCGCGGATCGTTGCCGATCTCGGCCCGATCGACGTGCTGGTCAACAATGCCGGCATCACTCGCGACGGCACGATCATGAAACTGACCTATCAGGCGTGGAAAGAGGTGATCGACACCAACCTCGGCGGCTGTTTCAACATGGCCAAGGCGGTGTTCTCCGGCATGCGCGATCGCAAATGGGGCCGGATCGTCAATATCGGCTCGATCAACGGCCAGGCCGGGCAATATGGCCAGGTCAATTATGCCGCCGCGAAGTCGGGCATCCACGGCTTCACCAAAGCGCTGGCACAGGAAGGCGCGCGCGCCGGCGTGACCGTCAATGCGATCGCCCCGGGCTATATCGACACCGACATGGTCGCCGCGGTGCCGGCCGACGTGCTGGAGAAAATCGTCGCCAAGATTCCGGTCGGCCGGCTCGGCCAGGCGAGCGAGATTGCGCGCGGCGTGGCGTTCCTCTGCTCGGACGATGGCGGGTTCGTCACCGGCTCGACGCTCAGCATCAATGGTGGGCAGCATATGTACTGACGGGCGCAGGCGGCTAACCAAGGTTAGCCGCCGGTGCGCGCGACGCGCGCAGCGCCCGGCACGGCCGGCGGACGGGCAAAGCCCGATCCGGCCGACGGCGGCGGCTTCGCCGTCGCCCCCCTGCTTTCTACCTTCCGTTCTGCCCGCTCGGTCCCCATCCCGCGCCGGCGGCAAAGCCGCCGTCGGCCAGGTTGCTGCGCACGTGCCGGCCGGTCGTGGCGCTGCGCTTACGCGCACCGGCGCGGTCGTCGCCGCGCTCCGCCACGACAAAGGGCCGGCCCCCTTGCGGAGACCGACCCTCGCCCTCGATACGCTACGCGAGGGAACTCTCTAACCTGTTGGCCCAAGGACGACGGCGAAGCCGTCGTCGGACGGGTCGGCCAGCCGACCCACCGGCCGTGCCGGGTGCTGCGCTATCGCGCACCGGTGGCTATCCAGGCTAGCCACCTGCACCCGTCAACGCCGGCAATAATCCGGCCGATCCGAACGCTCGATCGCGCGGCCGGCAAGCGCACCGGCACCGGCGCCGAGCACCGCGCCGAGCGTGCGGTCGCCGCGACCGGCAATCGAGTTGCCGAGCAGGCCGCCGGCGATCGCGCCGATGATCGTGCCCGTGTCGCCCTTGCGGCACTGGTCGCGATAACGGTTGCGATTATAGCCATTATAGCCGCGCTGATCGTAATAACCGCGCTGGTCATAGCCACGCTGGTCGTAACCGCCGCGATAACCTCCCTGATAGGGGTCGCCGTAACGATCCTCGTAACCGCGATCATAGTGGCGGCCATAGCTCTGCGCCGCGGCCGGGGTGGCGGGGATCAGGGCGGTGGCGCCCATCGCGAGCGCGGCCCCGGCGAGCGAAAGTTTCTTGAACATTTTCAGTCTCCCAGTGGTCGGCGAAAATCCGACTCGGTGGCGTCATTGCCATCGACGATGCTGTTTCTGCCCGAGTCGCATTGAGCGCGTCCTGAATGGGGTCGTTAGCCGCCGTTCAGAAATCACCACCCCCATTGCGCGGCGGCGCGGCGTCCCGCAGGGCAAACGCGATGCGCATCTTCTGGTCGATCCTGCTGGTTCTGGTTTTCGTGCCGCAATGGGCGGGCGAGCCACAACTCCCCCTGCTCGGCGACGACCGTCGGATCGACACCGTGCCGGTGAGCCTCGATCCCGCCCATCCGGCGCTGCGCCGCGTCGGCGACCTGTTATGGCTCGGCGGCATCGAGCTGCGCGGGCGCGGCGAGGCCTTTGGCGGCTTTTCGTCGCTGCACATCGACCATGGGCGCTTCACCCTGCTCAGCGACGGCGGCAACATCGTCTCGTTCCGGCTCGGCCGTCACAATATCGCCGAACAGGTTCGCTTTGCCGAGCTTCCCGACGGTCCCGGCACCGGCTGGGCGAAATATGACCGCGACAGCGAATCGATGGCGGTCGACCCGCACACCGGGCAGATCTGGGTCGGGTTCGAGCGTGCCAACGAGATCTGGCGCTACGCCCCCGGTTTCGCGCGCGCCGAGGCGCATGCCGCACCGCCGGCAATGACCGACTGGCCGGTCAATACCGGTGCCGAATCGATGACGCTGCTACCGGGCGGGGGCATGCTGGTGATTGCCGAGCGGGTCGGAGAAAAGGGCCATCGCCATCATCCCGGCATCTTCTTCGCCGGCGACCCGACGCAACATCCCCGATCCGGCTTCCGCTTCGAATTCGTACCGCCGCCCGGCTTCGACCCGAGCGACATGACCGTCCTGCCCGATGGGCGACTGTTGATCCTGACGCGCCGATTCGCGCTGCCGTTCGTCTTTTCGAACAAGCTGGTGGTGGTCGATCGCGCGGCGATTCGGCCAGGCGCGACGGTGCGCGGGCGCGAGATCGCGACGCTGGCGGCGCCGCTGATCCATGACAATTTCGAAGGGGTGGTCGCGACTCGTGAAAACGGCGCGACGATCATCTGGCTGGTGTCCGACGACAACCAGCTCTTCCTGCAACGCAGCCTGCTGCTGAAATTCAGGCTGGCGCCGGAGGCTGTGCCCCCGGCGAACCGAATCAAGCGGCGGTAGCGGTACGCTTCTTGGAGACGTCGCGCTTGAGGCGGCGCGCACGCAGCGACAGCTTGTCGTCGGTCGTCTTGACCAGCCAGTTGTCGAGGCCGCCGACATGCTCGACCGAGCGCAGACCGTGCGTCGAGACGCGCAGCTTGACGCTGGTGCCCAGCGCGTCGGAGATCAGCGTGACATTCTGCAGGTTCGGCAGAAACGTCCGCTTGGTCTTGTTGTTGGCGTGGGAAACATTGTTACCCACCAGCCGGCCCTTGCCGGTCAGTTCGCAGATGCGCGACATGATCGTTAAATCCTGATATCGGACCAGCCAAGCCGGTCCCGGAAAGGCCGCGCCGATAACCAGTTCGGGACGGTGCGTCAACCGATTCAGCCTTTACCGTGCAACCTTAACGGGGAATCTAGCGTTAATTACGCAAGCGATTCGAAAAAACCTGACCCCGGAGACACATCATGCGCGCACTTCTCGTCCTGATCGGCCTCGCCGCACTCGTCGTCGCCGGCCTGCTCGCCACCGGCATGATGACACTCTCGACCTCGCCCGGTTCACTGCCCAGCCTGCACCTCGAGGGCGGCAAGGCGCCGGCGGTCAAGGCAGACGTCGCGACCATTTCGGTCGGCACCGAAAACAAGTCGATCGAAGTCCCGACGGTGACCACCACCACCAAGACGATCACCGTTCCGACCGTCACGATGAACAAGCCGGCCGAAAACGGCAACACCGCGCAATAAGTCACGCGGCGCTGATGCCTTGTCGCGCTGGCGAAAGCTGGCGCGGCGCGGCATGAGGCGGCTATGTTTCCGATCCCCGCCCCGATGCGCGCCGCGCTCGATGCCGCTGCGCAGGCCGCCGGCCAGGGCGAGGTCCCGGTCGGCGCCGTCATCGTCCGCAACGGCGTCGTCATCGCCACAGCGGCGAACGCGCCGCGCGCGTCGAACGACCCCACCGCCCATGCCGAGATGCTCGCGCTACGCGCTGCGGCGGCCACGCTCGGCGTGGAGCGACTCGACGATTGCGACCTGTGGGTGACGCTTGAGCCGTGCGCGATGTGCGCCGGCGCGATCGCCCATGCCCGCATCGCCCGGCTCTATTATGGCGCCAGCGACCCCAAAGGCGGCGCGGTCGAGCACGGCCCGCTGCTCTTTTCGCAGCCGACCGTGCATCACCGCCCGGAAATCTACGCCGGCATCGGCGAGGGCGAATCGGCCGCGTTGCTCAGGGATTTCTTCGCCGCCCGGCGCTGAGCCTCAATCGACCAAAGCGTCGATCGCCTCGGCAAGATCGATATCGCGCTGCGACAGGCCGCCGGCATCGTGCGTGGTGAGCAGGATGTCGACGCGGTTCCACACATTCGACCATTCGGGATGATGATCGGCCTTTTCCGCGAGCAGCGCGACGCGCGTCATGAAGGCGAAGGCCGCGCTGAAATCGGGAAAGGCAAAACTGCGCGTGATCGCGTCGCGTGCCTCGTCGAAATCCCATTCGTCGAGTGCATCGAGCGCCTCGGCGCGGGCTTCGTCGTCAAGTTGTGCGATGTCCATGTCCGGGTCCCTGTCGCTGTCACGGCCGTTGCCGTGCCGCTATTTGAACCCTAGGCATAGCCGATGCCCGGCAACGATCAATCCGGCCCGCTGACCGCGCCCGACGCCGCGACGATCGAGGGCTATGCCCGCGCCGCGCTCGCCGCGCTGCCCGAGCCCTTCGCGCAGCATCTCGGCGATGTCGTGCTGCTGATCGAGGAGTTCGCCGACGAGGAAACGCTCGCCGCGCTCGGCATCGAGGATCCGTTCGAGCTGTCGGGGCTCTATCATGGTCGTCCGCTCGGCGCGAAATCCTCGCTCGATTCGGGGACGCTGCCCGACCGCATCCATCTTTATCGCCGCGCGATCCTCGACGAATGGATCGACACCGGCGTCGCGCTCGATGCGCTGGTGACGCATGTGCTGGTGCACGAGGTCGGGCATCATTTCGGCCTCTCCGACGACGACATGCACGCGCTCGAAGATTCGGTGAAAGATTGAGCGCGTTGCTGGCGTTTCACGACGTGCGTTGCGTCCGCGGCGGCCGGCTGCTGTTCGAGCGGCTGTCCTTCGCGCTCGCCGCCGGTGAGGCGGCGCTGGTCAGCGGTCCCAATGGCGTCGGCAAGTCGAGCCTGATCCGTGTCGCCGCCGGCCTGCTGGCGCCGGCGCACGGCACGGTCGAAGGATCCGAAACGCGCGCGCTGATGGCCGAGGCGCTGGCGCTCGATCCGGCCCGGCCGCTCGCCGAGGCACTGCTTTTCTGGGCGAAGCTCGACGAGCGCGCCGATCCGCCGCGCCGCGTCGCCGAGTCGCTCGCGG